>DATKBY010000030.1:0-54565 GCA_035513555.1 Steroidobacteraceae bacterium | reverse complement strand
ACGTGGATGCTGAAGTGCATCGCCATCAATCGCGGCGCCGGACATCGCGCCGTCAACCAGGTGCTCGACCAGGGACGCGAGCGGCTCGCCGCCGGCATCTGGGTGCTCGTCTTTCCGGAAGGCACGCGCATGGAGCCGGGCCAGACTCGCAAGTATGGAATGTCGGGAGCGCTCCTTGCTTCGCAAGCCGGCGTCAAGATCGTCCCGGTCGCGCACAACGCGGGCGACTTCTGGCCGCGGCGAGGACTGCTCAAAAAGCCGGGGCTGATCCGGGTCGTGATCGGCCCACCGATCGAGGCAACCGGGCGCGACTCACGCGAGCTCAACGCCGAGGTGCAGGCGTGGATGGAAGGGACGATGCGGGAGATCAGTCCCGCCTCACGCTAGCCCGTCGACTCAGCGGAAGTTCGCGGCCGCGTACTCGACGATCTCGGCTGCGGCTTTGTCGACGGCCGAGTTCACCGACCCGCCGAACGCCCCGCTACCGATCCGGCCTTCGGTCTGGATGTTGGCCAGCTTCTTGTCGCCTTCATAGAACTCGGCCAGGACGTGCAGCGAGGCTTCGCCCTGGTTTCCAAGCCCGCCAAAGAACCAGCGCTGGAACTGGTTGCCCGAATCGAACTGCACGACCTGCAGGCGAATCGTCAGGCCGGCCTCGTCCTTGAAGGAACCGGGTTTCTCGGCATCACCGTATAACCCTGCCTTCACTTTCTCCGTCAGCCGGGTCCGGAATTCCTCTGGCATCGTGACGCTGTCCTTGCCGTTCTCGACGGTGGCTGATGCAAAACTGTGCCGCTCCTCCGGCGCCTCCATGACCATCGTGCGGCCTGCGCCGCAACCGACCAAAATCATGCCGAGCACGACACCCGTTAAGGCGCCGCGCCAGTGGTTCGTATTCATTACAGCACCCCCGGAGTGGCGCGCTACTGGACACCCGGCTGTGCCGGCCGTAAAGCCTCCTTAACCCGCTCGAAAAAGCTCCAGCGACCGATGTCTATAGACATCCGACCGTACACAACACGATGATCTAACTAGAAAACCAGATGCGGCGGCGTCGCGGCACATATGTGACGCTAGCCTGCGGGGATTCAGCGGCATTCAGACGTCCAGATTGGACACGTACAGCGCGTTCTTCTCGATGAATTCGCGGCGCGGTTCGACCGCGTCGCCCATCAGCGTCATGAAGATATCGTCGGTCGCCGCGGCGTCCTCGATGCGCACCTGCAGCAGGCGCCGCACGTCGGGGTTGATGGTCGTTTCCCAGAGCTGCGCAGGGTTCATTTCGCCGAGGCCCTTGTAGCGCTGGATGGCCTGTCCCTTGCGTGCCTGCTCGAGCAGCCAGGCCATCGCTTCGGGAAACGCCGCGATGTCCTGCCGCTCCGCGCCGCGCACCACGTAGGCGCCGGCGCCGATGAAATCGTTGAGCGTCGTGCCGAGCTCGGCGATGCGCCCGTACTCGGCCGACTCGAAGAACTCGGGCTGCAGGTGTTTCTCGGTCGTGACCCCGTGCTCGGTGCGGGCGACGTCCACGCGATCGGGTTCGCCAGCTTCGTTCCGGCGCACCGACAGCGCGTAGCTGTACACCAGGCTGCCGTCGGCATTCAGGCGCGCCTCCAGTTCCTTCGCCCAGCCCTCGAGCCAGGCGACATCGGCGAACTGCTGGTTGCCGACCGGCCGCATCGAGACCAGCTGCTCCAGCAGCCGGCGGTCGTAGCGGCGCGACCAGCGGCCGATGATGGCCTTCACTTCCATGTACTGGCGCGCGAGCATCTCGAGCCCCGAGCCGCTGAGCGGCGGGGCCTCCGGATTCACAAACAGCGCCGCCTCGTCGAGCGCACTCGTCAACAGCAGCTGGTCCAGCTCCGCCTCGTCCTTGACGTAGAGTTCCTGCTTGCCGCGCTTGATCTTGAACAGTGGCGGTTGCGCGATGTAGATGTGCCCGCGCTCAATCAGCTCGGGCATCTGGCGGTAGAAGAACGTCAGGAGCAGCGTGCGGATATGGCTGCCGTCCACGTCCGCGTCGGTGTTGTGGCAGCAGAGACCGCCCATGCCGGCGACGAAATTCTCGTCGGCATCCACCGAAAAGTCGTAAACGAAGCCGTTGCTGGCCTCGGTTTCCTCGATCGACTGGATGGGTATAGACATCAGATCGCCATTCAACTGTTTGAAACGACGATTGATCGCCTTGCACCGCTTCCCAAGCCGGTTCGCGAGCGCCGTTGCGTTCTGATGATCGGCCCAGATGACGGAAATCCTGCGCAGATCTTCCGCCGCGCACACCGACACGATCCAGTGCCGATGCCGCGTGACACAGGGCAAGCCGCGAATCTCGCGGGACACGCCATCGGGCTCGCGCTCGCTGAGCGAAGCGACGACGCCCAGCGACGAGAGCAGATACATGAGCCCGCTCGCCAGATCGTACGAGGAGGTCGAGAAAGCAATTCTTCCGCTGGCAACCGTGCCGTCGGCGAGCAGATACCCACGAAGGAAAGCCAGGCGTAGCGGCTCGGGAACATTGAAGACGAGATCCGGAATGCGCTTGGTCAGCGAGTCCGCCCCGCGGAATCCGAACACCTGCTGCCAGGCGAGCGTGGCAATCCGATTGACGAGTTTCAGGTCCGCTGCGCCGCGCCGGTTGGAGTAGATCGAAGCGGCCCTGCCGAAGACGCGCGCAAGGCGCACCTGCATCTCCGGCGCCAGCCTCTCGTTTCCCTTTCCGATCGCAAACCGGATCCCGCCGCGGTCCGACGACGAACCCTCAGCGAGGTAGAAACCGAGCAGGCACAGCAGGTCCTCATTCACTTCGAGGTGGCGAGGAATCCCATTGCCGCTGTAATGCTCCGGCGTCAGTTCCAGATCCTCGCGCGTTGAAATCCACTCGATGTCCTGCGGACCGAGCGACGACAGACGCACGCGGTCGCGGGCTTCGTTGCGCCCTGAACCCGTGTACTGGGTATTCCAGATGCGCTCCAGGCGCCCCGGACCTTTGACCACCTGCGACATGACGCCGGCGACATCCGCGCCGACGGCCTGCAAGTAAGCTCCAAAGTGCTGTTCCGTCGGCCGCTCTGAACCGCGCTCCCAGGCATAGAACGTGACGGGCTGGGAAATTCCCACGGCGGCGCAAAGGGCTTTGTTGGAAACACCGCTGGCGCGGCGCCGGGCGGCAACTTCTGCCCGTACGCTTGCGGGGATCTCCATGCGTGGAGCGGTCAGGCTCGCATTGCCGGCGTGCCGCTTCAGCACGCGCTGCCGGTGCCAGGCTTCCACCGCGGGCCCGCGCAACCAGACCTGTTTCGCCGAATGTGGGTCGGCCCAGAGCTCCCGCAGCAGGTCGATGCGAGCGGCTGCGTCTTCCGGCAGGCGCAATTGTCGAGGCGCCACCAGCTCATCGCCCGGGATGAGCTCGTCACCGCGCTTGAGCCTGATCGCGCCGTTTTCATGCACGAATACGCTGTGACTGGACGTCACGCGTACGTTGCGGCCGTGGGCTGTCCGCAGCTTGAACAGCTTTTCTTCCAGCGGGTGGCGGATCACGGCCTTGATGGGCCGGAAGCGCACTTCATGCCCTTCCCGCCCGAAGCACATCACGTCACCGAGCTCGCTGCCGCGGAGTTTTTCCGCATGGCCGTTGCTTTCGACCGCGCCACTATGCCGGTGGGCATCCAATGCGGCATCGATGAATTCGCCGATGCGCACCATGCGCGCACCGCCGCCCGCGCTGCGCACGAATACGTGATCGTCGCCGTCCACGCTCATGATGATCACGCGGTGATAGCGCAGCTTGTTCGCGTCGAAATCGTCGCGGCCGATGCCGGTGCCGAGCGCGCTGATCAGCGTCACTACTTCCTGCGACGACAGCATCTTGTCGAAGCGCGCCTTCTCGACGTTCAGGATCTTGCCCTTGAGCGGCAGCACGGCCTGGGTGCGCCGGTCGCGGCCCTGCTTCGCCGAGCCGCCGGCGGATTCGCCCTCGACCAGGAAAATCTCCGACTTGCCCGGATCCTTCTCCTGGCAGTCGGCGAGCTTGCCGGGCAGCCCGGATGAGTCGAGCGCGCCCTTGCGCCGGGTCATTTCGCGCGCCTTGCGGGCAGCCTCGCGGGCGCGCGCCGCATCGATGATCTTGAGGCAGATCCCTTTCGCGTCCGCGGGGCGCTCGAGCAGGAATTCGCCCAGTTTCTGTGCGACCACCGATTCCACGGCGCCCTTGACTTCGGACGACACCAGCTTGTCCTTGGTCTGCGACGAGAATTTCGGGTCGGGCATCTTGATGGACAGGATGGCCGTCATGCCCTCGCGTGCGTCATCGCCGGTCAGCGAGACGTTCTCGCGCCTGGCGAGGCCTTCCTTCTCGATGAAATCGTTGATCTTGCGGGTCAGCGCCGCGCGGAAGCCGGCGAGATGCGTGCCGCCGTCCTTCTGCGGGATGTTGTTCGTGTAGCAGTACATTGACTCCTGGTAGGAGTCGTTCCACTGCGCGGCCACCTCGACCGAGATCGGTCCTTCCTGACCCTGGAAGTAGAAGATATTCGGATGGATCGCCGTGCGGCTGCGATTCAGGTACTGCACGAAGGCGCTGACGCCGCCCTGGTGCTCGAACACGTCGCTTTTGTCCTCGCGCTCGTCGATAAGCTCGATGCGCACGCCCGAATTCAGGAAGGACAGCTCGCGCAGGCGCTTGGCCAGCCAGTCGTACGAGAACGTCGTATTCGTGAAGATCGTGTTGCTGGGCTTGAACCGGATCGTCGTGCCGCGCTCGGTCGTGGTGCCGACGATGGCGAGCGGCCCCTGCGGTTCGCCCATCTTGTACTGCTGGCGATGCAGCTTGCCGTCGCGCGCGATCGAGAGCGTCAGCGCGCCGGACAGCGCATTGACCACCGAAACGCCGACGCCGTGCAGGCCGCCCGCGACCTTGTAGGAGTTGTCGTCGAATTTTCCGCCGGCGTGCAGCACGGTCATGATGACCTCGGCTGCCGAGCGCTGTTCTTCCTGGTGGATGTCGGTTGGAATGCCGCGGCCGTTGTCGGTGACAGTCACCGATTCGTCCGCGTGGATGGTCACGACGATGCGATCGCAATGACCGCCCAGCGCCTCATCGATCGAGTTATCGACGACCTCGAAAACCATGTGGTGGAGGCCGGTACCGTCATCGGTATCGCCGATGTACATGCCAGGCCGTTTGCGTACCGCTTCGAGCCCCTTCAACACCTTGATTTTGCTGGAATCGTAGGCGTCGGGGTGCGGGGTCTCGGAGCCTGGCTGCATGATCGCGAAACTCTACCAAAAAGATAGAGTTTTTGCTTTGTTTTTCAGTCGCTTGCCGCGACGAACGGCCACTACAGCAAGCGCTCGATCACGACGTGGGTTTCTGGCCCGGTTTCAGGTCCTCCGGCACCAGCGAAAGCACGCGGAAATCGCGGAGATTCGTCTTTACGTGTCCGGTGCCGCAATGTAGAGATCGACCACACCCGCGCGCAGGCGCAGCACATCGGCGCCCGGCATCAGGAAGGCCGCATCCATCCGCCCGGGCTTCACCTCGATGAGTCCATCCCCGGTGGTCGCAGCAACGCCCTGTGCGCCGGCGCTCGCCGCCACCAGGCACATCCAGAGGCAAGTCCAGATCGCCGTTCTGGTCTTCTTATTCACCCTCATTTTCCGGGTTCGATCGAGAGGTCCGGGCTACTGAGCCGGATCGCCGCGCGCTGCGGTTCGTCGTGTCGTGATAAATGCCAATTATGCCTATAAAATGACGCTATCGTCTTCTATCATGTGTCTATCTCCCTTATCTCGCCAGGCTTCAGGCCGCCGTCACCCGGCCCCGTTCCACGTGGAACATTCGCGCGTGCCTGGGCAGCCCTTGAATGCCGGCGCGCAACGACGTCACCCACAGCTGTGCGGGTAGCGTTTGCACGATGCTCATGAGGCGCGAAAGATTTTCGGCGTCGAGTTCGGCGGCCGGATCATCGAGCAGCAGCGCCGAGCGTCCCGGCCGTTGCTGTTCCTGAATCTCGAGCTGCGCCAGCATCAGGGCCGCGGCGACCAGCTTTTGCTGCCCGCGCGATACATGGTCTTTTGCTGGCCGACCATCCAGGTGAACGACGACATCACCGCGATGCGGGCCAGCTTGCGTTGCCCGATAGCGGCGGTCGCGCGTGCGCCCGGCTTGCAGCGCGTGGATCAGCGGCTGATCGGCGTCCCAGCCGGGGCTGTGGGCGAGGGTGACGGGACGATCGAGCAGGGCGAGGCCGATCGCGCCCAGCGGTGCGGCAAGCCGCGTCAGGTAATCCTGTCGCTGGCGCGCCAGTTTTTCCCCGCTGACCGCAAGCTCCGTTTCCCATGCAGCCAGGTCTTCGTCGCCGCGATCCTGCTTCAGCGCCGCGTTTCGCTGGCGTAGCGCCTGATGGTAGCGGCGCCAGTTGTCCAGAAACGCGTGTTCCACGTGGAACACGCCCCAGTCGAGAAAACGCCGGCGCCGGCCCGGGCCTTCCTCCAGCAACTTGTGCACTTCAGGATCGATGACCTGGGCTGGGAACTGCTCGGCGAGATCTGCAATGCCGTCGGCCGGTGCGCCGCCCACGCGCCATTCGGTGTCCTTACGGCTGGCGCGAACGCCAAGCAGCGTCGCCACCGCGCCGACTTCGCTGCGCCCTGCCAGCAAAAAGGCTTCCTGTCCGTGACGAATCAGAGTATCCCGCCGCCGGCTGCGGAAAGAGCGGCCGCGGCCCAGAAAAAAAGCCGCTTCGAGCAGGCTTGTCTTGCCGGAGGCGTTGGGTCCGATGAAGAGATTGGCGCGGTGATCCAGCTCGAGCTCGACTTCTGCGAGACAGCGGAATTGCTCGGCGCGGAACCAGCCGAGGGGCATGAAGCCCCTAGAGCCGCATCGGCATCACGACGTAACGCGCGCTGGTCGCGCCGGGCGCCCGCACCAGGCAACTTGAGTTGCCGTCGGTCACGCCGATCTCGACCTCACTGCCGTCGACGGCCGCCAGGGCGTCGAGCAGATAACCGACATTGAAGCCGACCTCCAGCTCGTCGCCTTTGTAGCTCACCTCGACCTGCTCCTCGGCTTCTTCCTGCTCCGGGTTATGCGCCTGCAGCGTGAGGGAGTTCTTCTTCAGCGCGAGCCTTATGCCACGATATTTCTCGTTCGCGAGGATGGAGGTGCGCTGCAATGCCGATCTCAGCACCTCGCGATCGGCCACGACCGCTTTCGGCGGCGCGGCCGGAATGACGCGCCCATACTCCGGAAATCTTCCGTCAATAAGCTTCGAAGTGAAGCGAACGTCGCCGATCTGGGCGCGAACGTGATTGGAACCGATCGTAATGGAGATCGCGCCTTCAGTGCCCAGGAGACGCTGCAATTCGAGCACCCCTTTGCGCGGGATGATCACTTGCTGATGGCCGCCTTTGGTCGGCAGGTCCATTTCGCACAATGCCAGACGATGGCCGTCAGTCGCGACCGTTCGCAGCATTTTCCCGTCCGTTTCAAGCAACATGCCGTTCAAATAGTAACGAACGTCCTGCTGCGCCATCGAGAAATGGGTCTTGTCCAGCAGGCGCTTAAAATCCGCTTGGGCGAGTTCGAGGGTTTGCTGCTGCGCCAGTTCATCGATCACCGGGAAGTCGGCAGCGGGAAGTGTTGCCAGCACGAACCGGCTTTGGGCGGCTTTGACGGTGACCTTGTCCCCGTCCTGGCTGACATTGAGCGTCGCGCCGTCCGGCAGGGAGCGGCAGATATCCAGCAGCTTTCGTCCCGGGATGGTCAGGCAACCATCGGCGGCAGATTTGATTTCAGCGTTTGCGACAAGCTCGACTTCGAGATCCGTCGCCGTGATGGACAACCTGCCTTGCTCTGCGGACAGCAACAGGTTCGCGAGAATCGGCATCGTCTGCCGTCTTTCGACGACGCCGATGACGGACTGAAGCGCGGTCAGCAGGCTTTCGCGTTCGGCACTGAACTTCATCTGTGCACCTGATTCATTAACTTTGTTTCTTATAACTGTAGTAGCAGTAGAGCGCGGCATTTTCGGTGGAAAACCCCTGAAAAGCGACCGCAACCAGCGGGTTCGGCGAAGTGGAACCCCGTGGAGCGATACGCCGCTTCCTATGGCACCCCTGTGGACGTGCTGTGGAGCAAAAACCGCCTCACGGCGATCCACACATTATCCACATCAACCGGTCAGGATTCGCAACAGGTTCAGATAATCTTCAGTGGCGCGCCGTTCGGTTTCGCGCAAGCCCTTCACACGGTCGCAGGCATGCATCACGGTGGTGTGATCGCGCCCCCCGAAGGCATCGCCGATCTCCGGCAGGCTGTGATTGGTCAGTTCGCGTGCAAGCGCCATCGCCACCTGGCGCGGCCGTGCGATTGAGCGGCTGCGACGCTTGGAAAGCAGGTCCGCGACGCGGATCTTGTAGTACTCGGCGACCGTCTTCTGGATGTTTTCGATGGTGACCAGCCGTTCCTGCGCCGCCAGCAGGTCTTTCAGCGCCTCGCGCGCGAGCTCGAGCGTAACCGGCCTGCCGGTGAAGCGGGACGTGGCGAGCACGCGGCGCAGCGCGCCTTCCAGTTCGCGGACGTTCGACCGGATGCGTTTTGCGATGAAAAAGGCCACTTCTTCGGGCAAATCGCCGCCCGCGGCCTGCGCCTTGACCATCAGGATGGCGACGCAGGTTTCCAGTTCCGGCGGCTCGATGGCGACCGTCAGCCCCCAGCCAAAGCGGGATTTCAGCCGCTCTTCGAGGCCATCGACTTCTTTCGGATAGCGGTCGCAGGACAGCACGATCTGCTGCTGGCCTTCCAGCAGCGCGTTGAACGTGTGAAAAAACTCTTCCTGGGAGCGGTCTTTGCCGGCGAAGAACTGGATGTCGTCGATCAGCAGCGTGTCCAGGGTTCGGTAGGTCTGCTTGAACTCGGCGATGGTGTTGTGCTGCAGCGCGCGCACCATGTCGCTGACAAATCGCTCGCTGTGCAGGTAGGCGATACGTGCGCCGGGGCGCCGCTCACGGATCAGGTTGCCGATCGCCTGCATCAGGTGCGTCTTGCCGAGGCCGACGCCGCCGTAGATGAAAAGCGGGTTATAGGCTTTCCCCGGGTTCTCGCCGACCTGGACTGCGGCCGCACGGGCGAGCTGGTTGCTCTTGCCTTCGACGAAGGTGGTGAACACGAAATCCGGGTTCAGGCGGCTGCCGATCAGCCGCTGTTCACGCGGCCGCACCGCGAAAGCCGGGCTTTCCGGGGCGGAAGAGGGCGCCGGCGCCTCCTCGCGGCGCGAGCCGACCCCGAGCGTGACCGACGGGCTCTGGCCGTTGCCGTTGTCGCCGCCGGCGAGTTCCTGGATGCGCCGGAACAGGTTCTGCTCGATCCAGTTCACGACGAAACGATTGGGCGCCAGCAGCTGCAGGCGGCCGTCCTGTTCGACGGCCTGAAGCGGCCGCACCCAGGTATTGAACTGCTGCTCGGGCACCTCGGATTCGAGTTGACGCAGACAGCGATGCCAAAGCGAACCCTGCACGAGCGAATCCCCGCTTGAAAAATCGTCCACGGATGGGCCGTCGAGTCTACGGCTGCCCGCCGGCCGGCGCCAGAGTTATCCACAGCCTCTTGCGGTTGACAGGAATGATGCCGCTCCGTAACCTTGCCGCCCTTTGCAAGCATCTGTAGTCCCTTTAATTTCAAAGGTTTGGGATCATGGCCACGAAGCGGACCTACCAGCCGAGCAAGATCAAACGCAAGCGCACGCACGGGTTCCGCGCCCGCATGGCGACGAAGAAAGGACGGCAGGTCCTGAAGCGCCGCCGCGCCAAGGGCCGCAAGCGGCTGGCCGTCACTGAAAAACGCTGACGAGTGTTCCTACGTCGGCGCGATACGGACTGCGGGCCGGCTACAAACTCCGCACCGCCGCCGAGTTCGAACGCGCGCGCAAGGGGCGCGAACGCCATGGGGATGCCTTTTTTCAGATTTACTGCGCAGCCAATGATGCAGGCGCCGCCCGCCTCGGCATGGCCGTTGGCACGCGCGCGATCGGCAATGCCGTGCGGCGCAATCGCCTGCGCCGCCTGATCCGCGAGTCCTTCCGCATGCATCGCCAGGAACTGCCCGCGCTGGATATTTTCGTGACTGCGCGTCCGGCGGCGCGTGCGGCGCAGAACGCCGATGTTCTTGCGAGCCTCGCGTCGCTCTGGCAGGCGATCCGGTCGGCGCAATGAAAAAACTGCTGCAGCTTCCGATCCGCCTGTACCGTTTCCTGCTGAGCCCGTTTCTCGGCAGTAACTGCCGTTATCACCCGAGCTGTTCCGCATACGCGATTGAGGCCATCGAGCGGCATGGCGCTCTGCGCGGCGCCTGGCTCGGCGCACGGCGCGTCTGCCGCTGTCACCCCTGGGGCGGCGCGGGCTACGACCCGGTACCGGAGTCGCGGCAGGCATGACGAATCCGCGCGCGCTCCTGTGGCTGGGCCTCGCCCTGGTCCTGTGGCTGAACGTCAACGCCTGGATCGAGGATTACTCGCGCCCGCCCGAGCCCGCGGTTGAAACCGCGGCGACGCCGGGCGCGGCAGCGCAGACGCCGGCGCCCGCCACCGGCCTCGCGGACGAGTTGCCGACCGTCACGACAGAAAGCGCCACGCCGGAGGGGGCAGCGCCCGCGGTGCCGGACGGCGCCGCCGCGGAAACCGTCGCGGCCGGGTCGCAGATCGTGCGCATTGCGACCGACGTGCTCGACCTCGATCTCAGCCTCACGGGTGGCGAGCTGATCCGCGCCGACCTGCCGGCATATCCGCGGAACAAGGACGATCCGACGGTGCCGATGCGCCTGTTCAACACGGATTCCAGAGACTCGCAGTTCCTGTTCCAGTCCGGCCTGACGAGCGGCGAGCCGGGTCGCAGCGAGCCGAATCACAAGGCGCCTTTCATCGCCGCCGCAAAGGAATTCCGGCTGGCGGAAGGCAGCGACACGCTCGAAGTACCGCTCCGCTGGAGCGACGCCGCCGGCCTCACGGTCACGAAAACCCTCGTTCTCCGCCGCGGTTCCTATGCCGTCGGGCTGCTCTACCGGGTCGAGAATGCAGGCCAAGCGCCGGTGCGGCTCGCGTCCTACGCGCAGTTTCTCCGCCACACCCAGGACACCGATCGCTCGATGTTCGACCCGGAGACGTATTCGTTCCGCGGTCCCGCGTACTACGACGGCGAGAGCTACCAGAAGCTCGACATGGACGACGCGGACGACCGCGTACTGTCCCGCACGATCACCGACGGCTGGATCGCCGGGATGCAGCATCATTTCGTCGCGGCGATCGTGCCGGCGGCGGGGCGCCCGTACCAGTACGAGGTGAAGGTCGACAACCTCGATTACCTGTTGCGGGTCGTCGGTCCGGCACAGACCGTGCCGGCCGGCGCCAGCGTGGATTTCGCCGAGACGCTGTTCGTCGGACCGAAACTGCAGGATCAGCTCAGGGCCGCCGGCCCGAAGCTCGAGCTGACAGCCGACTACGGCATGCTGACGATCCTGTCGCAGCCGCTCTTCTGGCTGCTGTCGAAGGTCCATGATTTCGTCGGCAACTGGGGGCTCACGATCATCATCGTGACCTTCCTGATCAAGCTCGTGTTCTACAAGCTGTCGGAAACGAGCGGCCGCTCGATGGCGAAGATGAAGACCATCGCGCCGCGGCTCAAGGCGGTCCAGGAACGGCATAAGGACGATCGCGAGGCGCAGGCGCGCGCGATGATGGAGCTCTACAAGCGCGAGAAAATCAATCCGGTCGCCGGCTGCCTGCCGATGCTGGTGCAGATCCCGTTCTTCCTCGCGTTCTACTGGGTGCTGCTTGAAAGTGTCGAGATGCGCCAGGCGCCGTTCTTCGGCTGGATCCAGGATCTCTCGTCGCGCGATCCGTACTTCATCCTGCCGATCCTGATGGGCGTCGCGATGTACGCGCAGTTCAAGCTGAACCCGACGCCGCCGGACCCGGTCCAGGCGAAGGTCTTCGCCTTCATGCCGGTGATCATGACCGCGATGTTCATGTGGTTCCCGGCGGGACTCGTGCTCTACTGGCTCACCAACACGGCGCTGTCGATCGCGCAGCAATGGAAGATCAACCGCGTGGTCGAGGCCGAGGCGAAAAAGCACCGAACCAATTGAGAAGCATCGGAGATCCGCAGCAAGCGATGGGCGCCAACCCGGAGATAATCCGCACCGAGGGGCTGGAACGCCGCTACCCGATGGGGCGGACCGCGATTCACGCGCTGCGCGGCATCGATCTGATCGTGCGACGCAACGAATACTTGGCGATCATGGGGCCGTCCGGCGGCGGCAAGTCCACGTTGATGAATCTGCTGGGATGCCTCGACAGTCCGGATGCCGGAAAGTACTGGCTGAACGGCAAGCGGGTGTCCGAGATGTCCGACCAGCAGCTGGCCCGCACGCGCAACCGTGAGATCGGATTCGTGTTCCAGACTTTTGCCTTGCTGCCTCGGCTCACCGCGCTCGCGAATGTGGAAATGCCGCTCGCCTACGGCGGCGTGCGCAGGGGCGAGCGCAGGCAGCGCGCCCGGCAGGCGCTCGAAAGCGTCGGCCTCGGCGATCGCAGCCGGCACCGGCCGGCGGAACTGTCCGGCGGCCAGCGCCAGCGGGTCGCGATCGCGCGCGCGCTGGTGACCGGCCCGGCGCTTCTGCTCGCGGACGAGCCGACCGGCAACCTCGACAGCACCACCGGCGCCGAGATTCTCGCGCTGTTCGACGCCCTGCACGCTGGCGGCAACACGATCGTGCTCGTGACACACGAGCGCGAGATCGCACGCCGTGCCGGGCGAACGATCGAGCTGCGTGACGGTCTGGTCGTGCAGGACACGCTGAAACCCGGGGGAGCCGATGCCGCGGCGTAACAAAGGACCGGCCGCGGCGGCCGTGGTCGCGCTGGCGGCGCTGGCCGCGCTCGTGGGCTGCGGCGATGTCGCCGATCCCTCTCAGCAGTACGAAACCACCTCCGTGCGGCGCGGCGACATCAGCGTCGTCGTCGAGGCATCGGGCACGATCGAGCCCATCAGCAGCGTGGAAGTCAAATCCAAGGCCTCCGGCGAAATCCTCGAGCTCGGAGCCGAGATCGGCGACACCGTCGAATCGGGGCAGCTGCTGGTGCGCATCGATCCGCGCACCCCGCGAAATCATGTCGCGCAGGCGGAGGCGGAGGTCGCCGCGGCCGCAGCGCGGCTCGCGACGGCGAAGGCCCAGCTCGCCCGCGGCGAGAAGCTCGCTGCCTCCGCCTGGATAAACGACGCTGAGTACGAGGCGCTCGAACTCGCGGTCGCCAATACGCGGGCGGACGAGATCGCGGCGCGGGTGGCGCTCGAGAACGCGCGCATCGCGCTCGAGGACACTGAAGTGCGGGCGTCGGCATCAGGCACCATCCTGACGCGTCTGGTCGAGCCGGGTCAGGTGATTTCGTCGCCGACCCAGGATGTGGGCGGCGGCACGCTGCTGTTGACGATGGCCGATCTCGGTCGCGTACGCGCGCGCGTACGCGTGGACGAGACCGACATCGGCAAGCTGTCGGCGGGAATTTCCGCACGCATCCGCGTCGCCGCTTATCCGGGGCGGGTTTTCTCCGGCGCCATCGAGAAGATCGAGCCGCAGGCCGTCATCGACCAGAACGTCACGCTGTTCGCGGTACTGATCGGCGTCGCCAACGAAGAGGGATTGCTGCGACCGGGAATGAACGTGGACGCGGTGTTCGACGTGGCGCGGCGCGAGGCCGTTTTGACGCTGCCGCTGATGGCGCTACGCGCGCCGCGCGACATCGAGACGACCGCGGAGATCCTCGGCATCGACGCCGGCGAACTGCGCCGCGCGCTGGATCAGCCGGAGGCGGGCGCCGCGCCGGCACGCCGGGTGCGCGCAGCGGCGGGCGGCGAGGCGCTGAAGCTCGGCGGCGGGCTGTGGGTGGTCGCGATGCGCGACGGCCAGCGGATTCCGGTCGCGGTCGAAACCGGCATCACGGATCTCGACCGCGTCGAGATCACTGCCGGCCTCGCGGAGGGCGACGACGCGCTGCTGCTGCCGACCGCGAGCCTGGTCGAGATCCAGCAGCAGATCCAGAATATATCGAGCCGGCGCAGCGGCATCCCCGGCCTGACGCAGCGCCCGCAACCGCAGACCGCGCCGGCACGGCCGCCGGAGCGCTGAGATGCCGTTCTGGGAAACGGTGCGCGTGGCGCTCGCATCGCTCTCCGGCAATCCGTTCCGCACGGCGCTCACGATGCTCGGAGTCATCATTGGCGTAGCCGCGGTGATCGCGATGCTCGCGCTCGGCCGCGGCGCAAAAAGCGCGGTCGACGAGCAGCTCGCGGCGCTCGGCGCGGATGTGCTGACGGTCACGACCGGCATGCGCTGGGCGCAGGGCGTGGCGCGCGAACAGCAGACGTTGACGGTGGCCGACGCGGAAGCGCTCGCGCGCGATGCGCGGCATCTGGCCGCGGTCGTGCCGGAGCAGGGCGGCCGCGAGCAGCTCCGCCTCGGCGCGCGGAATTTCAACGTCCAGGTCATCGGCACTCGGCCCGACTATGCAGAGGTCCATGGCTACGAACTCGACGAAGGGCGGATGTTCAGCACGTCCGACGACGCGGCCCGCCGGCGCGTGGCGGTGCTGGGCGGCGAGTTTCCCGAGCTGCTCGGCTTGCCGCCCGCGGGCCTGGTCGGCGCCACGATCGTGATCAAGAACATTCCGTTCGAGGTCGTCGGCGTCTTTCGCCGTAAGGGCACCGTCGGTTTCGGCAATCCCGACGACGATGCGTACATACCGCTTGGCACGTCGCAATACCGCCTGCGGGGCAACGACGAGGTGCAGAACATTTCGGCGCTGGTCGCGCCCGGCAGCGAGCTCGCGCAGGCGATGGTCGAGATCGAGCGCGTGCTCAGGCGCGAACACGCGTTGCTGCCCGGACGCGACAACGACTTCACGCTGCTCGACCGGCGTCAGTTCCTCGCAACCCAGCAGGAGACGACGCAGATCCTCGGATTTCTGCTCGCGGGCATCGCCGGCGTGAGCCTGGTGGTCGGCGGCATCGGCATCATGAACATCATGCTGGTCACGGTCACGGAGCGAACGCGCGAAATCGGCATCCGCAAGGCGGTCGGTGCGACACGCGGCAACGTCCTGCGCCAGTTCCTGGTCGAGTCCGTGATCATGTGCCTGCTCGGCGGCATCGTCGGCATCGCGCTCGGCGTGGGCACCGCCGCGCTGCTGTCGCGCCTGGCCGGGTGGCAGACCGCCGTTACCTTCGAATCGCTCGGGCTCGCATTCGGCTTCAGCGCGGGCGTCGGGCTGGTGTTCGGCCTGTGGCCCGCGCGCCGCGCCGCGCGCATGGACCCGATCGAGGCGTTGCGCCACGAGTAACGCCGGAAACGGCGCAACGGCGGGTACAATCGAATCGTGATGACGCAAACCGGCATGGACACGGGGCCTCCCCTGCTGCCGGGGCGCGCGGCGCTGTACCTCGATTTCGACGGTACGCTGGCGGAGCTCGCGCAGAGCCCCGACCACGTCGTCGTGAATGAGTCGCTGCCGTCCCTGCTGGCGACACTCGCCGGGAAGCTCGATGGTGCGCTCGCGATACTGACCGGCCGGCGGCTGGCAGCCGTCGATGCGCTGATCGCGCCGGTCGCGCTGGCCGGCGCCGGCCTGCACGGCGCGGAACTGCGCCCGAAGCCCGGCGTCACGATATTCCGCGGCGAGCCGGCCGTCGCGGCGCCGCTGGTGCGCCGGCTGCGCGAACGCTTCGGGGACGATCCACGGCTGCTCGTCGAGGACAAGGAGGTCGCGGTCGCATTGCATTTCCGGCGCGCGCCCGCGCGTGCCGCAGAGTGCCGCAAGGCGATGCGGGCCTTCGCGTCGCCCTTGCTGTTCGACGTGATCGACGGCAGCGAGGTCGTCGAGGCGCGTCCGCGCGGCGCGGACAAGGGCGCGGCGCTGCGCGCCCTGTCGCAGCTCGCGCCATTCGCCGGGCGCCTGCCGGTCTGCGTCGGCGACGACCGCACCGATGAAGACGCGATTGCAGCCGCGCAGGAGCTCAGCGGTTTCGGCGTCAAGGTGGGCAGCCACGCGAGTGCGGCGCGTTATCGCCTGGACACCGTCGATGACGTGCATCGCTGGTTGCGGTCGAGCCTCGCATGCTGGGCGCAGGAACGCGCGCAGTGAGCGGTGTGGCGACACTCGATCTCGGCGTCGTGGGCAACTGCGTCTTTTCCGCACTCGTCGATCGCGACGCGCGCGTGGTCTGGGCCTGCCTGCCGCGCCCCGACGGCGATCCGGTATTCCACTCCCTGGTCCATGACGTCGGCGGCGACGAGGCGCGGGGCTTCTGGTCCGTCGAACTGGTCGGGTGCCATCGCAGCGAGCAGGACTACGTCGGCAATACCGCGATCCTGTCCACGCGCCTCTACAGCGAGAACGGCTCCGCGATCGAGGTGATCGATTTCTGCCCGCGCTTCGAGCGCCGCGGGCGCATGTTCCGGCCGCAGACACTGGTGCGGCGGGTACGTACGCTCGCCGGCACGCCGCGGATCTGCGTGCGCCTGCGCCCCGGTTTCGGCTACGGCACGCTGACGCCGACGATCACGCACGGCAGCAACCACATCCGCTATGTCAGCGCCGATCGCGTGCTGCGCCTGACGACCGATGCGCCGGTCAGCTATCTGCTGTCGGAAACCCCGTTCCTGCTGGAAACGTCCGCGAACTTCGTGCTCGGTGCCGACGAGACGCTGACGGACGGCGTGGAGCAGACCGCGCGCGCATTCCAGGAAGAAACCGACCTGCACTGGCGCCAGTGGACACGGCGGCTCGCGCTGCCGCCGGAGTGGCAGGAAGCCGTGATCCGCGCCGCGATCACGCTGAAGCTCTGCACTTTCGAGGAAACCGGCGCGATCATCGCGGCCATGACGACCAGCATCCCGGAAGCGCCGGGCACGGGCCGCAACTGGGACTATCGATACTGCTGGCTGCGCGACGCGTTCTTCGTCGTGCGGGCGCTGAATTCGCTGTCGGAAGTCGACACGATGGAGCACTACCTGCGCTACCTGGCGAATCTCGTCGGCAACGCGCCGGATGGCCACCTGCAGCCGGTGTACGGTGTCGCGCTCGAGCAGCGGTTGCTGGAATCCGAGGTCACGACGCTGGCGGGCTATCGCGGCATGGGGCCCGTTCGCGTTGGCAACCAGGCCTACGAGCATCTGCAGCACGATGTGTACGGTAACGTGATCCTCGCGACGACCCAGGCTTTTTTCGACCGCCGGCTCCTGCGGCCGGCGACGATGCAGGACTTCACGCGGCTCGAGCGGGTCGGCGAGCAGGCTTACGCCGTGTACGCGACGCCCGACGCGAGCATGTGGGAACTGCGCACGCGCGAGCGCGTGCACACGACCTCCGTGCTGATGTGCTGGGCCGCCTGCGACCGGCTTGCGCGCATCGCAGGGCGCATGATGCGGCCCGAACGGGTACTCGTGTGGCAGGCCCGCGCCGACGAGATCCGCGCGGCGATCGAGAGCCGCGCCTGGGATGCCGGGCGGAACAGCTTCATGGACAGCTTCGGCGGCTCGGATGTCGAAGCAGGGCTGCTGTTGATGGCGGAGGTCGGATTCCTGCCCGCGACCGATCCGCGCTTTGCCGGCACGGTGCAGGAGATCGAGCGCCGGCTGCGGCGCGGCCGGCACCTGTTCCGCTACGCTGCGGCGGACGATTTCGGCTTGCCGACGACCGCCTTCAACATCTGCACGTTCTGGTACATCGACGCGCTCGCGCGCATGGGCCGCCGCGAAGAGGCGCGCGAACTCTTCGATCACATGCTGGCCTGCCGCAATCATCTGGGATTGCTGTCGGAAGATACCGACCCGGAGACGGGCGAGGCCTGGGGCAACTATCCGCAGACGTACTCGCTGGTCGGCATCATCAATGCGGCGACGCGGCTTTCCGGTGGCTGGGACACGCTGGTATGAAACGCCAGCGCAGCCGACGGCTGGTCGCGGTTTCGAACCGGGTGGGACCGGTGCGCAACGTCGCCACCGCCGGCGGCCTCGCGGTCGGACTCGTCGATTCCCTGAAGGAGCATGGCGGGCTCTGGTTCGGCTGGAGCGGACGCGTCGCCGCCTCGTCCCGTTCGCGGGTGCACAAGGAGACGGCCGAGGGACTCACGGTTGCGACTGTCGACCTGACGCAGAAGGAGCTGGACGGCTATTACAGCGGGTTCAGCAACAACTGCCTGTGGCCGCTCCTGCATTTCCGCATCGACCTGACGCGCTTCGAACGCGAGGAGCTCGAAGTCTATCGTGGCGTCAACCGACGCTTTGCAGCCGCGCTTTACAAGCTGCTGAAACCGGACGACCTCATCTGGGTGCACGATTTCCATTTGCTGACGCTCGCGGAGGAGCTGCGCAAGCTCGGCGCGCGGCAGCGCATCGGCTTCTTCCTGCACACGCCGTTTCCGCCGACCGAGATCCTCTCGACGCTGCCCGCCCAGCAGGAACTGATGCGCGCGCTGTTCGCTCACGATCTGGTGGGGCTGCAGACACCCGAGGATCTCGGGCGGTTCCAGGAACATGTCGACTGGACGCTGGATGGCGCGGCGCGCGGGGGCATGGTCTCCGCTTTCGGGCGGCAGCTGCAGGCGGGCGCGTTTCCGATCGGCATCGACGTCGAGCAGTTCCACCGCTTCGCGTTCGAGCCGCCCGGCAGCCGCGAGTTTGCGAGCATGCGCCGCTCGCTGGCGGGCCGCGACCAGTTCATCGGCGTGGACCGGCTGGACTACAGCAAGGGCCTGCTGCGGCGCATGGACGCCTTCGGCCGCTACCTGGAACGGCATTCCGACGCCCAGGGCCAGGTGATCCTGCTGCAGGTGGCACCGGTGAGCCGCGGCCACCTCGACTCCTACCGCGAGTTCCGGGACGAACTCGGGCGCGAGGCGGCCCGCATCAACGGCCGCTTTTCGCGCTTCGACTGGACGCCGGTGCATTACCTGAACCGGGCCCTGCCGCGGCGGACCCTCGCCGGCCTGTTCCGCGCGAGCCGCGTCGGCATCGTCACGCCGATGCGCGACGGCATGAACCTGGTGGCGAAAGAGTACGTCGCCGCCCAGGATCCGGCCGATCCGGGCGTGCTCGTGCTCTCGCGCTTCGCCGGCGCCGCGCAGCATATGACGGCTGCGCTCCTCGTCAATCCCTACGACGCCGAAGAAACCGCGGAAGCGCTGCACTTCGCGCGCTCGATGCCTCTGTCCGAACGGCAGCGGCGCCATGCCCTGTTGATGAAACACCTGCGGGCATTCGACGTGCGGCGCTGGAGCAGCGATTTCCTCGCGGCACTCGCGGCGGCGCCGCCCTGGTGCCCGGACGCGACGGCGGAGCGATGATCCTGGTCGGCGACATCGGTGGGACGCGAACGCGCCTCGCGCTCGCAACGCGGGCGAACGGCGCGTGGCGGGTCATGCAGCTGCAGGAGCGGCCGACCGGCGCCGACATCCTGCCGATGATCCGCGAATTTCTCACCGCTGCCTCGGGGCCTGCCATCGAAGCCGCCGCCTTCTGCGGTGCTGGCCCGGTCGCGGACGATGGCAGTATCCGGCTCACGAACGCTCCCGTGCGGCTCGAACCCGCCGCGCTTGCACGCGCGGCCGGCGTCGGGCGTGCGATCCTGATCAACGATTTCGCGGCGGTCGCGGAATCGCTGCCGGCGCTGCCGCCTGCGCAGCTGCTGCCCTGCGGCGGCGGCGGCACGCGCATCGGGCCGCGTGTCGTGATGGGGCCGGGCACCGGATTCGGCGTCGCGATCGCGACGCCGGCAGGCGCCGGGTGGGCAGTGGTCGCGGGCGATGGCGGCCACGCGGATCTCGCGCCCATCGACGACGAGGAGCTCGACGTCTGGCGGCGCCTGCGCGTGCTGCATGGCCGGGTTTCGGCGGAAACCGTGCTCTGCGGGCCGGGACTGGAGCGGTTGCATGTGGCGCTGCACGGCCCCCCGCGCCTGGAAGCGGAGCAGATTGCGCTGCGTGCCTGGCGCGGCGAAGCGCCGGCCGCCCAAACCGTCGCGCTCTTTACGCGCTGGCTCGGCAGCGTGGCCGGCAACCTGGCGCTGATTGCCGGCGCGCTGGGCGGCGTTTATCTCGCCGGTGGCATCCTCCCGCGCTGGGGCAGCCATTTCGACGCCGCGCTCTTCCGGACTGCCTTCGAGGACAAGCCGCCCTATGCCGAGTGGCTCGCCGCCATTCCGGCGTATGTCGTGACTCACCCGTCGCCTGGGCTCCTGGGACTTGCGCTCCGCGCCGGCTCGTATACTGCGGAGGAATGACGGCGCCCACGGATACGATCGTCGCGGCGGCGACGCCGCCCGGCCGCGGCGGCATCGGAATCGTGCGCATCTCGGGACCCGGCGTCCGGAAAATTGCCGGGGCGATGCTCGGCGGCGAACCGGCACCCCGGCACGCGACGCTCGCGGATTTCCTCGATGCGGGCGGCGAGCCCATCGATGCGGGTCTTGCGCTTTTCTTTCCGGCTCCGCAGTCCTTCACCGGCGAGGACGTGCTCGAACTGCATGGCCACGGTGGGCCGGTCGTGATGGACCTGCTCGCGGCGCGCGCCATCGAGCTCGGCGCGCGGCCCGCGCGCGCGGGCGAGTTCACCGAGCGCGCCTTTCACAATGACAAGCTGGATCTCGCACAGGCGGAGGCGATCGCCGACCTGATCGACGCGGGATCGGCGGATGCCGCGCGGGCGGCGCTGCGCTCGCTGGCCGGCGATTTCTCGCGCGAGACGGACGAGCTCGCTGCGCTCGTCGTGCAGCTGCGCGTGTTCGTCGAGGCGGCTATCGATTTTCCGGACGAGGACGTCGAGCTGCTCGCTAGCGAGGAAGTGCGCGCACGGCTCGAGGAGATCAACCGGCGCTTCGAGCGCATCGGCCGCGCGGCGGCGAGCGGCCGGGCATTGCGCGACGGCCTGCACGTGGTGATCGCCGGGCGCCCGAACGCGGGCAAGTCGAGCCTGCTGAACACGCTTGCGGGCTTCGATGCCGCGATCGTGACCGAGATTCCGGGAACGACGCGCGATCTCCTGCGCGAGCGCATTCACGTGGACGGCATGCCGATCCATATCGTCGACACGGCAGGCCTGCGCGATACGGCCGACGCGATCGAGGTGGAAGGCGTCAGGCGCGCCCGCGCCGAGGCCGCCCGCGCCGACCTCGTGCTGTACGTGGTCGACGGTCTTCGCGGTCTCGACGATGCGGAGCTCGCGGCTGTTCCGGCGGGGAAAGCGGCAGTGATCGTCTGGAACAAGACCGATCTGCCGGAAGCGATGCCGGCGCCCGCATTGGCGCAAGGCGCGCCGGTGGTCGCCGTCTCGGCGCTGACCGGCGCGGGCCTGCCCGCCTTGCGCGAGCGATTGAAATCGGCGGCCGGCTATCAGGGCGTGGAAGCCGGCGTCTTCACCGCGAGACGTCGGCATCTCGATGCGCTCGCACGCGCGCGAACGCTGTTCGAACTCGCCGAAGCGCGCCTCGGCGAACGCTCGTCATTCGAACTTGTCGCAGAAGAGCTTCGCCAGGCGCAGCGCGCTTTGGGCGAGATCACGGGCGAAATGACCAGTGATGACCTCCTGGCATCCATTTTCGGGCAATTTTGCATCGGCAAGTAGGCGTTGTCCGACACCGTTCCCGATGCGACCGCCGTATGTTGTACCAGCATATGGAGGATGGACGATGAATGACTCACCATCGATCGGCACAGCGGGTGCCATGTCGAACGCCAGGCCAGGGATTGCGAAACGGTGGCTGCTGACGGGATTGTTCCCGGATGCGCGGCGCGCGGAGCGTGCCTACAAGGTGTGTCTGCGCCGTGGTTACGAAGTCGGCGCGGTCAACGTCGTGATATCGGAAGCGACGCGCCAGAAGCTCATCGAGGACAACAGCGAAATCTCGACCGAACTCGCGAGCCGGGAAGCCGCCGGCGGCGAGCTGGGCGGACCGTCCGGCGGACGCGCCGGCATCCTGATCACGATCTTCGCGGCCGTCGGTGCCGCGATCGTCGTGCCAGGGCTTGGCATCGTCACCGGACCGCTGGCGGTAGCGCTGGTGGCGGGCGGCGCCGCGGGCCTCGCTGCCGGTCTCGTGAGCGCGCTGGGCAACTGGGGCGTGCCGGATGAACGCATCCGTGGCTATGAAGAGGCGATCCGCGGCGGCGCCATCCTGATGATGGTCGAAGTGACCAATGACGCGGATGCCAGGAGCATTTCCAAGTCCTGGAAACTGCTGGGAGGACGCGAAGTCCATCGGCGCTCCCAGATCGCCGGAATTGACACCGATTCGTCACCGGACCGCGACTGACACGGAAACCGGCGCTGACTAGCATCGTCCGGGACTCTTCAATGGAGTTCCGGAGATGCTTCCGCGCGCGCCGAAGTACCATTCGACGATGGGCAAACCGAGTGTCGCGGCCCGAGTGTTGCTGCTGGCCGCCATTTTTGTGGCCGCCTGCGGCGTGCCGGCGGCCCCAGCGTCGCTGCTGAACGTCTCGTACGACCCGACGCGCGAGCTCTACAACGACTACAACGCGGAGTTCATCGCGTTCTGGAAAAAGAAGACCGGGCAGACGGTCTCCATTCGCCAGTCTCACGGCGGGTCTGGCAAGCAGGCCCGCACCGTCATCGACGGGCTGCAGGCCGACGTCGTGACGCTCGCGCTCGCTTATGACATCGATGCCCTGGCGCGGCAGGGCAAGCTGCTGCCCGCGAACTGGCAGGCGCGCCTGCCGGCCAACAGCGCGCCCTATACCTCGACCGTCGTACTGCTGGTGCGCAAGGGCAACCCGAAGGGGATCAGGGACTGGGGCGATCTCGCGCGCGACGGGATCTCCGTCATCACGCCGAATCCGAAAACGTCAGGCGGCGCACGCTGGAACCACCTCGCGGCCTATGCCTGGGCGCTGCGGGTGCACGGCGGCAATGAGGCGAAAGCCGCCGAGTACCTCGCCAAGCTCTATCGCAATGTGCCCGTGCTCGACACCGGCGCGCGCGGGTCGCTGACGACTTTCGCGCAGCGCGGGATCGGCGACGTGCTGATCGCCTGGGAAAACGAGGCCCACCTCGCGCTCAAGCAGCCAACCGGCCGGCAGTTCGAGATCGTGATCCCGTCCCTCAGCATCCTCGCCGAGCCGCCGGTGGCGGTCGTGGACCGGGTGGCGCTGCGCCGCAAGACCACGGACGTCGCGCGAGCCTATCTCGAACACCTGTATTCGCCGGCGGCGCAGGAGATCATCGCGAAGCATTACTACCGGCCGCGCAATGCCGAGGTCACGGAAAAGCATGCGAAGCGCTTCCCGGCGCTCGAGCTGGTGACGATCGCGGATTTCGGCGGCTGGTCAAAGGCGCAGCAGGCGCACTTCGTCGACGGCGCGCTGTTCGACCGGATCTACGCGAAAAAGAAGTAGCGCGGTTCAGGCTTTCAGGCGGTAACCGACCCCGGACTCCGTCTGCAGCGGATCGTTGCCCGGCGATGCGCGCTCGAGTTTCTGGCGCAGCCGATGCACCAGCTGCTTCAGCAACTGGCGGTCGCCGCTGCCGCGATGGCCCCAGACGTGCGCCAGCAGCCGCTCCGTGGTCACGACATGTCCGGCCTGCGCTATCAAGATCTGCAACAGCCGCGTCTCGAGCCGCGTGAGCCGGAGCAACGCGCCGTCGGCGAACGCCAGCGTCTGGGCCTCGAGGTCGAGCGAGACCTGTCCGGCGGTCAGCGTATCCGCGGATTCGATGCCCGCGCGGCGCAGCAGCGCCTTCACACGCGCGAGCAGCGTGCGCGGGCTGAAGGGCTTCGTCAGGTAGTCGTCGGCGCCGAGTTCGAGCGCGTGCACCAGGTCCTCTTCCTCTCCGCGTGCGGTCAGCATCATGACCGGCACCTGCGAACGGTCGCGGATGTTCCGGCAAACGTCGAAGCCGCTGCCGGACGGCAGGTTGATGTCCAGCAGGACGAGGTTGGGCAGCTCCCGGTCGAAGGCGGCAATCGCGGGTCCCGCGTCCGCGGCCCTGACGACGGCATAGCCCGCGTTCGTCAGCGCAAATGCGACGAGTGCGAGCAGATCCGGATCGTCATCGACCACGAGGATCTTCATGCGCGTTCCGCCACCAGCGGCAGCGTAACCGAGAACCGCGTGCGTCCGCCGGCCGTGCGCGATGCAACAACACTCCCGCCATGGCGTTCGACGATGGACTTGACGATCCATAATCCGAGTCCGAGCCCGCGCGGATCCGGTTCCTGGTCGGCGGAGCGGTAGAAGCGTTCGAATATCGACTGTCCTTCCATCTCCGGCACGCCGGGACCGGAATCCTCGATCCAGATCACGATGCCGCTGTCGCAGCGTTCCGCGCCCACCACGATCTCGCTGTCTTCCGGGCCGAACTTGCTTGCGTTCGCGAGCAGGTTCGTGACCACCTGCGCCAGGCGCTGCGCGTCGCCAGTGATCGCCGGCAAATCGGGCGGGAGTTCGTGGCGCAGCGGCTGCCGGCGCTGCGTCAGCAGGCCGGCCACCAGGTCCTCCGCGTCCTCCACGACCTGGGCGAGCACGACGGACTGGTGGCGGATGCCGAGCTGGCCCGATTCGATGCGTACGCTCTCGAGCAGGTTGTCGATCAGGCGCGTGAGGCGCAGCGTCCCGCGCTGCAGCGACGAGAGCAGCTCTCCGAGCCGTTCGCGCGGCATGGTGTCGAGACCATCCAGCAACATCTCGACCGACGCGAGCTGCGCGGCGAGCGGCGTGCGGAACTCGTGGGAGATGTTGGCGAGCACCGAGTCGCGCGCGCGGCGCACCGCCTCGAGCTCCGTTTCATCCCGCATCACCTGCATCTGCAGCCCGCCCACGGGGGCTGCGCTCGTGATCACGACGGTGCGTGGCACGCCGCCCGCTTCGATGCGCTCGGTCGCCTGGGCTTTGCCTTCGTCGCGCGCGGCAACGATCGGGCAGGCCGTGTCGCAGGGACGGCGGCCATCGACCGCGCAGGGCAGCAGCACATCGCCGCAGAACTTTCCGATCAGGTCGGCGGCCGGCGCGCCCAGCATGCGCGCTGCCTGCGGATTGAAGTATCGGATGCGCCGCTCGGCATCGACGGCATAAACGCCTTCGACGACGCCCCGCAGCACGGCTTGCGCCTCGGCCTCCTGCTGGCGCAGCGTCGCCGTGAGGTCGATGAGATTGCGGCGCATTTCGTCCATCGTGCGGGCAAGCGAGGCGACCTCCTGCGTGCCCTCGATCGGGATGGACGTGGAGAAATCGCCCTGGCCGAGGCGCTCTGCCGATTGCGCAAGCGCCTGCAGCGGCGCGCCGATGCGCCGCGCGAGCACGAGTGCCGCGAACAATGCAAGCGTGCCCAGCACGATCGTCGTGATCACGAGCCGCCGCACGAAGCTCGCGACCGCGCCGGACACCTCCTGCGCCGGAAGGCGCGCCTCGATCAGTAGCACCGCCTCGCCGGTCGACGCGAAGAGCGGCAGGCTGGCCGCGTACTGGTCGCGTCCGGGGATGACGGTGGCGGCGACCTCGCCGGTGGCGAGCGCCTCGGAATGCAGATCGCGGAAAGCGGGATCGACCGTCTCCAGCCAGTCGGACAAGGGCAGCAGGCGGATTTCCGCGCCGACCTGCTCCGTGAGCTGCTGCGCCAGGCGCCGGTCGAACTGCCGGATGGTCATGACATGTGCGCCCGGCAGGACTGCCATTTCCACGAAGGCGCCCAGCGGACCGCCCGCGGTGCTCGCGACCATGAACCGCTCGCCCTGCTCGCGCGCGGCGTCCAGCGCTTGCGCCCAGGCAATCGGCGCGCCGGTCGTCACGGCGGGGCTGTGGTCGATGAGAAGAGCGCAGGCGTCCATGCCCGCGGTGTCGCAGAAGCGGCGTAGCACCAGCGGCAGCTGCGTGGTGTTCGCCTCCCGCAGCAGCCGCGCCAGCGTAGGGCGGTTCGCGAGGAGCTGCGCGGTGGCGAGCGTATCCTCGCTGACGCGGCGGATTTCGTCGCGCGTGGAAAGTGCCGCCGCCTGCACGCGGGTCAGGGCCTGTCCGGCCGCCTGCTCGCGCAGCAGGCCGACTGAGCCGAATGCGATCGCCGCGAGTGCGAGCAAAAGCCCGCCGCCGATGGACAGCAGCAGCAGCCGTTCGAGCGAGCGCGGGCCGGCCACCAGCCGCCGCAGACCCGCCAGCGAATCACCCAGCAACGGATGCAAACTCAATGCCCTCCGATACCCGAGCGCCACTCCACGAGCGTCTTGGCCACGAGCGTCAGGATCGCGAGCAGCGCGAGCAGCGAAGCGACCGCGAATGCCGCGACGAAATTGTACTCGTTGTAGAGAATCTCGACCTGCAGCGGCATGGTCGTGGTCAATCCGCGGATGTGGCCGGAAACCACCGAAACCGCGCCGAACTCACCCATCGCGCGGGCATTGCACAGGATGATCCCGTACAGCAGGCCCCAGCGGATCTTGGGCAGCGTCACCCGGATGAACAGGGTCCAGGCGCTGGCGCCGAGGGACAGCGCGGCGAGTTCCTCGTCGCTGCCCTGCTGCTGCATCAGCGGGATCAGCTCGCGCGCCACGTACGGGAAGCTGATGAAGATCGTTGCGAGCACGATGCCGGGCATCGCAAACACGATGGAGATTTCGCGATCGAGCAGCCATGCGCCGAACCAGCCCTGGGCACCGAAGAGCAGGACGAGCACGAGGCCCGCGATCACCGGCGACACGGCGAACGGCAGGTCGATCAGCGTGACCAGCAGGCTCTTGCCGCGGAATTCGAAGCGCGCGATCGCCCAGGCGGCGGCAATGCCGAACAGCGTATTGGCCGGCACGACGATCGCGGCGACCAGCAGCGTCAGGCGGATCGACGCCTGCGTGTCCGGATCGGAGAAGCTTGCCAGGAAGAGATTGACGCCTCCCGCGAAGGCCTGGGCGAGGATTGCGCCCAGCGGCGCGAGCAGCAGCAGCCCGAGGAAGCCGAACGACACCGTCAGCATGGCGACGCGCGCCAGCCGGGCGCCGCGGGTCATGCGGCGCCCGCCCGCCATCCAGATGACATTGGCGGCCATCAGCGTCCCACCGCGAGACCGAGCCGGCGCTGGCCCCAGCCCTGCACCAGGTTGATCGCGAACAGCATCACGAATGACATCGCGAGCATCATGAATCCGAGTGCTGCCGCCCCGTCATAGTCGTACTGTTCGAGTTTGATGACGATCAGGAGCGGCGTGATCTCGGTCGCGAAGGGCAGATTGCCGGAGATGAACACGACCGAGCCGTACTCGCCGATGCCGCGTGCGAACGCCAGCGTGAAACCGGTCGCGAGCGCGGGCAATACGGTCGGCAGGATGATGCGGCGGAACACCTGCCAGCCGCCGGCGCCGAGCGACTCGGCGGCATCCTCGAGTTCGCGACGGACCTCGATCAGTGCCGGCTGCACCGAGCGGACAACGAACGGCAGGCCGATCAGGACGAGCGCGACCACGACGCCGATCCAGGTGTAGGCCACCTGCACGCCGGCCTCGGCGAGCTTGAGCCCGAGCCAGCCGGTCGGCGAGAACACCGTCGCAAGCGCGATGCCGGACACCGCGGTCGGCAATGCGAACGGCAGGTCGATCATCGCGTCGAGCAGCCGCCGCCCCGGGAAGTCATAGCGCACCAGCGACCACGCGACGATGAAGCCGAACACCGCATTGACCGCGGCTGCGAGGAAGGCGGCGCCGAAGCTCAGGCGATAGGACGCGACCGCGCGTTCGTCGGTCAGCACACCGATCAGCTCGGACAACGGCATGCCCGTCGCGCGGATGACCAGCGCGGCCAGCGGCAGCAGAACGACCGCGCTCAGAAAAAATGTCGTGAAGCCGAGCGTCAGCCCGAAACCGGGCAGTGGACTGGCGGAACGGGTCCGGCGGCGCGCCATGTTCAGTGTTCCGCGGCGGGCGCGCGCACAAACAGGATGGGCCGCGACTGGCCGCCCTCGAGCATTTCCGCGAGCGCCGGCGCAACGCCGCGCTCGGCGTCATCGACGCCGAGCACGATCAGCGTGTCCGGATCGGCGGCCAGTTCGCGGGTGACTTCTTCTGCGAGCTCGCCGAATCGCAGCTCGGTGCGCAGGTCGAGGCCGTGCTCGCCCAGCGCGGCGGAACGCAGATCGAGGAGTTCCCGCAGGCAGGACCCGCGTTCGCGCTCGGGCGTCGAGGCGGGATGAACGGCGAGCAGCACCGACTGGGCCGGAAAATGACGGAGCAGGCTGGCGGCAGCGGCAATCGCCGCGGCGCGCGATTGCGCGCCGGGCAGGATCAGGATGCGCGTCGGCGGTTCTGCCTGTGGCGGCAGCACGAGCAGCTGCGTTGCACCCTGCTCGAGCAGCTGCAGCGCGTCTTCCGTGACGCCCGGCCGCCCGCCGAGCACCGGCAGGCCTGGCGGCAGCAGGTCGCTGCCGCCGATGCGCCGGTCAATGCGGCACTGCATGCGCGCGGCGAGCGTGGCGAGCAACGGCACGCGCGCGACGCGCATCGCCGCATCGTCGTCGTCCGCGACGACGGTGAAGCTCGAGATCGGCGTGGGCAGCAGATGCATGCGCCGGGCCGCGACCTCGACGCGCTGGCCGACGGCGAAGGGCTGGGCGCGCTGCTGCGGAAAGGTGCGCAGCGCATCAAGGATCCAGCTGCCGTCCGCGGTCACGCGCTCGGGCGTCGCCGGCATCGGGCCCTGGGCCGGCATGCGCACGCGCAGTCGCGCAGTCGCGCCGGCAAACTGCAGTTCCTCGACGACGCCGCTGCCGACCCGCGTCATGTCCGGGGGCGACTCGTCGCCGGAAAGGATGAGTTCCTCGGGGCGGATGACCACGACGACTTCACGCTGCGGCGGGCGCTCGTCGGCGTCGTACTCGAAGCGCACAGCGCCCCGGGACCGGTAGGCGAGCACCAGGTTCGCGGCGCCGAGAAAAGTCGCGACGAACCGCGTCGCGGGCCGCGCGTACAGTTCAGTCGGCGTATCGAGTTCGAGCAGGCGGCCCTGGTGCATGACGCCGATGCGATCCGCCATCGCGAACGCTTCGTCCTGGTCGTGGGTGACGAGGATGGTCGTGATGCCGAGCTCGCGCTGGATCCTGCGGATCGTGCCGCGCAGTTCCTCGCGGATCTTCGCATCCAGCGCGCCGAACGGCTCGTCGAGCAGCAGCACCTCCGGCCGGTGCGCGAGCGCTCGGGCGACGGCGACGCGCTGCTGCTGGCCGCCGGAAAGCTCGCCGGGCAGGCGGTCCTGCATGCCCTCGAGCGCGACGAGCTTCAGCAGCTCATCGCGGCGCTCGCGGCGTTCGGCCGCGCGCATGCGCCGGACGCGCAGCGCGAATTCCACGTTGTCGGCCACGCTCATATGCCGGAACAGCGCGTAATGCTGGAACACGAAGCCGACGCCACGCTCCCGGGCGGCAACGCGGGTGACGTCGCGCCCGTGCAGCGAAACGCTGCCATGGTCGATTTCGATGAGGCCCGCAATGGCGCGCAGCAGCGTGCTCTTGCCGCTGCCGCTCGGTCCGAGCAGGACCAGGAACTCCCCCGGCTCGATCGCGAGGGACACGTCATTTACGACCGGCAGGGCCTGATACCGCTTGGTCACCTGATCGAGCGTGATCGACATGGGCATCATTCCGCCGGCGGCGCATGGGCCTGACGTGAAAGGCTAGCCGTTCCCGGGTCGCTGCGTCAGTCGCGAGCCGGTGACAAGACGGTAACGGAACAGAGTTGCGCAGGTCCGAACGGGCGGGGATCATCCCGGATGTGAAGCCATTCGCATGGGCATTGGTCGTGTCGGTCTGGGCCGCCATTCCGGCCGCCGCCGAAACGACGCCGGCACCGGTGACCGGGCGGGCGATTGCGGCGGCAGAAGCGCATGTCGCCGCGAACGAATCCCGCATCGTCCGGGAACTGCGCGAACTGCTCGCGCTGCCGAACGTCGCAACGGACGCTGCCGACATCCGCCGGAATGCCGCTGCGCTGGTCGGGCTGCTGGAGCGGCGCGGCATCGCCGCGCGCATCCTCGAAACGCCGGATGCGCCGGTTTCGGTCTATGGCGAACTCGAGACGCCGGGCGCGAAGCGGACGCTGCTTTTCTATGCGCATTTCGACGGCCAGCCGGTCGGCACGCCCGGGAGCTGGGCCACGCCGCCATTCGAACCGGCGCTGCGGATCGGCAGGGTGGAAGACGGCGCGCCGGTCGTCGCCTGGGCGGATGCGCCCGATAGGCTACCGGACGAGGCGCGCATCTACGCGCGTTCCTCGAGCGACGACAAGGGGCCGATCATCGCGATGCTGGCCGCGATCGATGCCTTGCGCGCGGCAGAGATCCCGCTCTCGGCGAACCTGAAGTTCTTCCTCGAAGGCGAGGAGGAGGCGGGCTCGCCGAACCTCGCGCGCACGCTGATGGCGCACAAGCCGGCGCTCGCCTCCGATCTGTGGATCTTCGGCGATGGCCCGATCGATCCGCGCGGCTTGCCGCGGCTCGCGCTCGGCGTGCGCGGCGTTACCGGGTTCCGGATGACCGTATACGGCGCGGCGACGAGCCTGCATTCCGGCCATTACGGCAATGTCGCGCCGAATCCGGCAGCGCGGCTCGCGCACCTGCTCGCCTCGATGCGCGCGCCGGACGGGCGCATCACGATCGCAGGACTTGAAGTGCCGGAGCCTTCCGCGCAACAGCTCGCAATGGCGCGCACGGGCTTCGATACCGCGGGCATGCTCGCCGCCGCCGGCATCGGCGCCGCGGAGAGCGGGCTCGGCTACGGCGAATCCATGCTGCGGCCGTCGCTCAATGTCACGCAGCTCGTCTACGGCGGGACCGGCGGGCAGCGCAACGCGATCGACGCCGACGCCACCGCCGGGCTCGATCTGCGCCTGACGCCCGGCATGAGCGTCGCGGCCTCGCGCGCCGGCATCGAGGCGCATGTGCGCGCCCAGGGGTACGTGCTGCTCGAACGGCCGCCGACGCCGGAGGAGCGGCTGCTGCACCCGCGCCTCGCGCGATTTGAATGGGGCGAGGACGGCTATCCGTCCGCGGTGGCGGATCCGGAAACCCCGGGCGTCGCACGCGTGGTGGCTGTGATGCGCGAGGCGACGGCGGATGCGGTGCGCGTCGTGCCGCTGATGGGCGGCAGCCTGCCGATCTCGTCGATCGGCGAGGTGCTGGGCGCGCCGTTCGTGATCGCACCGATCGTCAATGCCGACAACAACCAGCACGCGCCGAACGAAAACCTGCGCATGAAGGAATTCCGGCGCGGGATCGCGCTGTATGCGGCGCTGCTCGCGGCCGCCGGCAGCGGCTGGTAGCCGGCTACGTCGGCGGCGACGCCGCCACCGCCTGCGGCGGATGCAGCCATCGCATCAGGAAATAGACTGGCAGGCCGGCGAGCGCTAGCCCGAGCGCCCACAGGAACGGCTCGGCGCCGACGCCGATGAAGGCGAAGATCGAGAAAGCCGTGCCGCCGATGCCGAACAGCCAGGCGTGACGCGGCACGTTGCCGGGGCTGCGTCGCCACAGCCACAGCAGGCCGAGCGAGCAGGACAGGTAGATCGGCAGGTTGGCGGCCGTGACGACGATGCTGAGGAAGGTGAATCCCTCGACCAGCGTCTTGCTGTAGTTCATCAGCGCCACGCCGGTCGCGAGCAAGCCGGTCAGAAGCAGCGCGGGCCCGGGCGCACCGAAACGGTTGCTGTTGGCGAACACCGCCGGCAACAGCCGCCGCGATGCCAGCGTGCGGGTCAGCTCGCCGACCACCAGAGTCCAGCCGTTCAGGCAGCCGAGGCCGCTGATGACGACGAACAGCGCAAGCCAGCGCCCATTGCCGGCGCCGAGCAGCCGGTCGAGCACGTCCACGAACGGCGCATTGGATGCCGCCAGCGTTTCCTGCGGCACCAGCAGCGTCGAGACCGCCGTGACGGCGATGTAGACCGCAGCGGTCAGCAGCGTGCCGACCAGCGTCGCGCGCGGAATGGTGAACTCGGGATTTTTCACGCGGCCGGCCGGGACGGTTGCGGATTCGAGGCCGAGCATCGCGAACAGCGCGATGGTGGAGGCCGCCATCGTGGACGACAGCGTGATCGGTTGCGTCGGGATGTGTTCCGTGTAGGCCACGGGATCCGCGACCAGCATCCACGCGCCGAGCAGTATGACGAGCGCCAGCGGCACCAGCTTGAGCGCGGCGGTCAGCACCTGCACCCGCCCGCCGGTGCGCGCGCCAAACCAGTTGATGATGACGAACAGCCACACGAGACCTGCGGCGAGCACGGCCGGCGGCGCGACCGCAAGCTGCGGCGCGACGCCCGTCAGGTAGCCCGCGGCACCGACCGCGAGCGCCGCATTTGCGACCCAGATGGCAATCCAGTAACACCACATCGCGGCAAAGGCGACCCCCTCGCCGAGCGTCTCCCGGACGTAGCCGAAGGGCCCGTCCGCGCCGGGCATGCGCCGCGACAGCGTCGCGAATACCAGCGCGAGGATGGCGCAGCCGAGCACGGTCGCACCCCAGCCCAGGAAGGCATTGAAGCCGAAGGGCGCGAGCGAGGCGGGCAGCACGAAGATGCCCATGCCGATCATGTTGCCGACGACCAGCGCCGTGCACATCCAGAAGCCGAGCTGCCGGGTCTCCGTGGTCATCGGGAAGCGCCGGCCGCGACGAGCTGTCCCTGCTTGATGACGCCGGCGACCTGGCGCATGCGCTCGATGTCGGCAAGCGGATCGCCGTCGATGGCGACGAGGTCCGCGAACTTGCCGGGCGTGATCGAGCCGAGTTCCTGGCTGCGTCCGAGCGAGGCCGCCGCATCGATCGTGGCGGCGCGGATCGCGCCTAGCGGTGTCATGCCGTGACGGACCATGTAGGCGAACTGCCGCGCATTCTCGCCATGCGGAAATATCCCGGCGTCGGTGCCGAAGCCGATGCGCACGCCCGCGCGCACCGCTTTCTCGAAGCCTACGCGCTGGATGTCGGCGGTCTCGCGGTTCTTGCGCAGGATCTCCTCGGACCAGCCGTCCCGTGCACCGACCTCCTCGGTATAGTCCCCGTTGTAGATGTCCGCGACCAGCCAGGTGCCGTGCCTGACCATCAGCGCGATGCCTTCGTCATCGAGGAACGAGGCGTGTTCGATCGTGCGCACGCCGGCGCGCACCGCGTTCTTGATGCCCTCGGCGCCATGGGCATGCGCCGCGACGAAAGTGCCGCCTTTCGCCGCCTCCTCGACCGCCGCGCGGATCTCGGCTTCCGTGTACTCGGGCTCCGACGGCTTCGTGCCGGAGGTGAACACCGCGCCGGTCGCGATGAGCTTGATGAAGTCGGCGCCGCCCGCGAGCAGTTCGCGCACGCGCCGCCTGACCGCCGCTTCGTCGTCCGCGACGCCCCGGCGCATTTCGTCGGGGACCGTGACGCCCTCCGGCAATCCCGTGACCTCGCCGCCGCCGTCCGTGACCGTCACGTACGCACCGGCGACGTACATGCGCGGGCCCTCAACCAGGCCGGCATTGATTGCATTGCGGAGCGCGACGTCCACGAGCGCGCGATACGAGCCGACGTCGCGAACCGTCGTGAATCCGGCGGCGAGCGTCGTCCGCGCGTGCGCCGCGCCGACCAGCGCGTCACGCGCGGCGGAGCTCGACAACGGCGCCGCGACATCGGCGGAACTGATGTCGCCGACCAGGTGCGTATGCAGGTCGATCAGGCCGGGTATCACCGTGTAGGCCGACCAGTCGACGAGCCGCGCGCCGCCGCGCGAGCCGGCGCTCCACGGGGAGATCGACACGATGCGGCCGTCGTCGATGCGGATTGCCTGGTCGTTGACGTAGCGCCCGCCCTCGACATCGAGCATTCGACCGGCGCGCACGACGAACATTTCGGCGGACGCCGCCTGGGCGAACGCCGCAAGCGCGCACGCCGCGGCCGTTGCAAGCCGCCATCGATGAATCTTCATGCACCAGCCTCCCGTTCCGTGGTGCCGCCATCATAGGCCGGCGAGCGGGCCACTGGCATCCTGGGTTAGCATTCCGCCATGCGTATCACACTGATGTTGCTGATGATCCTGGCGGCCGCCGGCGCGATTGCCGAGCCCCGGGCCCGTGACCTCGGTGTGCCGTTCGACGGCGAGCCCGGCCCGCTCAATGCCATCACGGATGTCGCCGGCATCAGCGTCGGCCACGCGACGGTGATCGAGGATTTCGCCAACGGCCACAAGGCGCGAACCGGCGTCACTGCCGTCCTGCCGCGCGGGCGCGCCGATATCCGCACTCCGGTGTTCGGCGGCTGGTTCTCGCTGAACGGCAACGGCGAGATGACCGGCACGACCTGGCTGGAGGAATCCGGATTGCTGGACGGTCCGGTCATGATCACCAATACGCACAGCGTCGGCGTCGTGCGTGATGCCGTGATTGCCTGGCGCGTGCGCCAGGGCGGCCCCGACGCCGGCGGCTACTGGTGGTCGCTGCCGGTGGTCGCCGAAACCTGGGACGGTCACCTGAACGAAGCCAACGGCTTTCACGTGACCGCCGCGCATGCCGGCGCCGCGCTCGACTCGGCTGTCGGTGGGCCGGTGACCGAGGGCAACGTCGGCGGCGGCACCGGCATGATCTGCCACGAATTCAAGTGCGGCATCGGCACGTCCTCGCGCCGCGTCGCGATCGACGGGCGGGCGCTGACGGTCGGTGTGCTGGTGCAGGCGAATTACGGCCTGCGCGAGTCGCTCCGGATCGCGGGCGTGCCTGTCGGCCAGCATCTGCGCGAGCATCGTGCCTACCAGGACCAGCCGGGCGAGACGGGCTCGATCATCATCGTCGTCGCGACCGATGCGCCGCTGCTTCCGCACCAGCTGAAGCGCATGGCGCGTCGCGCCACCCTCGGCCTCGGGCGCATGGGCTCCTACGCGGGCGACGGTTCGGGCGATATCTTCATCGCGTTCTCGACCGCGAACAAAGCCGTCCACGGCGGCGCGCCGTTCGTCAACGCCGAGTTCCTCGAGAACGGCCACATGAATCCGCTGTTCGAGGCGACCGTGCAGGCGACCGAGGAAGCCATCGTCAATGCACTGGTCGCCGCGCGCGACATGGAGGGCGAAGGCGGGCGCTGGGCCAAAGCCCTCCCGCACGAGCAACTGATCGCGGTTCTGAAGCGCTACGGCCGGCTGACAACGCCGAGGTAGAGCCCGTACCAGTCGAGATGCCGGCGCATGCGGTCCCGCAGGTAGCTCGGGACCGTGACCGGATGCCATTCGCCCGGATAGATCACGAGCTCTGTCGGCACTTCGAGCGAGCGCAGCGCCTGGTACATCTGCTGGCTGCCGAGGCAGGGGACGTTGACGTCGAGCTCCTCGCAATAGAAAAGCGTCGGCGTCTTGATGCGGTCGGCGTGGAAAAACGGAAAGCTGACTCGATCGTAAGCCGTGCGATCGCGCCAGGGCAGTCCGAGCTCCAGCTCATATTCCAGCGTGTACTGGTCGTAGCCATAGGTGGCGAGCACGTTGGAGACGCCGGCGCCGCTGACCGCCGCCTTGAAGCGCTGATCGGTCGCGATCACGGCGTTCGTCAGGATGCCGCCATAGCTGCGCCCGCCGACGCCCAGGCGTGCGGGATCGGCGACGCCGGTCTTCACGACGTGATCGACTGCCGCGAGGACGTCGGCCGTGTCCTTGTTGCCCCAGTCCGCATAGATCGCGTTCGAGTACGCGAAGCCGCGCCCGGAACTGCCGCGCGGATTCGGGCCGACCACCGCATAACCCGCGGCCGCGTACACCTGCCAGTCCGCCTTGAACTCGTGCGCGAACTGCGAGACCGGGCCGCCGTGCAGGCGCAGGATCGTCGGAAAGCGCCGCCCGGGCTGGTAGTCGAGCGGTTTCACCAGCAGGCCGTGGATGCGAGTGCCGTCGGCGCTCTCGAATTCGATTGGCTCAACCGGGGCGAGGCGCTTGTCGCGCAGGAATTCATTGTGATCGGCGAGGGTGCGCAACCCCGAGTCCTCGAGTGCGTCGAGCTGGTACGGGTGATGGTCGTCGCCGCCCTGCACCGCGATGCGGCCGTCGTCCGCGATGTCGAAGCCCGCGTCCGTGCGCCGGCTCGGCGTCAGCTGCGTCACGCGTCCGTCCGCGAGATCGATGCGCGACAGGTTGGTGACGCGGCTCTGCTCGACCAGCGCGTACACGGAGGCCCCGTCCGCGGAGAAGCGCGGTTTGGTGAAATTGCGGTCGATGTCGGCCGGGATGCGCGAGACGCCGGTCTGCACGTCGACGATCGCGAGCTGCCAGGGCTTGTAATAAATGTACTTGTCCTCGCCGCTCACGAGGTAGGCGATCTGCTGCCCGTCCGGACTCCAGGACATGCGCGATTCCCATGACGGGTCGAGATCGGCGCCTTCGAAGCGCGTGACCTGGTGCTCGGTTGCGCCCTCGCGCGCCTCCATGACATAGATGTCCCAGTTGGCATGGCGGTCGGGATCCCCGCCGCGGCGGGTCACGTAGGCGATGCGCGTACCGTCCGGGGACCAGGCCGGCAGGTACTCGTCGTGGGATCCGGGCGTCAGCAGCGTCGCCTCCTTCTTGTCGATGTCGAATACGTACAGATGCTGGCGCCGGTTCGTCAGGATGCCCTTGAAATCCTCCTTGAACCGGTACCGGTCGATGACGATCGGCTTCGGCTTCGGCGGCTTCTTTTCTCCTGCCGGCAGCTCGGGATCGCTCGCGATGACCGCCAGGCGCTTGCCGTCCGGCGACCAGGCGAAATCGCTGACGCCGCCCGGAAAGTCCGTAAGCCTCTGTGGTTCGGATTTCTTCTTGCCATCGGCCGCGGCCGACATGACCCAGACCTGCGTCAGGCGCGGGGGGTCGTCTTCCTTCTCCTTCTTCTCCTGCTGATCGGAGAGGAATGCGATCTGGAGGCCGTCCGGGCTGTACGTCGGCTGCGATTCGCTTGCATCAGCCGTCTGCGTCAGTTGCTGGCGTTCGCCGTCCTTCCAGCGCACGCGCCAGAGATCGGAGCGAGGCTCGTCCGCCTCGAAGTTCGGCGACTCGACCGAATAGACGAGGTATTCGCCATCGGGCGAGAAATCGGGAGCCGAGACGGAAGACAGCCTGACGAGATCCTCGACGCCGAAACGGGTTTCGTCGGCCGCCGACGTAAAGGACAGGACGGCGGGCAGCAGCAGACAGGCAAACCGGGCGATCAGGTGCATGGTCACTTCCTTGTTGGCGCGGCGAGCGCGAGAAACTTGTCACGGGCGGAACCGAGGTACTCCAGAGTCCGGCGCCGTTCGTCATCATTGTTCCAGTCGCCGCGCGCCCCGGCGGCCTCGATGACGCGATCCATCCACGCGACGAAATAGGCCGCATCGGCCGGCGCCGGCGGCGCTGCCGGCGAATCGATGTAGACGGGATTGGTCGTCGCGTACGGAAACAGGTCGAACACCAGCGGGTCGGCCCGGTCATTCCAGGCTCGCAGCACCAGCCACCCGCCTTCCTCGAGCGTGACCTCGCCCCTCGCGTCGTGCCGGCGGCGGTCGCCGTCCAGCTTGAACGTGCGGATGACCTTGCCGTTGTGAACGAGTTCGAGATGGTCGATCGCGACCGGCGAGCGCATCGCGATCCGGAATGGCAGCCGGCCCGACAGCCGCGAGATCGACGCGCCCGGGCGTACGCTCCCGATCTCGAAGCCGAGGAGCGGCGCGTTGCTGACGAAGCCGCGGCCCGCCTTCAGGGCGGCATGCAGCGAGTCCGGCGTGCGTCCGCCGGAAGCGTCGAGGAAAACCCGGTTGAGGCCTACGGGGCCGCGCAGCGATGCGTAGTTCGCCATCGCATCGGTGCCGGCGCCCGCGGCGACGCGGAAACCGAGGTTGAGCAGCCGGTACCAGATGTCCGCCGTGATGCGGTGATCCGAGAAGCCGACGACCTCGAGGTAATCGACCTTGCCATGCGCGACATCGGCGGGGAGCTGATAAGAGAGCGACTTCTCCTTCGGCGGGTCGATTGGAAAATCGGCGATGTGCACGTAACCGACCAGCGCCCCCTGCGCATGCGCGAGATCGGCGATCTCGCCGTTGTGCGGCCAGGGGCTCGCGAGCGCCGAGCCGCGAGCCGCGGCGAAATCCGGCAGCAGCAGATTCTTCGACAGGTGCAGCAGCCCGAGGTGACCCCAGAAGCCCGTGTGATATTCCTGGGCGTGCATCAGCACGCCGTTCGTGCTTGCGGGATCTGCCTGCGCGCTGAACCGGAAGGCTTCGGGAATCCGCTCTTCCTTGTTCACGATCAGGTTGTAGATGACGTCCAGGTCTTCGGCACGCGCCTGTTCGAGCAGGCGTTCCGGCGTATTGCGATAATGCCCGCCGTAATTCATGTGGACATGCAGGTCGGCGCTGAGAAAGCGGCCGAGTTCGACCGGCAGGTCGTTGTCCGCGAGCCGGATCGGCAGGTCCACGACCGCTGACGGGCCGAGCTCGATGTTCCCCTGCCAGGGCATGCGGCGGAAGCCGCTCTGGGCGCGAATCGTGGCCGGGCCCGCCGGCAGTTCGACGCGGCACGGCGAACTGCAATGAAAATAATGCGGCTCGCTCGGGAACAGATCGCGGTCGTAGCCGTCGTCGGCGTGCATCCAGGCATCGCGCGGCGCGTACCAGCGCCGGTCGTCCGCCAGCACGGAAACCCGCGCCGGAATGGGCCGGCCGGCCGGCCCGATCACCGAAATCACGGCGGTCGCGGAAGGCCGGAGCGTGCGGCGTTCCCCGGCGATGATCTCCTGGCGCTTGCCGCCGAAGAAATCCTGCACCCAGAGCGAGGTATTGCCGCCCTCGTTGCTGATGTAGGCGATGCGCGCGCCGTCCGGCGACCAGCGGGCATTGCGCCGGTCGAAATCGCCGAAGGTCAGCGGCAACGGCGCGTCTTCGCCGGTCGTGGTCAGCCAGAGCTGGTGCCAGTCGCGGCCGTGATAGCTCGAGAAAAGGATGCGCTTGCCGTCCGGCCCGACTTCCGGCCGCGCCGTCCACGACGTCTCCTCGCGGTGCCGGGTCGTACATTCGGAATTGTCGGGCGGGCCTGCGACCGCGATGGAGCAGATCGTGCCACTACCCCAGGCGATCTCCGGATTGCCGACGTAGTACACGCGGCCGCCGTCCGGCGACCAGGAGGGGTTGATCGCGTGATCGTGCGAGGAATAGTAGTAGCGGTCGATCGTGCTCTGGCGCGGCGCGACCAGGAAGCGTTCATTCGCGAGGCCCCCGTCGCCGATGTCCGCGATCATCAGGTTGAAATGCCCGGTCCCGGCGCTCGATACCCAGACCAGCCGCCGGCCATCCGGCGACAGCCGCGGCTCGAGATTGACGCCGCCATTCGAGGTCAGCGCCTGTTCGCGCCGGCCTGCGAGATCCAGGCGCACGAGCTCGATCGCGCGTCCGTCGTAACGGCTGAACACCACGCTGCCGCCGTCCGGCGCGACGTCGGGCTGGTAATCGTAAGCGCCATCCGCGTGCGTCAGCTCTGTCGCCTCGTCCGCGCCGATCCGCTGCCGCCACAGCGAACCCGCCATGCTGTAGACGAGTTCGCCGCCGTCGGGCATGAAGGCCGCGGACGATGGCCCGGTCGTGAGCTGCGGAATGTACAGCTCACGCCAGTAATAATTGTGCGGCAGTGTCACCTGCTTCAGCACCGGCTCGCGATCGGCGAGCGCGGATGGCGCCGTTAGCAGCGGAAAAAGGAGGAGTGCGCGCGCAGCGCGCCTCATGCCGCGCCCGCCAGCGCCTCGTCGAGGCTCTGCCGCAGGTAAGTCATCGCCTCGTCCACTTCCGAATCCGTCACGCAGAGCGGCGGCATGAAGCGCAGCGTCGAGACGCCGCAGGACAGCAGCAGCAGCCCGTTGTGATAGGCGGTGTGCAGGATGCGATCGACCAGCGCGCACGCCGGCGTACCGTCCCGCTCGATCAACTCCATGCCGATCATGAGGCCTTGCCCGCGCAGGTCGCCGATGCAGGGATAATCCGCGCAGAGCTCGCCGAGCCGCTTCATGAAATGCGCGCCGACTTTTGCCGCATTCTGCACATACTGCTCACGCACCAGGTCGATGGTCGCATTGGCCGCCGCGCAGCAGACCGGGTTGCCGCCGAAAGTGTTGCCGTGCGCGCCTTTCTTCCATTTCTTCATGAGGCTCTGCTTCGCGACCACCGCGCCGATCGGCATGCCGGAGCCGAGTCCCTTGGCGAGCGTCATGATGTCCGGCAGGACGCCCGAATGCTGGCTCGCGAACAGCCGGCCGGTGCGGCCGATGCCGGACTGCACTTCGTCGAACACGAGCAGGATCCCGTGCTCGTCGCAGAGCTGCCGCAGCCCCGCCAGGAAACCGTCCGGTGGCACGAGATAGCCGCCTTCGCCCTGCAGCGGCTCGATCACGATCGCGGCGACCTCCTGCGGGGGCACGTTGCGCTCGAACAGCATGCGGATGTAATCGAGAACCGCGCGGCCCTGGTCGGCGCCGGCGAAGAGCGGACGATACGTGTTCGGATAGGGGACGTGCGTGACGCCCGGCATCGTCGGCGCGAAGCCCGCCTGCTGTGTGTATTTGCTGGACGTCAGCGACAGCGAGCCCATCGTGCGGCCGTGGAAACTGCCGAGGAAGGCGATGATGCGTTGACGGCCGGTCACGTAGCGCGCGAGCTTGAGCGCGCCCTCGACCGATTCGGTGCCGGACTGGCAGAAGAAGCACATGCCGGGCTCGCCGAGCGGCACGATGGCGGAGAGGCGTTCCGCGAGCGCCGTCATTTCCTCGTGCCAATAATCGCTCGAGATGTGCAGAAACTTGGCAGCGGCGTCCTGCACGGCCTTCACCACCCGTGGATGCGCATGCCCGGTCGCGCAGACCGCGATGCCGGCCGTGAAATCGAGGAAGCGGTTGCCGTCCACGTCCCAGGCCTCGGTGCCGCGGCCATGCGAGATCACGAACGGGTAATCGCGCGGGTACGAGGGCGAGGCGACCTTCGAGTCGCGCTCTATCATCGCGCGCGATTTCGGTCCCGGCAGCTCGGTGACGAGATGGGGGTTCCTGGCGGGTTTTCCGGCGCGTTCTGGGAGCGTCATGGCAGCCTCACGGGTTCTCGATGCGCGGCGGCGGTCCGGGCCTCGAGCGCGCGCAGCGCCGCAAGTTCGGACACCGTCGGCACCGCATGGGTTTCAACATCCGGGGCCAGTGCGAGCGGCCAGCCGACGGCCGCCCGCGCCTGCTCCACCGGAACACCGGGATAGAGTACGGAAACTGCGAATTCCCCGCTCGCCGGCAGCGGTTTCAGGACGCCGACGTCGGTGACGACGACGACAGGACCTCTGCCTTTCGCTCCGCTAGCCGCGCGGCCCGCAAAATAGCCGCCGCTGGTCTGGAAGTCGAGCGTCTGCACGAAGCTGCGCGGCGTCGCTTTCATCACGATGAAAACTTCACGCGCGTGCGCGGCGATCTCGGTCGCGCCGCCCGCGCCCGGCAGCCGCGTGCGCGGCCGGTCGTACGGCCCGATCACCGTGCTGTTGAGATTCCCGTGGCGGTCGATCTGCGCCGCGCCGAGAAAGCCGACGTCGATGCGCCCGGCCTGCAGGTAATCGCTGAAGATCTCCGGCAGCGGCACAACGCAGATGGCGGTTTCGGCGAGCTCGCCGTCGCCGATCGAGAGCGGCAGCACGGTCGGGCGCGTGCCGATCGTGCCCGACTCGTATATCAGCACGAGCCCCGGCGCATGCGTGAGCCTGGCGAAATTACAGGCCGCGCTCGGCAGGCCGATGCCGACGAAGCACACCTGTCCGTCGCTGAGCAGGCGTGCAGCGGCCACGGTCATCATCTCGTCGCGGGTGTACTCACTCATTCCGACCTTCCCGCTGCGAGCACGTGCCGTTGGGCTGCCCACTGCCCGGCGCCGGATCCCGCGCGCGTCGGTACTGTCTCGTCGGTTCACGCAGCCTCGCGGAGGCTCGTGAGGAAAGCCTTGTGATCCGCGGTGCCGCGTACGTGGCGATCGATCCACCTGGTGAACTGGTCGCGATCGCGCGCGATCGCGTCCCAGCGCAGGTAGAAGTCGTTATCGCGGGCGTAGCGGCCTTGGGCGTATGACGGCCAGGCACCGCCGGGAACCAGGGAGACGGCCGTGACGGTGAAATGCGGCAGCACGATCGAGTTCATCGCCGGCGGCAGCTCGTCCACGATTTCCTCGACCGTGACGAGCAGCTTCGCCGCCGCGAGCCCGGCTTCGCGCGCGGCGCCGATGATGCCCTCGATCGCGACATTGCCGCGGCGGTCGGCGCGCTGGGCGTGCAGGATCGTGACGTCCGGATTGAGCGCCGGCACGGTCGCGAGAGTTTCTCCGGTGTAGGGGCAGGTGACCTTGCCGATCCGCGGATTCTGTTTGACGAGATCCGTGCCGATATAGCCGCGCAGCATCCCGAACGGCAGGCGCGCGGCACCCGCGCGATAGGCTGCCGCCATACCCGCGTGGCTGTGCTCGTCAAGCTCGAGCGCGCGCGGCCACTGGTTCTCGACCGCGTCGCGCAGCCGGTGCAGCGAGCCGACGCCCGGGTTGCCGCCCCAGGAGAACGTGAGCCGGCGCGCGGCGCCGGCGCCGATCAGCTGGTCGTACACGAGATCGGGCGTCATGCGCGCGAGATGCAGATCCTTGCGTCCCTGCCGGATCAGCTCGTGACCGGCGGCGAACGGGATCAGGTGCGTGAAGCCTTCGAGCGCGACGCAGGCGCCGTCCGCTACATGCGCCGCGATCGCATCCTTGAGCGGAAGGATGTCGGCCATTCACTCCACCACGGTGCGCGACTGCTCGCGCAGGTACAACGGCAGGTAATAGAAGGAGGCGATCGCCTTGCCGGAGGAGCCGGAGCCTTTCCAGCCGCCGAATGGCTGGTAACCGGGCCAGGCGCCGGTCGTCGCGCCCTGGCCGCGGTTGGCATAGGTCACGCCGGCCTGGATGCCGTCTTGGAACCAGCGCACCTCGTCCGGCGATCCATAGAAGCCGGCGGTGAGCCCCATCTCGGTGTCGTTGGCGAGGCGCATCGCGTCCTCTCGGTCGCAATAGCGTTGCGCCATCAGGATCGGCAGGAACATCTCGTGTTTCCACAGCGCCAGGTCCGCGGGCGCTTCCGCGAGCACGGGTTCGACGTAATAGCCGCGCGCGAACACACCTTGGGTCAGCTGCTTTCCCCCGCGGCGCAGCGTTGCGTTGGCGCCCTGAAGATCCACGACATAGCGCGCGTAGCTGCCGTAGGCGCGCTGATTGACTACGGGGCCGAGCGACGTCGTGCGCAGCGCCGGATCCCCGATCCGGATCGAATCGATCTGATAGTCGATACGGTCAAGCAGGTCGTCGGCTACTTTCTCGTGCACATAGAGCCGCGACAGCGCCGAGCATTTCTGTCCGCCCATGCCGAATGCGGAGCGCGCGATGCCGGCGGCTGCGCGGTCGAGATCTGCGTTCTCCGTCACGATGCAGGGATTCTTGCCGCCCATCTCGGTGATGCAGGGCCGCGGATACGCTCCGCCCGCCATTGCGGCCATGATCGCGCGCCCCACCGCGACGGAGCCGGTGAAGGTCACGCCCGCCGTGCGCGGATCGCGTACGAGCTGCTCGCCGACCGCGGAGCCCGCGCCCGACACGTAATTGAAGACGCCCGGCGGGAGGCCGGCGTCGCGGATGCAATCCGCGAGCAGCCGGCCGGCCCAGGGCGTGTCGGAGGCGCATTTTACGACGACGGTGTTGCCGGTGACGAGCGCGGCGGCGACCGGCCCACCGGCGAGCGCGATGGGAAAATTGAACGGCGCGATGACGCACCAGACGCCGTAGGGCCGCATGACGCTGCGGTTGCGCGACGTGAAACCCGCGAGCGGATCGTTCGGCAGTTCGAATTCGTAGCCGTTGTGCGATTCGAAGTCGTCGGCGTAGACGCGGAAGAAATCGACGGTCTCCTGCGCCTCGCCGAGCGCTTCCATGCGGTTCTTGCCGACCTCGAGCACGAGCGCGGCCGCGATCTCGTAGACGCGTTCTTCCATGACGTCGGCGACCTTGCGCATCAGGCGCACGCGCTCCGCGACCGGCGTCGCGCTCCAGGACGGAAACGCACGATCGGCTGCGGCGAGCGCCGCATCCACCTCGGCCTCGTTCGCGAGGGGAAAACGGCCGAGTTTCAGCTCCGTGTCAATGGGGCTTGCCCGTTCCTCGGTCGTGGCCGCAGGGCGGTCCTTGCCGTCGATGAACATCGGGTGCGTGGCGCCCAGGCGCTCGCGCACGGTGGCGAGCGCCTTTTCGAAGCGCTCGTGCAGTTCCTCCGGCGGATTGAACATGGTCGCGTAAGTCAGTCGGAAACTCATGACGGGCGCTCCGGTGGGACGGATGGAAAATGGCGGGCGAACAGCCGGTCGAGCAGCGCGAGCGCCGCGTCGAGATCGGCCTCTTCGATCACGAGCGGCGGCGCCAGGATCAGCAGGTTGCCCCGCGACCCGAATGAAAAGCCCTCGTCGCGGGCGGCGGCCAGCAAGGCCTTCATGGCGTCGGATTGCTGCGGCCACGGCGCGATCGGCGCGCGGCTCTGGCGATCGGCGACGAGCTCGACGACGGCGAACAGGCCGCGGCCCCCGCGCACGTCGCCGATCACGGCATGACGTGTCGCGAGCCGTTGCAGAGCGGCGAACAGGCGCGTGCCGAGTTCGCGCGATCGTTCAATCAGGTTGTCGTCGCGGTAGGCATCGATCGCCGCGATGCCCGCCGCGCAGGACAGGGGATGCCCGCAATAGGTCAGGCCGGAGTAGAACATCTCGCGCTCGATGCGCCGTGCGATCTCCCCGCTCATCACGACGGCGCCGAGCGGCAGGGCAGCGCCCGTCAGTCCTTTCGCGAGCGTCATCAGGTCCGGACGGCCGGCTTCGCCGTGACGCTGCCAGGCAAACCATTCGCCGCAACGCCCGAAGCCGCTCATGACTTCGTCGGCGATCAGGTACACGCCCTGGTCGCGCGTCGCGCCGCGAAGCAGCGGCCAGAAATCATCCGGCGGCACGATGCCGTTGCTGCCGGCATCGGTTTCCATCAGCACGGCCGCGACGCGTCCCGCGCCTTCCTTCGAGATGCAGTCCGTTATGGCATCGACCGCGCGGCGCGCACATTCAGCGGGCGTCTTGCTGCCGAAGGGGCAGCGGTACGCGTAAGGCGGCGGTACATGCCGCACCCCCCAGGCGCCGGCGTCGACCTGGTGCGCGGTGCGGGCGTCGCCCGAGAGCGCCATGTCCATGTAGCTCGCGCCGTGGTACGAGCGGTCGCGCGTCACCACGAGTCCGCGCGGCTTGCGCGATGCCTGGCGTGCGAGGCGCACCGCATTCTCGTTGGCGTCGGCGCCGCCGAGCGTGAAGAACACGCGACCGCCCTCGTAGCCGGACAGTTCCAGCAGCCGCTCCGCCAGAACCTGGCGCGGCTCGGCGCCCCAGGCGCTCGTCACGAAACAGAGCCGATCGGCCTGCGCCTTGATGGCCGTCACCAGGCGGGGATGCTGGTGGCCGAGATTGCTGCATTCGACGAGGCTCGACATGTCGAGCAGCTCACGGCCGCCCTCGAGCAGCAGACGGGCGCCGCGGCCGCCCACCACGCGCGGGGCATCCCAGTCGGCAGGCACACACCAGCTGTGCAGCACGAAATCCCGTTCGGAGAGCATCCGCTGATTGTCTCATGGAACTAGTCAGGCGTTAGACTGGGCCCACACGGAGGTGGACAATGCGCATCCGGCCCATGGCGGCCACGCTGCTCGTGACGACGTTGCTGTTGCAGGCCTGCGGCGAGCGCGCGCCCGAAGGCGCGATAGTGCTGCGCGCTGCGCGCATCTATACGGCGCCCGACCAACCGCCGATCGACGACGGCGCGGTGCTGATGAAAGATGGCCGCATTCTCGCGGTCGGTCCGGAGGATTCGATCGCGACGCGCGGGGCAGGGGAACTGGCCGCCTGCGACGACGGCGTGGTGACCGCCGGCTTTCAGAACAGCCACGTGCATTTCACGGAGCCGAAGTTTTCGGACGCCGGAAACCGCCCGGCCACGGAGCTCGCCGCGGCGCTCGAAGCGATGCTGACGCGCTACGGATTCACGACGGTGCTCGATACCGCGTCCGACGTGGACAACACGGTGGCGCTGCGCGCACGCATCGAGAGCGGCGATGTCGCGGGACCGCGCATCCTGACCGCGGGCTGGGCGCTGTTTCCGGCAAACGGCATCCCGTTTTACCTGCTCGACATGCCGCCGGAATTCCTGTCGCGGCTGCCGCAGCCCGCAACGGTCGAGGAGGCGCTCGCCAGCGTCCAGTCGAATCTCGACCGCGGCGCGGACACCACGAAACTGTTCGTGATGACGCCGCTGGCCCAGGGTCACGTCGCTTTCATGGAACCCGACATCGCGCTCGCGGCGGCTGACGAGACTCACCGGCGCGGGCTCCCGGTGATCGCGCACCCGACCGATATCGACGGCGTCACTATTGCGATCGAGGCCGGCGTCGACATACTCGTGCATACGACCATCGGCCAGGGCAGGACAATCTGGGACGCGGCGCTCGTGTCGCAGCTCGTCGAACAGGACATCGCGGTCATCCCGACGCTCATGCTGTGGCCGTATGAACTGGAACGCGCGAAGGTGCCGGCCAACGTGATCGATCTGGCGATCGGCGATGCCATCGGCCAGCTCCGCAGCTTTTCCGCCGCCGGCGGGCAGGTGCTGTTCGGCACGGATGTCGGCTACATGTCGGACTACGATCCGTCCGGGGAGTACCGGCTGATGGCGAGCGCGCTCGAGCCGATGCAGATCCTCGCATCGCTGACGACCGCGCCCGCGGCACGCTGGAAGGAAAGCGGGCAGCGCGGCCGCGTAGCGGCAGGCCTGGCGGCCGATCTGGTCGTGCTCAAGTCGGATCCCGGCGCCGATATCGCCAGCTTCGCAAAAGTGCGCTGCACCATCCGCGGCGGCCGGCTCATTCACGCGCCCGCGCCGGCCGGCGATTGAGCGAGTTGCAAGTGCGCCCGTTCGGGCGCAGGCTTACTGCATGACCTCGTCATCGCAGGTCAATCGGATTCTGGGCGCTGTCCTGTCGCTCGCCGTCGTCGTGAACGGGGCCACGATTCCGGCCGCGGCGGACATGTCCGGAATGACCGCCCAGGGCACCAGCGAGGTTCATGACGGCATGCCGCATGCCGCGTCCTGCGGAGAAGGCAACAACGTGCCTGCCGACGACAGTTGCCAGCGGTCGGGCTGCGATTGCAGCTGCTTTGCACCCCACTTCGTGATGGGCGTGTGCGCCGGCGCGTCGCACCCCGCATCCTCGGCAGCCGATCCACCGGCTTTCAGACACTCACTGCACCTCGCGGGCGCATTCGACGCGCCATTCCGTCCTCCCGCCTGACCGGTAATCCATTCGATTGCACATGAACCCCGGGCCCGCTTCAGGCCCGTCCGCTCGTCGTTGACGCAAACTGAGGAGTGCAACGTGCTTCAAGACACGCGGTCAGGAGGCTGTCGGCGCGGCTGCCTGCTAATGGGCTTGATCCTGGTTTGCGGGATCGCCGTGGCCAATGGAGCCGAGAACCCGACAAGAAATGAATCTCAACTTGCGGCGCTCGTGGCGGAGGCGCTCGCCAACAATCCCGAGATCGCGGCCGCGCGCGACGAACTCGATGCGGCGCGGCAGCGTGTTCCCGCCGCAGGCGCACTGGATGATCCGATGATGGAACTCGGGGTGGTCAACGCCCCGCTCGCGTCGCACAGCCTGCGACGCGAGGACATGACGATGACAATGCTGGGGCTGGGGCAGCGATTGCCGTTTCCTGGCAAGCGCGGGCTGCGCCGCGCCGTGGCCGCCGCGGACGCCGAGAGCATCGACCTGGCCGCCCGGGAAATCGCGAATCGCATCGCACGCGACGTGCGCGTCGCTTACGAGGAACTCGCCTTCAACGAAGAAGCGCAGAGAATCGTCGACAGCACAAGGGTCGCGCTGGAACAACTCGCCGCGATCGCGCGTTCGCGGTACGAAGTGGGACAAGCTGCGCAGAACGACGTGCTCGATGCACATATCGAACTCGAGCGGCTGGGTGCCGAACTGCTGCGATTGGCGGGCGAGAACTCGGCGCGGCAGAGCGAATTGCAGCGTCTGCTGGGGCGCAGCGGGCCGGCGCCCCGGATCCATGCGGCTGCGCCGCAGCTTGCAGCAGGCCATGAAGCCGACCCCGGCGCCCGGCCGGCCATTGAAAACCGGCCGCAACTGCAGGCGCTGCAGGCGCTGGTGGAGCGCAGCACCCGATCGATCGATCTCGCGCAGCGGGACTACTACCCGGATTTCGACGTGAAGCTGCAGTATGGGCAGCGGGATCGGGCGCTGAACGGCATGGCTCGCGACGACATGGTGAGCCTGACCGTGGGATTCAATCTGCCGCTATGGCGCAAAGCCCGGCTGGAGCCGCAGGTTGCCGAGGCCCGCGCGATGCGCCGCCAGGCACAGAGCATGCTGCTGGCGCAGCAGCTCGAGACACAGGCCGCGCTCGATGCAGAGCTGGCCCTCGTCCGGCAATGGCGCGCAACCGCCGAGCTGTATCAGAGTGCATTGCTGCCCCAGGCGCGCGCGTCAACAGCATCCGCGCTTGCCGCTTACCGGGTCGGACGCGTCGAATTCCTCACGCTGCGTCAGGCGCAGTTGCGCGAGTACGAAATCTCGACGGATCTCGCCATGGCCGTCGCCAATCACAACAAGGCCATCGCCGAGATCGAGCTGTTGGTCGGGAGTCCGACATGAAGCGCAATGTGATCATCGGTATCGCGTTCTTCGCGGGGCTCGCACTCGCTGCGGGCTACTGGTGGGGCCATTCGGCCGCGACCCGCGACGCCGCGCCGGTCACGGGGAAGGACGCCGGCGGGCAGCCGCGTCGCATTCTCTATTACCGAAATCCCATGGGCTACGACGACACCTCTCCGGTGCCAAAGAAAGACGCCATGGGCATGGACTATGTGCCGGTGTACGCCGATGACGCGCCGGAAGGACCGCAGGTCAAGATCAGCCCGGATCGGCTGCAGACGCTTGGCGTGCGATCCACGCCGGCGGCCGAACGAACGATGTCGCACACGATCCGCGCCGTCGGCACGGTCGAGGCCAGCGAGCGCGGTCTGTACACCGTCAGCCCGAAGTTCGAGGGGTGGATCACGACGCTGTTCGTGAACACGACGGGCGCTACCGTCCGGCGCGGCCAGCCGCTGCTCGCCGTCTACAGCCCGGAGCTGGTCACCGCGCAGGAGGAGTATCGCATCGCGGTGGAGGCGCTGAAGGCGATGGCCGGTGCGTCGCCGGAAGCCCGGGCCGGCATGCAGGCGATTGTGGATGGCGGATTGCAGCGTCTTCGGAACTGGGACATCGCCGATGCGGATCTGGCGGAGCTCAAAGCAGGCAAAGAGGCCAGAGAGTCGCTGCCATTACGCGCCCGGACGGACGGCGTCGTGATCGAGATGATGGCCCGCGCCGGCATGCGTTTCATGCCGGGAGAGCCGCTCTTCCAGATCGCGGATCTCTCGAAGGTATGGATCGTGGCCAGGGTGTTCGAGCAGGACCTCGGGTACGTACGGCCGGGACAGAAGGCGGTGGTTTCGGTTACGGCGTATCCGGGGCGCACATTCACCGGCCAGGTAACCTTCGTTTATCCGACCGTCGAGCCCGAGACGCGCACCGCGCGAGTCCGCATCGAGCTGTCGAACGAGGCCGGGTTGTTGAAGCCAGACCTCTACGGCACCGTCGAGATCCAGGCGGGCGAGAGCGTGGCTGCGGTCGCGATTCCGGAATCGGCAGTGCTGGATTCCGGCACGCGGCAGGTGGTCCTGATCGATATCGGTGGCGGCGCATTCGAGCCGCGGGAGGTTGAACTCGGCTCGCGGGGCGATGGCTACGTCGAAGTGGTGAAGGGCCTCGATGCGGGGCAACGGGTCGTCGTCAACGGCAATTTCCTGATCGACGCCGAGAGCAATCTCAAGGCGGCGTTGGAAAGTCTGGGCGGCCACGGGGAGCATTGACTTGCTCGCCCGCATCATCGAGTGGTCGCTGCGGCACATTTTCCTCGTGCTGGTGGCAACCGTGTTCATCGTCGCCGCCGGCATCTACGCGATCGTTCGCATGCCCATAGACGCGCTGCCGGATCTTTCCGACGTGCAGGTGATCGTCTACACGGAGTACCCGGGACAGGGGCCGCAGGTCGTCGAGGACCAGGTCACCTATCCATTGACGACCGCGATGCTGGCCGTGCCCCGCTCCAAGGTCGTGCGCGGCTTCTCGAACTTCGGCGTCTCATTCGTGTACGTGATCTTCGAGGACGGCACGGACATCTATTGGGCGCGCTCCCGCGTGCTCGAGTATCTCAACTTCGCGGCCAGCCAGCTGCCGCGCGGCGTGACGCCGTCACTCGGGCCGGACGCCACGGGCGTCGGCTGGGTGTACCAGTACGTCGTGCAGGGGGCAGAACGCTCGCTCGCGGATCTGCGAGCGATCCAGGACTGGTTCGTTCGCTACCAGCTCACCAAGGCCCAGGGCATCGCTGAGGTTGCAAGCGTCGGGGGCTTCGTCAAGACGTACCAGGTTACGGTCGATCCCCAAAAGCTGCAGGCCTACGGAATCCCGCTGCGGCAGGTGAGCGACGTCATCCGCATGAGCAACCAGGACGTCGGCGGCCGCGTCGTCGAAATGGCTGAGACGGAGTACATCGTCCGCGGTCGGGGCTACCTGAAAGGCATCGGGGATCTCGAGAAGCTGGTCATCAAGGCGGCAGCCGGGACGCCCGTCTTCCTGCGCGACATCGCCCGTGTCGAACTGGTTCCGGACGAGCGCCGCGGCATTGCCGAGCTGAATGGCCAAGGCGAGGTCGTCGGCGGGATTGCGGTGGCGCGCTACGGCCAGAATGCGCTCGACGTCATCCATAACCTCAAGCTCAAGATCGACGAAATCTCCTCGGGTCTTCCGGAGGGCGTCGAGCTGCTGACCGTCTACGATCGCTCCGCCCTCATTCATCGGGCGATCGAGAACCTCCGCCGCACGCTGATCGAGGAGGGCGTCATCGTCGCGCTCGTGTGCATTGTGTTTCTGCTGCATGCGCGCAGTGCCCTCGTCGCCATCATCATGCTGCCGATCGGCGTCTTGATTGCGTTCATTGCGATGAGGGCACTGGGGCTCAACTCCAACATCATGAGCCTCGGCGGCATCGCGATCGCGATCGGAGCCATGGTCGATGCTGCGATCGTGATGATCGAAAATGCCCACAAGCATCTCGAGCGCCAGGATCCCGGGGAGCCGCGGCTCCGGGCCATCATTGCCTCCTGCCGTGAAGTCGGGCCGCCGCTGTTCTTCAGCCTGCTCATCATTACCGTGTCGTTCCTGCCGGTGTTCACGCTCGAGGCGCAGGAAGGACGGATGTTCCAGCCGCTCGCGTTCACCAAGACTTTCGCGATGGCCGGCGCGGCGATCCTCTCGATCACGCTGGTGCCGGTCTTGATGCTGCTGTTCATTCGCGGACGCATCCCGTCGGAAATGAAGAACCCGATCGTGCGCGGGCTCATCCGGGTCTATCACCCGGTTATTATCGCGGTCCTGCGCTGGAAGAAGCTGACCATCGCGCTGGCGGTTGTCGTGCTGGCGGCGAGCGCATACCCGGCCATGCGACTCGGCAGCGAGTTCATGCCGGTGCTGAACGAAGGCACGCTGCTGTACATGCCGTCGACGCTGCCGGGTATCTCGGTCACCAAGGCGGCCGAGCTGCTGCAGATCCAGGACCGGATTCTCAAGTCCTTTCCGGAGGTGGAGTCGGTCTTCGGCAAGGCCGGGCGCGCCAACAGCGCGACGGATCCGGCACCGCTCGAGATGATGGAGACGGTGATCAACCTCAAGTCGGAGGAAAACTGGCGGCCAGGCATGACAATGGACGGGCTGATCGCCGAGATGGACCGGGCGATGCAGTTTCCGGGCGTCAGCAATGCCTGGACGATGCCCATCAAGGCCCGCACCGACATGCTTTCGACCGGGATCCGCACGCCCATCGGAATCAAGGTCTTTGGCACGGATCTCGCCGGGATGGAGCGCGTGGCCAGGGACATCGAGCGGGTGGTCAGGACAGTGCCCGGCACGACCAGCGTCTATGCGGAGCGGATCACCGGCGGCTATTACCTCGACATCGAGGCCGACACGCTCGCGCTGGCTCGCTATGGAATCACGGTGGGGGACGTCCAGGACGTCGTCGCGACTGCGCTTGGCGGCGAAATGGTCACCACGACCGTCGAAGGGCGGCAGCGGTTTGGCGTCGGCGTCCGCTATCCGCGTGAACTGCGCTCCGATCCGGACACGATCTCCCGTAGCGTGCTGGTGCCCGTGATGGGCGGCGGCATGGTGCCCCTCGGCCAGCTCGCGAAACTGGTCGTGCGTAAAGGTCCGTCCGCCATTCGCACGGAGAATTCCCTGCTTTCCGTCTACGTATTCGTGGACATTCGCGGTCGCGACATCGGCAGCTACGTCGCCGATGCGCAACGTGTCGTGCGCGAGCAGGTCAGGCTGGAGCCCGGTTATTTTGTGACCTGGAGCGGGCAGTTCGAGTACATGCAGCGCGCTATCCAGAAGTTGAAAGTCGTCATTCCCGTGACGCTGTTGATCGTCTTCCTGCTGCTGTACCTGAACTTCAACCGCATCGGCGAAACGCTGATCGTGCTGCTTTCAGTGCCGTTCGCACTCGTGGGCGGCGTCTGGTTGCTGTACGCACTCGACTACAACTTCAGCGTCGCGGTGGCGGTTGGCTTCATTGCACTCGTGGGCGTCGCCGCGGAGACCGGAGTCGTGATGCTCATCTACCTGAACAAGGCGCTGGAAGAGCGCTCCGCCCGGCGCCGGCAGGAAGGGACAGCACTGACGCCTGAAGACCTGCACGAGGCCGTGGTGGAGGGCTCGGTGCTGCGCGTGCGACCGAAGATGATGACCGTGATCGCGATCACGGCCGGCCTCCTGCCGATCATGTGGGGCACGGGCACCGGGTCCGAAGTCATGCGGCGCATCGCGGCGCCGATGGTGGGCGGGATGGTGTCGGCGACCGTGCTGACGCTGATCGTGATTCCGGCTATCTACGCATTGCTTGCGGAGTACCGCCGGGAACGTTCTTCGACGACCGGCGAGTTGCGCGAATGATTCCGGCGGGCCTCTCCCGCACGATTCACAAATGGCTCGCGCTCGTCGTCGGCGCGCAGGCGCTGCTCTGGATCGTCAGCGGCTTTTACATGGTCGTGGTCAATCTCGATTTCATCCATGGCGACACGCTGGTGCGCAACCTGACTACTTCGCCGCCGCGCGCGGAGTCGTGGTTTCCGCTCAATGCGCTGCGCACGCGCATAGCAGGACTCGAGCAGCTCCGGATCAAGGGGCTGCCGGGGTTCGATCAGCCGCTTTACGAGGTCAGAGCCGCCGGCAGGACCTTGCTGATCGACGGCACGAACGGCCAGCGCCTTTCCCCGCTGGGTGAGAGCCGGATCATCGCGCTTGCCCGCCAGTATTACGCCGGCCGCGGGTCACCCGCGACCATTGAGCTTCTGGTCGGCGAGCCGCCGCTCGAAATTCAGTCGCGCCCATTGCCGCTCTGGCGCGTGCAGTTCGACGACTGGCATCAAACGACCCTCTACATCCATCCCGACAGCGGCGAGCTCGTGACCCGACGGCACCGCCTGTGGCGCTGGTTCGACGCGCTATGGATGCTGCACATCATGGATTACGAGGAACGCACGGATGTGAACAATGTCCTGCTTCGGGCTGCGACCATCGCGGGTCTCGTGCTGGCGGCGAGCGGCCTCTGGCTCCTGTACTTCAGCTTCCGTCGCCGCCGCACGCGGCGCGCGAATCGGAGCTGAATGCCGTGCGCGTGCTCCGGATCATGCACAAATGGCTGGGGCTGGTCGTCGGCCTGCAGCTGATGCTGTGGACGGTTAGCGGGCTCGTCTTTGCATTGCTCGATCATGAGGACGTGGCGGCGGAGCACGTCGTGCGGGCGTTGCCGGTAGTCCCGCTCGAGTCCGACGTCCGCCTGGCAGAGCCCGAGGCCTGGCTCGGAAACTACGCCGGATCGGAGCTCGTCGATATTACGCTGGTTCCCTGGCTCGACCGCTGGATGTATCGAGTCCGGCTCGCGGATCGCGTGGAGCTGCGGCAGGCGGACGATGGATCGCGATTCGTCATCGGTGAGGCGGCCATCCGCCGGCTGGCGACCGCGACCTACGCGGGCGCGGGTGCTCTCCGGATGGTTTCGCTCCGGTCAGCGCCGACGCTCGAGGCTCGCCGTGCCGGACCGGTCTGGCAGGCGGCATTCGACGACGCGGACCAGACGAGCCTGTATTTCTCGGCGGATGACGGTCGACTCGTCGCCGCGCGCAACGAGGCGTGGCGGCTTTTCGATTTCTTCTGGATGTTGCACACGATGGATTACCGGGGACGGGACGACTTCAACAACCCGCTCGTGATCCTTTTCAGTACCGGCGCGCTGTGGCT
>DATKBY010000029.1:0-8503 GCA_035513555.1 Steroidobacteraceae bacterium | reverse complement strand
CATCGAGGAAGGCAACTTCGGCGGCAAGGGCTCGGAGACGCACAAGGCGGCCGTGACCGGCGACACGGTCGGTGATCCCTACAAGGACACCGCCGGCCCGGCGATCAACCCGCTGATCAAGATCATCAACATCGTCGCGCTCTTGCTGGTGCCGCTGCTCTAGCGGGGCTCCCGGAAAAGAAAAGGCGCCTTGCGGCGCCTTTTCCTGTCGACCTCAGCTTTTTTTACTTTCCGTCGCGATCGGAATCGCCGGGTACGGCGCGTTCGATCGTATCACTGACGCGCTGCCACGAATCGCGGCTGGCCTCGCGCGCCCTGTCCCACGACAGGCTCGAGCGGCCCTTCGACTGTTCCCAGCCGCGCTTCAGGTCCGGTTCGGCCTGTTCGAACGTGCGGCCCTTTGACCGGCCGTACGAATCCACACCGTAGCGATAAGCCGGGCCGTAATCGTCGAAGCTCGATCCCTTCTGCACGTACGGCCTGCGCGAATAGTTCTCGCGCCAGTAGCCTTCTTCGGCCGTCGGGTCGACTGCTTCGGCAACGCCCTTGCCGGCCAGTCCTCCCGCCACGGCGCCGACGACGGCACCGATCGCAGTGCCGACGGGACCACCCATTGAGCCGGCCAATGCCCCGGCCCCGACGGCCCCGGCGACACCGCCTGCGGCAGCGCCCAGGCCCGTACCGACTGGATGCGATCCCGGCGTGCCCGTAATCGGGTCCCGGTTTGCGTCCCTGTCGCGATCAACTTCCATGTTGCGGTTTGTCATTCACATGTCTCCAATGAGGGTTGTCACCGCGGTTGACCGCGGAGAATCGCGCGCCCTGCGGCAGCGCAACCAGCCGAGTATCACAGGGGGATTGAGCCGGGTCTGTACGACAGCGGCTCGACTTTATGTCAGCGCGGCCTACCGGTATCCCCTCGCCTGCAGCGAAAACAGATGGGCATATAGCCCGCTCGCCTGCATGAGCGCGTTATGGCTGCCGCGCTCGATGATGCGGCCCTCCTGCAGCACGACGATCTGGTCCGCCATGCGCACCGTGGAGAACCGGTGCGAGATCAGGATCGCGATGCGGCCCGCGGTCAGCGAGCGGAAGTGTTCATAGACCGTGGCTTCCGCAGCCGCATCCATCGCGGCGGTCGGTTCGTCCAGCACCAGGATGTCGGCCTGTGAGCGCATGAACGCGCGTGACAGCGCGATCTTCTGCCACTGGCCGCCGGACAGTTCACGGCCGTCATTGAACCACTTGCCAAGCGGCGTGCGATAGCCGAGCGGCAGCTCCGCGACGGTCGGCGCGGCCATGCCTTTTTCGGCTGCTTCGTGCCAGCGCGCTTCGTTCTCGAAGTGACGAACGTCGCCGGCACCGATGTTCTCCCCGACCATCAGCTGGTAACGCGTGAAGTCCTGAAAGATCACGCCGATGCGCTGCCGCAGTGTGGCTTCGTCCCACTCGCGCAGATCCTGCCCGTCGAGCAGGATGCGGCCGCGGGTCGGCAGGTAAAGCCGCGTCAGGAGCTTGATCAGCGTGGTCTTGCCCGAGCCGTTCTCGCCGACGAGCGCGAGCGATTCGCCCGGCCTGATATGCAGATTCACATCGACGAGTGCGCGCTGTTCGGCGCCGGGATAGGAGAAGCTGACGTTCTCGAACCGGATGCCGTCCTGCGGCTGCGGCCCGCGGATCACCGTACCCTTCGTGCCCTCGACCGGGGTTTCCAGATACTCATACAGGGTCGCGAGATAGAGATTGTCCTCGTACATGCCGCCGATCGCGGCCAGGCTCGCCGAGACGGCCGCCTGTCCCTGGCGGAAGAGCATCACGTACATCGTCATCTGGCCGAGCGTGATGCGCGCGGCGATCGTCGCGAGCGCGACCCAGGCATAGGCGCCGTACAGTGTCGCGGTCGCGATCAGCCCGAGCAGGAAGCCCCAGGTGTCGCGGCGGATGGTGAGATCGCGATCCTCGGCATAGAGCTTGCGGAAGATCCCTCGATACCGGTCGAGCAACAGCGGCCCGAGGCCGAACAGCTTGACCTCCTTGGCGTGGTCTTCCCGCGCCAGAACGGTCTCGAGATACAACTGCATGCGCGTTTCGGGCGAGCGCCACAGGAACAGGCGAAACGCCGTGCCCGAGAACTTCGCTTCGGCCAGGAACGCAGGCAGTCCCGCTGCGACCAGGATGACGACCGCCCACGGCGAGAACTGCGCGAGCAGCGTGCCGTAGCTCACGAGCGAGATGCCGTTCTGCAGCAATCCGAACGTTCGCATGACCAGCGACAGCGGCCGGCTCGACGCCTCGCGCCGCGCGCGCGTGAGCTTGTCGTAGAACTCGGAATCCTCAAAGTGGGACAGCTCGAGCGTCAGCGCCTTTTCCAGGATCATCGAGTTCACGCGCTGGCCGAGCTGGGCACGCAGCAGCGACTGGCAGAGCGAAATGCCGCGCTGCATGCCCGCGATGGCGGCGACGAGCAGGCCTTCCACGGCCACCAGCAGCAACACGCGCGTGGTCAGTTCGCCGCGCTCAGGGCCCGCCTGGATCGCCGCGACGACCGCATCGATGATGAGCGCGCCGACATACGCCACGGCCGCCGGCAGCGTGCCGGCGAGCACGGTCAGAACACCGAGCGAGACGCTGAGCCGCGGGCTGGTGGTCCAGACGAGCTGCAGCGCGCGCCGGCTGTAGCCGAAGACACCGAAGAATCCGCGCGCGAGTTCCGGCTCGGCCGCGGGTGGTGCATGCCGTCGCCCCTTCAAGTAACGGAACCGTTGTCGAACAGCAGGTACTCCCTGAACTCCCCGCGCATGCAGTGGTTCGAGGCCGCCGCCGAGCCGTAACCGCCCACATTCAGCAGCGCCAGCAGGTCGCCTTCCGCGAGCGGCGGCAGTTCCACGTCTTCGGCGAGCAGGTCCATTGCCTCGTTGATGTTGCCCGCGATCGTCACGTGCTCGAGCGGCGTGCCCGCAGCGCGGCAGAGCGGTGCGACGATGAGGGGCGTGCGGTAGTAGGCAACGAGGTTCTCAATGCCGAGGCCGGCATCGATACCGGCGAAACGCGTGCCCGATTTTTCTTCCACCGTGTTGACGCGCGCGAGCAGCAGGCCGGCGTCCTTGACGAGATAATCGCCCGGTTCCACCTGGATGCGCAGGCCGCGAGGGACGGCGTGGCGCGCGATGATCTGTGCCCAGCGCGCGAGGTCGATCGGAACATCGGACTCCGCGACCCGCAGGCCGATGCCGCCGCCGACGTTAAGCGTGCGGATATCCGGATGCGCGTCCAGCAGCTCCCCGGTGCGCTCGAGCACCCGATCGAGAACTTCCAGCGCGTCCCCCTGGTAACCGCTGCCGATGTGGAAATGCAGCGTCTCGACGCGCATTCCCGCCTCGCGCGCGGTTTTGAGCGCCTTCTCGAAGCGATCGTGGTAGATGCCGAACTTGGTCGGCCTGTCGCCGGCGTAGCGCAGCTTCTCGTTGTAGCCGGCGCCGAGTTCGGGGTTGATTCGGATGCCGATGCGCCGCCCGGGACAGCGCCGGCCGAATCGTCGGATCGTCGAGATCGAGTCGCAGTTGACGTGCACGCCCGGATGCCGCTGCAGGCAGTCCAGGTCCGTCTCCGATACCGAGGTGCCGGTATAGGAGATCTCGGCTTCCTCGAAGCCGGCCTGGCGCGCGTACATCAGCTCGGCCGGCGAGCAGGCGTCGATGCCGCAGCGGCCCTGCAGCTTGAGGAAAGTCACGAGCGGCGCGAATCGGTTTGCCTTGATTGCGAAGAACGCGTCATGCGCGACGTCCTCGGCGTCAAGCGCGGCGCGCAGCCGTTCCAGGTTGTCGCGGACGCGCGCGGCGTGATAGACGAAAGTCGGCGTACCGGACGACGTCGCCAGCGCCTCCAGGTCGCGGCCGCCGAAATGCAGCCTGCCATCGCGATAGCCGAGATCTTCGCGTTCCCACCACAGCCTGCCGTTTTGCATCCGGATTTCCTGCACCGCGTTGACAGCATTGAACCGAGCCCGGATGCTATGTACCCGCACGCCGCGCCGCAACTTCTCTGCATGACTCGCCCTGAAAAAAAACACGCTATGCCAGGTCCGCCGGTGGTTACGTCGCCTGGCAAGCCTTCGGCGAAGGACGGCCGGATATCCTGTTTGTTCCAAGCTGGGCGACGAATGTCGACGCCATGTGGGACGAGCCGTCTTGGCCTACTACGGGCGAGATCGAGCGTCGGCCGCACGAAATCGGTGGAGTCGCGGTCAGCCTCGCCTCGCGCGTGCTGGCGCTTGCGCGGCCCGGTGAGGTCCTGGTGTCCGGCACCTGGCGGCTGTTCGCCGTCACGGATGCCGACTAGTCATTTCTTCTTGCGCGTCATCCTGGCGAGCTCGTCCTCGCCGAGCGGCGCCTTGTGCTTTACGCGGAAGCTCTCGGCCCATTCCCGGTTGAAGTCACGCTGATAGCGCCGGTTCACGGCAACGGTGACCAGCATCGCCACCAGCGCCCCGAGGCTCGCGAACGCCATGTCCTTGTGGGCGTCCCACACGTCGCCCTGCGTGCCAAGATAGGCTTGGCCCAGGCCGCCGCCGAACAGGTCCGCTATCAGCCATTCCAGCAGCTCGAACAGCATCGACGTCGACATGGTCAGGTCGAGCGGCAGGAAATAGCCCCAGAACCCGCGCACGTCGGCGACGCGCAGGAATATCTCGCGCACCGGATACGCCAGCAGCAATCCATACAGAAAGTGCACGACCCGATCGAAGTTGTTGCGCTCCCAGCCGACAAGGCTGTTGAAGGTCTTGCCGGTCAGGCTCTGAAACCAGTCGTCATATGGCACTTCCGCGTAGGTGTAATGCGCGCCGATCTGATGCAGGAACATGAACACGAAGATCAGCGTGTAGGAGACCCGCGAGAACAGCAGCTTTCGATGGAAGCCGAACAGCAATCCCACGACCGCGAAAACCAGCAGGTTCTCCAGCAGCCAGGCTTTGCGATCCCAGGGCGCGATCGCCAGCAACAGCCACCAGACCGCAAAAATCAGTCCGAGGATGGCCAGGTATTTCCGGTGCGGGATCGCCACGCGGCCACAATAGCCGAAGCGCCCAGGGATCGCAGCGGCTGCGTTAGGATTCCGGTGTGACTGGCGATCGGCATGTACGAGGCCGACACCGCGCTCGAACGCGCGCGCGGAGAATAACTCGCCGATCGCCGCAAGCCGAGTCCGCTGCCGCGCGGATTTTGGTCAGGTCGTGGTGAGTACCGGTGCGCCGTCTTCCATGCGCAGCCGCTTGCCCGGATCGTGGTCCATGCGCACGACGCCCTGCTTGCCTTCGAATACGTAGGTGACCAGGAAACCTGCCGGTGTCTTCTCGTTGTCGTAGACCGTGCCGCAGCGCTGATCCGTCAGGGTTTCGGTATTGCGTTCCTGCATTCCCTTCTGGATCTTGCTGCCGGCATAGCCGCCCGCCGCGGCGCCGGCGATCGTCGCCGCCGTGTTACCGCTGCCGCTGCCGACCTGGTGACCAAGCACACCGCCGACGACCGCACCGATTGCGGTGCCCGCGATGCGCTTCTCGTCCTTGACGGGCACCTGCTCCGTCACCGTCTCATCGTTGCAGACCTGCCGCGAGATCTGTTTTGTGTCATAAGCGGGCTCGACCGAAACGACGTCGGCATAATCGGCCCAGGGAAGACCGCTGCGGCTGCCCGCATACGCAGCGACTGCCGTCAGGACAACCCCGCCGACGATCAGTCCGGCCAGCATGGAATTTTTCATCGTTCCGCTCCTCAATACCGTGCGCAAATGGCGCTCCGGCGACTATGCAAGATATCGCCGGGGCAGCCCCGCCGTCTGTTCGCAAACGCACATGGGCGAACCGCCACGCCCAAGCGCCACGGCATGGCTGAATGCGACCTGGGTCGCCGGCCTGATCGACCGGCTTGGGCTACCAGTCATCATCATCTGCGTAACCGAGTTCGATCAGCAGTTTTCCGGCGATGCGCTTGAAGATCCGCCGGTCCTTCGCGTCGAGATCGCGTTCCCAGCGCGACACGGCCCTGGTGTTCACGGGCTCCAGCGCCTCCGGATTCTGCGCGAAGGTAGTCACGTTGCGGAATGGCGAGCCGGTGTCCGTATGCTCGAGCAGGCGGTCGTCCCAGCCCTCGCCGACGAAAGCCATCAACCGCTCGAGCACCGGACGCGGCTCCCGGACCAGCCCTTCGTAACGCAGGGTCTGGAAGCGCGGGTCGGTCCAATAAGGTCGTGAGCGCTCGATGTCGTTCCGCCAGCGCCGCGCGCAGCCGGCGATCGGCTTCCAGGTATCGAGCGGCACGAGCTCGCCATTCACGACCTTGTGACGCGGGTGCGTGCGCAACGAACACGCGACATCGCGTCCGTCGCGCAGCACGTGAATGAAACGGGCTTGCGGGAAATGCCGGAATATCACGTCGAGCCGCCGGATGTTGCGGGGCGTTTTCTCGGCCCAGCGGCGCTTGCCGGCGCGCTCCATGCAGAGCGCCGCGAATGCCTCGATGAAGGCCGGTCGTGAACCGGCGGATTCGTGAACTTCGCGGACCTGGCCCGGATCGAGGTCGAACTTCAGGGCGAGTTCGCCCGGGTCCAGCGTGCTGCGTCGAAACACGTTTGATTCGGGACCGCAGCAGATCGCCGGGTGCGAATCGAGGATCATGCGCAGCAGGGTCGTGCCGGAACGGCCGCAGCCGCCGAGCACGACCGGCGCAAGCGCGCTGACGTGACGGGTCGAAAAGGAATCGGCCGGGTGCCGGAAGCCGACCGAAGCCGCGAATCTGCCTATCAGTCCCATCGCGCCAACGCCCGCCGTCCGGCCCTTGCCGAACCGGACTGTAGTGCATCGGCGACCCGCGCGGTATTAGCGCTCGGTGGCGCCCCGGAACTCCTCTATTGTCGCCGTCCTGCCATGTACGCGCGCAATGCGTGCCACGGGCAACCTGAGTTCCTTCAACTTCCCGGCAAACGAGGCCATGGACGGCTGCGGCGGGCCAAAGGGCGCGTCGTTGTTCGGCACGAAGAACAGATCCCCCTGGAACACCACTTTTTCGGCGGGCAGCCACGCGATGACCATCTCTCGCGCGTGCGGATTCGGCCCGATGTCGATCAGCTCGACGCGCTTCCCGTTTTCCAGCAACAGGAACGGGGGGCACGGGGGTTGCGCGCCAGGCGATCGTTCTGCTTCGCGGCGGTCATCACCTCGATCACCGGCCGATTGGCGGCGGTCGTGATGACGGTCGCGCCTTCGGCAATGAAGCTGCGTACACCGCCGATGTGGTCGCCGTGGTGATGCGTCATCGCCACGTATCGGATCGGCTTGCCCGGCACCAGTTCCTTGATACGCCTGATGACGGCATCGGCGCCCTCGCTGGAACCGGGCGCTTCGACGGCAACGACATGATCGCTGAACTCGACGGCCAGCGTGTTCTGGTTCTGGCCGGCGACGTTCCGGACCACGTAGACGCCGTCGTCGAGCCTGTCGACACTCTCCTCGAGCCGCGTCGGCACGGGCTGGACTTCCGTGTAGCCGGTTGCCGCCACTTTGAATGAATCGTCGGTGACGGCGGGATTGATCTCGGCCTGTGCCGTGTAATCCGCGTTGATGTGGCCCGCCTGCCGGTTCTGCCAACGGCGCGGCAACTGATACTTTCCGGCTTTCTGGTAGTCGCCGAAGATGATCTCGGAGGCTTCCTCACCGGGCCGTGCGGACGCGTCGACAGTCCGTCGCGGATGACAGTTCGTTTCATCGGTGCCACCATGCGCGGATGCCGTCTCGACCCTTCCGCGGACTTTGCGCCGCGACCTGCGGGCTCGTCCTGGCTTTCCTCCCGGCCGCGTTTCCGGTTGCCGCAGCGGATGACCGCCAGCCGATCGACACCCTCTATGCGGCGTACCGCTCCCTCGTGAAACACGGCTGGACGCTAGAGATTGTGGCCGATTCGCAGCCAGAGGGCACTGCAGCGGCACTGCCGATCCTGGCGTTCCGATCGCCGACTCGGGGCCCCGCAGTCTGGATTCTCGCGGGCATCCATGGCGAAGAGCCAGCCGGACCGACTGCGATCGCGGAGACGATCGATGAAATCGCCGCGCTTGGCCGCCGGCGTCCCGTCGTGCTGCTGCCGCTGCTCAATCCCCACGGCTACGCGCGCAACTGGCGTTACCTCAATGTGCCCGTGTATTCGGAAACGGTTGACGGCCAGAGCGTCGGCGACTCGTCGCACCTGCTGCCTTCACCGGAGGATCCTGGCCGGGCGCGCTCGGCCGCCGCCTCCAGCCCGGAAGCGGAGGCGATTACCGCCTACATCCTGCGCCAGCTCGATGATTACCCGCCCGAATGCAGCATCGACCTGCACGAGGACAATCTCATCGATGAAGGCTACGTTTATTCGCAGGGAGCGAGAGGCGCCGCCGACCCGCTGGCGATCGAGGCCGTCGCCGTGCTGAAGGCCGAAGGCGTGCCGATCAAGATGGACGGTAAAACACGCTTCGACGA
>DATKBY010000028.1:0-2150 GCA_035513555.1 Steroidobacteraceae bacterium | reverse complement strand
GTCCGCCCGGAGCGCGCGTACTTCGGCGAGAAGGACTTCCAGCAACTGCGCCTGGTCGAGGGCATGACGAAGGCGTTTTTTCTGGACACGGAGATCGTCCCCTGCCCGCTCGTGCGCGAAACCGACGGCCTGGCGATGAGTTCGAGAAACCGGCTGCTGACGGGCGAGGAACGGGCGCAGGCGCCAATTCTTCATCGCGTGCTCACGCAGAGCATCGAAGAATCCCGGCCGGCCGCCGCCGCTGCGGCCGATCTCAAGCGGGAAGGATTCGAGGTCGAGTACGTCGCAGATCACGATGGCCGCCGTCTCGCGGCCGTGCGTCTCGGCAAGGTGAGACTGATAGACAATGTCGAACATGAGTGAACCGCAAGTCCTGTTCCTGCTGACCGGCTCGATCGCCTGCTTCAAGGCTTGCGAGCTGATCTCGCGCCTCGTCAAGCGCGGTGTCGCGGTGCAGACGGTGGCGAGCGAAGGCGCCCTGCGTTTCGTCGGAACGGCAACGCTCGAAGGCCTGACCGGACGGCCGCCGCTCGTAGATCTCTACCAGTCGGGCCGCGCTATGGATCACATCAACCTGGCGCGCTGGGCGGACGCGGCGCTCGTCTGTCCGGCAACTGCCAACTCGCTGAACCGGCTCGCCGCTGGGCTTGCCGACGACGCGGTCGGCGCGCTTTTTCTGGCCTGGGAAATTACCTCCAAGCCCTGGCTGATCGCGCCAGCGATGAATGCGACCATGTGGGAACATCCTGCAACTTCGGCGGCGCGACGCCACCTAGCCGACTACGGCGCGCGCCTGCTACCGGTGGGCGACGGCCGCCTGGCTTGCGGCGAATCCGGCGAAGGCCGGCTGCTCGAGGTTGCCGAGATCGAGGCTGAGCTGCTGAAGGCATTGGAGTCGCGATGAAGGTGCTCGTGACCTCCGGCGCGACGCGCGAACCGATCGACAGCGTGCGCTACATCTCGAACCTGAGCAGCGGACGCACCGGCGCGGCAATCTGCGAGGCACTGGCGGCGCGCGGCTCGCGCGTGACCCAGTTGCATGGCGTCGACTCCGCGCGCGCAGCTGGCATCGAGCGGCATGACGTGTTCAACGATCACGCCTCGCTCGACGAGATGCTGGGCTGCCTGCTGGCCGACGGCCGTTACGATGCCGTCATCCACGCCGCGGCCGTCGGCGATTTTGCCGTCGCCGCGCCGGTGTCCGGCACTAAGCTGCCGTCCGGCGGGGAACTGGTGCTGCGGCTGCGCCCGACCGCAAAGATCATCGACCGCATTCGCGATCATGCAGGCGGCCAGGAACTTACGCTGATCGGCTTCAAGCTGACGCACGATCCGGATCCGGCGGCGCAGGCGCGCGCCGCGACGGACCTGATTGCACGCAGCGGAGCGGATTACGTCGTGCAGAACGACGTCGCGACGCTCGACGATGTCGAGCACGTCTTCGTCATCCACGCCCGCGGCGGCGGCCAATGGCGCTGCAGCGGGCGCGAGGCGCTCGCCATGGCGCTGGTCACGCTGCTCGAACAGTCGCCGTCCCGGGGCATTGCATGATCCTCGTCCTCGACATCGGAAACAGCCAGATATTCGGCGGCGTATTCGGCGACGCGAAGCTCTGCCTGCAATTTCGCCGTGCAACGCGTGCGGAGGCGACGTCGGACGAGCTCGGCCTGTTCCTGCGCCAGGTACTGCGCGAGAACGGCTTCGATCCGACCCGCATCACCGCGGTGTCGATCTGCTCGGTCGTGCCGGACATGGTGCATTCGGTGCGCAATGCCACGATCAAGTACTTCGGCCTGCGCCCGTTCCTGCTGGAGCCCGGCGTCCGCACCGGACTTCGGATCCGCTACCGCAATCCGCTCGAAGTCGGCACCGACCGCATCGCAGGCGCCATCGCGGCGGCCGGCCTGTTTCCCGGAAAGAACGCGATCATCGTTGACTTCGGCACCGCCACGACCATCGATGCGCTGACCGCCGAGCGCGACTATCTCGGCGGCCTGATCGTGCCCGGGCTGCGCCTCGCGATGGAAAGCCTGGATGCGCGTACCGCGCGACTGCCGAAAGTGGAGATCCGGAAGCCGCCGGAGCTGCTCGGCCGCTCGACGGTGGAGAGCATCCAGGCGGGACTCTATTACGGCAACGTCGCGATCCTC
>DATKBY010000027.1:0-58200 GCA_035513555.1 Steroidobacteraceae bacterium | reverse complement strand
ACGAAGCCGCGCTCGCCGCCGACAAGCGCGCCATCGACATCCCGAACCGTTAAAAGGTTCGTTAAAAGGGGACGCAACCCTTTAAATGCGCTCCTCTAAAGGGTTGCGTCCCCTTTAAATGCGGCGGCGGGCGCTGATGACGCCTGGCAAGGCGGAGAGCCGCGCGAGCAGGCGCGTCAGTTCCTCGAGGCCCGTCACTTCAATGCGGAGAGACAAGTCAGCGCTGCCCTGACCCGGGTCGCCTCGGGACGCGAGCCGCTCGATATTGATTTTTTCCTCGGCCACCAGCGTCGTTACGTCGCGCAGCAGTCCACGCCGGTCCATCGCGTGCAGCATGATTTCGACCGGAAACCGCCGAGAGCCGGACTTGCCCCAGTCGACCGGCAGCAGGCGCTCGGGCGCGCGCGCGGCGAGGCGGGCCAGGTTGCGGCAGTTGCTGCGATGCAGCGTCACGCCGCGCCCGACCGTCACGTAGCCCGTGATCGCCTCCGGCGGCACCGGGTTGCAGCAACGCGCGTGGGTCGACAGCAGGTCGCCGATGCCCTCGACCTGCACGGCCGCGCCGCCCTGTCCTCGCCGCGGTCCCATCCGGGGCAATTCGGGGGCCGGATGCGCCGCTCCGTGACCGCGAAGGCGACGCTGGATCGCGCCGGAGACCTGCGCGAGGCTCAGATCGCCGGAGCCGAGTGCGAGATAGAGCGCGTCCGCGCCGGTCAGCCCGAATTCGCCGATGAGCTCCGAAACGATCGACTGGCCGGCGCCGAGCCGCGCGATTTCGCGCTCGAAGAGCTCGCGGCCCTCCTGCCGGTTCTGACCGACGTCCCGTTTCTTGAACCACGCCCGCACCTTGGCCCGGCTTCGCGGCGAGGCGAGGAATCCTTCCTGCTCGATCAGCCAGTCGCGACTGGGGCGCGGCTCCTTGCCGCCGATGATCTCGACGACTTCTCCATTCGACAGGCGGTGGTCGAGCGGCACGATGCGTCTGTTGATCCGGGCGCCGCGGCAGCGGTGCCCGAGATCCGTGTGCACGTGATAGGCAAAGTCGATCGGCGTCGAACCCGCCGGCAGGTCGATGACTTCGCCCTTCGGCGTCAGCGCGTAGACCCGGTCATCGAACAGGTCGGCACGCACGCGGCTCAGGAAATCGCTGTCGCTCTCCGTATCGGCGGCGGGAGCCAGCAATTCGCGCAGCCATTCGATCTTGCGGTCGTACGCGGCATCCCGTGCGGCGCCTTCCTTGTAGCGCCAGTGCGCCGCGACGCCGAGCTCGGCGTGCTCGTCCATCTCGCGGGTGCGGATCTGGATCTCGAGCGGCACTGCGGACGGGCCGATCACCGCCGTATGGAGCGAGCGGTAAAGGTTGTCCTTCGGCGTCGCGATGTAATCGTCGAACTCGCCCGGGATGTAGTGCCAGAGCCCGTGGACGATGCCGAGCGCCGCATAGCAGTCCGCGATGGAGCCGGCGATAATACGCACTGCGCGCACATCGAAGACCTGCTCGAAGGCGAGCCCCTTGCGATTCATCTTCCGCCAGATGCTGTATATGTGCTTCGGACGCCCGACCACGTCCGCGACAACGTCCGCACGCCCGAGTTCCTCCCGGATCGTCGCGATCACGGTCGCAATCTGGTTTTCCCGTTCGACGCGGGATTCATTCAGCCAGCCGGCGATGCGCCGGTACTCGGCCGGTTCCAGGTGGCGAAACGCAAGGTCCTCGAGTTCCCACTTGAGCTGCCAGATGCCGAGCCGGTTCGCGAGCGGCGCATAGATTTCGCGTGTTTCCCAGGCCAGGCGCATGCGCTCGCCCTCGTCCAGTTCGCGCGCGCGCCGCAGGCGCCGCAGCTGATCGGCCAGCCTCACCAGCACGAGCCGCGGATCGGTGACGACCGCGAGCAACATGCGCCGGAGCGCATCCGCCTGGCCGGCGGACAGGGCACGATCGGGTGACCATTGTCCGCCGCTGCGGAACTCGCCCATCTGAGCGAGCTGGCGTGCAAACTCGACCGCGGGAGCGCCATACGCCGCAATAGCCGGCGCCTCCGAAAGCAGCCCGCCGGCGAGCAGCGGCTGCAGCAACGCGCCCGCGACGATTTCGCGTTCGGCATCGAGTGCCGCAAGTATCGCGGCCGATTCCATGCCCTGCAGGGCGGCGGACTCCCAGGCAGGCGCATCCGTCGCAACCGTGTCGAGCAGGGTGCACAACTCGGTCAGCACGGCCGCGCCGGCCGCCGCCGCAGTGGTCGTCGTCTTCATGGCGAGCCGTTATCATAACTCCCATGGTCCGCATACTCGGCCTCGACCCTGGTTCGAGGGTCACAGGCTACGGCGTGGTCGATGCCGGCAGGTCCGGCGTCCGCTATGTTGCAAGCGGCTGTATCCGGGTCGGAAACGGCGCGATGGCCGGGCGACTGCTCCAGATTCACCGTCACGTGACGGAACTCGTGGATACCTATGCGCCCGGCGAAGTCGCGATCGAGCGCGTATTCATGCACCGCAACCCGGACAGTGCGCTGAAGCTGGGCCAGGCGCGCGGCGCGGCGCTATGCGGCGCCTGCCACACGGGTGCGGAAGTCTTCGAATACGCTGCGCGGGCGATCAAGCAGTCGGTCACCGGCACCGGCGCCGCGGAAAAAAGACAGGTGCAGCACATGATCAAGGCGCTGCTGGCCTTGCAGGGCCGCCTCGCGTCCGATGCCGCGGATGCGCTCGCGATCGCCATCTGTCACGCCCACCACCGGACCCCGCGCCGGTGATCGGCCATCTTCGCGGCCGGCTGGTCCGCAAGGCGCCGCCGGCGTTGATCGTCGACGTCGGCGGCGTCGGCTACGAGCTGGAAGCGCCCATGTCGACCTTCTACCGGCTGCCCGAGGTCGGCAGCGCGGTCGAGCTCCACACGCATCTCGTCATCCGCGAAGACGCGCATCTGCTGTACGGCTTTGCGACCGAAGACGAACGCCGGCTGTTCCGCGACCTGCTGCGCGTCACCGGCATCGGACCCAAGATTGGCCTCGCCCTTCTGTCCGGGATCGACGTCGACACCTTCCTGCTGTGCGTCGAGGCGCAGGACGTGGATGCGCTGACCCGTATCCCCGGCATCGGCCGCAAGACGGCGGAGCGGCTGCTGATCGAGATGCGGGATCGCATCCGCGCGCTGGGGCAGCTGCCGTCCGCGGCGAATCGGCTCGATCCGGCGGCGGGCGCCCAGGCGGAAGCGTTCGCAGCACTCGTTGCACTCGGCTATCGGCCGGGCGAAGTGACGCGCCTGCTGAAAAGCGTGGATCACGAAGGCGCCGGCACGGAGGAGCTGATCCGCCGGGCGCTGCAGGCGGCCGCAAGGTAGGATCGGCGGATGATCGAACAGGACCGGGTCACCACGGCGACCGCAACACGCGAGGACGAAGTGCTCGCGCAGACGGTCCGGCCGAAGCGCCTCGACGACTACATCGGCCAGGCGGCGGTCAAGCAGCAGATGGGCATATTCGTCGAAGCGGCCCGGCGACGCGGCGAAGCCCTCGACCATGTCCTGATATTCGGGCCTCCCGGGCTCGGCAAGACCACGCTTGCCCACATCGTCGCGCACGAGCTGGGCGTCGGTCTGCGCCAGTCTTCAGGACCGGTGCTCGAGCGGCCGGGCGATCTCGCAGCCATCCTGACCAATCTTCAGCCGCGCGATGTGCTGTTCGTCGATGAGATCCACCGCCTCAGTCCGATCGTGGAGGAGATCCTCTATCCGGCGATGGAGGACTACCAGCTCGACATCCTGATCGGCGAGGGCCCTGCCGCGCGCTCGATCAAGCTCGACCTGCCGCCATTCACGCTGGTCGGCGCAACGACGCGGGCCGGACTGCTGACGTCGCCGCTGCGCGACCGCTTCGGCATCGTGCAGCGGCTGGATTACTACACCGAGGAGGAGATCCGGCAGATTATCGTGCGCACGGCCGGCATCTTCGGCCTCGAAATCGACGCGGCTGGCGCCGCGGCGCTGGCCCAGCGTTCGCGCGGCACGCCGCGCATCGCCAATCGCCTGTTGCGCCGGGTGCGGGACTATGCGGAGGTCCGTGCGGCCGGACGCATCGATGGCGACGTCGCAACGAGCGCACTCGACATGCTCGAGGTCGATCGCGAAGGCTTCGACCTGCTCGACCGTCGCCTGCTGATTACCATCATCGAGAAATTCAGTGGCGGTCCCGTCGGCATCGACAGTCTCGCCGCGACGCTCGGTGAAGAGCGCGACACGCTCGAAGACGTGGTGGAGCCCTATCTGATCCAGCAGGGCTTCCTGGTGCGCTCCGCCCGCGGCCGCCTGGCAACGAAGAGCGCCTGGCGGCATTTCAACCTTGAGCCCCCGGTCGATCCCTCCGGCAGCAGCCTGCCGCTGTTCCGGGGCTAGCGGCGAGCGATGCAGCCCTTCACGATCCCGGTGCGGGTTTACTGGGAAGACACGGATGCCGGCGGCGTCGTGTACTACGCCAATTACCTTCGTTTTCTCGAGCGCGCGCGCACCGACTGGCTGAGTTCGCTCGGCATCGATCAGTCCGCGATGCTGCGCGACGAACGCCTGCAGTTCGCGGTGGTCGAAGCGCACGTCCGATACCATCGGCCAGCGCGCTATGGCGACCAGCTGCAGGTGTCGGTCGCCCTCGAGGAATGCCGCGGCGCTTCGGTCGTGATGCGCCAGGAAGTGCGCCGCGGCACGGCGGAGGGTGAATTGCTGGTCAGCGCGACCGTCCGCGCCGCCTGTCTCGCTTCCGACAGCCTGCGGCCGCGGCCATTGCCGCCGGCGCTCGCCGCCCTGACGTGAGGGAATGCCGTTGAACGAATCGCATTCGATACTGCAACTGATCCTGCAGGCCGGGCCTGTGGTGCAGGGGGTCATCGGGCTTCTGCTCGGCGCATCGATGGTTTCGTGGACCATCATCTTCCGCAAGCGGCGGCTGCTGCGCATGGGGACCGCGGAAGCCAATCGCTTCGAGAGCGTGTTCTGGTCCGGTGGCGATCTCGGCAAGCTTTACCGGTCGATCGAAACACGCGGTAAGCCGGCCTTCGGGATGGAAAGCATATTCGAGGCGGGATTTGGCGAGTTTTCGCGTCTGCGGGGACAGTCGGGCGGCTCGCCAGCCGAGCTTCTGGAAGGCGTCCGTCGCACGATGCACGTCGCCCAGTTGCGAGAGATAGACCGGCTCGAGGAGAGTCTTGCGACCCTCGCGACGATCGGGTCGACCAGCCCCTACGTGGGCCTGTTCGGTACCGTGTGGGGAATCATGGGTGCCTTCCAGGCGCTTGGGAACGTGCAGCAGGCGACGCTCGCGATGGTCGCACCCGGCATCGCGGAGGCGCTGATCGCGACTGCGGCGGGGCTCTTCGCCGCGATCCCCGCGGTCGTCGCGTACAACCGCTACGCCGACAAGGTCAACCGGCTGGAAATGCGCTACGACGCTTTCATGGACGAGTTCTCCACGCTGCTGCAGCGTCACGCTTCCCCGCGGAGTGCCTGAAATGGCCAATGGCAAGCGTGGCCGGCAACTGATGGGCGAGATCAACGTCGTGCCGTACATCGACGTCATGCTGGTCCTGCTGATCATCTTCATGATCACGGCGCCGCTCCTGACCCAGGGCGTGCAGGTGGAGTTGCCGGATGCCGACGCGCAGCCGATTGACCCCGAACTGCTCCGGGACCGCGAGCCGCTGGTATTGTCGGTGGATCGCGACGGACGTTACTACCTCAATGTCGGCGCCGACGAAGATGCTCCAATCGATGAGGCGGAGATCGCCCGGCGCGCTGGCGCCGTTCTCGCCCGCGACGCCGGGACGCCGGTGCTGGTCAAGGCGGACGAACGGGTACCGTATGGCAGCGTGGTGCGCGGCATGGTTCTGTTGCAGCAGGCAGGCGCGAAAAAAATCGGGTTCCTGACCGACCCGAAAGCGGCCCGCGCACTCGAGGAACTCGAGCGGCGCCGATGAGCAGGGCAGGGCGGCAGGGCATCGCGCCCGTCGGATGGTCGATCGCTTTGCACGCGATCATTGCGGGTCTGCTATTTCTCGGACTCAGCATGCCGCTGCGCAATCCGGACCCGCAGCCGATGCCGCTGCCGATCGACGCGGTCGTTGTGGACGACGCCGTGATCCAGGCCGCTAGCAACCAGCGCCGCGACGTGGAGCGGCGGCGGGCGGAAGAACGGCGGCTGGAACTGGCCGCCCAGGAAGCGGCCGAACGCGAGCGACAGGAAGTCGAGCGCAGGACACAGGAAGTCGAACGCCAGGCTGTCGAAGCCGAGCAGCGACGGCAGGCGGAGGATGCCGCGGAGCGCAAAGCGCGAGCCGAGGCCGAGGCAAAACGCAAGGTCGATGCGGATGCGAAGCGGCGCGCGGAACAGCAGGCCCAGGCGAAAGCTGCGGCGGACAGGAAGCGCGCCGCAGACGAGGCAAAATTGCGCGAACAGCGCGAGCGGGACCTGAATGCCCTCCTGGCCGCCGAGGATCAGCGAACGGGGCCGGCATTTCAGAGTCTCAGGGACAGCTACATTCTGGCAATCCAGGCGCATGTCGAGCAGCGCTGGTATGAGCCGCCGGGAATGCCATCGGGCATGAGCTGCACGGTTTTTGTCACGCAGATCCCGGGCGGAGAGGTGGTCCGGACGCGCTTCGGCGCCTGCAACGGCAGCGCCGCGGTCCGCCAGTCGATCGAGACGGCTGTGCGGAATGCCTCGCCGCTGCCCGCGCCGCGGGAGCCGGCATTGTTCGCACGCGAGGTGGAACTGGTGTTTACGCCGAAGGAGACGGGACGTTGACGAACATTCGCGTACTGATCATCGTGATCGCAGCTGCCTTGCTGGCGCCGCGCTCGGAGGCGCAACTGACGGTGCAGATCCTGCGCGGCATGGCGGAATCGGTGCCGATCGCCATCGTGCCGCTGGCCTGGGATTCGCCGCAACCTGCGCCTCACGACGTCGCGCAGACCGTGCACTCGGATCTCGAACGCAGCGGCCGGTTCCGCCCATTGCCGCGCGCGCAGATGCTGGAACTGCCGCGCAGTGCATCCGAAGTCGACGCCGCCGACTGGCGCATGCTCAAAGTGGACTACGTGCTCGTAGGGCGCCTGTCGCCACTGCCGGATGGCCGCTTCGAAGTGCGTTACGAGCTCGTGTCGGTGGCCAATGGCGAGCGCCTGCTCGGCATGGCCCTGCCCGCGGACCGCAATGCCCTCAAGCTCGCGAGCCACCGGGTGTCGGACGCCGTATACGAGCGGATCCTCGGGGTGCGCGGCGCATTCTCGACGCGCATCGCTTACGTCGCTGTCGACGGGCCGAAGACCGCTCGCAGCTATCGGCTGATCGTGACGGATTCCGACGGCGCGAATGAGCGCGTCGTGTTCGAATCCGCGCAGCCGATCATGTCGCCCGCCTGGTCGCCGGACGGGCGTTCGCTGGCCTATGTTTCCTTCCACAGCAGCCTGCCGGCGATCTACGTCCAGACGCTGCGCACCGGCGAGCAAGTCCGCGTGTCCGCGAAGTCCGGCATCAACAGCGCTCCCAGTTACTCTCCGGACGGAAGCCAGCTCGCGGTCGCGCTGTCCCGGCGCGACGGCAACGTGGACGTATACCTGCTGACGCTCGCGACGCAGGAACTGCGACGCCTGACCGACGACGCGGCAATCGATACCGAGCCGGTCTGGGCGCCGGACGGGCGATCGGTGTATTTCACCTCGGACCGTGCGGGAGCGCCGCAGGTCTACCGGCAGGGCATCGCAGCCGGTGAGCGGGCGCAGCGCATCACCTTCGACGGCAATTACAACGCGCGACCGCGCGTGTCCCCGGACGGACGCGAACTCGTGCTCGTGACGATCGATCGCGGCGCGTACCGGATCGCGGCGGTGGATATCGCGCGCGGCGGACTGCGCGTGCTGACGTCCGGGCGGCTCGACGAATCGCCCTCGTATGCGCCGAACGGCACGGACATCATCTACGCCACGCGTGAAGGCGGGCGCGGCGCGCTGGCGATCGTCTCGAGCGACGGGCGTATCCAGCAGCGCCTCGCGGCGAGCGCCGGCGAGGTGCGCGATCCCGCGTGGTCGCCGTACCTGCAATGAACGGGCGTGGCGGGAGGAGGTCCCTTGTGTTAGTAAGGGTGCCGTACCCGCAACCGGAATTCTGAACCAAGGAGTGCGAGCGATGCGATTGTTGCCTGTCCTGCTGATTCTCGTCCTGAGCCTGGGCCTCGGCGGATGCCCGAAGAAGCCGACCACGGTACCGGACGCCGGGGCGGATACGACGGCATCGCGCGATGGCGATGTGGATGCCGGGAGCGAAGGCCGGGTAGGCGCGGGCCAGGGCCTGCCGGGCGCAGCCGGCATCGGCGCAGAAGGTGCAGCGCCCGCGGGCCTCGAGAACGTCATCTATTTTGATTTCGACCAGAGCGACATACGCCCTGAATTTGCTTCGCTGATCACGGCGCATGCCAGGCACCTGGCGGCATCCGGAAGCACGCGGGTCCGGCTCGAAGGCCACACGGACGAGCGCGGATCGCGCGAATACAACATTGCACTCGCCGAGCGCCGTGCCCAGGCCGTGCGCCGCGCGCTGATGCTGCAGGGCGCGAGCGACGGCCAGCTCACCACTGTCAGTTATGGCGAGGAACGCCCGGCAACGGAAGGCTCGGATGATGCTGCCTATGCAAAGAATCGCCGCGTCGAGATCGTCTACGGGCGCTGAGGCCGTGCGCAATTCATGCTGGATCGCCGCTGTCGCGGTCGTCGCCGCGCTATCGGCAGGCGTCGCCACTGCCCAGTCCAAGCGCGAGCGCATCGATACGCTCGAGGACCGAATGGCCACGGTCGAGCGCAAGCTCGAAAATCAGGGCCTGCTTGAGCTCGCGCGCCAGATCGAAGCGCAGGGGGCGGAGATCCGGCGGTTGCGCGGCGAGATCGAACGGCTGCAGCACGAGCTCGAACGCGCGCGGGCGCAGCAGCGCGACCAGTACGTGGATCTCGACACGCGGCTGAAGGCCGCGGAAGGGGCTTTGACGGCGCCGCCGGCGGCCGATTCATCTGCAGGACCCGAGGCCGACTACCAGGCGTCCATCAGCCTGCTCAGGGAAGGCAGGTACGACGAAGCCGCGGCCGGATTGCAGGACTTCCTCGCCCGGTACAGGGACCACGAGCTCGCCTCCAATGCGCTCTACTGGCTCGGCGAGGCGCACTACGTGCGTCGCGACTATCCCGCGGCGCTCGCGGCCTTCGATGGCGTGCTGCGGGACTATCCGGGCGCGCGCAAGGCGCCGGACGCGCTCCTGAAGGCGGGCTACTGTCAGTACGAGCTGAAGCGCTATGACCAGGCGCGGGCCACTCTGCGGCGCGTGGCGCAGGAGTACTCCGGCACGCCCGCCGCGAGCGGAGCGACGCTGCGGCTCGAGCGCCTGGCGGCGGAAGGCCGCTAGGAGAAGCGATGGCCGCCCATGCCGGTGCCGTGCCCGCCGCGGCGCGGCTCAGGATCACCGAGACATTCCACTCGCTGCAGGGCGAAGCCGAGTCGGTTGGCTGGCCGACATTTTTCATCCGTCTGACCGGCTGCCCGTTGCGCTGCCACTACTGTGACACCGCCTACGCGTTCCAGGGAGGCGAATGGCGCTCGGTCGACAGTCTGGTCGTGGAAGCCAGTGCTTCCGGCGCACGCCACGTCTGTGTCACAGGCGGCGAGCCGCTCGCGCAGAAGTCCTGCCTTACCCTGCTGACCGCGCTCTGTGACACAGGCTTTGCGGTATCCCTCGAGACGAGCGGCGCCATCGATGCAAGCCCGGTCGATTCGCGTGTCGCCCGTGTCATCGATGTCAAGACGCCCGCATCCGGCGAGTCGCACCGCAATCTCGATCCTGCGGTGCATCGCCCGCGGCCCGGCGACCAGTTCAAGTTCGTCATCTGCGACCGCGCCGATTACGAATGGAGCCGTGACTACCTGAAGGCAGGTCAATTCGACCGTCGCTGCGCTGTGCTGTTCTCCCCCAGCCACGATCAGCTGCCGGCGGCACAACTCGCCGACTGGATCCTGGCCGACCGCCTGCCGGTCCGATTCCAGGTCCAGCTCCACAAGTACCTCTGGGGAAACACGCCTGGCCGCTGAAGAGACACAAGCCGGCGGGGCGCTTGCCGTGGTGCTCGTCTCGGGGGGCCTCGATTCGGCGACGGTGCTCGCCATCGCGCGCGACCGCGGTCTTCGCTGTCTCGCGCTGTCGTTCGATTATGGTCAGCGTCATCGCGCGGAACTCAAGGCCGCGCGCCGCCTGGTCACGGCGCTGGGCGCAGTGGAGCACCGGATTCTCGCCATGCCGATCGGGAAGTTTGGCGGGTCCGCGCTGACGGATCGTTCGATCGCTGTGCCGGAAAACGGCGGAGCCGGCATTCCGGTGACCTACGTGCCCGCGCGCAACACGGTATTCCTGGCATGCGCACTCGGCCTGGCGGAGGTGAGCGGCGCATCGGACATCTTCATCGGGGTCAATGCCGTCGACTACTCGGGTTATCCGGATTGCCGGCCGGAATTCATTGCCGCGTTCGAGCGCATGGCGAACCTGGCGACCAGGGCCGCCGTTGAAGGCCGGCCGATCCGCATCCACGCGCCGCTGATCGACCTGTCGAAGGCCGACATCATCCGGCGGGGCATTGCACTGGGCGTCGACTATGCGATGACCGTATCGTGCTATCAGCCGGATGACGCAGGCGCCGCCTGCGATCGATGCGACGCGTGCCGCCTGCGCCGCGAGGGCTTCAGACAGGCCGGGATTCCGGATCCGACGCGTTATCGTTATTAAGGCGTAAGGGCGGCGCGTACCGCTGCCAACAGCCCGGGATCGGCGCCGCCACCGATCTGCGCGCTACGCGCGAGTATTCGTCCGTCGGCATCCAGCAGCACGAGATCCGTCGTGTGGTTGAACTCGCCGTCGGCCAGGGCGCGGTATCGCACGCCGAGCACGCCGGCGATCCCACGCAATCCCGTTTCCTCCGGGCGCAGCAGCGTCCATGCGGCCGGATTGAGCCGGCGGGTCGTCATGACTTCCTGCAGGGCGTCCGGCGTGTCGCGTTTCGGGTCCATGCTGATCAACACGAAACCGATGCGCAGGCGCTCGGCAGGCGTCAGCTCGCGTTCCACCGCTTTCACACTGTCGACGATCATCGGGCAGACGTACTTGCATTGCGTATAGATCATCGTCACCAGGCGCGGCTTGCCACGCAGATCGCGGAACCGGAGCGGGCGTGCCGACTGGTCAACGAGAACGGCGTCCAGTTGGTATACCGAGTCGGACGGCAACGCCGCATCCACCGCGTATGCCGTGTCTGGCTGCGCACAAACGGCCGCGACGGTCAGGCATGCCGCGATGCAGGCCGCCCGCATCATGGCGACCTCGCGCAGCGAAAGCCGAGGTTCGCAGTCGCGCCCGCGCCTTCCAGCGAGGACAGCATGGCCACTCGCATCAGCACGGCGTAGTTATCGCGATCCGACATCGACAATGCCGCGCCGCCGCAATACTTGAGTGAATCCGCCGCGCCCTGCTCACGATTGTCCGCGGAGACGAGCAGCGCGGAGTAATCCTCGACCCATTCCCAGACGAGGCCATGCAGGTCACGCAGGCCATAGGCATTGGCTGGATCGGCGCCGACCGCCGGCAATGGCCGCGTCGACGGACGTGAATACCAGGCGAGAATCGTCTCGCGCCAGGCGGGGTCAGAGCGCGCATCAATGCGGACCGCATCCGCCGCTGCGGCGTACTCCCATTCATTCCACTTGGGCAACCGCGCATTTTCCGCTCGACAATAAGCCTCGGCGGCAAACCAGCTCACCCAGGTAACCGGCTGTTCCGGCAGCGCACTGGAGCCAAGGTCGGCCGGTCCGGCCCAGTGCGACAGGTAACGCGATTCGGCGAGCATGCCAGGCACGCGGTCCCGCCGCCAGCGCGGATGTGAACGGACGAACTCCAGGAACTCCCCGTTGGTCACGGGCGTGCGCTCAAGCTCGAAGGCCGGAATCCTGGCGCCGTCCGGAACATCCGGCAGCTCGAGTGCCGAGCGGAACACGCCGCCCGGAAGCGAGACCCATTCGCCGGCCTCGTCCGACGCCGCGATCGTGCAGGTCAGGGACAGCATCCCGAGCAACAGCGAAATCCGGCGCATCCTCAATGCTCCACGCCCTGCGGCTTGATGTCCTTGCGGATAGCGGCGGCTTCGGCCTTGGTGATGCGTCCGCCGGCATTGCCCCAGCTATTCAGCACATAGGTCGAGATGTTCGCGACTTCGTCGTCCGTGAGCTGATTCATCGGCGGCATGACGGAGTTGTAGTCCTTGCCATTGACCGTGATTTTTCCCTGCACGCCCTGCAGGATCGCGGTCGGCACGAGCAGGCGGTCTTTTGCGAACCAGTCAGCTTTTGCGAGCGGCGGGAAGACACCTTCCAGTCCGCGGCCGTCTGCCTGGTGGCAGGTTGAGCAGGTGCCCGCAAAGAGCGCCTTGCCGGCGCTGCTCTGCTGTTCGACCGTCAGGTCGCCTGTCTTCGCGGCAGCGGCCGCGGTCGCGACAGCCGCGAGGTTTGGTAGCGCTCGATCGCCGAGATACATTTCGTCGACTTCCTTGCCGGAGTAAATCGCCTTGTTTTCGGGACCATCGGCTTTCAGGATCGCAAGCGCGCCTTTGTTGAAGGCGCGGAAAATGCTGTGGTCGACCAGCACATAACTGCCGGGCACTTCGACGTGGAAGTCCATCATGGCCGCGCCGCCCGCGGGAATCAGCGTGGTCTGCACGTTTTCCTGGAAACGCGTACCGCCTTCGAACCACACCTTGTCGAAAATCTCGCCAATGACGTGAAAGCTCGAGATGAGATTCGGACCGCCGTTGCCGACGTAGAGCCGGACATTCTCGCCGGTCTTTGCCGTGAGTGCGCGATCTCCCGTCAATGCGCCTTCCGAGCCATTGAACAGGACATAGGTCGGATGTTCGTCGATAGCTTTCTGCATGTCGAAGGGCTGGTGGCCTTTTTCGCGATAGCGGCCGGTCGTGTAGAAGTCACCTTGCATGACGTAATACTCGCGATCGACTGCCGGCAGGCCCTCAGGCGGCTCCACCAGCATCAGGCCGTACATGCCGTTCGCGACGTGCATGCCGACCGGAGCCGTTGCGCAATGGTAGACGTAGAGGCCGGCATTCAACGCCTTGAACGTAAAGCGTGTGCGATGACCTGGCGCCGTAAAGCTGGACGAGGCGCCCCCGCCCGGGCCGGTGACACCGTGCAGGTCGATGTTGTGCGGCATCTTGCTGTCCGGCGCGTTCAACAGGTGGAACTCCACGGTGTCACCCTGGCGCACGCGGATGAAGCTGCCCGGCACCGTGCCGCCAAACGTCCAGAACGTGTAGGTCACGCCTTCGGAGATCGGCATTTCCTTTTCGATGACCTCGAGCTCAACGATGACCTTCGCCGGCGCGCTGCGTCCGGTCGGTGGCGGCACCATCGGCGGCGCAGTCAGAACTGCTTTCACGGGTTCGCCCTGCGGCGGCCCGAAATCGCCCCGGGCGGAGCCGCCGGTTTCGCCGGCTTCATCTCCTTGCGGTTTCGAACTGCCGCAGCCAGCCGCAAGTGCCAGTGCCAGCAGCAGAATCGCGGTACGCGTAATCATGGCAGTCCTCACATTTAGCCCAGGTCCTAATAGTGCCAGCCGCCAATGGACCGCACCCTGACCTGGATCAAGTCACGAAGCGCCAGGCCAGGCGCCCCAAACCACCGAACGGATCGTGTGTGCGCGCTATCGCGAGCATCAGCGCAAACACGAGCATCGCGCCGGCCAGGAACGCGGCCCCGGCGCCAGGCAACCCATCCCGGCGCAACGCGAGCCAGCCGAGGCTCACATAGACCGGCAGTAACAGCAACTTTGTCAGCAGCCAGCCATTGCTGAAACTGGCCAGCGGCAGAATGCTGACCAGCATCAGTGCGGCTGTGAGCAGCGTCGTGTCGATCGTGTAGCTCAGGTAGCGCAACGGCACCGCAAGCGCCCACGCACGCCGACCCCCTTGCACCAACAAGCCGCGCAGCAGCAGCAAAGACCCGCTCGCAATCACGGCCGCCACGTGCACGAGCTTGATCTGCGGATAGTACTCCAGCACTTTATGTGTGCCGTGCGGCCATTAACTGTCCGCGGTTTGTCGAGTGCGAGCGCACCGGCCGCCTTGATTCAGGTCAAGTGGTCGCGGACGCGCCCCGGCGCAGGACCGGCGCCGCCAGCGATTCGATTTTCGCGGGTTCGATCAGCTCCAGGTCACGACGCTGGACGCGGATCCACTGCTCATCCTGGAAACGCCGCAGCACGCGACTCACGGTTTCGGGCGCCAGGTGCAGGTAATTGGCGATGTCGGCGCGCGACATGCTTAGGCGGAATCCGGTCGCGGAGAATCCTCTTGCCGCGAATCGACGCGACGTCAGCAGCAGGAATGCCGCCAGGCGCTCATCGGCCGAATGATCGCCCGCGAGTAGCGATGCGGTGCCGATATCGCGACTCAGCAGCCGGAATAGCTGCTTCTGCAATCCGGGCAGGCGCGATGCCAACTCTGCCATCCTGGCGAACGAGAACCGACACAACGTCACGTCATCGAGCGCCACCGCATTGCAGGGATAGCGCTCTCCGTCGATCGCGCTCAGGCCGATGACTTCGCCTGGAAAATGGAAACCGAGCACCTGCTCGCGGCCATCCCGATCGACGACATAGGTCTTGACCGTGCCGCCCCGGACCGCTGCGATGGATGCAAATGGATCGCCATCGCGGAACACGTGCGCACCAGCCGTAATGGGCCCGACATGCTCGACCAGTATGTGCAGGTCCCGGAGCGCAGCCTTGTCCATGCTTTCGGACAGGCAAGCCTGCGAAAAAGCACAGGTCGAGCAGAAGTGAAACTCGTCGCCGTCATCGGCGATCCCCGCTGGACGCTGGGCGCGCGGTCGTAACATGGCGCGATGTTACATCGATCCGTCCGGAAGGGCCGACCGCAAGGTATCCGCGGTCGATTGCCTTTTCCCAGGCGGAGAGGACTTTGGAATTCCGGAATATCCTGTCCCCAATGAGGCTTGCCGCGCCGACGCCGAAGCCGAGCCGGTCCCATTCGGAGACGGTCCTGCAGCCGCCAACGCCTGTCCCGTTATCGCGCCACCCCTCCAGCAATGCAGATGAGAAATGGAATTGCGTGCGCATCGCGCACAGGAGCTCCGACCTCGCGTTGGGCCGGACCAGTCCCGGCGCAGTGGCGTCGAACTCTATATTGACGACTTCCCGGTCCCGGTCGAACAACCGGGCGACGAGGTCCAGTTCGCGCTCCAGGCGTGCGACATAGGCATCCGTGCAGATCGGCAGACTAACGTTTAACGAGAGCGACCTTGGAATCAGGTCGCCGTTGCTGGTCTCGATCGCAGCGAGAAATTCGCGTTCCGCAGCAGTCACCCACGGACATTACCGCCCGGGGATACCGTCCACCTTGACCCAGGTCAATCGCCTCATCCGTGACCCAGGATGAACCGGCCGGAGCGCTCGGGTATCATTCGCGCCCTCCGGCGGGCCGTTAGCTCAGTGGTAGAGCATCTGGCTTTTAACCAGTTGGTCGATGGTTCGATCCCATCACGGCCCACCAATCTTCAATCGCGGGAACCGTAACGCCTGCCGTACTTGCGGTTCATGACGCGCTCGACGTCGAGGTACGCATCGGTCACCCGATCGAAGCCTGCTTCGCGGTAGCGCGAGCTGTACTCGCGGTCATCCAGCTGGTCGCGCAGCGCGTGATAACGGTCCGCAACTCGATCGAACATCGGCGCCAGCACTTTGGCCGAACGGCCGTCACGCACTTCGCGATGAAATTCGTGCGCCGCGTCGGCAAACCGTTCCGCGTCTGCGACGGCCGTGCGCGACGCCGGGGCCGCCGCAAGTTGCCGGTAGAACATCTGGGAGGTCTCATCGAGCCGGTCTGACGCGGAGCGCAGACCGCCGCTGCTCGTCGCACAACCCGCAAACAGGCCGAGCGCGATCAGGCAGATTGCGAAAATTCTCATTGCCGTTCCTCGGTTGGCCGACCCTTCGGCTACTGAAGCATGAGAATGCCGCGCGGACGCGGCTAGCCCTGTCGCCGGTCGCCGCGTGTTTGCGTCAGAAAGCAGGAGGTCGGGTGGAATCTGCGAGCGAGAGCTCTCCGCTGTCACGAGGCTTGCGCCGCGTGATGCGTCAGCAGATGGTGCAAACGTCCCCGCCATTCGATCAGCGCGGCGCGCGGGAATTCATGCTGCGCATCATGCCGCAATGCGTTCCGGCTGGTCGCTCCGTTTGCCGGCGACTATAATCAGTCGATGTCTGCCGATGCGGCCGTTCCCATTTTCAGCCTGGTCGAGCGCGATGGGCCGTGCGCCAGGCGCGTGCTGCGTTCGGAGGCAGCGGAAGGCGTCCAGCTCATCATCATTTCGGAATATCGCGGCCCGGCGCTGCCGGCGCGCCTGACACGCCCGGAAATCCCTGGCGGCGTCAACGGTCACGGCTGGCGGCTTTCTTCCGCCGAGGGCGTGATTGAGTTTCACGCCCGTGCCGTCGATCGCATCGATTGTCGTGCCGCCCTGTACGGACCGTTGCACGCGCCATTTGCGCTGTCCGTTGCCGATCGTGCGGCCGTGCGACTGCTGCTGCGCGCGCTGCGTTTGCCGGGTGGTGCGCGCCTGCTGCGCTGGTGGCAGTCACGGCGCTAATCCACCGTCGGCCTCGACCCTCCGTCGGCTTGCGTTTGTTCAGCGCGCACGGGAAGATGCCGGCGCCGTTTTTGCCATGGGTGTCGGGAACCTCGCCGCATGACTACCGAGAATCTCATCGTCCAGGTGACCCTCGCCGTCATGTTTGCGGGGGGGCTTGCCTTGGTGGGCGTCGCCGGCTATCGGCGCTGGCGGCGGCATCGCGCGCACCGGCAGCTGGTGCGCTCGTTTGCAACCTCCTCAGCGGCCTTGCTGACGGACGTGCTGATTCCTGATGGCAGCGGCGGGCATCTGCACATCGATTTCCTGCTGCTGACCGGTCGCGGGCTGCTGGTCGTCGACTTCCGGGATGCCGCCGGTATCGTCTTCGGCGGCGAGCACATGCGGGAATGGACCGTTATGAACGGCAATGAGCGCTCGACCTTCCTGAATCCGCTTGAGACGCTGTACGACCGTATCGCGGCCATCAAGGCACTCGCAGGGGACGTGCCGGTCGACGGCCGCATCATCTTCACCGAGCGAGCGACGTTCCCGAAAGGGCGGCCGCCGCATGTGCTGCGTCTGGCATCGCTCGAAGCCGAATATCCTCCGCCGGAGTCCGGGACGCCGCCGCACCCGGCGGAGCGCTACCGCGCCGCCTGGGACGAAGTCGTTCGGCAGGCCGAACCGAGCCCGCTAGGGCGTCGCTAGGCCGAACCACGCGCGAGATGCGCTTCGATCACGCGGGCCACGCAGACGGTCAGCCGCTCGGCACAGGCCAGGTGCAGGAATTCGTTCGGGCCGTGCGCATTCGAATGCGGCCCGAGCACGCCGGTGACGAGGAACTGCGTCTCCGGAAAGCGTTCACCCAGCATGCCGATGAAGGGGATACTGCCGCCGGTGCCGAGATACATCGCGTCGCGCCCGAAAGTCGCCCGTGAAGCGTCGTGCATCGCCTGCTCGAGCCACGGTGCCACGGGCGGCGCATCCCAGCCGGCAAGCGACGAGTCGACATCGAACGCGCTGTGCACGCCGTAGGGCGGATCGGCTTCCAGGCGCTGCTTGACCGCAGTGGCCGCGGTAGCCGCATCCGTCGTCGGCGGCAGACGGAACGACAGCTTGAGATCCAGCTTCGGCAGCAAGACGTTGCCGGCGTTCTCCAGCGCCGGCAACCCGGCAGCACCCGTGATCGCAAGAGTCGGGCGCCAGGTGTTATTCAGCACCAGTTCGACCGGCGCATCGGACAACGGTCGTGCGCCTTCCACGAACGGCAGTTTGCCGGCGATCTGGTCACCCAGCACGGCGGCCGCCTCGCGCGCCTGCGCCACGCGCGCCGCAGGGATCGGCGCATGCAGCTCCTCCAGCATCAGGTCGCCGTTCACGTCGTTCTCGACCCGCGCCAGCAGGGTCCGCGCGATGCGGAACACCGACGGCGCGATCCCCGTGCCCGCGCCGGAATGCACGCCTTCGGTCAGCCCTTCGATCGTCAGCGTTCCGACGAGATTGCCGCGCAGCGACGTGGTGCACCACAGCTGATCGAAATTGCCGCACTCGGCATCGAGACATACGACGAGGCTCGGCGTGCCGATGCGCCCGGCGAGCTGGTCGACATAGTAGGGGAGGTCGTAACTTCCGCTCTCCTCGCAGGCCTCGATCAGGACGACGCAGCGCGCGTGCGGGATGCCCTGTTCCTGGAGCAGGCGAATGGCTGTCAGGGAGGAGAAGACCGCATAGCCGTCATCGGCGCCACCGCGCCCGTACAGCTTTCCGTCGCGCAGCACCGGCTCCCAGGGCGACAGGCCGGCGGCCCAGCCGGTGAACTCCGGCTGCTTGTCCATGTGACCATAGAGCAGCGCAGTGTCGTCGCCCGAGCCGGGAATCTCGCAGAAAAGCAGCGGCGTGCGGCCCTCGGCCCGCAGGATCTCCACCTTCATACCCAAGATCGGCTGTTCGCGGCACCAGTCGGCCATCAGCTCGGCCGCGCGGTCCATGTGTCCATTCTTCTGCCAGTTCGCGTCGAACAGCGGGGACTTGTTGGGGATCCGGATATAGTCGCAAAGCCGCGGCACGATGGACTCCCTGAAACGGTCCGCGGTCGACTGCTGCGCTCGCTTGAAATCCATTTAGAATCCTTAATTCAATCGCTTACGCGATATAGTTAATGTAACAAATAGTTCGCTGAACCATCCACCGCCACCGTCTCCCGCAGTGTAAGGCCAAAAAAGCGGCATGCGTTCCCGGTCGTCGCACGCGCGAGCTCCGCGGCCGGCTCGCGACGGCAATCCGCCAGGGTCGCAAGCACCGCGGGAAGGTTCATGGGTTCGTTGCGTCGGTCGCGTGGTTTCCGCGAGATCGTGCGCGGCAGCAGGTAGGGCGCATCCGTTTCAATCATCAGGCGGTCGGCCGGAATCCGGGACGACGATTCGCGCAGCGTCTGACCGCGGCGCTCGTCGCATATCCAGCCGGTGATCCCGATCGAGAGCCCGGCGTCCAGGCAGGCCTCGAGTTCCGCGGCACCGCCGGTGAAGCAGTGAATGACCGCGCGCGAGGCAAGTGCCGGATGCTCGGCGAGCATCGCGAGAAAGTCCGCGTGCGCATCACGCTGGTGCAGGAACAGCGGGCGGTCATGCTGCGCCGCGAGCGCAAGCTGCAACGCGAACGCGCGGCGCTGGTCAGCCGGCGGCGAAAAATTGCGATAGAAATCCAGACCACATTCGCCCGCCGCGACTACGAGTGGGTCCGCCAGCAACTCGGCCAGGCGCGGGACGTCCGTGGCATGAAAGAACGCTGCGTGATGCGGATGTACGCCTGCCGTTGCGCGCAGCTGCCCGGGCCATTGCCGGCACACCGCCAGCGCACGCGCGCTGTCGTCAATCGAGCTGCCGGTCACGATCATCGCCGCGACGCCAGCCTCGCGAGCGCGCCGGATCACGACCTCGCGATCCCGATCGAAACTGTCGTGCGCGAGATTGGCCCCGATATCGATCAGCGGAAGATCTGTGGTTGACACGCCGTGCGCGCCGCCGGTCAGGCCGCGCGGAGGGCCGTCGTGACCGGCAGCCGCGCGGCGCGCAGTGCGGGCAGGAAGCCACCGACCATTCCGATCACCAGTGCAATGAAGACGCCGTCGCGCACGAGTGCGGGCGTGACCGAAAACTGGAATACGATCTGCGTGAAATTCGCACTCAATGTCGAAACCGCCAGGTTGTTGAAGAGCAGATAGGCGAGGAGGGCGCCGATCACACCGCCCGCGAGCGCCAGCAGCAACGACTCGATCATCACCGAGATGACGACGGGCGTCCCGCCAAAACCGATGGCCCGAAGCGTCGCGATCTCCCGCGCGCGCGTGCCGACTGCCGCATACATCGTATTGAGAGCGGCGAACATCGCGCCGAGAGCCATGATGGAAGTCACTACGCCGGCCAGTATGCCGATCGTCCTGCGGAACTGCTCGGTCTGCCCGCTGTAATGCTGCTGCTCCGACTCGACGTCCACGTTGACCCGCGGATCGGCAAGCAGGTGCTCGCGCAGCGCAGCCAGCCCGTCCGGATCGTCCAGCGCCAGGCGCACGGCGCTGTAGCCTTGCCGGTTGAATGTCGACTGCGCGACTTCCACGTCGGCCCATAATTCGCTTTCGTTCGCGTCGCCGGACTCGAACACGCCGACCACGGTCCAGACCGAGCCGCGCATGCGCAGCGTCTCGCCGATGCCGGCACCCTGGAACTGCTCGACCACGCCACGACCGACGATCAGTTCCCGCAGGCCGGGCTGGAACATCCGGCCTTCGACGACGCGCAGCTGCGGCCTCAGGGCAAACGCGCGCGGCTCGACGCCCCGCACGGTGATGTTGGCGCTCGTTTTCTCGCCGGTTCTCACCAGTTCCGCGATGACGACCATCTCGGCGGAGGCGAGCGGCTGGCCGTCCTCGCCGCTGCGGATGCCCGGCGCCTGCTTGATGATCGTTCCCTGGTCGCGCGACAGGCCGGAATTGAGTTCCGCCTGGGAACCGCCGCGCAGTACGATCGCCACGTCGCTTCTGCCCGTTGCCTGGAGAGTGGACTGAAAACCCGCTGCCATGGCCAGCAGCGCGGTGAAGACCGCGACAACGCCGGCCAGGCCCACGACGATGACGAGGGACGGGCCGATGCGCTCCGGGATGCTGCGCAATCCAAGCAGGGTGATCGAGAACGTCTGCTTCAGCATGCCCGGGTTCCCTCAGCGTCCGGCCATCGCATCGACGATCGTCAGCCGGCTGGCGCGCATTGCCGGAAACAGGCCCACTGCGAGGCTCAGGAGAACTATGGCTGCCAGACCCATGGCCCAGACACGGTGATCGACCGCCACCGGCAGGTTGCCGCCGCTGGCATTGGCGATGGCGACACCGAGCGGCGTCGCGAGGGCGAGACCCGCGAGGCCGCCGATCAGGCATAGCGCCACGGCTTCTGCCAGGACCAGGCCGAGGACGCTGCCGTCCGTGAATCCGAGCGTCTTCAGAATCGCGAGCTCCGGAATCCTCTCTCGTACGCTCTGGGCGGTCGTGTTGCCGACGACGAGCAGCAGCGTGAAGAACACCGCGAACAGGATCCAGCGCACGATCAGCCCGATGTCGCCGAACTGCTTGATGAATCCGATATTGAAATCCTTCTCGGTCTGGGTTTTCGTCTCGTCCGCGGAGTTCTCGAACATGGCATCGATGGTCCGGGCGACCTGCTGGGCCTGGTCCGGATCGGCGAGCCTGCTCGTGAATGTACCGGCCATGCCGCGCGCGAACAGGTTGGCCTCGTCGAAGTAGGCGAAGTTGATCCAGCCGACATTGGTGTTGCGCTGCCATTCGGCATCCTTGCCGTCATAGATGCCCACCAGGTCGAAAGTCCAGTTCTTGCTGCCATCCTTCTGCGGAAAGATGTTGGACGAGATTGGGACCTTGTCCCCGATCTTCCAGCCGTACTTGTCCGCCAGATTACGGCCGACGATCATGCTGGTACGGGTTTCGGCGAAGGCTTTCCATTGCGCGTCCGGCATCACGTACTCCGGGTACACCGCGCGCAAACGCAACGGATCGGCGGCGAGAAACACGAGCTGCGTGTTCTCCTGCCAGACCGCGCCGAACCACTGCTGCCACATCACGTGCTCGACGCCGGGCACCGACTCGATCTGGGGCAGCAGCCGCATCGGCAGCGAGTAGGTGAACGACACGCGGGCCTGGGTCACGAGGCGCGTGGCGCCGACAAAGTCAGCGCCGGCGGAGAACAGCACATTGACCGCCTGCAGCAGGCCGAACAGCAGGAATGCCATCACAATCGACAGCAAGGTCAGCACCGTGCGCGTCTTCCTGCGCATCAGATTGGCGAGCACGAAACCGGTGCGGGTCATGCACGCGGCCTATGCGGCGACGGGCGACTGCTCGAGCAGTTGCCCCTTTTCCAGGTGCAGCGTGTGTCTGGCGAACTCCGCGGCTTTCGGATCGTGCGTTACGATGACGATCGTCTTGCCATGTTCCCTGTTGAGCACCTGCAGCAAGCCCAGGATTTCGTTCGCCGTCCTGCGGTCCAGGTCGCCGGTCGGCTCGTCGCAGATCAGCATCGTGGGGTCCGAGACCAGTGCGCGGGCGATGGCGACGCGCTGCTCCTGGCCGCCGGACAATTCCTTCGGCTTGTGCCGCGCGCGGTCCTCGAGTCCGACGACCTGCAGCGCAACCGCGACGGACTTGCGCCGCTGCGCGGCGGAGAGGTCCGTCAACAGCAATGGCAGCTCGACGTTGCGCTCCGCCGTCAGCACCGGCATCAGGTTATAGAACTGGAACACGAACCCGACATTCCGCGCGCGCCATCTGGCGAGCCGGGATCCGGACAACCGGTCGATGCGCTGGCCGTCAATCACGATTTCGCCGGCGGTGGGGCGGTCGAGGCCGCCAATCAGGTTGAGCAGCGTGGTCTTGCCGGAGCCGGAGGGACCCATCAGCGCGACGAAATCCCCCCGCGGTATGTCCAGCGTCAGGCGATGCAGCACCTCGACGCTCTGCTTGCCGCGCTGATAGGACTTATCGACGCTTCGCACCTGCACCAATGCATCGTTCATGATCCGCCCCGGAAACAGGCATACACCGGCAATCTCATTTCACTCCCTGACGGCGACCGCGTCGCCGTCGGCCAGGTCCGCCGGCGGATCGACAATGACTGGATCGCCTGCCGCGACGCCCGCCTGCACGTGCCGGCTGTCGCCCGACGTGCCCCCGAGCGTGACGGTACGGCGTTCTGCGCGGCCGTCGCGCTCCACGAAAACGATGTCCGTGTCGCCATCCCGCCGGATCGCCGCGACGGGCACGAGCACGCCGCGGAGCGGCGGAGAGTCGACGTCCGCCGCAGCAGACCGGCGCTCCTCCAGGAAGGCAACGCGCACGCCCATCTCCGGCACGATGCGCGGGTCATTCGTGCCGAGCGCTATGCGCACCTTGACCGTCGCCTTCGAGCGGTCGGCGGTGGGCACGATTGCGATCACTTCGGCCGGGATGCGCCACTCCGGATAGGCATTCAGGACGGCCTCGACCTGCTGGCCCGCCCGGACACGATTGATGTAGGCCTCGCTGACATCGACCTGGATCTCGAGCGAATCCATGTCGACGATCGTGCCGATGCCGGTGCGGATCGAGCCGCCGCCCGCGGATATCGGCGAGATCATTTCACCGGGTTGCGCCGCCTTGACCGTCACGACGCCGCCGAAGGGCGCGCGAACGATCGTGTTATCGAGTTGCACGCGCGCGGCCTGCAGCGACTGCTGGGCCACCCGGACGGCACTGCCCTGGCTCGCGGCCCGCGCGCGCCACGCCTCGGCTTCGGTACGGGCGAGATCGAGAGCCGAGACGCTCGTCAGCTTGCGTTCCGAGAGTTCCTCCTGACGACGAAGCTCGCGCTCCGCATTGGCGCTCGCCGATACGGCCTCCGCCTGTTGCGAGCGCGCCGATTCAAGCTGCGCGAGCCGCAACTGCACTTCGACCAGGGCCTCGGCGTCGTCCAGCGTCGCCAGGATATCGCCGGCTTCGACGCGCTGGCCTTCCTCGATACGGACGTCGCGCACCTTGCCCGTGATCTTGGCGGATACGGTCGCCTGCCTGCGCGCCGTGACATAGCCTGTTGCATCGAGCACCGACGTCGCGGCGCCGGTCGATGGCATCGCGCGCGCGGAAACGACCGTTACCTCGAGGGCGGGTTCGCGCACGATCAGCCAGATCGTGACGACAGCGATCGCGATAACCGCAATCGCCAGGCCGATCCACAGCCGGGTACGCGATGGCAGCTCCTCCGGTGGAGCATCCCGGTCGATGCGTAGTTGTTTCAGCAGTTCGGATTTGTCCACGCGTTCCTGCCGCGTTCAAACTTACGGGTCGAGAGTCTGCCACAGTCGTCGTGCCGGCCGCCGCCTTGACAACGCTCAGTCGGCGCGCCAGCGGAATCCCGTAGCGGCGATCGCGAGGAAGACGACGGCCATGGCCAGCAGCAGTCCGAGCTGTGGCCAGACTTCGGGCAGTCCCGCGCCGTCCAGCATCACGGCGCGCGCGGCATTCAGCATCTGGGTCAGGGGCAGCGCCTCCGACGCCATGCGCAACCACGCCGGCGCGCCTTCGAGGGAGAACCACACGCCGGACAGCAGCATCATCGGCCATGACGCCAGATTGATGACGCCGTTCGCGAGCTCTTCGCTCCGGAACCTGGCCGCCATCAGAAAGCCCAGTGCGATCATCGCCATCGCGCCTGCGATTGCGATCGCCAGGAGCAGCATTGCGCTGCCTTCGTTACGGAACGGGATGAGGAGGATGAGCACGCCATACAGGAGCGCCGTCACGGTGACCGTCAACAAAAGGCGCGACAGGATCTGCGCGCCCCCGAACTCCATCGCGGTCACCGGCGTCGCGGACAGGCGCCGCAGGAATCCGGATTTTCGGTACCGTACGACGACGTAACCGACGCCAAAGAGGCAGCTGAACATCATGTTCATGCCGAGAATGCCGGGCAGCAGCCAGTCCACGTAGCGCACGGCAGCGCCGGTCACCGGCTGGCGGATCGCCTGGCCGGGCTCGGATTCGAGCAGCAGCTTTTCCGCCAGGTAGCCTTTGGGGGAGTCCGTGTTGACCCAGTAACGTGTGCCTTCGCGCAGGTCGAGCAGCAGGTCGGCCTGATGACGCTCGACCCTGCGCACGGCGTCGTCCAGGCCAGCAGGCTCCACACGGTAGAACTCGATATGACGGGTTCCCATGAAGGGATGCAGACCGGCCTCGAGCACCGTGCCGGGCGGGCTCAGCACGCCGACCTTGAAGAGGCTGCGAGCCTGGCCGCCGAAGATGACGACGAAAGCGATGACCATCACGAACGGAAACAGGAAATTGAACGCCAGCGTCGAGCGGTCGCGCAGGAACTCGAGGTTGCGCGCGTGCCAGATCGCGAACAACCGGCGCAGGTTCATTTCCGCAGCTCCCGCCCGGTGAGCTCGAGAAACAGATCCTCCAGGTTGCGCGGACGGATGCGCAGATGCCTGAGCGGCACGCCGCGGTCCAGCAGGGCGCGCAGCGCCCCTTCGACATCCGGCGTCGAGATCTCGACGCGATCGCTCGCGACCAGCAATGGGAGCGGAAAGTCGCCGGTGTCGCCGGGGAAGTCCTCCCGCGGGAGTTCGAGCACGACATCGTCGAAATGCTCCTTGAGCAGCCGCGCCGGGGGACCCTCGGCAATGATGCGGCCGTGATCCATGATCGCGACGATGTCACAGAGGAAGTACGCTTCCTCCATGTAGTGCGTGGTCAGGAGCACCGTGCGTCCCTCGGCCTTGATTGTCCGGATCAGGTCCCAGAAGTTGTGGCGTGCCTGCGGATCGAGCCCGGTCGTCGGCTCGTCGAGGAACAGGACCTGCGGATCGTTGGCCAGAGCGATCGCGAGCAGAAGGCGCTGCAGCTGGCCGCCTGACAGTTTCCGGTTGTCGCGCCCCGCCACCGGCTCGAGCGCGCAGAGACGGATCAGGTCGTCGACATCGCGCCCCGAGGGATAGAGGCGGCGAAAGAGCTGCAGGGTTTCACGCACCGTCAGGAAATCCTGCAGCGCCGTTTTCTGGAACTGGATGCCGGCCTCGGCGCGGAAGCGCGCGCCGAGCGGCTCGCCGTGATAAAGCACCTGGCCCGAGGTCGGCGCGGTGACGCCTTCCATGATCTCGACGGTCGTGGTCTTGCCGGCGCCGTTCGGTCCGAGCATGCCGAAACAAACGCCCGGGTGGATCGAGAACGACACGCCGTCAACAGCGCGAACGCCGGGATAGTCCTTGACGAGATCGCGAACTTCCAGCGCGGGTTTCATGGCGGCTTGCATGCTATATGATTGCGCGCGTGACGCCGAACCCGTTTCCGCACCTGCTGGCGCCGCTCGATCTCGGCTTCACGACGCTACCGAATCGCGTGCTGATGGGTTCGATGCACACCGGGCTCGAGGACCGGCGCGAGGATTATCCGAAGCTGGCCGCCTATTTCGCTGAAAGGGCACGCGGCGGCGTCGGACTCATCGTGACCGGCGGGATCGCACCGAATGCCGCGGGCTGGACCAAGCCATTCGCCGGCACGCTGTCCGGTCGCCGTCACGTTGCGCGGCACCGGCTGGTCACCGAGGCGGTGCATGAAGCCGGCGGCAGGATCTGCATGCAGATCCTGCACACGGGACGCTACGCCTATCATCCGCTCGCGGTCGCGCCGTCGCGCCTGAAGGCGCCGATCTCCCCATTCACGCCGCGGGAACTGTCCGAGCGGGGCATCGGCCGGCAGACAGATGCGTTCGTGCGCTCGGCCACGCTGTCCCAGGCGGCCGGTTACGACGGCGTGGAAATCATGGGATCGGAAGGCTATTTCATCAACCAGTTCCTGGTTGCGCGCACCAACCGGCGGACCGACCGCTGGGGCGGCAGCTGGGAAAACCGGATGCGTCTTGCGGTCGAAATCGTCGCCCGCACACGCGCCGCGGTCGGGCGCGGTTTCATCATCATCTACCGACTGTCGATGCTCGATCTGGTCGAAGGCGGCGGCAGCTGGGATGAGGTGATCGAACTGGCCCAGGCGGTGGAGCAAGCCGGCGCGACGATCATCAACACCGGCATCGGCTGGCACGAGGCGCGCATCCCGACGATCGCGACCATGGTCCCGCGCGCGGCGTTCAGCTGGGTGACCCGCCGGCTGCGTGGCGCCGTATCGGTTCCCCTCGTGACCAGCAATCGCATCAACGATCCCGCCGTCGCCGAGAGCCTGCTGGCGTCCGGCGATGCGGACCTCGTCTCGATGGCGCGACCGCTGCTCGCCGATCCCGAGTTCGTCGCCAAGGCCGCGGCGGGCCGATCGGATGAGATCAACACCTGCATCGCCTGTAACCAGGCTTGTCTCGACCTGGTGTTCGAAAACCAGGTCGCGACCTGCCTCGTCAATCCGCGTGCCGGTCGCGAGACCGAGCTCAACTACCCGCCGGCGCAGACGCCAAAGCGCATCGCGGTGGTCGGCGCGGGGCCCGCCGGGCTCGCCTGTGCGACGATTGCGGCGGGACGGGGCCATCGCGTGACGCTGTTTGAATCGGCCGACCGCATCGGCGGCCAGTTCAACATGGCCAAGGTGGTACCGGGCAAGGAGGAGTTTCACGAGACGCTCCGATACTTCGGTCGGCGCATCGAGCTCACGGGTGTCCAGCTCGTGCTGTCGCGTCGCGTGGAAGCGGCAATGCTGACGGGCGGCGCCTTCGATGAAATCGTGCTGGCGACCGGCGTCATACCGCGACGTCCCGAGATCGAGGGACTCGATCATCCCAAGGCGCTGAGCTACATCGACGTCCTGCTGCACGGACGGCCGGTCGGCCGCACGGTCGCGATCGTCGGTGCCGGCGGCATCGGCTTCGACGTCGCCGAGTACCTGAGCCACGATGCGGCGCATCCTTCGGCATCGCTCGATATTCCCGCGTTCATGGCCGAGTGGGGCATCGACATGCGGCTGGAGGCCAGGGGAGGACTGGTGCCCGCGCGTGATCTGGCAGCATCGATGCCCCGCACGATCTGGCTGCTGCAGCGCAAACCGACGCCACCCGGTCGCGACCTCAGCAAGACCACGGGCTGGGTGCACCGCCTCGCCCTGAAGCGCCGAGGCGTGCGCATGCTGGCCGGCGTCGCCTATGAGCGCATCGATGATGGCGGTCTGTCGATCCGGCAGGCCGGCGAATCGCGCCTGCTCGCAGTCGATCACGTCGTGATCTGCGCGGGCCAGGAACCGCTCCGCGAACTGGTTGCGGGCGTCGAGGCCGCCGGCATGACGGCCCACCTGATCGGCGGATCGAAAGTCGCGACCGAACTCGATGCGGTTCGCGCAATCGACGAAGGAGCCCGCCTCGCGGCAGCGTTATGAACGCGCGACCCGACCGGCTGCAGCAGCTTGCGTTGCTCGATGACGCTTTCGTCGCGGCGCAGACCTGGCGCGTGCGTCCGAGCGATCGCGCCAGGCGTCTCGCGGTGCGCGTGCTGCCCGGCGGCATCGTGGAGATCGTCGTGCCGCGCGGCACGCGGCCGCGTGCCGTGCAGCATTTCGTCGCGCGACATCGCGACTGGATCGACCGCAAGGTCGTGCAGTACCAGCCGACGGATCCCCTGCCGTCAGGCCAGCTTCCGGACCGCATCGTGTTCGCCGCGAACGCGCAGGACTTCAGGGTCCGCTACGAAACCGCGCCGGGCTCGCCGCGCCTGCAGCTCGCCGACGGCCGGCTGGTCGTCTCCGGCGACTGCACACGCACGGCCTTCGTCCGTCATGTCTTGCAGCGATTCACGATGCGAATGGCGCATGAGATTCTTGGACCGTGGCTCGATAACCTGTCATACGCCAGCGAACTGCCATTCGAGCGCCTGCAGATACGTCGGCAGCGAACGCGGTGGGGCAGCTGTTCGAGGAACGGCACGATCAGCCTCAACGCCTGCCTGTTGTTCCAGCCGCCGGCGGTCGTGCGCTACCTGCTGATCCACGAACTCGTGCACACGCGCCACATGAACCACTCGAGGCAGTTCTGGGCGGCGGTCGGCACTCTCGAACCCCGGTGGCGCGAGCTGGATGCGACGCTCTCCCAGGGCTGGCGTTCGGTGCCGGCCTGGGTGCTGCGCTGAGTCGCGGATTGCGCGGCGCAACCACCGGAGAACCCGCCCGGCTCGCACCGTTCGTGGTGCTTGCGATCGCGCTCATCGCGGTCTCGCATGGGGCGATATTCACCCGGATGGCCGTCGCCGCACCGTTTGCCATTGCGGCCTGGCGTCTCGGCATCGCCTGTCTTGTGGTCGTTCCGTTAGCAATCGTCGCGCCGGGCGACGGCAAGTTCACGCTGCGCACGATCGCGCTCGCGATCGCCGCGGGCGCTCTGCTGGCGCTGCATTTCGGGACCTGGATCGCGTCGCTCGAGCACACGACGATCGCGCGCAGCGTGCTGCTGGTCAGCACCGCGCCAGTCTGGGTGGCCCTCATGCAGTTTGCAGCCAACGGCCGGCTGCCGTCACGCGCGGCAATGCTGGCGCTCGCTTTCGCCACTGCCGGCGCGATCGTCGTCGGCTCCGGCAGCCTTGGCGGCGATGCCGCACTCGCCGGCGACCTGCTGGCTGTCGCGGGCGCCATCGCGATGGCGGGCTACCTGCTGCTGTCACGCGCCGCGCAGGACTCGCTGCCGTTTCGCGGCTACCTCGGCATCGCTTATGGATCGGCGGCTGCCTGGCTCTGGCTGGCAGTCGGCGCGACAGGCACGCAGGCAACAGGCTTCGATGCGACGACCTGGTGGGCGCTTGCCGGCATGGCGCTGGTGTCGCAGATCGTCGGCCATAGCGGCTACAACTGGTCGCTCCGTCATCTCGACCCGCTGTACGTGGCGGTCGCTCTGGTCGGAGAGCCGGTGCTCGCTTCCTGCCTGGGCTGGTGGCTACTCGGGGAGGCCGTGGACTGGCGGACCGCTGCCGGCGGCATCCTGATTCTGACTGGCATCGCGATCGGCGCGCGAGCTGCTCACGCGCGCAGCTGACGCCGCTGCCCGCGCCTGGCGGCGACGCCACCAGCCGACTACTCGCCAGCCCAGCAGGAGCGAGGCAACTGCGACATAGATGAGCGGTTCCCGGACATCCGCCTTGACCTGCCACCAGAAATGCACGCAGCCAAGCACCGCTGCCGGATAGATCAGCCGGTGCAGCGTCTGCCAGCGGCGGCCCATCCGGCGCATGGCGCGGCGGGTCGAGGTCACCGCAAGCGGCACCAGCAGCAGGAGCGCCGCGAAGCCGACCGTGATGTAAGGACGTTTGACGATGTCGGCGACGAGCTGACGCCAGTCGAGGGCCTGGTCCACGAACAGGTAGAACAGGAAATGCAGCAGGAGGTATGCGAAGGAAAAGAGGCCCAGCATGCGCCGGAAAAGCTGCAGCCGCGGCCAGCCGCCGAGCTCGCGCAGCGGCGTGATGGCGAGCGTCGCGAGCAGCAGCCGCAGTCCCCAGATGCCGAGCGTATCCTGCACCTTCTCGACCGGGTTGGCGCCGAGATCCGCACCGGCCCAGCCGGGAATTCCAGCGAGCAACCACAGGAGCGGCAGCAGGCACAGCACGAAAACGATCGGCTTGGCGACGCGCCGCGTCAGGGTGTCGGCGTGCATGGAATCAGAAATGGCGCGCGAGATCCATGCCACGGTACAGCCCCGCGACCTCGCGCTCGTAGCCGTTGAATTTCTGCGTCGGAATGCGCGCGAACGGATTGCCCGAACCGATGCGGCGTTCGCTCTTCTGACTCCACCGCGGATGGTCGACTTCCGGATTCACATTGGCGAAGAATCCGTACTCGCGCGGCGCGGACAATGCCCAGGAGGTCGCCGGCATGCGTTCGGTGAAGCGGATGCGCACGATCGACTTGATGCTCTTGAAGCCGTACTTCCATGGCACGACGAGCCGCAGCGGAGCGCCATTCTGGTTCGGGAGCACGCGCCCGTAGAGGCCGACCGCGAGTATCGCCAGCGGATGGGTCGCTTCGTCAATGCGCAGGCCCTCGACATATGGCCAGTCGAGCACGCCGTAACGCTGGCCCGGCATCTGCCGCGGGTCGTGCAGCGTCGTGAACTCGACGTGCTTCGCGCGGGACGTCGGAGCAAACCGCCTGATCAGGTCTGCGAGAGGAAATCCGACCCATGGAATCACCATCGACCAGGCCTCGACGCAACGCAGGCGATAGATCCGTTCCTCGAGTGCATGCGGTTTCAGCAGGTCTTCGACTGCAAGCGTGCCCGGCTTTTCGCATTCACCGTCGACGACGACGGTCCAGGGGCGGGTGCGCAGCCGGTGCGCGTGTTCCGCCGGGTCCTCCTTGCCGGTGCCGAACTCGTAGAAATTGTTGTAGCCGGCAATTTCCCTGAATGAGTTCGGCTTCTCGTCGGTGGAGTAGTAGACGCTGCGCGTGTAATCGAGCCGCTCGATCACGGAAACGTTCATCACGGGCTGTGCGAGCGCGGAGATCGATGCCAGCACACCGCCGCCGGCTAGCCCCGTAAGGAGAGCACGCCGGTCGAGGTAGACGGATTCCGGCGTGATCTCCGAGGTCGGAATGCGCTTTTGGCTATTCATGCGAGTTGGACCGGCGGTCAGGGGCTTTTGTTACGCCAGTCGCCCGTCGGAATGCCCATTTTCTCGGCATTCCGGCGCGCCGCACGCCCGGCATTGACGAGCAGCGGGTGCTCGACTGCGGTGAGATGCTCGAGATCCGGGGCTGAATTGCCGTAGGCGGCAATTTCTGCGTCTGGAAAGCGCGTGCGCAGCGCCTCGATGCAGCGCCGTTTCTCGGCTCCGCGCCGATTCGGCGTCGTCAACGCGCCGTCCAGCGCATCGCCGCTCCAGGCGATGCCGGTGCAGATCGATTCCGCGAAACCGAAGCGCAGGCCGATGTCCGGCACGTAGAGATCGACGCTGGCGGACAGCAGCACCAGTCGGTCGCCTGCCGCGCGGTGGCGCGCGATGGCGTCCAGCGCGCCCGGGTTCAGCGTCCGGTCGTCCAGCGCGGCCACGAATGCTGCCGTCCACTCGCGGACTTCGGAGCGGGTGGCACCTGCCATGCAGGCACGGATGAGGTCGGACTTGAGCCGGCCACGGTCCCGGCCCGACATCATGAAACGGCCGATCGCGGCCACGATGTGGAGCGGCCGGCGACGCCGGGGATGACGCGTGAGCCAGCCGCGGACGTAAGGAACGAAAGTATCCCGGCGTGTCAGCGTTCCGTCGAGATCGAAAACCGCGAGCCGCGAGCTACCCATCTGTTCAGCCGTCGCGGCGGCCGGCGCTCAGGCCGCGAGCTGGCGCAGCACGAAGTGCAGGATGCCGCCGTTCTCCATGTACTCCCATTCTTTCGGCGTATCGACGCGTACATTCACATTGAAGGTCGTGACCTTGCCATCCGGGCGCGTGGCTCGCACCGACGCGAGACGGCTGCCGGCAATCAGGCCCTCGAAGTCGAAGGTCTCGGTGCCATCGAGCCCGAGCGTCATCGCATCCTGCCCATTCTCGAAAGTCAGTGGATACACGCCCATCCCGACCAGGTTCGCCCGGTGGATGCGCTCGAAGGTTTCGGCAATGACCGCCCTGACGCCGAGCAGTGTCGCGCCCTTTGCCGCCCAGTCACGGGAAGACCCCGTGCCGTACTCTTTGCCGGCGATCACGACCAGCGGCACGCCCGCCGCGATGTATTTCATCGCCGCATCGTAGATGCTCATCTGCTCGCCGTCCGGCTGATAACGCGTCACGCCGCCTTCGACTCCCGGGACCATCAGGTTTTTGATGCGCGGATTCGCAAATGTGCCGCGCATCATCACCTCGTGATTGCCGCGACGCGAACCGTAGCTGTTGAAGTCCGCCGGTACGACGCCCTGCCGTTGCAGGTACAGGCCAGCCGGGGAGTCCTTGCGGATCGCGCCCGCAGGGGAGATGTGGTCCGTCGTGATCGAATCGCCGAAGAGCGCGAGGCAGCGCGCCCCGCGCACGGTCGGCAGGCCCGGTGCCGCCGGCCCCATGCCGGAAAAGTAGGGCGGATTCTGGATGTACGTGCTATCGCCGTCCCAGGCATAGGTCTTGGTCATCGGTACGGCGATGCCGCGCCAGCGCTCGTTGCCGCGGAACACGTCCTTATAAGTCTTCGAGAACATGTCGACCGACACGCAATTCGCCACCTTTTGCTGGATCTCGCTGCCGGCAGGCCAGATGTCGCGAAGGTAAACCGGCTTGCCCGAGCCGTCGTTGCCGATCGGATCGCTCGTCAGGTCGATATCCACGGTGCCGGCGAGCGCGAAGGCGACCACCAGCGGCGGCGACGCGAGGAAGTTCATCCGCACTTCCTGGTGTACGCGGCCCTCGAAGTTCCGGTTTCCGGACAGTACGGACGCCACCGACAGGCGATTATCGGCGATCGCCTCTGACACCGGCTCGCGCAGCGGGCCCGAGTTGCCGATGCAGGTCGTGCAGCCATAGCCGACGACATGAAAGCCGAGCGCTTCGAGATCGTCCAGCAGTTGCGAGCGCTGCAGGTAATCCGTCACGACTTTCGACCCGGGCGCGAGCGAGGTCTTCACCCAGGGCGGAACGGCGAGACCGCGCTCGCGCGCTTTGCGCGCGAGCAGTCCGGCCGCCATCATCACGGCCGGATTCGACGTGTTGGTGCAGGACGTGATAGCCGCGATCACGACGGCCCCGTCCTTCAGCTCGTAATGCGCGGCCTCGTCCTCCACGCGCGCCGGGCCGCTTGACGGCCACTTGTCCTGGTCGCGCTCGAATGCATCCCGGTAGGCCGTCCGCATGTCGGCAAGCGGGACCCGGTCCTGCGGACGCTTCGGACCCGCGAGCGATGGCTGCACGGAAGCAAGATCCAGATGCAGCACGTCCGTGTACTCCGGATCCGGCGCACCATCGTGACGCCACATTCCCTGCTTCTGCGCGTACTCGCGAACCAGGGCGATCTGGTCGTCCGCGCGTCCCGTCAGTCGCAGGTAGGTCAATGTCTCCTCGTCAATCGGAAATATCCCGCAGGTCGCGCCGTACTCGGGCGCCATGTTAGCGATGGTTGCCCGGTCGGCCAACGGCAGCTGGCCGAGCCCGTCCCCGAAGAATTCGACGAATTTCTCGACCACGCCGTGCTTGCGCAGCATTTCGGTCACGGTCAGCACGAGATCGGTCGCGGTCGCGCCTTCGACGAGGCGGCCGGTGAGCTTCACGCCGATCACTTCCGGGATCAGCATCGTGGATGGCTGGCCGAGCATGGCCGCCTCGGCTTCGATGCCGCCGACGCCCCAGCCGAGCACGCCGACGCCATTGATCATGGTCGTGTGCGAATCCGTTCCGACCACCGTGTCCGGATAGACGAGCCCATCCTTGTTCGTGAACACGACGCGCGCGAGGAACTCCAGATTGACCTGGTGCACGATACCGGTATCCGGCGGCACGACCGAAAAGTTGTCGAATGCCGACTGGCCCCAGCGCAGGAACGTGTAGCGCTCAAGGTTACGCTTGAATTCGAGCAGCGCATTGAGGTTCAGGGCTTCGTGCGAGCCGTAATGGTCGACCATCACGGAGTGGTCGATGACCAGTTCCGCCGGAATGAGCGGATTGATGCGGCCGGGATCGCCGCCGAGCTTCGCCATCGCGTCGCGCATGGCGGCGAGGTCGACGACAGCCGGCACGCCGGTGAAGTCCTGCATGATCACGCGCGCAGGCGTGAACGCGATCTCGTGCTGCGGAAGCTCTCGCGGGTCCGCCGATGCGAGCGTGACGATGTCGTCCCGGGTGACCGTGCGCCCGTCTTCGTGACGCAGCAGGTTCTCGAGCAGGACCTTGAGCGAGTAGGGCAGGCGCCCGACGCGGTATTCGGAAAGCGCGTCTAGCGCGCAATAGTCATAGGTCCTGCCCTCGACGGCAAGCTGACGGCGTGATCTGAAGCTGTCCTGCATGATGCCTCCATCGTGGCAAGCGTCATTATAGCCGCGCCGCCGAGGCACTCCTCGCCGGCGTAGAAGACAGCGTACTGGCCGGGCGCCGCGCCCTTGAGCGGTTCGCCGAAACGCACCCCGAGTTCATTCCCGGCCGCCGTCACGCGGCACGGCACGTCGGACTGGCGATGGCGCAGTTTCACCGTGCAGTCGAACTCCGCGGCAGGTGCTGCGCCAGCGATCCAGTGCGGGGGGCCGGCGCGCAGGCCGCTGGAATAGAGCGCCGGATGATCTGCGCCCTGGACGACGACCAGTGCGTTGCGGGTCGTGTCCTTGGCGGCCACGAACCACGGCTCTTCGCCTGCGCCCTGAAGACCGCCGATGCCGAGACCGCTGCGCTGGCCGAGCGTGTAACGCGCGAGGCCGCGATGCGTACCGATCACGACGTGTTCCTGCGTTTCGATCGGCCCCGGCACGGCCGGCAGGAAGGCGCCGATGAACTCGGCAAACGGACGTTCTCCGACGAAGCAGATGCCGGTCGAGTCCCGCTTGTCGAAAACCGGCAGACCGCGTTCGCGCGCAATGCGCCGGACTTCCGCCTTGCTCAGTCCGCCGACGGGAAATTCGCAGTACGCAAGCTCGCGTGCACCGACCTCGTGCAGGAAATAGCTTTGATCCTTGGATTCATCGACGCCGCGCAACAGTTTCGGCCCCGGAGCGATGCGGGCATAGTGCCCGGTCGCGTATCGGTCTGCTCCGAGGCGCCGCGCATAGGCGAGGCCCGAACCGAACTTGATCTCGCGATTGCATGGCACGTCGGGATTCGGCGTCCGGCCGTGCCGGAGCTCGTCGAGGAAGTGCGCAAACACGCGGCTCCGGTAATCCGCCGCGAAACTTACGCGGTGCAGCGGCACGCCCAGTTCTGCGCAAATCCGACGGGCGTCCTGGAAGTCCGCGGCAGATGTGCAATAGCCGGTTTCGTCCTCCTCCCAGTTCGTCATGAACAGGGCCTCGACCTGACGGCCGGCGTCCATCAGCAGCAGCGCCGCGACCGCCGAGTCGACTCCACCGGAGAGCGCAATGAGAGTGCGACTCATCGCAACGCGGGAGCGGCCGCCAGCCGCGGCAGCTCATCGACCGGCACGTGGTTGAGCAGTGCGAGCGGATAACGCCCGCCCTGAAGATAGTCGTCGATGCAGCGCATCACGAGCGGGCTGCGCAACTCGGCAGTGCGCGCGGCAAGCTCCGCGCGCCCGAGCCACAGCGTCCGGATGATTGCCCGATCGAGCGGTACGGAATCATCGCGCTCGGCAACCGAGCCTGCGAAAGCGACACGGAGCACGGTGCGCCCGGTTGGGCCGCGCCAGAGGTAAAGGCCGATCAGGGCTTCCGGCTTGAATGCGCGGCCGGTCTCTTCGCGCGTTTCGCGGACCACTGCATCGCACAGTGATTCGCCGTCTTCGAGGTGGCCTGCCGGCTGGTTCAGGACGATGCGACGCGCGGCGCGTTCCTGCACGATGAGGAATCGCCCGTCGCGCTCGGCGATCGCCGCCACGGTGAAGTCGACTCTGAGGGACATGGGCCGATTATAGCGGCGCCGCCGCCAGGCCCATCAAAGATGCTGCTGGCGCGTCTCCGCTTCCGGCTCGCTGGCGATCCAGATCTCGTCGAAATAGTTCAGGTAGCGACGGGCGACGAGCGCGTCGTTCATCTCGACGATGCCTTCCCAGCGCGAGGCCTGCAGGCGATAGACCAGGGCGCGGTCATCGGCGATCAGGAACGCGGACTGGTTATCGCGGTTTTCCGCCTTCACGCGGCGGATCTCGATGTGGCTCGTGATGCGCCTTGCAAGGTGCACGAACTTGCTGCCTTCATAGACGACCCGCGACGGGTCGGCGAGGAGCACGCGGACTTTGGCATAGCTCTTCGCGAGCACGAGTTTCTTGACGGTCTCGAGGAAGTTCGGCTGATCGTAGACGGCCGGCTCGAGATCCTGCGTGTACATCGTGAGCAGGCGACGGGCCGCCGACGCGACCTGCTGCGTGGCGACGCGTGCCTCGTCGAGAGTCGCGATGATCGAGCGTGTTCCGGTGACGCTCTGACGCTGGGTCTGCACTGCGTTTCACTCCAGGGCGAGCCTCATCCTCACATGGGGGATGCCCGCCTCGTCGAATACACCACCCTCGCTGCGGAACCCGAGCTTCTCGTAGAAGGGCAAGGCCTGCATCTGCGCATGCAGGTGAGGCCGGCGGATGCCGCGGCGGCGAGCCTCCTCGAGCAGCTGGCGCAGAATGAGGGTCCCGATGCCCCGGCCGCGCGCGCCGGCAATTACCGCTATGCGCCCGATCTTACCCGCCGGATTAAGTCGTCCGGTGCCAACTGGTTCACGGTTCAGGCGCACGAGCACATGGGCGCTGACGGCATCGTCGTCGTCCCACTCGTCGGATTCAGGCACTTGCTGCTCTTCGATGAAAACCGTGCGCCGTATGCGCTGCAGCACGATCCGGTCGGCTTCCCAGGTGGCCGGCACACATTCTATGTGGTCAGACCCCATCCCCGGCCTCACAACGCCCGTGCAAACGCCTCCGCGAGGCCGGTATACGAGCCCGGCGTCAGCGCCTCGAGGCGCTTTCTGGCGTCGTCCGGCAGTCCGAGGCCGGCGACAAAGGCCGTTAGCGTCGCGGCATCGACCTTGCGGCCGCGCGTGAAGTCCTTCAGCCTGTCATAAGCATCCGCGACGCCGTGCGCGCGCATCACCGTCTGTATCGCCTCGGCCAGCACTTCGAAGTGCGCGTCGAGGTCGGCGGCGATGCGCAGCTCATCCGCGCTGATGCGGGTGAGCCCAGCCAGCGCCGATCGCCACGCCAGCGCGCTGTGCCCGATCGCCACGCCGAGATTGCGCATCACGGTGGAGTCCGTCAGGTCGCGCTGCCAGCGCGAGACCGGCAGCTTCCGGGCAAAGTGATGGAGCATCGCATCGGCGAATCCCGCGTTGCCTTCCGCATTCTCGAAATCGATCGGATTGACCTTGTGCGGCATCGTCGACGAACCGACTTCCCCGGCGACCGGCCGTTGCGCGAAATAGCCGAGCGAGATGTAGCCCCACAGGTCGCGGCACAGGTCGATCAGCACCGTGTCCGCGCGGGCGAGCGCGTCGCAGTATTCCGCGATCCAGTCGTGCGGCTCGATCTGCGTCGTGTATTCATTCGGCGTCAGGCCGAAACCTTCGACGAACCGGGACGCCAGCGAGCGCCAGTCGACGTCCGGCGCCGCCGTCACCTGCGCATTGAAGTTGCCGACGGCCCCGTTCCATTTCCCGAGCGCCTCGACCCGGGCGAGCGAGCGGGCGGCACGGCGCAGCCGAACGGCAAAGTTCGCCATCTCCTTGCCGAGCGTGGACGGTGTTGCCGGCTGCCCATGGGTGCGGCACAGCATCGCGGTGCCGGCGTGGCGGGCAGCCAGTGCGGCGAGCTGGGCCGCGACTTCCCCGATCAGCGGCAGCAGGACGAAATCCCGCGCGGCGACCAGCATAAGGCCATAGCACAGGTTGTTGATGTCCTCGGACGTACAGCCGAAATGAACGAACTCAAGCTGGGCGGGCGTCGCGCCCGCCGCCGCCAGCTGCTCGCGCACGAAGTATTCGACCGCCTTGACGTCGTGCCTGGTCTGGCGCTCGAGCGTCTTGACGCGGCCCGCTCCGCCGTCGTCCAGGCCCTTCGACAGCGCCTGGAGCTTCGACTCCAGCGAGGCCGGCAGATGCGCAAGGGCGGGGAAGGCGCCGGACGCCGAAAGATGGCGGAACCAGTCGGCTTCCACGCGGACGCGAAATGCGATCAGCGCGGTTTCGCTGAAAAGCTGCCGGACGTCGGCGCACTTCTCGGCATAGCGGCCGTCGAGCGGCGACAGCGCGGTCAGGCGTGCATCAGTCATGGAAGCGGGCACGAATGATAGAATGCCCATGTTACCCGTGAGCGACCAGAACCGCATCGAAAAGGACAGTCTTGGCGACGTTCCAGTCGCCGCAGCGGCGCTCTGGGGCGCCCAGACCCAGCGCGCGACGGACAACATCCGCATCGGTCAGGAACGCATGCCGGCCGCGCTGATCCGGGCCATCGGCCTGATCAAATGGGCGGCGGCCGAAACCAATGGCGAGCTCGGCGAGCTGCCGGCGCCGCTTGCTTCCGCCATCGGCAACGCAGCGCTCGAAGTCGCGGCCGGCCGCCACGCCGGGCAGTTCCCCGTCGGCGTCATGCAGACGGGTTCCGGAACCAGCACGAACATGAACGTCAATGAGGTCGTCGCGCGCCTCGCGGGCCTCTCCATCGGCGCCGTTGTGCATCCGAATGACCATGTCAATCGCTGCCAGAGCAGCAACGATGTCATTCCGACCGCGATCCATCTTGCCGCCGCGCTCGAACTGCGGAATGCGCTGCTGCCGGCGTTCGCCGAACTCGCGCGCGCCATCGCCGATCGGGCCGCGCGGGCGGGCGGCCAGGTCAAGACGGGACGCACGCATTTGATGGATGCGCTGCCTCTCACGATCGGGCAGGAAATGCGCGCCTGGCAGAGCCAGGTGCTCGATGCGGCCGCGCGGCTCGAGGATTGCCTGCCGCGGCTCTCGAGGCTCGCGCTGGGGGCGACGGCGGTCGGCACCGGCGCCAACGCGCATCCGCGATTCGCAGCGCTCACCATTGCGCGCCTCGCCGCACGCACGGGGCTTGCGCTGACGCCCGCGGCAGACCGGTTCGCTGCCCTCGCGTCGCAGGATACGGCGGTCGAGCTCTCCGGCCAGCTGCGTACGGCTGCGGTTGCGCTCGTCAAGATCTGCAACGACCTGCGCTGGATGAACTCCGGGCCGCTCGCGGGCCTCGGCGAGATCTCGGTGCCGGCCTTGCAGCCGGGTTCGAGCATCATGCCGGCAAAAGTGAATCCCGTGATTCCGGAAGCGGTCGCGATGGCGGCGACGCGTGTCATCGGCAACGACGTGACCGTCGCGATGGCCGGCGCTTCAGGCAATTTCCAGCTGAACGTGATGCTGCCCCTGATCGCCCACGCGATCCTTCAGAGCATCGAGCTGCTCGGCGACTCGGCGCTTGCTCTCGCCGAACGCGTGTTGCCGGGTCTCGTGATCCATGACGACCGCATTGCCGAAACGCTTGCGCGCAATCCGATGCTCCTGACGGCGCTCGCGCCGCGTATCGGTTATGACCGTGCCGCCGTGATCGCGAAGCTCGCCGCGGCGGGCGGGCGGCCGATCCTCGACGTTGCAGAGGAGCAGACCGGCCTGCCTCGCGATGAGCTCGCGCGCCTGCTCGATCCGGCGCGGCTCGCGAGCGGCGAGGGCCCGGACGATGGCCGCTGAAGTTCGCCTGGACCTGCACCGGCTACCGGCGCCGCAACTGCTCTTCGAACTGCGCCGCCGTCTGGCTGCCTGGATCCATGACGCATCGGATTTGCGCGTTGGCCAATACTCGCGCACGGCGCAGGCGCAGCTCGCGTCGCTGTGGCCCCGCGAAACCGCGCGCGCGGCAGTGCTCATCCCCCTCATCGATCGCGGTGACGAGCTGTCAGTGCTGCTGACGCTCCGGGCCGACGCTCTGAGGCATCACGCCGGACAGATTTCGTTCCCCGGCGGCCGGCTCGAACCCTGCGACAGCGACGCGATCGCCGCGGCGCTGCGCGAGACGGAGGAGGAGATCGGGCTGCGGCGGGAGTTCATCGAAGTCATCGGTCTGCTGCCGGATCACGTCGTCATCAGCGGCTTTCGCGTCACGCCCGTCATCGGCCTGGTGCGGCCGGGATTCGAACTCGTGCTCGACCCGACCGAGGTCGCGGGAACGTTCGAGGCGCCGCTACGCCATCTGCTCGATCCCGCCACCCATGCCCGGCGCTGGCGGTGCATTGGCGGCGTTGACGTCGAGACGCTGGACCTGCCCTGGGGCAGCTTCAATATCTGGGGCGCGACGGCGGGCATGCTCCTGACGCTGCGCGAGGTGCTGGGCGGGATGCCGATCGATGGCGATTGATCGGCTGCTTGCGATCATGGCGCGTCTGCGCGACCCGGCTGGCGGCTGCCCGTGGGACCGCGAGCAGGACTTCGCTTCCATTGCGCCGCATACGATCGAAGAAGCCTATGAGGTCGCAGACGCCATCGACCATGGGGATCTCGAGGCACTCCGCGACGAACTCGGCGACCTGCTGTTCCAGGTCGTCTTCCATTCCCAGCTCGCGGACGAGGTCGACGCATTCGCCTTTGACGATGTGGTGGACGCGATCTGCGACAAGCTGACGCGCCGCCACCCGCATGTGTTCGCCGGCGTCCCGGTGGACGGGGCTGGGACGCAGAAGCGCGCCTGGGAGCGCATGAAAGCTGTCGAGCGCCGCGACAAGGGACTCGGCGACGGGGCGCTCGCGGACATACCGGTTGCCCTGCCGGCCCTGACGCGTGCCCGCAAGCTGGGCCAGCGCGCGTCGGACGCTGGTTTCGACTGGCCGGACAGCGCGGGACCGCGGGCAAAGATCGACGAAGAGCTGGCCGAGCTCGATCGCGCACAGGCCGGCCGCGACGCCAAACGGATGGAGGCGGAGATCGGCGACCTGCTGTTTTCCGTCGTCAACCTGGCACGGCATCTGGACGTCGATCCGGAGACCGCCCTGCGCCAGGCCAATGATCGCTTCAGCCGTCGGTTCCACCATGTCGAGCTTGCGTTGAGCGCACTGGGGTTGCTGCCTGCCACCGCGGGGGCCGCGCTGCTCGACCGGCTGTGGACGGCCGCAAAGGCCGAAAATCCCTGATATTCCTGCGTCCCGCGCGTTCAGGACCGGTTCATCGGACGCCTCGTAGATTGGCATCGGGCCAACAGAGGAGGGGCAACATGTCTCGCAAATTCTGGCTTTCGGCCGTGGCGTTCGGCCTCACGACCGTATCCGCTGCGGTTCTGGCCGACCATGATCGCGATGGCGCCCGTTACGGCGAGCGCGACGACGACCGCTACGATGACCGCTACCGCGGCAACAGTGACTACGAGTACGCCAGGGTCGTCGGCGTGCAGCCACAGCACGGGCAGGTGCGCGTGAGCGAGCCCGTGCGCGAGTGCTGGGACGAAGTGGAACACGTCTCCGATGGTCCGTTTTCTTCCAGGCACATCGGCGGCACGCTGATCGGCGGCTTGATCGGCGGTGCGCTCGGCAACCAGGTCGGCGACGGGCGCGGCCGGCAGGTCGCGCGCGCCGCAGGCGCTATCATTGGCGGCGCGGTCGGTCACAACGTGTCGCGCGACCGCCAGCGCACACGGTATGACGACGAACGGGTGTACCAGCGCTGCGAAACGCGTTACCGGGACAGCTGGGTCGAGCGCGTCGACGGCTATCGGGTGACATACGAGTACGCTGGCCGGCAGTACGTCACGCAAATGCCCTACGATCCGGGCGAGCGCATCCGGATCCGGGTGAACGTCACGCCCGTGGGCGCCTGAAGCCAGCACCCGGGCCGCGCAGGCGGCCCGGGATCTACCGTTCAATTACAATGAAGCCATGACGACGCCACGCTCTCTGCTCGCACTTGCCGCGTGTCTCGCCGTATCGCTCGGCCTGCTCTCGCCCGACATCGCGTCCGCTGCCGGCCGCGATCGAGACAATGACCGCGACGACAATCGCGGTCGCGACCGTGGCCGTGAGCTCGACGACGAGGACAGAAGGCCGTCCGGGCGCGTGATGTCCCTCGACGAAGCAATGGCGCAGGCGGAAAAACGCTATCGCGCCCGGGCGGTGCATGGCGAGGAACAGCGCAGGGGCGATCGCATCATCTATCGCATCCGGCTGCTCGACAAGGATGGCCGGGTTTTCGAGGTGTCGATCGACGCGGGTTCCGGCCGCGACCGGTGAGCAACCCATGCGCCTCCTCGTACTAGAGGACGAGCCTGCCCTGCGTGACACGCTGGCGGTGCAGTTCCGCGGCGCCGGATTTGCCGTGGACGTGGCGGCCGACGGCATCGACGGCGAATTCGCAGGTCTCGAATATCCGATTGATGTGGCCATCGTCGATCTCGGTCTGCCCGGCCGCTCGGGGCTGGAGGCGATCCGGGCCTGGCGGAAAGCCGGGAAATCATTTCCGGTGCTGATCCTCACCGCGCGCGACAGCTGGCAGGAAAAAGTCACCGGACTCGATGCGGGCGCGGACGACTACGTGACAAAGCCATTCCGCTTCGAGGAAGTGCTGGCGCGCATCCAGGCGCTGCTGCGCCGCTCCGGCGGGTGGTCGCAGCCATTGCAGAAGAGCGGCCCGGTGGAACTCGACACGCGCAGCCAGGAAGTGCGGGTGAACGGAGAACCCGTCGAGCTGACCGCATTCGAGTACCGCCTGCTCGAATACCTGATGCTCCGTGCGGGCGAAGTGATCTCGAAAGCCGAGCTGACCGACAAGCTCTACGAGCAGGACTTCGAGCGCGAGAGCAACACGATCGAGGTGTTCATCGGACGGCTGCGACGGAAACTCGACCCCGACGGCAGGCATCAGCCGATCGAAACCTTGCGGGGTCGCGGGTACCGGATCGCCCGCGGCTGATTGTGGCGCACTCGCCCACCTCCCTGCAGCGGCGGTTGCTGGTCACGCTGGCCGTGCTGCTGCTGCTTGCCGCCGCGATTTCAGCCTGGTCGCTCGACGGCCTCTACCGGGAGCAGGGGCGGCGCGCGCGCGAAGCCCTGCTCGACGCGCAGGTCATCGCACTGATCTCGTCGGCCGATATCGGCGACGATGGCCGGCTGGTCCCGCGAAACCTTGCCGAGCCGCGCCTCGCGACACCCGGATCGGGCCTCTATTCGGAGATTGTCAGTTCGCACGGCAGTTGGCGGTCGCCGTCGGCACTCGGCAGCGGGCTCAATCTCAGCGCGCAACCGGCGGCTGGCGAACGCGTGCTCGAGCACTCGTTGCTGGCGGACGGCACGCGGGTGGCCGGGCTTTCCTTCGGCGTGCGCTGGCAGCTCGAGGATGGCAGCAGCCGCGACTTCGTGATCCGCGCGGCAGAGAGCCTTGAGCCCTGGTACGACGAGCTCGCGCGGGTACGTGCCTGGCTTGTGGCGGGGTCTCTGCTGCTTGCGCTCCTGCTGCTCGCGGGGCTTGCAATCGCGCTGCGCATCGCTTTGAAGCCGCTTCGGCAACTCGAACGCGACATCGTGGATGTCGAGGCCGGGCGCCGCGAACTGCTGGGGACCGTGTGGCCGCGCGAGCTTGCAGGTGTGACCGGCAACCTGAACGCGCTGCTTGCGGGCGAACGCAAACGCCTGGAGCGATACCGGGCGACGCTCGGCAACCTGGCGCACAGCCTGAAAACGCCGCTGGCCGCGATTCGCGGTCTGCTCGAACGCGGCGAAACGGCGCCAGGATTGCTCGCGCCGCAGGTCGACCGCATGCAGGATATCGTGCAGCATCAGCTCAAGCGTGCCGTATTCGGCAGCAGCGCCGGTACGCTGACCGATCTTGCGGTGTACGAACCGCTGGAACAGCTGCGCGCCGCGCTTTCCAAGGTATACGCGGATCGTCAGGTGACGGCCACGCTCGCGGTGGCGCCCGGAACCGCCTATCCGATCGACGCGGGCGATTTCCTGGAACTTGCGGGCAATGTGATGGACAACGCCTGGAAGTATTGCCGGGAGGTCATCGCCGTGCGCGCGACCCCGTGGACCGCGGCCGGCTGGCGCCGGCCCGGACTCGTGCTGGACGTGGAAGATGACGGGCGCGGCATTCCGCCTGCAGAGCGGACGCGCGTGCTCGAGCGCGGTGCGCGTGCGGACGAGAGCGTCTCCGGTCAGGGCATCGGCCTGTCCGTGGCACGCGAGATCGCGGCGGCCTATTCGGGCACGCTCGAGATCGGCGACAGCCGCCTCGGTGGCGCACGCGTCAGCCTTCGCCTGCCGGGCCGTTGAGAGCCGATGCCACGGCCGCCGCGCCGTAGCGGCTTGCGGCGAGTCGCGGCTGATCAGTCAGGCTGACCGAACTTCTTCACGAGCGGCACGAGCAGATCCATGGGCATCGGGAACACGATCGTGTTGCTCCGCTCGTTGCCGAGCTCGGTCAGGGTCTGCATGTAGCGAAGCTGGATGGCGCGGGGATCGGCGCCCAGCAGCTTGGCCGCTTCGACCAGCATGGCCGCCGCCTGCTTTTCGCCCTCGGCGTGAATGATCTTGGCGCGCCGCGAGCGCTCCGCTTCGGCCTGGCGGGCCATCGCGCGGATCATGCTTTCATCGAGATCGACGTGCTTGATCTCCACGTGCGAAACTTTGATGCCCCAGGCATCGGTCGAAACGTCCAGAATCTGCTGCACGTCCGCATTGAGCTTCTCGCGCTGCGCCAGCATTTCGTCAAGTTCGTGCTTGCCCAGAACCGAGCGCAGCGTGGTCTGCGCCAGCTGGCTCGACGCCTCGAACACGTTGACGACCTGAATGATCGCCTTCGCGGGATCGACGATGCGGAAGTAAACGACCGCATTGACCTTGACCGAGACGTTGTCGCGCGAGATGACGTCCTGCTTTGGCACGTCCAGCACGATCGTGCGCAGGTCCACCCGCACCATTTTCTGGATGACCGGCCACACCAGGATCAGTCCCGGGCCCTTGACTCCGTCGAACCGCCCGAGGAAGAAGATCACGCCGCGCTCGTATTCACGCAGAACGTGAATGGCGCTGCTCAGCAGCGCGAAAACCAGTACGCCAATCACGGCCCAGAAAATGGGTGACCCGGTCATCGTTTGTCTCCTTTCATGTCATTCTGCGGGCGAGACGTACAGGGTCAGCCCTTCGACGCGGTCGATCCGCAGGCGTTGTCCGGCAGTCACCGCCGTGGCGCTGACGGCATTCCAGGTTTCGCCAAAGATGCGCACGGTACCCTGGCCGCTGAAATCCGCCAGCGCCTCCGCGAAGCCGCCCACCATCTGCTCGCGGCCGGTGACGACGGGCCTTCGTCGCGATCGCATGGCCATCGCGATCGTCGCCAGCATCGCCGCGCCTGCCACGGTTGCGATGCCGCCGACCAGACCGCGGCTGGCCATCACGCCCGGCGCATCCGTGTCCATGAGCACGATCGATCCGATGACGAATGCGGCAATGCCGCCAAAGCCCAGCACGCCGAAGCTCGGCAAGAAGAACTCCGCCGCCATCATCGCGATGCCGAGCACGATCAGTGCGAGTCCCGCGAAATTGACCGACAGCACCTGCAATGCGTACAGGCCGAGCAACAGGCAGACGCCGCCGACGACGCCCGGCACGAGGGTCCCGGGGTTGTATCCTTCGAACATCAGCCCGTAGATCCCGATGATCAGCAGCCCGTAAGCCACGAGTGGATTGGTCAGCACCGCAAGCAGCGATGTGCGCCAGTCCATCTCGATCCGCTCGACCGTGATTCCGCGCGTTGCGAGCGCGATCCGGCCGGTCGGCAGCGTCACTTCCCGGCCGTCCAGCGAGGCGATCAATTCCTGGAGATCCGCTGCGATCAGGTCGATCACCCCGCGCTTGAGCGCCTCGTTGGCCGTGATGCTCGCCGCCTTCGTCACCGACTCCTCGGCGAAGGACGGATCGCGGCCACGCATCTCCGCAATGCTGCGGATATAGGCGACCGCGTCGTTGATCGCCTTCCGGTCCATCGCCGGCGGCTCCTGGCCGGCGTCGCGGGATCCGTCCTTGTCGTCGTCCGGCCCGGCATCGCGGTCGCGCGGCGGGGCGCCGCCGATCGGCACCGGCGTGGCCGCGCCAAGGTTCGTGGCCGGTGCCATCGCTGCAACATGGCTCGCATACAGGATGAACGTGCCTGCACTGGCGGCGTGCGCGCCCGGCGGCGATACATAGGTCACGACCGGCACCTTCGCGCTCAGGATGGCCCGGATCATGTCCCGCATGGACTCCGACAGTCCGCCGGGCGTATCGAGCACGAGGATCAGCAGCTCCGCGTCCTGTTCTTCAGCGCGCTCGAGCGCACGCACGAAGAACTCGCGGGTGGCCGGGCCGATCGCATCCTTGATTTCGACGACCAGGGCGGTCCGGCCGGGCGAGGGTTCCGACGGCGCCGCGTCGGGCAGCGGCTGCGCCGCGGCAATGCCCGCAAAACCGGCGAGCAGAATCATCGCGGCTTGAAAACCCTGGGAGCGGCGCGAACGCGACATCCGGAATTCCTTCGTTTCAGTGGATTATCATAACAGCAGAGGCCCTGTCCGATTACCGGAGGTTCCCATGTCGAGAGCGATAATTGGCGTCAGCCTGCTGTTCCTTGCGTGCGCGGCCCTGGCGCAGCCGGCGCCGGAAGATGCGGTCCGGATCGAGCCCGTGGCCGGTAACGTCCACGTCCTGTACGGCCAGGGCGGCAATATCGGCGTTTCCGCGGGCGAAGACGGCGTAGTCCTGATCGACGACCAGTTCGCTCCGGCGACGCCGCAGATCCTCGAGGCGCTCGCAAAGCTGCACCCGGAACCGCCACGCTTCGTCGTGAATACCCACTGGCACGGCGACCACACCGGTGGCAACGAGAATCTGGCCGGCAAGGGTTCCGTGATCGTCGCTCACGACCGGGTGCGTGAGCGCATGAGCACCGAGCAATTCAACGAGTTCTTCCAGCGCAAGACCCCGCCGTCGGCGGCGGACGCCCTGCCGGTCGTCACATTCAGCGACAACCTGTCGTTGCACTTCAATGGCGACGAAATGCGCGCGATCCACGTGGCCAATGCCCACACGGACGGCGACGTCTTCATCCACTTCCGCAAGGCGAACGTGATTCACACCGGCGACCTGGTGTTTTCCGGGCTTTATCCCTTCGTGGATCTCGATTCCGGCGGGTCGATGGCCGGCGTCATTGTAGGCGTGGACAGGATGCTTGAGCTCGCCGACGACAATACGCAGATCATTCCGGGACACGGCAAGGTCACGGACCGGGCCGGCCTCGCCAGCTATCGCAAACTGCTCGCGGATACGAGCGCCCGCATGCGCGAACTGGTGCAGGCAGGCAGAACGGTGGAAGACCTGGTTGCAGCCGCGCCGTTCGCCGAGTCCGACGCGACTCACGCCTGGAGCTTCATCACGGCGGAACGCTACGTTCGCATGCTGTACCGGGACGCCGAACGCTCTCTTAAATAACCTCGAACCGCATGCCCTGGGCGAGCGGCAGGTCGCTCGAATAGTTGATCGTGTTGGTCTGCCGGCGCATATAGGCCTTCCAGGAATCGGAGCCCGCTTCGCGTCCGCCGCCGGTGTCTTTCTCGCCCCCGAAAGCGCCGCCGATCTCGGCGCCCGACGTGCCGATATTCACGTTGGCGATCCCGCAATCGCTGCCGGACACCGAGAGGAAGCGCTCGGCGTGCTGCAGGCGGTCGGTAAAGATCGCCGACGACAGGCCGTAATCGGTGTCGTTGTGCATCGTGATCGCTTCATCCAGCGTACTGAATGAAATCAGGTACAGGATCGGTGCGAAGGTCTCGTGCCGCACGACTTTCATGTCGTTGCGCGCCTTCACGATGGTCGGCTCCACGAAGAAACCGGGGCCCGGCAACACACGGGCCCCGCACAGGATTTCCCCGCCCTGCGATTTCGCATCGGCCAGCGCGGCCTCGTACTGCCGCACGGCCGAGGCGCCGACCAGCGGTCCCATCAGGACGAGCGGGTCCAGCGGATTGCCGATCCGGACCTGCTTGTACGCAGCGACCAGCCGCCGCTCGAGTTCCGCCACGCGCGATTCGTGCACGAGCAGGCGGCGCGTGGTCGTGCAGCGCTGGCCTGCGGTGCCGACCGATCCGAACAGGACCGCCGGAACGACCAGGTCGAGGTTCGCGAACTCGTCGACGATGATGGCATTGTTGCCCCCGAGTTCGAGCAGGCTCCGGCCGAGGCGCGCGGCGATGCGTTCTCCGACCTGCCGCCCGACCTGCGTAGAACCGGTGAAGCTCATCAGCGCCACGCGACGGTCGTCGACGAAGCGGCTTGCGAGCGAGTTGTCCTGCGGTATGAAGAGCTGGAAGATCGGCGGAAGGCCCGCGGCTTCGATCACCTCGTTGCATATCCGCTGTACCGCGATGGCGCAGAGCGGCGTGTGATGCGATGGCTTCCAGATGCAGATGTCGCCGCAAACCGCGGCGAGGAATGCGTTCCAGGACCAGACGGCGACCGGGAAATTGAACGCCGAGATGATGCCGACCACGCCGAGCGGATGCCATTGCTCGTACATCCGGTGCTGCGGCCGTTCGGAATGCATGGCGAGGCCATAGAGCATGCGCGACTGGCCGACCGCGAAGTCGGCCATGTCAATCATCTCCTGCACCTCGCCGTCGCCCTCGGCCTTGATCTTCCCCATTTCCAGGCTGACCAGGCTCCCCAGGAGATCCTTTTTCGCGCGGAGTGCGTCAGCCATGAGCCGCACCGCCTCGCCACGGCGCGGGGCGGGGACGTCGCGCCAGACGCGGAACGCGGAAACGGCACTCGCGGCGACCCGCTCGTAGTCCGCGGCGCCTGCGGGGCGAATGCGCGCGATGACCTCGCCGGTCGCGGGATTGAGCGAATCGATCAGCGCTGACGACGCATCGGCGTGCCAGCCATCTCCCGAGCAGGCGCCGTCATTGACCGCAGCCAGTCCAAGGCCCTTCAGTACATCGCCCGGGTTCATTGTGTCCCTCCTGCGAGGCTGCGCTGCTGTCCGGCCGTACCCTCGACGACCATGCGCGCCGAGACGGCCTTGTCGCCGCCCAGGCGATACCATGCGCCAAAACGGTTTGCGAGCACTGCCGGCAAGCTGAACTGCTCCTGGCGCACGAATCCGCGGAAGTCTCCCGGGCGCGAAAGCACCAGATCGACGACGGCCGTGATTCCAGCCGCAGTCGTCACCTGGATGGCCGACCACAGACGTCCGGAAATTTCCTGCGGGTAGATCTTGTTGACGTAGTTTTCCTCACGCAGCTCGCCGTCCTGTCGGCCGCACACGGCCACGTAAACGATGACGACGTCCTGCAGCGTCTGCGGCACCGCGTTCTCGAGAATCCGCTTCAGCGTACCGCGGTCCTGGTTCAGCTTCAGGTCGTTCATCAGCAACCGGACCTGCTCGCAGTGACCGGGATAACGCATGGTCTTGTAGTTCATCTGCTCGCAGCGATCGCCGAACGTCTCGCCCAGCGAGCCGAGTCCGCCCGAGGTGTTGAACGCCTCGTACAGCGTGCCGTCGATTGCGATCTCCTCGAGGCCCTCGAGCGGCGCGGCCTCGATCAGCCGCCGGTCGGCGATCGCGAGACACGGGTTGCCGTATTCGTTGATCAGGCCCTCGGTGGACCAGGTCAGCGAATACTTCAGGACATTGTTCGGGTGCTGGGGCAGGGCGCCGACCCGCATCTTCACGCTGCGCAGCTCGTCGAAATGGCTGATCAGCTCATTCGCGGCGATCGACACGAAACCGGGTGCAAGGCCGCATTGCGGCACGAAGGCGGTGTCCGCACCCTCGGCGACCGTACGCACGGCGCGGGTCACTTCGACGTCCTCCGTCAGGTCGAAATAATGAAGGCCATGCTCGCGCGCGGCCTGGGCGACGCCCGGATTGCAGTAGAAGGGCAGCGACGAGATCACGGCATCGCAATGGTGCAGGTCAAAGTGCGCCGACAGGGCCGATGCGTCGGTGGCATCCAGTCCATGCGCAGTCAGGTTGCGGCGACCATGGGCGCGCGCCACGGCGTGGGCAGCCCCCACGCTGACGTCAGCCAACTGGACCTGATAATCGCCGGCTTCGGCGAGCAGGCCGGAGATCAATGCGCCGATCTTGCCGGCGCCCAGAACCAGTACTCGATGCATGCGGGTAACCACCGAAAAAGGTGGCGCATTCTGCCCATTCCGCACCATATAAACCACCCCCTGAAACGCGGCATTTTGCAGTGCAGCGAATCCGTGTACGATGATCGGGAACATGAGTATCGCGGTCGCAAAAGCTGGCTGGAGTCCGGACAGCTGGCAAGCCCGGCCGGCGCTGCAGCAACCGCATTACGCGGACCAGGCAAAGCTCGCGCGTGTCCTCGGGCAGCTGGCGTCCCTGCCGCCGGTCGTCGTGTCCTGGGAAGTCGACCAGCTCAAGGAAGAACTGGCGGCGGCTCAGCGCGGCGAGCGCTTCCTGTTGCAGGGCGGCGACTGCGCTGAAGGTTTTGCCGACTGCGAATCGGACACCATCGCCCGCAAGCTCAAGATCCTGCTGCAGATGAGCGTCGTGCTGCTGCATGGCCTCAAGCAGCCGGTCATCCGGGTCGGACGCATGGCGGGCCAGTATGCGAAGCCGCGCTCTGCCGACACGGAAACGCGCGATGGCGTGACGCTGCCGAGCTATCGCGGGGACATCGTCAACCGCGCGGCGTTCACGCCGGCGGATCGCGAAGCCGATCCCGAACTGCTGCTTCGCGGCTACGAAAGGGCGGCGCTCACCCTGAACTTCGTGCGCGCGTTGGTCGATGGCGGCTTTGCCGATCTGCACCATCCCGAGTACTGGGATCTCGGCTTCATGCAGCACGCGAAGCTGAAGGATGCCTACCAGAAAATCGTCGATACGATATCCGATTCGCTCGACTTCTATGAAACGGTTTCCGGCAGGCCCGTGCACGAGGCGACCCAGGCGCGCTTCTATGCGAGCCACGAGGGCCTGCATCTGCTCTACGAGCAGGCGCAGACGCGCTACCTGCAGCGTCGACAGCGCTGGTACAACCTCTCGACGCACATGCCCTGGATCGGCATGCGCACGGCGATGCCCGGCGGCGCGCACGTGGAGTACTTCCGCGGCATTGCAAATCCCATCGGGGTCAAGGTAGGCGACTTCCTGGACGCCGGACAGCTCGGTGAACTCGTGCGCGCGCTGAATCCGGACAACGAGCCGGGTCGACTGACGCTGATCCATCGATTTGGCGCGGATCGCATCGAATCCGCTTTGCCGGCGATGATCCGTGCGGTGCGTGCCAGCGGCCGCGACGTGCTGTGGGTCTGCGATCCGATGCATGGCAATACGGAGACGACACCGCAGGGCGTCAAGACGCGCCGCTTCGACAACATCCTGTCCGAAGTTGAATCCGCATTCCGCATCCACGAGGCTTGCGGCTCGAAGCTGGGGGGCGTTCATTTCGAACTTACCGGCGACGACGTGACCGAATGTACTGGCGGCGCCCGCGGACTGTCCGATGGCGATCTCGCGCGGGCCTATCGCACGACGGTCGATCCACGCCTCAACAATGAGCAGGCGCTGGAGCTCGCGATGCGCATCGCCCGGCCGGAAAAAATGACTGTATAATAATTTACAATCATGGGGTTATAGTTGAAAGTTGAGACTCCACATAGCACCACGGCGGCGTCCTCGCTGCCGCCCGTGCCGGCGGAATGGCGCGAAGTCCTCGGTCCCGATGCAGTGGCGTTCGTCGATGCGCTCACCGAGCGTTTCGGTGCCGAGGTCAAGGCGCTGCTCGCCAGACGTGTTGACCGGCAGCGGCAGTTTGACGCGGGCCAGCGACCGGATTTCCTGGAATCCACGCGCGCCATCCGCGAATCGGAATGGCGCATTACCGGCATACCGCAGGACCTGCAGGACCGTCGGGTCGAGATCACGGGGCCGACCGACCGCAAGATGATCATCAACGCGCTGAATTCCGGCGCGAACGTCTTCATGGCTGACTTCGAGGATTCGCTGTGCCCGACCTGGAGCAACGTGATCCAGGGACAGGCCAACCTGATGGCTGCGGTGCGCCGCACGCTGGAGTTCACCAGCCCCGAAGGAAAACACTACGCGCTCAATCCCCGCACGGCGGTTCTGATCGTGCGTCCGCGCGGCTGGCATCTGCCGGAGAAACACTGGCTGCGAGATGGCCATGCCGCACCGGCGGCCCTGGTCGATTTCGGCCTGTACCTGTTCCACAACGGCGCGGAGCTCCAGCGCCGGGGCACGGGCCCGTATTTTTATCTGCCGAAGCTCGAGAACCACCTCGAGGCCAGGCTGTGGGCCGAGGTGATCGAATTCAGCGAGCGCACGCTCGGGCTTGCGCGCGGCACGGTCAAGGTGACGGTCCTGATCGAAACCATCACTGCGGCATTCGAGATGGACGAGATCCTGCACGAACTCCGCGACTGGATCGTCGGGCTCAACTGCGGACGCTGGGACTACATCTTCAGCTTCATCAAGAAGTTCAACCGGCGCGCCGACTGCGTGCTGCCGGACCGCGGCAGCGTCATGATGACGTCGCATTTCTTGCGTTCCTATTCGCAACTCGTGATCCGCACCTGCCATCGTCGCGGGGCCTTCGCGATGGGCGGCATGGCGGCACAGATCCCGATCAAGGGCGATGCCGATGCCAATGAGCAGGCGCTTGCGCGCGTACGCGCCGACAAGGAGCGCGAAGCCGGCGACGGACACGACGGCACCTGGGTCGCGCATCCGGGCCTGGTCGGACTCGCGCGCGAAATATTCGATCGCCTGATGCCGCGCCCGAACAACCTGCAACGCCTGCGCGAGGACGTCGAGGTCAGCGCGGCCGACCTGCTCGCAGTGCCCGAAGGCGCCATCACGCACGCGGGTCTCGCCAGCAACATCGACGTCGGCATCCGTTACCTGGCTGCCTGGCTCGGCGGCAACGGCTGCGTGCCGATCCATCACCTGATGGAGGACGCGGCCACCGCGGAGATCTCGCGTGCCCAGCTCTGGCAGTGGCGGCATCACGGCAGCACGCTGGCCGACGGCCGGGTCGTCACCCTGGATCTCGTGCGTTCCGAGATCGCCGCCCGGCTGCGACGGATCCGTACGGAGGAGGGCGACGCAGCCATCGCCGCCGGTCACTACGGGCGCGCCGCGGCGATCCTCGACGAGCTGACCACGAGCGCTGAATTCGAACCATTCCTGACACTGGTCGCCTACCGCGACATCGACTGACCACGGAGACTCCATGACGCTGAAGACCGCCGCGCAGATCGAATCGGACTGGAAGTCCAATCCACGCTGGAAGGGCGTCACACGTGCCTATGGCGCGACCGATGTCATGCGCCTGCGCGGCAGCGTGCATATCGAGCATTCACTGGCGCGGCAGGGCGCCGAAAAGCTCTGGCGCCACCTGCACGAGCAGCCTTTCGTCAATGCGCTCGGAGCCCTGACGGGCAATCAGGCCATGCAGCAGGTGCGCGCGGGACTGCAGGCGATCTACCTGTCCGGCTGGCAGGTCGCCGGCGATGCGAATCTGGCGGCCGAAATGTACCCGGACCAGTCGCTCTATCCGGCGGACTCCGTGCCGGCGGTCGTCAGGCGCATCAACAACACGCTGCTGCGCGCCGACCAGATCTGCCACGCGGAAGGAGACGACTCTATCGACTGGCTGCAGCCCATCGTCGCGGACGCCGAAGCAGGCTTCGGCGGGGTGTTGAATGCCTTCGAACTGATGAAGGCGATGATCGCCGCCGGCGCGGCCGGCGTTCATTTCGAAGACCAGTTATCGAGCGCGAAGAAGTGCGGGCACATGGGCGGGAAGGTGCTGGTGCCGACCCAGGAGGCAATCAACAAGCTGCTCGCCGCGCGGCTCGCGGCGGACGTTTCCGATGTGCCGACGGTACTGGTCGCGCGCACCGATGCCGAGTCCGCCAATCTCCTGACCGCCGACGTTGACGAGCGTGACCGGCCCTTCATCGCGTCGCATGACCGCACGAGCGAAGGGTACTTTCCGGTGCGTGCCGGCATCGACCAGGCGATCGCGCGCGGCCTCGCCTATGCGCCGTATGCCGACCTCGTCTGGTGCGAGACGGCGACCCCCGACCTGCACGAGGCAAAGCAGTTCGCGGAAGGCCTGCACCGGCAATTCCCGGGCAAGCTGCTGGCGTACAACTGCTCGCCGTCGTTCAACTGGCGGAAAAAGCTGGACGACGCCACGATCGCGAAGTTCCAGCGCGAACTCGGCGCGATGGGATACAAATTCCAGTTCATCACGCTCGCCGGATTCCACGCACTCAATTTCTCGATGTTCGAGCTCGCGCGCGGCTATCGCGAATCGCAGATGAGCGCCTACGTCGCGCTGCAGCAGGCGGAATTCGCGGCTGAACCGCATGGATACACCGCCACCAAGCACCAGCGGGAAGTCGGCGCGGGCTACTTCGACGACGTCACGAAGACGGTCACGGCGGGCACGTCGTCGATCACCGCGATGCGCGGCTCGACCGAGGAAGCCCAGTTCAAGGTGCGCTGACGCCGGCCGTGGGCGGGGGCGCCCGGTCCTTCGATCCGGACTGCCGGCGCTGCAGCCGGCTGGCCGCGTTTCTCGATACGATCGGCAAGCGCCATCCGGAGTACCACTGCCGGCCGGTCGCGCCGTTCGGCAGCCCGCGTCATCGGCTGCTGGTGGTCGGACTCGCTCCCGGCCTGCATGGCGCCAATCGCACGGGGCGTCCTTTCACCGGTGATCATGCAGGCATCCTGCTGTACCGCACGCTGCACGCACACGGTTTCGCCAGCCGTGCCGAATCCGCGTCGGCGGACGACGGCCTCCGGCTCTACGACTGCCGGATCACGAACGCGGTCAAGTGCCTGCCGCCAGCCAACAAGCCGCTGCCTGCCGAGGTCCGGCAATGCAATGCCTACCTGATCGCGGAGCTGGCCGCATTGCCGGCTCCGGCCGTCGTCGTCGCACTCGGCGGCATCGCTCATGCTGCCGTGCTGAGGGCGGCCGGCATCAAACCGGCGCAGGCCAGCTTTGCCCACGGCGCCTGCCACGCCCTTCCGGGCAAGCGGATGCTGCTCGACTCATACCACTGCAGCCGCTACAACACCCAGACCCGGCGGCTCACAGCGGACATGTTCGACGCGATATTTGCCCGGGCTCGCCACTTGCTCGATGGCTGACTGACGCGACACCATGAGCCGGTGAACGCTTTCGATCCGCGGTCGTTCGTTGCAACGCTGCCAGCCCGGCCGGGTGTCTACCGGATGCTGGATGCCGCCGGCGAAATCCTCTATGTCGGCAAGGCGGGCAGCCTCAAGGCGCGCGTGGGAAGCTATTTCCGCGCCGACCAATTGCAGCCGAAGATTCAGGCGCTCGTCAGGCTGATCGCGAGCGTCGAAGTCACGGTAACCAATTCCGAAACCGAGGCGCTGCTGCTCGAGCACAACCTGATCAAGCAGCACCGCCCCCGCTACAACGTCATCCTGCGCGACGACAAGAGCTTTCCGTTCGTGCACCTCTCGGCGCACGAGTTTCCGCGGCTGTCGTTCTATCGCGGCTCGCGCCGCCTGCCGGGCCGGCTGTTCGGACCCTACCCGAATGCAGGCGCGGTTCACGAAACGCTGAACCAGCTCCACAAGCTGTTCCGCATCCGCAGCTGCAAGGATTTGTATTTCGCCAATCGCTCACGTCCCTGTCTCGAGTACCAGATCGGGCGATGCTCTGCACCCTGCACCGGCCTGATCGACCGGGACAGCTATGCGCAGGACGTTCAGTCGGCCGTCATGGTCCTGGAGGGGCGGGCGGAGAACGTCACCCGCCGCATCGGCGGGGACATGGACCGCGCGGCGGAAAGCCTGCAGTACGAGCGAGCGGCTGCGCTGCGCGACCAGCTCGCCGCGCTGACCGACATTCAGTCGCGCCAGGTCGTGAGCCGGGCGCGCGGAAATGCGGACACGGATGTCATCGCGGTCGCCGAAGCAGGCGGAGAGTTCTGCATCGCACTGATGTTCATCCGCGGCGGCCAGCTGCTCGGGACGTCGGTTTTCCACCCGCGCGCGCCGATCAGCGAGGCGCCGGAGGTGCTTTCGACTTTCGTTGGCCAGCACTACCTCGAGCGCGACCCGCCGCCATGCCTGCTGCTGTCACACGTCATCGAGGATGCCGACACGCTCGCGGAATCGCTCAGCGCCCGCTCGGGCCGACGCGTGCGCCTGCGCCGGCCAAGCCGCGGCATTCCCCAGCGATGGATGCAGCTCGCCCGGCAGAACGCGGAGAACGCGCTCGGCATGCGTCTGGCAAGCCAGGCGAGCCTCGACGAGCAATTCGCCGATCTGTCCTCGTTTCTCGGGCTGGCCGGGCCATTGCAGCACATCGAGTGCTTCGACATCAGTCACACCCACGGAGAGGCGACCATCGCCTCCTGCGTGATTTTCGGCCCGGCCGGGCCCGTGAAAGACGAGTACCGACGCTACAACATCGAAGGCGTCGCCGCCGGCGACGACTACGGCGCGATGCGCCAGGCGCTGACGCGCCGCTATCGGCGCCGCCAGCAGGAGCAGTCGCCGCTGCCGGATCTTTTGCTGATCGACGGTGGCAAAGGCCAGCTCGCGGAAGCGGCGGCGGTCCTCGAACAACTCGGCATCGCGCTGCCGGCGGTCGCGGCGGTCGCGAAAGGCGCGGACCGGCGCGCAGGACAGGAGCGCATTTTCTTGTTGGGCCGGGATACGGCCCCTATACTGCCGCCCGATTCGAAAGCGTTGCACCTGATCCAGCGGGCGCGCGATGAAGCGCACCGATTTGCGATCAGTGGACACCGCAGGAGCCGCGCAAGATCTCGCCAGACATCGATGTTGGAAGCGGTTCCCGGACTCGGCCCGGCCAGGCGCCGGGCGCTGTTGAAGCAGTTTGGCGGCTTGCAGGGCGTGCTGCGGGCGGGCAGCGAGGATCTCGCGCGCGCGCCTGGCATCGGTCCGGCGCTCGCTCAGGCTATATTCGAGCATCTGCACCCGGGAGCCGGATGAGCAATCCCTACACGATCCCGAACCTGCTGACCGCGCTTCGGATCGCCTTGATCCCGGCGATCATCGTGACCTTCTACTTGCCGTACAACTGGTCCGACATGGCCTGCGGCGTGCTGTTCGCCGTGGCCGGCATCACCGATTCGATCGATGGCTATCTCGCGCGCCGGCTCGGACAGGTCTCGCGGCTTGGCGCTTTCCTGGATCCGGTCGCGGACAAGCTGATCGTCGCGACCGCGCTGGTCTTGATCGTGAGCAAGGACCCGGTCTGGTACGTCACGCTGACCGCAGCCGTCATCATCGGCCGCGAGATCGCAATTTCGGCACTGCGCGAATGGATGGCCGAAATAGGCTCGCGCCACAAGATGAAAGTGACCGGGGTCGCCAAGTTCAAGACGATCGTGCAGATCGTCGGGCTGTCGATGATGCTGTTCAGGGCCGACCTGTTCGGCCTGCCGATCTACTGGATGGGACTCGGCCTGACGGTGATCGCAGCCGTGCTGACCCTATGGTCCATGATCGCGTATCTGCATGCCGCCTGGCCGGATCTCCGGGGTTACCCTCGAACTTGACAGTGCGGACCCCGCTCCTAAAATGGCGCCTCCTGTCTGAGGGCGACCGCGGGAATAGCTCAGTTGGTAGAGCGCAACCTTGCCAAGGTTGAGGTCGCGAGTTCGAGCCTCGTTTCCCGCTCCAGATTTTCCTGAAACCCCGGACGGCGTTCCGGGGTTTCATGTCTAATGCCCCCGAGGCTAGGTGGCAGAGTGGTCATGCAGCGGCCTGCAAAGCCGTCTACGCCGGTTCGATTCCGACCCTAGCCTCCATC
>DATKBY010000026.1:0-23940 GCA_035513555.1 Steroidobacteraceae bacterium | reverse complement strand
CTGCATTGCGTCAGCAATTTCACGTTCCTGCGCGGCGCTTCGCACCCGGCGGAACTCGTCGAGCGTGCGCGCGCTCTCGGTTATGCCGCGCTCGCGCTGACCGACGAATGCTCGCTCGCGGGCAGCGTGCGCGCGCATGCCGCGGCGCGCGACGCCGGCCTGCCGTTCATCATCGGCAGCGAGATCGCGCTCGCGGACGGACCGCGGCTCGTCTGTCTCGCCACCAGCCGGCAAGACTACGGAGCGCTCGCGCGCCTCATCACCAAAGGCCGCCGCAGCGCGCCGAAGGGACGCTACCGGCTCGATCGTTCGGATCTCGCGGAGGGCCTCGAAGACTGCATTGTCCTGTGGCTGCCGGGGCCGCAGCCGGCACCCGCCGAAGGGGCGTGGCTGCGCGAGCGTTTCGCGGGGCAGTTGTGGGTTGCGGTGGAACTGATGGCCGGAGGCGCCGACCGCGAACGGTTCGAGAGGCTCTGCCGGATCGGGCGCGAACTCGGAATACCCGCGGTCGCCAGCGGCGATGTGCACATGCACCAGCGGCGCCGGCGGGCGCTGCAGGATGTGCTGACCGCCGTGCGGCTGAAGACGACCGTCGCGGAAGCGGGGCATGCGCTCCACCCGAACGGCGAGCGCTCGATGCGCACGCTCGCCCGTCTCGCCGAACTGTATCCGCGGGAACTGCTCGACGCGACGCTCGAGATCGCCGCGCGCTGCCGTTTTTCGCTGGACGAGCTGCACTACGAATACCCGGAGGAAGTCGTGCCGGCAGGCGCGACCCCGGCCGGCCACCTGCGGCGGCTGGTCGAGGCGGGCGCACGGGTGCGCTGGCCCGACGGCATGCCGCCCGCAGTTGCCGCGCTCATCGAGCGCGAGCTCGCGCTGATCACCGAACTCGGCTATGAGCGTTATTTCCTGACGGTGCATGACCTCGTCGAATTCGCGCGCAAGCGCGGCATCCTGTGCCAGGGCCGCGGTTCGGCCGCCAATTCCGCCGCCTGCTATGCGCTCGGCATCACCGAGGTGGACCCGGCCCGCATGAGCATGCTGTTCGAGCGCTTCCTCTCGCGCGAGCGCAACGAGCCGCCGGACATCGACGTGGATTTCGAACACGAGCGGCGTGAGGAGGTGATCCAGTACCTCTACCGCAAGTACGGCCGCGCGCGCGCCGCGCTCACCGCCACCGTGATTAGCTACCGCCCGAAGAGCGCGGTGCGCGACGTCGGCCGCGCGCTCGGGCTGGACGGGCCGCAGATCGACCGCCTTGCGAGCGCGATGCAGTGGTGGGACGGCCACGAGATCGCCGATTCACGGATCCAGGAAGCCGGCTTTGACACGAACAATTCCCGGATCGCGCGCGTGCTCGCGCTGACTCGCGAGCTGATCGGCTTCCCGCGCCACCTGTCGCAGCACACCGGCGGGTTCGTGATCTCGCGCGGGCCGCTCGAGGAACTGGTGCCGATCGAGAACGCCGCGATGCCCGAGCGCACGGTGATCCAGTGGGACAAGGACGACCTCGACGAGCTCGGCCTGCTCAAGGTGGACGTGCTGGGTCTTGGCATGCTGTCGGCGATCCGCCGCTCGCTCGCGCTAGTGTCGGCGCGACGGGCACGCGAATTCCGCCTGCAGGACATTCCCGCGGAGGATCCTGCCGTCTACGGGATGATCTGCCGCGCGGACACGATCGGCGTGTTCCAGATCGAATCGCGAGCGCAGATGGCGATGCTGCCCCGGCTCAGGCCGCGCTGCTACTACGACCTCGTCGTCGAGGTCGCGATCGTGCGGCCGGGGCCGATCCAGGGCCAGATGGTGCATCCCTATCTGCGCCGTCGCAACGGCGAGGAGGCGGTCGTCTATCCGGGCCCGGAGGTGCGGGGCGTGCTCGAACGCACGCTCGGCGTGCCGATCTTCCAGGAGCAGGTCATGCAGCTTGCGATCGTCGCTGCGGGCTTCACGCCGGGCGAGGCCGACCGGTTGCGCCGCGCGATGGCGGCCTGGAAACGCCATGGCTCGCTGGGCCCCTTCGAGGAACGGCTGATCGAGGGCATGCGCGCACGCGGCTACGACCTCGGCTTCGCACGCCAGGTGTTCCAGCAGATCCTCGGCTTCGGCGAATACGGGTTTCCGGAATGTGTCGTCGGAGAAACGCGTCTAGTGGACGCGGACAGCGGGCGATGGCCGACCATCGACGAGATCGTCTCCGGGCGCGCTCGTCTCAAGAATACGCTTGCATGCGATGACCAGCTGCACTTGCGAAAGCGCAAGGTGCTCGCCGTGGTTCCGAGCGGCGTGAAGCCCGTATGGCGGTTGCGTACGGCTCTGGGCCACACGATCGCTGCGACGGCAGAGCATCCGTTCATGACGATGGATGGCTGGCGTCAACTTGAAAAGCTGCGAGTTGGAGACTGTGTAGCCACAACGCGTTCCATTCCGGTCTCGGGTCGCCGCCGATGGCCGCGCCATCAGATCCTCGTCCTTGCCGATCTGATCGCCGAGGGCGATCTGTGCCATCCCAGTACGTTCTATTTCTATACGACCGCTTCATGGCATCGCGATGAATTCGTAAGGGCGGTTGAGCAATTTCCGAACACCCGGGCAGTGATCGAACGCCACAAAAACTGCTTCTCGGTGCGCGTCGTGCGGCGTGAGCGCGATCAGCCGGTTGGCGCCGTGACTTGGGCGCGGGCGCTAGGAATCTGGGGGTGCGGTGCTCGCCAAAAGTATCTGCCGCCGGAAGTCTTCGAATTGTGTGGCGGGCACATCGCGCTGCTCCTTGCACGGCTGTGGGAGGGAGACGGCGGCTTTTCGATGAGAGGACATGCATCGTACGACACGGCTTCGTTTCGTCTCGGATCGGAGGTACAGCATCTGCTGCTACGACTGGGCATCGTTGCGCGACTCTATTGTCGCGAGCGCTCCTATAAAGGGCGGAAGCTCGAACACTACGTTGTTACCGTGACGGGAGAAGAGCCGTTGCGTCGGTTCTGGCGCCACATCGGACGCCGTTTCCTGGACCCCGTCAAACGTCATCGATCCAGGGCGTTGGCGGCGCCCAGAAACGGCCGCATGTCGCGCGACATCATTCCCCCTGGAGTCCGTGCAGTCATTCGCCGGGAGCGCGATGCGCTGGGATTGAGTTGGCGTGAGATCGGAGAGATGACCGGTCTCAGCATGCGCGAGATTCAGGCGCGGGCCAACGGGAGCAAAGGAGGCTTCCGTCGCTTTGTGATCGCGCGCCTGGCAACCGTCCTGCGTTCCCGCGATCTCGTGCGTCTTTCAGACTCGGACGTCTATTGGGACAAGATCGTTTCGATCGAAGGCCTGGGGCCCCAGCCCACTTACGACCTGCAGATTGAGGGCGATCACAACTTCGTGGGCAACAACTTCGTCGTCCACAATTCGCACGCCGCGAGCTTCGCGCTGCTGGTCTACGTCTCGGCCTGGCTCAAGCACCATGAACCGGCGGCGTTCTGCTGCGCGCTGCTGAACAGCCAGCCCATGGGTTTCTATGCGCCGGCGCAGCTCGTGCGCGATGCGTGTACGCACGGCGTCGTGGTGCGTCCGGTGGACGCCAATGCGAGCGCGGTCGAGTCGACGCTGGAACCCGCGGACGGCGGCGGAGTGGCGCTGCGCCTCGGTCTCGGCCTGGTGCGGGGCCTGGCGGACGCCGCTGCCGAAAGGCTGGTGGCGGCGCGCGTCGCGGGCAGCTACCACCGGGTCGGGGAGCTCGCGCGCCGCGCCGGTCTCGGGCAGCGCGACCTTGCGGCGCTCGCCAGGGCCGGCGCACTCGCGGGGCTTGCGGGACATCGGCATCGTGCGGCCTGGGACGTGCTGGGCGTCGAGCCCGCCTTGCCCCTCGGTCTGGGCACGGATCACGCGGAAGGCCTGCCGCTCCTGCGCGCGCCATCAGAGGGCGAGGACATCGTCGCGGATTACCGGGCGTTCGGCCTGACGCTGGCGCGGCATCCGCTTGCGCTGCTGCGGCAGAAGCTGGCCGCCGGCGGCTGGGTCACCGCCGATGCCGTGGCCGCGTTGCCGGACGGCGCCGCGGTGCGCACCGGCGGCATCGTCGTGACGCGGCAACGGCCGGGGCCGGCGGGCGGGGTGGTGTTCGCGACGCTCGAGGACGAAACCGGTTACATGAACCTGGTGATCTGGAGCCGGATCGCAGATGCGCACCGGAAGGTGCTGCTGGGCGCGCGGCTGCTCGGCGTCGTCGGCCGCCTGCAATGCGCGGGCGACGTGCGGCACGTCGTCGTGGACCGGCTGGAGGACCGTTCGGCGCTGCTCGGCGCGCTCAGCGCGCCCTCCCGGGATTTCCGCTAGTTCAGCGCCGCCGCGACGGTGCGTGCCGCGGCTTCTTGCCGGCCCCGGAACCGGAATCGCCCACATCGTAATCGTCGAAGTCCGACAACAGCCCCGCGGTGCGTTTCTCCTCGCGCATGCGCTCGAGCTTGCGCCAGGCGGGCTCCCCGGAGACGCGTGCTCCCCGGCGCTTGCGCGTATCGAAATCCCGCATCAACTGGTCGACATCGAGGTCCTCCGCGGCGTCCTCGATCTCGTCCGGTTCCTCGTCCTCGAACTCTTCTTTCGGCTTTTCGCTCATGCGACCGTTCCAGGGTCACTGCGGGCCGACTTATATGACGCGGCGAGCGCGTCCGCAAGAGGTCTTAGCCGACGAGCTGGTTCAATTGGAAGATGGGTAACAGAAGTGCGATGACGATCATGAAAACGAAACCGCCCATCAGCAGGATCATCACCGGCCCCAGGATCCCGACCGCCGTATTGACGATGCCGTCGAGCTCGCGCTCCTGGTTGTCGGCCGCCCGTTCCAGCATGGCTTCGAGCTCGCCGCTGGTTTCGCCGCTCGACACCAGGTGCACGAGCATCGGCGGGAACAGCTTGCTTGCCCCGAGGGAGCGCGCGATCGGCGCTCCCTCGCGGACCCGGACCGCGGCGTCCTGGACCGCCATGCGCATGGGGGTGTTGGTAACGACTTCTCCGGCGATCCGGAGTGCCTCGAGAACCGGAACGGCGCTCGAGGTCAGGATCGCGAAGGTCCGGGCGAAGCGTGCGGCATTGTTGCCGCGCGTGATGCGGCCGATGAGCGGCAGTGTGAGCTTGAAGGCGTCGAAGCGCCGCCGCGCCGCGGGTTCCCGGAGCCAGCGGCGGAAGGCCCATATCGCGCCCGCGACGGCGGCGATCATGAGCCACCACCAGGCGCGCAGGAAGTCCGAGCTCGCGATCAGGATGCGGGTCAGGAACGGCAGCTCCCTGTCGCCGGCTTCGAATACCCGCACGACTTCGGGCACCACGTAGCCGAGCAGCAGGCCGACGATGCCAAAGCAGATGACGGTCAGCAGCACCGGGTAGATCATGGCGTTGCGGATCTTCTGCTGCAGGATCTGGCGATTCTCGGTGTAGTCCGCCATGCGTTCGAGCACGGCGCCGAGGTGGCCCGACTGCTCCCCCGCGGACACCGTGGCCCGGTAAATCTCCGGAAAGACGGTTGGAAACGCGCCGAGTCCCTCGGCCAGCGTCCTGCCTTCCATCACCCGCGTCCGTACGCCGGCCACCACGTTGCGGACCCGTTGCTTCTCGCTCTGTTGAGAAACGGCGAGCAGCGCCTCCTCAAGCGGTATCGCCGCGCGCACCAGCGTCGAGAGCTGGCGGGTGAGCAGCGCGAGGTCCTGCGCGCCGATCCGCTGGGGCAGGGTGAACTCGAAGGTGCGCGGCTGCGGCGCGTCGCTTACTTCGGTGACGCTGACCGGCAACAGGCCCTGGTCGCGCAGCAGCTGGCGGATCTGGCGCGGACTGTCGCCTTCCTGCACCCCGCGTCGCTGCCGGCCGCCGGCGTCCAGCGCCTTGTATTCGTAGGCCGCCATCACTCCTCGCGGGTGACGCGAAGAATTTCCTCGAGCGACGTCACCCCTGACAGCACCTTGGCGCGCCCGTCGTCGCGGATGCCCGGCGTCAGCTGACGCGCGTGGCGCTCGAGCTCGTGCTCGCCGGCGCCGTCATGGATCATCACGCGCATGCGGTCGTCGACGATTGCGAGCTCATAGATGCCGGTGCGGCCGCGGTAGCCGCCGGACGCATCGGCGCCGGGCCGGTAGAGCGTGGCATTGCCGGCGTCCGCCGCCGTCAGCCCGAGCAGCCTCGCTTCGTAATCGCCGGCCGGGTAGCCGATGCGCGTTTCGGGATTCAGCACGCGCACGAGGCGCTGCGCGACCACGCCGATCAGCGTCGTCGCGAGCAGGAATGGCTCCACGCCCATGTCACGCAGGCGGGTGACCGCGCCGACCGCCGTATTCGTATGCAGCGTCGAGAGCACCAGGTGGCCCGTCAGCGATGCCTGCACGGCAATCTGCGCGGTTTCGGTGTCGCGGATCTCGCCGACCATGACGACGTCCGGATCCTGACGCAGGATCGCGCGCAGCCCGCGGGCGAACGTCATTTCGACCTTCGTGTTGACCTGCGTCTGGCCGATGCCGTCGATGTAATACTCGATCGGGTCCTCGACGGTCATGATGTTGCGCGTGCGGTCATTGATGCGCTCGAGCGCCGCATACAGCGTCGTGGTCTTGCCTGAACCAGTCGGGCCGGTCACCAGGATGATGCCGTGCGGCTTGTGGATCAGCTCGTCGATCATGCCCTGCACGGTCGGCTCCATGCCGAGTGACGCCAGATCCAGACGGCCCGCCTGCTTGTCGAGAAGCCGCAGTACCACGCGCTCGCCATGGCCCGATGGCAGGGTCGAGACGCGCACGTCGACGGCACGCCCGGCGATGCGAAGGCTGATGCGTCCGTCCTGGGGCAGGCGTTTCTCGGCGATGTCCAGCCGCGACATGACCTTGATACGCGAGATCAGGAGCGGCGCGACCGCGCGCTTGGTCTGCAGCACTTCGCGCATCATGCCGTCCACGCGGAAGCGGACGACGAGCCGGTTTTCATACGGCTCCACGTGAATGTCGGAAGCGTTTTCCTTGATCGCCTGGGTCAGCACCGCGTTGATCAGCCGGATGATCGGCGCGTCGTCCTCGCTTTCGAGCAGGTCGGAAGGCTCGGGCAGCCCTTCCGCCAGGCCAGCAAGATCGGTTTCGCCCTCGATGCCTTCGACGATCTGTCCGGCCTCGCCGCTGCCGCCCTCGTAGGCCTTGCGCAGCAGATCGTCGAACACGGCTGAACTGACGCGCTCGATGACCAGGGGAATGCCGAGGAAGCGCCGGAGTTCCGCGACCGCGGACGGATGGGCGCCTTGCCGATAAACGACCTGCGCCTTGCCGTCCGACACGGCGCGCACCAGCACGCCATGACGCTTTGCGAAGGCGAAGGGGAGTCGTCCGACGGGCGCCACCGATTTCGGCGGATTGCCGGCGATCATCGGCCGTCCCCGGTCACTCGCCGGAATTCTCGGGGGCGTCCGCGGTGTCCGGCGGCGGCGGCAATGGCGCGGTCGGCGGAGCAGATGGCCCGACGAATGGCGGCATTGTCGGCGCCGTCTCGCCGGGCAGCAACTTGATCTTGCTGTTGTCCCGGTCGAGCTGCAGGTTCCGCATATAGTTGTACTTGGCGTTCGTCTCGATCGCCGCCTGTTCTGCCGTGCGGACGATCCGCGGCCGTATGAACACCATCAGGTTCGTCTTGGTCTTCTGGGTATTGCGGACACGAAACAGGTTTCCGAGGATGGGAATGCGCCCGAGCACGGGGACGCGACGCTCGCCCTCCGTCAGGCGGTCCTCGATCAGGCCGCCGAGCACGATCATCCCGCCGTCATCCACGAGCACGCGCGTCGTGATCGTGCGCTTGTTGGTCACCAGGTCCGTGCTCGAAACCTGCGAGGCCGCAGCGGCAATGCCGGAGGATTCCTGCTCGATCTTCAGCAGGATCGTGTCCTCGTCGGTGATCTGCGGCGTGATCTTCAGGATATTGCCGACCTCTTTGCGCTCGATGGTCTGGAACGGGTTCGGCTGGCCGCCCGGCGTCTGCAGGTTGGTGGCGTACTGGCCGGTCAGGAACGGCACTTCCTGAGCGACCTTGATCTGCGCTTCCTCGTTGTCCAGCGTGATGACCGACGGCATCGACATGACGTTGGTATCGCCGTCCGCTGCGAGGGCGCGCAGGATGGCCGCGAAATTCGTGCCGCTGTCCTGCCGCCGGCCGGCGCCCACGGTGAAACCGCCGGGCGGGGCGACTTCGCTCGGATTCTCGATCGCGCCGGCGACGTCGGCGAGGCTGACGCCGCCGATCGGCTGATTGAACAGCCCCACCAGGAAATCGTCGCCCGATCCGTCGATGATCCAGTTGACGCCGAGGTCCCGGGTCGCGTCCTTCGATACTTCGACCAGCATGGACTCGATGATGACCTGGGCCCGCCGCACGTCGAGCCGGTCCACGACCGACATCAGGCTGCGCATCGTTTTAGGCGGTGCCGTGATCACGAGCGCGTTGGTCTCGGGCTCGGCCCAGATCGTGATCGACTTGTCCATGCCGCTTGCAGGCGCAGCCTGGGCGCCCGCCTGGCCGGCCACGGTCGCGGCCGACTGCTCCTTGAGCTTGCCCGCGAGCTTTTCCGCATCCGCGTAACGCAGGTAGCGCACCTGCGTGTCGCCGCCGGCCTCGAGCGGCGTATCGAGGTGCGTGATCAGCGTGCGGAACCGGAGCCGCTGCGAAGCCTCGCCGCTGATGAGCACGCTGTTGGTGCGGTCGTCGGCGACGATGCGCGCTCCGGACACGCCTTCCGCGCCCTGTGCGGAACTCAGCGAATTGATCACGCGGACGATTTCGCTCGACGATGCGTGTTCCAGCCGGACGACTTCGAAATCGCCGTCGCCGCTGTGATCGATGCGCTGCACGATCCGGATCATGCGGCTGACATTGGACGCGCGGTCCGAGATGATCAGCATGTTCGCGCTCGGGTACGCGGCCAGGTGCGCCGACTGGGGCATCATCGGGCGCAGGATCGGCACGAGCTGCGCGGCCGAGACGTTTCGCACCTGCAGCACCTGGGTCACAATCTCGTCTGACGTCGAGCTGACCCGGTCCGGCAGATCGTTGGCCGGCAACTGCCGGGCGGTCGCGTCCGGCATGATCTTGATCACGTTGCCGGAAGGCACGGCGACGAAGCCGTGCACCTGGAGTATTGCCAGGAAGGCTTCGTAGAAGGCCGCAGGACTCATCGGCGTGTTGGACAGCATCGTCACCTGGGCGCGGACCCGCGGATCGACGATGAAATTCTTGCCGGTGACCTGGCTCACCGCCTCGATGACCTGGCCCAGATCCGCGTCCTTGTAGTTCGGCGTGATCTGCGTGTCCTGCTGTGCGGCTGCCGCGAGCGGCAGCGCGAATGCCAGCAGCAGGGTCAGTCGGATGAATCGGGTCATGCGTCAATCCTCCGGAGGCCGGGCCTCACTCGGTAGCCTCCGACTCCTGGAACTCGGTTTCGTCAGGCGGCTGCAGTTGCTGCGGCGCTTGTACGGCGGTCGGGTCAATCGTCAGTTGCTGCTGCTGGCCGTTGCGGTCGATCGTCACCGTGACCGGCGCTCCCTGACCGATGCCGCGCAGCGTCTCGATTCCGCGTTGCGGATCGTCGAGCGCGGCGCCGTTGATCGCCATGACGAGGTCGCCCGGCTGCAAGCCGGTGCGGGCAAACAGCGTACGGTCCCGGCCTGGATAAACGCGGAAACCGCGAAGCTGGCCCCCGGCGTAAACCGGCTGCGGCCGCAGGAGCTCGTTGACTGACGACTCCTGGCCCATTACCTGCCGAACGAGATCGTCCGGCGTCAACGGTGCCTGGGCAACCGGCGGCGCGTAGGCGACGCCCGCGGAACCACCACTCAGGCGCGGCAAGAGCAGCGACTCGCGCGCGCCGCTGCGATCGATGATCACGCGGTCCGGGTAGACCGCGACCAGTTTCGTTCCGCCGGGCAACGCGGACCCCGTTGCATAAACGCGGGCCGATTGCCCGGTCGCGCCGATGATCGCCCAGCCCGTCGAGGGGTCCGCGCCTGCGAGCGTGCCCGCGAGCGCCAGGTTGGCGGAAGTCGCCGGCGCGTCGGACAAGTCTCCGCTGTTCTGCGCGACGCCGAACAGATGCGCATTGACGATCGCGGGCAGGTCTACGGCCTGCGCGGCGTTGACGTCAATCGGGGCCGGCGGCAATCCGGGTTCGTCACCGGAACCGAGCGCGCGCCAGAGCAGGGCCGCGAGCTGCGCGGCAATCACGATGACGAGCGCGAGGGTAACCAGGGTGGGAGCGGCCGCGTTGATGCCCCCGCGCCCGGTCGTTCCTGGCCGGCGCATAGGCGCGACGATGCGATCGACGAATTGCATGCAGTCCCGGTTCCGGACAGGCCGCCCTGACCGCCACATGATACGGGCAGGCGGCAGAGCGCCACAAGGCGCATACCGGCCGGAAAACGATGGAATGACGGGCACTTGTGCGACACTTCTCAAACCCGGATCGCAATATGTGCGTTCGTCGCGGTTGGGCGACAGTCCCTTGTACGGCCCGCGCGCGAACCCTATAACTGATTGCAGGCCAGGACGGGCGATGACAGTGGGTGTCGAAGACGAACAGCAGCATGGGCAGGCCGGCCACAATCTGGTGGTCGAGGAGGCGCAGCCGAAGCTGCGCAAGCCGCCCCTGTACCAGGTCGTGCTGCTGAACGACGACTACACGCCTATGGAATTCGTGGTCGACGTGCTGGAACGGATCTTCACTCTCGACCGGACGCGCGCGACGCGGATCATGCTGGAGGTGCACACGAAGGGCAAAGGCGTGTGCGGGGTCTTCACATTCGAGATCGCGGAGACCAAAGTGGCACAGGTAATGACGTACGCTCGCCAGCACCAGCATCCGTTGCTGTGCACGATGGAGGAAACCTGATTGTTGTCCAGTGAGCTCGAGTTCTGCCTGAACGAGGCCTTCCAGAAGGCGCGCGACGCGCGGCACGAGTACATGACCGTGGAGCACCTGCTGCTCTCGATCCTGGACGCGCCGCGGGTGCGCGAGATCCTGAAGGCCTGCGGCGCCGACATCATGCGCCTGCAGGCGGATCTGCAGAAATTCATCGACGAAACGACACCGGCGCTCGCGGCCGACGATGACCGTGAAGTGCAGCCGACGCTCGGCTTCCAGCGCGTGCTGCAACGGGCCGTGTTCAACGTGCAATCCAGCGGCCGAAAGGAAGTCGCGGTTTCGAACGTGCTGGTCGCGATCTTCAGCGAGAAGCAGTCCCATGCCGCGTATCTGCTGTCGCTGCAGGACGTCTCGCGCCTCGATGTCGTGAATTTCATTTCGCACGGCCTGCCTTCGGGAACGGAGAACCGCGAGCCGCCGCGCGATGACGCGGCCGCCGAACGCGAAGGCGCCGAAGAAAGCGGCGCGTCCATGCTCGAGAAGTACACTATCAACCTGAACGCACTGGCGCAGGCTGGGCGCGTCGATCCACTGATCGGCCGGCATCTCGAAGTGCAGCGCACGGTCGAGATCCTGTGCCGCCGCCGGAAGAACAACCCGCTCTATGTCGGGGAGGCGGGCGTCGGCAAGACCGCGATCGCGGAAGGGCTCGCCAGGCTGGTCGTCGAGCGCAAGGTTCCGGACGTGCTGGCGGATTGCACGATTTACGCGCTCGACATGGGGTCCCTGATTGCCGGCACGAAGTACCGCGGCGACTTCGAGAAGCGGCTGAAAGGCGTCATTTCGGAACTCAAGAAACGCCCCGGTGCCATCCTGTTCATCGACGAGATCCACACGGTGATCGGCGCGGGCGCCGCCTCCGGCGGCGTCATGGACGCCTCCAACCTGATCAAGCCCGTGCTCGCGAGCGGTGAGCTGCGCTGTATCGGTTCGACGACCTACCAGGAGTATCGCGGCATCTTCGAGAAGGACCACGCGCTCGCGCGGCGCTTCCAGAAGATCGACGTGGTCGAGCCTTCCGTTGCTGAGACGGTCGAGATCCTGCGCGGGCTGCGATCGCGTTTCGAGGAGCATCACGGGGTGCGCTACGCCGACGAGGCGCTGGTCGCCGCTGCCGAACTCGCCGATCGTCACATCAACGACCGGCACCTGCCGGACAAGGCGATCGATGTCGTGGACGAGGCGGGGGCTTCGCTGCGCCTCAAGCCGGCTGCGGAACGGGAGACGGAAGTGACTGTCGCGCATGTCGAGGCGGTCGTCGCCCGTATCGCGCGGATACCGCCAAAGAACGTCTCGATTTCGGACCGCGAGGTGCTGGCGAACCTGCAGCGCAACCTGAAGCTCGTGATCTACGGCCAGGACGTCGCGATCGACGCTCTCTCCGCGGCGATCAAGATGTCGCGCGCCGGGCTCGGTAACGAGCGGCGTCCGGTGGGAAGCTTCCTGTTCGCCGGACCGACCGGGGTCGGCAAGACCGAGGTGACCCGGCAGCTCGCGATCGCGCTTGGCGTCGAATTCCTGCGTTTCGACATGTCCGAGTATATGGAGCGCCATACCGTGTCGCGCCTGATCGGCGCGCCGCCCGGCTACGTGGGATTCGACCAGGGCGGACTGCTGACGGAGGCCATCGCCAAGCAGCCGCATTGCGTGCTGCTGCTGGACGAAATCGAAAAAGCGCACCCGGACGTTTTCAACCTGCTGCTGCAGGTGATGGACCACGGCACGCTGACCGACAACAACGGCCGCAAGGCCGATTTCCGCCATGTCATCATCGTCATGACCACGAATGCCGGCGCCGCAGAGATGAGCCGTGCAAGCATCGGCTTCACGCAGCAGGACCATGCGCCGGACGGCATGGAAGCGGTGCGGCGCATGTTCGCGCCGGAATTCCGGAATCGACTCGATGCGATCATCCAGTTCGCGCGACTGGACGAGGCGACGATCGCGAGGGTGGTCGACAAGCTGCTCCTGGAGGTCGAGGCGCAGCTCGAACTGAAGTCGGTGGCACTGTCAGTGGACGATGCCGCGCGACGCTGGATCGCCACGCGCGGCTACGACCCCAAGATGGGAGCACGTCCGATGGCGCGGGTATTGCAGGAACACATCAAGCGCCCGCTTGCCGAGGAGCTGCTGTTCGGCACGCTGGCGGGCGGCGGCAGTGTGCTGGTCACCGTCGCGGAAAATGGCGAGAGCCTGGCGCTCGACTGCCGTCCCTCGAAGACGCCGGAGCTGCTCGGGCAGGACTGAGAAAAGGGAAAAGGAGAAAAGGGGTGGGGAAAAAGGGGGGAAAAAGGGGACGCAACCCTTTAGCGGAATACTGTGCGTAACTCTTGAAGCCAGCCAGGACCGCTAAAGGGTTGCGTCCCCTTTTTCCCTTTTTCTCAGCGCGCGCGGTAGACGATGCGGCCCTTCGACAGGTCGTAAGGCGTCAGTTCGACGGTAACGGTGTCGCCGGTCAGGATCCGGATGTAGTGCTTGCGCATCTTGCCCGAAATGTGGGCGGTCACGATGTGGTCGTTTTGCAGTCGCACGCGAAACGTCGTGTTCGGCAGAGTCTCGACGACTTCCCCTTCCATCTGAATTGCTTCTTCCTTCGCCATTGCGACCTGCTGTAGCGGAAACCGCGCGGATTGTGACGCACGCGACCTGCCCGCGCAATTAGTGTCTGCTCCGCGCCACAGGCGGTCAGCGGCAGCCACCAAAGCGGACAAATCCGCCTCGAAACGGGCTCGCGGCAGGCTGCGGCTGCCGAGGCTCGCCAGGTGCGGGCTCGGCATCTGGCAATCGATCAGCGGCACGTCGAGGCGAATGCACTCACGGACCAGCCGGGCCAGAGCGACCTTGGAGGCGTCGGGCCGCCGGGTGAACATGGATTCCCCGAAAAAGACTCGGCCGATGGCGACACCATAGAGCCCGCCCACCAGGCGCCTTTCGTGCCAGGTCTCAAAGGAATGCGCGAGACCGCGCTCGTGCAACTGGACGTAAGCACGGTGCATCTCGCGCGTGATCCAGGTGCCGGGCGCGCCATGCCGGGGCGCTGCACAGGCCTCGATGACGGCTTCGAACGCCGTGTCAATGCGGGTTTCGTAGCCCCTTACGCGGATCGATCGCGCGAGGCTCCGCGACACATGGAATTCATCCGGCCGCAACACCGCACGCGGGTCGGGCGCCCACCACAGTATCGGCTGCTCCACGGAAAACCACGGGAAGATTCCGCGGCGATAGGCGTGTATCAGCCATTCGGGCGTGAGCGCGCCGCCGACAGCCAACAGGCCATTCGGTTCGTGCAGCGCGCGCGACGTCGGCGGCAACGAAGCCGGCGGGTCAGTCTTCTGCAGCCAGGCAATCCCGGACATCGTCGGAAAGCCTAGCGGGGATGGCGGCGTGCCGAAAGGGCAGGTGTCTCATCGCGGCTTCAAACCAGGCCCGCCGGTACGAACGTTCGCGTCGCAACCACTGTCCGATCGCAGACGAGAATCGGGGATCGGCAATAGCGTGCATGGACCAGACCGGAGCCGGCACGAATCCGCGCAGCAGCTTGTACTCGCCCTGTGTGCCCGGTTCGAAACGGCTGAGCCCGGCGCGGATGCAATGCTCGATGCCACGGTAGTAACACAGCTCGAAGTGAAGGCTGTGATAGTCGCCGGATGCGCCCCAATAGCGGCCGTACAGCGTGTCGCGGCCCTGCAGCGACACGGTGCAGGCAATGATCTCTCCGTGCCGCGTCGCCAGCTCGACGACCAGGGCATCCGGCATCGTGCGGGCGAGGGCGTGAAAGAACTCCAGATTCAGGTATGGTGCGTTGCCATAACGCGCGAATGTCAGCGCGTGAAGCCGGTAGACCGTCGCGAGTGTTTCCGCATCCAGATCCCGGCCATGCACGTTGCGACATTCGATGCCGGCTTCCGCGACCCGGCGGCGCTCGCGCCGGACCTTCTTGCGCTTGTCTGCAGTGAAGCCGTCCAGGAAGTCGTCGAAAGATCCGTAACCCAGGTTATGCCAGTGAAACTGGCAATCCAGGCGCGGCAGCATGCCCTCGGATTTCATCAGCGTGCGGTCGCGCGCGTCCGGGAACAGCACGTGCAATGACGACACGGCGAGTTCGCGGGCGAGTTCCCGTGCGCCGTCCAGCAGCGCCCGTCTGGAGGACTCAGCCGGCGCCAGCAGCCTGGGGCCCGTCGCCGGCGTAAACGGAACCGCGGCGACCAGGCGCGGGTAATAAGCAAATCCCGCCCGCTGCCAGGCATCGGCCCAGGCAAAGTCGAATACGAACTCGCCCCAGGAATGATCCTTCAGGTAGAGCGGCATCGCGCCCGCCAGGTTTCCGGATTCGTCGTAATGCAGCAGGTGATGTGGATGCCAGCCGGTGTCGGGCGTCGCGCAGCCCGAGGTCTCCAGCGCCAGCAGGAACTCGTGGCGCAGGAACGGCGGCGCATCGGCGTCCAGCGCATTCCAGGTGTCCGCATCGACGTCACCGAGCGAGCGGGCGATGCGGGCGCTCACAGGACCTCAGCCCGTTGCAGCGCGCTCGAGGTAGCGATCGGCATCGAGCGCCGCCATACAGCCTGTGCCCGCCGACGTAACGGCCTGGCGGTACACGTAATCGGCGACGTCGCCTGCCGCGAAAACGCCGGGCACGCTGGTCGCCGTCGCGTCGCCGGCCAGGCCGGTCCTGACGATGATGTAGCCGTTCTTCATCTCAAGCTGTCCCTGAAAAAGTTCCGTGTTCGGCGTGTGCCCGATAGCGACGAACAGCCCTGTCACCGCGAGATCCCGCGTGCCGTCGCCGCCGGTCGAGCGCACGCGTACGCCGGTCACGCCCTGGTCATTGCCCAGAACTTCTTCGACTTCGTGATTCCAGAGCAGGGAGACCTTGCCCTTGTCCGCCAATCCCTTCAGCCGGTCCTGGAGGATCGCCTCGGCACGCAGCTTGTCGCGCCGATGGACGAGCGTGACGTGCGATGCAATGTTCGTCAGGTAGATCGCCTCTTCGACAGCGGTGTTACCGCCGCCGACCACCGCGACCGACTGGTCGCGGTAGAAGAAGCCATCGCAGGTCGCGCAGGCCGACACGCCGCGGCCGCGGAACGCCGTCTCGGATTCGAGTCCGAGGTAACGCGCGGAAGCGCCGGTCGCGATGATCAGCGCATCGCAAGTGTATTCACCGTCCTCGCCCGTCAGCTGGAATGGCCGGAGGGACAGATTGACCTTGACGGCCTGGTCCGCAGCGATCTCGACGCCGAATCGCTCGGCATGGCGGCGCATGCGATCCATCAGGTCCGGACCGAGCAGGCCTTCAACATCGCCCGGCCAGTTGTCGACTTCGGTCGTCGTCATCAGCTGGCCGCCCGGCTGCAGTCCCGCCAGCAGCAGCGGCTTGCGATTCGCCCGCGCGGCATAGACCGCGGCGGAATACCCCGCGGGTCCCGATCCGAGGATGATGAGCCGTGAGTGCCGGGGGGCCGCCATGTATAGTGATCTCCGCTGTGTTTCGCGCCGTTCGCTCGCCGGCACGCCGGGTAGCCGCGAATCCTAGGGGAGCGCATCGGGCCGCGATAGTCTTTCGATCAGCAATATCCCGAACGCGCTGACATCGTGGATGGGTGCTTGCCGCCCGATTTGCAACGCTCTTATAATCAAACGCTTATAGCTTATTCCTGACAAGGATTCTTACCCAGTGGCCAGGTCCGGAAACGGCAACAACGCGGACGTGAAACTCGACCCGGTGTATGCGCGTGCCTTGCGCGAGGCGGCATTCTGGCTGCTCGCGGCACTTTCGCTCGTGCTGTTGATTGCCTTGACGAGCTACGATTCCCATGACCCGAGCTTCACGTACACCGGTGAACCCGGCGAGGTCGGCAACCTGATCGGACCCTTTGGTGCGGAAGTTGCCGGCTGGCTGCTGATGCTTTTCGGATGGCCTGCCTATCTCTTCCCCGTGGTCATCGCTTTCAGCGCATGGAATGGCCTCAAGCGCGAGGCTCACGATCCCGGGCAGGGGCGCTCGACAATCGCACTCCGTACCGTAGGCGCTGTCATTGTGCTCGCGACGAGCTGCGGGCTCGCAACATTGCACTTCGAGCAAGGGAGCTTGCCGGGCGACGCCAGCGCGGGCGGTATTCTCGGTCATCTCGTCGGCAAGGGACTCGAAGGCATTCTCGCGCTGCTGGGCGCAACGCTCGTCCAGCTCGCGCTGTGGTTTGCGGGCGTCCAGCTTTATACGGGAGTCTCGTGGCCGCGGGTCATGGATTTCATCGGCCACTGGGTGCTCACCGGCGCATCGTGGGTGCGCGGGCGCATGGCGACGTCGCGCGATCACGCGGTCGGCCGCGAATCGCGCGTCGCCCGCGAAGCCGTGGTGCGCGAGGTACAGAGGAAAACGGCGACCCGCACCCCGCCACGCATCGAAAGCGCGGCGCCGCCCGTGCCCGAGCGCAGCGTGCGTGTCGAGAAGGAGAAACAGGTCCAGCTTTTCGCAAAACCCGCTGCACGCGACTTGCCGGAACTCAAGCTGCTCGACGATCCGCCGGTGCGGGAAAAGACTTATTCGCCCGAGGCGCTCGATGCGATCTCGCGCCTGGTCGAGATCAAACTGAAGGATTTCGGCATCGAGGTCGAGGTCGTGGCGGTGTTGCCGGGCCCGGTCATCACGCGCTTCGAGCTGAAGCCGGCGCCCGGCGTCAAGGTCAGCCAGATCAGTGCCCTTGCGAAGGACCTGGCGCGTGCACTCTCCGCCATCAGTGTCCGTGTCGTCGAAGTGATTCCGGGCAAGTCGGTCGTCGGACTCGAGATACCGAACGAGACGCGCGAGCTCGTGACGCTCGGCGAAATCGTGCGCTCGCGTGCATACGATGAGCTCGCGTCGCCGCTCGCGCTCGCACTCGGCAAGGACATCGGCGGCGCACCGGTGGTGACCGATCTCGCGAAGATGCCGCACCTCCTGATTGCCGGCACCACGGGCTCGGGCAAGTCGGTCGCGATCAACGCGATGGTGCTGTCACTGCTCTACAAGAGTTCGGCCGAGCAGGTCCGGCTGATCATGATCGATCCGAAGATGCTGGAGCTGTCGGTATACGAGGGCATACCGCATCTGCTGGCGCCGGTCGTGACGGACATGAAGCAGGCCACGAATGCGCTGCGCTGGTGCGTCGCGGAAATGGAGCGGCGTTATCAGCTGATGAAAGAACTGGGCGTCCGCAATCTCGGCGGTTTCAACCGCAAGGTCCGCGACGCTCAGCAGGCGAATTCGCCGATCCCGGATCCGCTCATTGCGCAGCTGCTGGCAACCGGCAAGTACACGGGCGAAGTGCCGCCGCTGCAGCCATTGCCGTATATCGTCGTGGTCATCGACGAGCTGGCCGACCTGATGATGATCGTCGGCAAGAAGGTCGAAGAGCTGATCGCTCGGCTCGCACAGAAGGCGCGCGCTTCCGGCATCCACCTGGTGCTCGCGACGCAACGCCCGTCCGTGGATGTGATCACCGGCCTGATCAAGGCCAATATTCCGTCCCGCATCGCATTCCAGGTTTCGGCCAAGGTCGATTCCCGGACGATCCTCGATCAGAACGGCGCTGAATCCCTGCTGAGCCACGGCGACATGCTGTACCTGCCGTCCGGCACCTCGACCCCCGAACGCGTGCATGGCGCCTTCGTTTCCGACCAGGAAGTGCACCGTGTCGTCGCCTCGCTGCAGGGCGGCGCTGCGCCGGCCTATATCGAAGAAGTGTTGACCGGTCCGCAAGGCTCGATACCGGGCCTGCCGGACGACGGCGCCGAAGGCGGAGACGCGGAAGCGGACGGCGAACAGGATCCGCTCTACGACGAGGCCGTGCGCATCGTCACGGAGACGCGCCGCGCTTCCGTCTCCGGCGTGCAGCGGCGGCTGAAGATCGGTTACAACCGGGCGGCGCGGCTGGTGGAATCGATGGAGGCCGCCGGGCTCGTCGGTCCGCTGCAATCGAACGGCAGCCGTGAAGTGCTGGCGCCGCCGCCCCCGGAATCATGATGCGCGTCTTCCTGATGTCGCTCTTCCTTGCGCTGCCGGCGCATGCCGCGTCCGCGGATGCCGCCGGAGACGCCGTTGCCCTGCGCCGCGTAGAGCAGGCTTTCAATGCAGTGACGAGCATGCGCGCCGAATTCCGCCAGTCGGTGACCGACTCGCGCGGCAAGCTAATCGAATCCGCCGAGGGCACGATGTCGCTGGCGCGGCCGGGTCGATTCCGCTGGGATTACCGCGTGCCGGAGCAGATCATCGTGTCGGATGGCGTGACTGTCTGGTTTCACGACGTCGAACTCGAGCAGGTGACGATCCGCGAAGCGGCCGAAACCGTCGCGGGAACGCCTGCCATGCTGCTGACAGGCGAGGGCGACCTGCGCAGCGAATTTGACGTCAGCGACGGCGGCACGTCCGAGGGACTGGCCTGGAGCTGGCTCTTGCCGCGCCGACCCGACGGCGATTTCCGCGAGCTGCGGCTTGGCTTCGCGGAGGGCCAGCTGCGCCGGATGACACTGCTCGACCGGCTGGGACAGACGACCGAGATCGAGTTCGAGCGCATCGAACGCAATCCGCGGCTGGATGCTTCGACCTTCCGCTTCACGCCGCCGCCTGGCGTGGATGTCGTCGGCCGTGCCCCGGCCGGCTCCACTTGACCGGCTCGGGCTTCAGGCGGCTCTGGATTGGCCTGATTGCGGCGCTGACCGCGCTCATCATCGTCGCGAGCATCGTGCCTTTCCAGGTGCCGGGCATTGAACTCACCGGCGACAAGTTCGGCCACTTCTTCGCATACGTTGCGCTGGCGCTCGCTGGCGCGGGGATCGTCCCGGCGGACCGCGTATGGATTGTGATGCTGCGCTGCCTGCTGCTCGGGCTTGCGCTCGAGATCGTGCAGGGGCTCTGGCTGGAGGCGCGCCAGGCGGACTGGCGTGACATGCTCGCAAATTCCGCGGGCATCGCCTGCGCATGGCTCATCGTGCGCGGGGGCCGGAGCAGCTGGGCACGCCACGTCGAGGACTGGCTGCGGCGGCGCTAGAATCGCCAGTCCATGCAGAAGCAGGCCGATTTGCCGATCGATGCCAACGCCGAGGCGCAACATCGCCCGCTCGCGGCGCGCATGCGTCCCGCGAATCTGTCGGAATTCGTCGGGCAGGAACATCTGCTGGCGCCGGGCCGGCCGTTGCATCGGCTGCTGACCGACGGCGTTACCCATTCGATGGTGCTCTGGGGCCCGCCCGGCAGCGGAAAAACGACGCTCGCCCGGCTGGCCGCGCAGGCGAGCGATGCGGATTTCATCGCGCTTTCCGCCGTGGTCGCGGGTGTCAAGGACATCCGCGCAGCGGTCGAGAGCGCGCAGGCAGAACGCGCCGCAGGCCGCGCCGCGACCGTGCTGTTCCTCGACGAAGTGCACCGTTTCAACAAGGCCCAGCAGGATACGTTTCTGCCGTTCGTCGAGGACGGCACGCTGGTATTCATCGGCGCGACCACCGAGAACCCCTCGTTCGAGCTCAATTCCGCGCTGTTGTCGCGCGCGCGCGTGTATGTGCTGAAGCCGCTGAATGCCGTTGAGATCAGGACATTGCTGGCGCGCGCACTCGTGGATCCTGCGCGCGGCCTCGGGGTTTCCGGGTTCACCGTGGACGATGAGGCACTTGCGCTTCTGGCTGAAGCCGCCGACGGCGATGCCCGTCGGGGGCTCAACCTGCTCGAAGTCGCGGCGGATCTCGCAACGGACTCGTCCCGCGAACGCCGTATCACGCAGGACAGCGTACGCGCGGCAACAGCCGGCGGGCACCGGCGATTCGACAAGCGCGGTGAACTCTTCTACGACCAGATTTCCGCCCTGCACAAGTCCGTGCGCGACAGCGACCCTGATGCGGCGCTCTACTGGCTGTGCCGCATGCTCGATGGCGGATGCGATCCGGGTTTCATTGCCCGGCGGCTGACGCGCATGGCGAGCGAGGACATCGGCAATGCCGACCCGCGCGCACTGACATTGTCGCTGGCTGCCTGGGACAGCTACGACCGGCTTGGCACGCCGGAGGGCGAACTGGCGCTGGCACAGGCCTGCGTGTTCATGGCCTGCAGTCCGAAGAGCAATGCGGTGTATGCCGCGTACAGTGCGGCCATGAAGGACGCCAGGGACCTTGGCACGCTGGACGTGCCCATGCATCTGCGGAATGCGCCGACGCGGCTCATGAAGGACCTTGGCTACGGCAAGGGGTATCGCTACGCGCATGACGAGGCCGATGCGCTGGTGACCGGTCAGCGGCATTTCCCGGATGCGATGGAGCCGCGCAATTACTATGATCCGGTTCCGCGCGGCCTCGAGGCGAAGCTGCGCGAAACTCTCGAACGCATCCGGGCCCGTCGCGACGCGGAGCCGAACGACACGTCCAAAGGAATAGACGACGGTGCTTGATATCCGACAGCTCCGCAGCGATCCTCAGGCGGTCGCCGCCAATCTCGCGCGACGCGGCTACGCGCTCGACCTCGAGGCGTTCACGGCGCTGGAAGCAAAACGGAAGGAAGCGCAGATCGCGGTCGATGCGCTCCGCAACGAACGCAACACGCGCTCCAAAGCGATCGGCATGGCGAAGGCGCAGGGGAAGGACGTGGCGCCCCTGCTGTCGGAGGTCGAGTCGCTGGGTGCACGGCTGGCCGCGGGCGAGGAGGCGCTCAACCGGCTGCAATCGGATATCGACCGGCGCCTGCTAGACATGCCCAACTTGCTGCACGAGAGCGTGCCCGCCGGTCGTGATTCCTCCGCCAATATCGAGATCCGCCGGCACGGCGAACCGGTACGGTTCGTTTTCGAACCGGCGGATCACGTCGCGATTGCGGAAGGGCTTGGCGGGCTCGACCCGGTTTCTGCAAGCCGCCTGTCCGGGGCGCGATTCGCCGTGCTGACTGGACCGGTTGCGGCGCTGCATCGGGCGCTCGCGCAGTTCATGCTCGATTTGCACGTGCACAACCATGGCTACCGTGAGGCCTGGGTGCCGTACCTGGTAACCCGCCAGGCGCTGACGGGAACGGGCCAGTTGCCCAAGTTCGAGCAGGACCTGTTCAAGCTTCAGCGCGACGCTTCGGAAAGCGAATTGTTCCTGATTCCGACCGCGGAGGTGCCACTGACGAATCTCGCAGGCGACCGGATACTCGATGCAGCGGAACTGCCGCTCAAGCTGGTCGCGCACACTCCGTGCTTTCGCTCGGAAGCCGGCTCCTATGGCAAGGACACACGCGGATTGATACGCCAGCACCAGTTCGACAAGGTGGAACTGGTGCAAATCGTTCGGCCGGACCAGTCCTATGCCGCACTCGAGGAACTGACCGGCCATGCCGCGAAGGTGCTCGAACTGCTGCAGCTTCCGTATCGCGTCCTGGCGCTGTGCGCGGGCGATATCGGCTTCGCCAGCGCGAAAACCTATGACCTGGAAGTCTGGCTGCCGGCGCAGGGTGTCTATCGCGAGATCTCGTCCTGCAGCAATTGCGAGGCGTTCCAGTCGCGGCGCATGCAGGCGCGCTGGCGGAATCCGGAAAACGGCAGGCCCGAACCGGTGCACACGCTCAATGGATCGGGGCTCGCGGTCGGACGCGCGCTGGTCGCGGTGCTCGAGAACTGCCAGCAGGCTGACGGCACGGTGACCGTGCCGCAGGTGCTGCGTTCCTACCTCGGAGGCGTCGAGCTCCTTACGCCGGCCTGATCAGTCGTCGCCGCCGGCGCCGAGCAGGTGCATCAGGCTCGCGAACAGGTTGTAGATGCTGACGTAGAGCGTGACAGTCGCGAGGATGTAGTTCGTCTCGCCGCCATGGATGATCTCGCCGGTCTGGTAAAGGATCAGGCCGGACGCAAGCAGGACGAACGCGCCGGATACCGCGAGCGACAATGCCGGCATCGAGAAGATGACCGCCACCAGGCCGAGCAGGAACGCGGTCAGGATGCCGACGAACAGGAATCCGCCCATGAACGAGAACCGGTGCCCGCTCTTGATCGCGTAGGCCGACAGCCCGAAGAACGCGATCGCCGTGAGGCCAAGCGCATTCAGCACGACGGCATCGCCGTTGGGGATGGCCTGCAGGTAGTAGCCGATGATCGGCCCGAGCGTGTAGCCCATGAAGCCGGTCAGGGCGAACACCGAGACGATGCCCATGGCGCTGTTGGCGGTCTTGTGCACGAGGAAGAGCAGCGCAAAGTAACCGATCAGCGTCACGGCCAGGCCCGGATGCGGCAGGCTGAAGACGAGGGCAATACCGCACATTAGGGCGCTGAATGCGAGCGTCGCGCCGAGCAGCAGGTAGGTGTTCCGCAGGACCCGGTTGGTCGCGAGCGCGGACTCCCGGATGGCAGTTTCCTGTCGCGGGATAGCGATCGGGTTCCGTTCCATTGCAGTGGCCTCCGGCAGCCTGTTTCCGAAGGGCGACAGTATAACGGAACCGTTCCGGCATCGTTCCCTTGCGGGTCAGGGCGCAGGGGCCGACAATTTCGCCGCCGACGCAAAGCACCGGAGAGGTGGCAGAGCGGTTGAATGCACCGGTCTTGAAAGCAAGCAGTAACATTCGCTGCCAGAAGCGGGCAACAGCGAAAACAACACCTTGGAGCGTGTGAATTCTCTTAAATACTGTTCAGTGATGCCCGTTTTGCGTGGGTTGGAAACAAAGTTGGAAACAATGACCGAACCTTAAACCTGCCATACGCCGCGATTCATCTTGATGAAGCCAATGTGCCTGAGTAGGCCGGCACTTCGTAGCTCGTCGCGTTGAGTTGTATGGGCGCAATGTGCGCGTTATGTGCAGGCGCGCAGGCTGACCAAAGACGCCGTGCCTAGGCCGACGGGCCGAAAGCCGGGAATCCCCCTGCCCGTTGGCGCGGCGACTCCCAGGGGCGCGTTAAAGAGACGCGATGATGTCTAACGCAGCGCCACGTAATCGAGCCAAACCGCGTATCCGACGCGGACTACCAGACCTACGTCTGCGGCGAGATTTGTACACCAAGGTCGACGAGGCGCTGAAAGCAAAGATAGCGGCTATT
>DATKBY010000025.1:0-18907 GCA_035513555.1 Steroidobacteraceae bacterium | reverse complement strand
GAACTTGTAGCCGCGACGGTATTCGAACTTGTCGACCGCCTTCATCAGGCCGATGTTGCCTTCCTGGATCAGGTCGAGGAACTGCAGCCCGCGGTTCGTGTACTTCTTGGCGATCGAGATCACGAGACGCAGGTTGGCCTCTTCCTCACGCAGACGGCCCAGCGAAGCCGAGTGTATACGGATAATAGCAATTTCAAACGGTTTTTTGTTACGTGGTAAGCGCGCTGACTGGTGGGAGCGGGGGCGCTGGGGGCGGGCGTGTGTTGGTGGAGGGGACGGGGGCGCTGGTTGCCGGCGCGTAGGAGGGCTGTGCCGGCGGGGCGCGGGCATGGTCGATGCGAATGTCGGTGCACGCCCGACTTTTGGCGTGCTCCTTTTCGAAGCGCGCGGTGTCAGCGCTTCGCGCGCGGCGACCGCCCGCCTACCGCGGGCTTCCAGCGTCGTTGCATCCAATACCACTGCTCCGGGTGGCGGAGGACCAGGCGTTCCAGCGCCCTATTGAAGACGAGCGTGTTGCGCCGGATCGCCTCGTCCGTATTCTCGCACTTGATCAGCGGCAGCGTTTCCTCGAACCGCAGCACGCGCCGGCCGCCAGGTTCCCGCCAGGCGGCGGCCGGCAACACCGGCGCGCCGGTCGCAAGCGCGATTATCGCGAGGCTCTTGAACGTCCAAGCGGGATACCCAAAAAAATCGACCTCGATGCCGTCCGGAGGCCGCGCGTGCTGGTCGAACGGAAACACAATCACGTCGCCCTGCTCGAGGCGCGCGAGTACCGCATCTAGATCGAGCAAGCCGCACTTCAGAAACACCCGGCACCTCGCCTGGTTGACACGGTGCGTGACGAGACGGTCGAGCCACCGCGACTTCAGCGCGCGGCGCACGAAGTGGAACTTGCCGCGCATGTGCGGGAACTGGGTATTGGCGGCCGTTGTGGCGACCTCCCAGTTGCCGAAATGGCCGGTCAGAACGAGGACGCCCTTGCCCTGCGCCAATGCAGCGACGAGTGCGTCGAGGTTCTCCACGCGCGAGAGTGCCCGCTTGCGCGCCTCCGACATCCAAGGGAAGCGGATGAACTCGCCGACAAGCCGCCACAGGTGCCCGTAGTGCGCGGCCGCGAGCCGCTCGATTTCGGCAGTGGAGGCGGTGTCACCAAACACGCGGCGCAGGTTCGCGAGCACGACATCGCGTCGCAGCGGCACAAAGCGGTAGAGGAATCGGCCAGCGGCTGGCACCGTAACCTCCGCGGGCTCGGCCAGCGCCACGGCGGACGCGTTGGTTCGGTCGTGCGTCAACGATAACGCAATGCTGCACAGGCGGTGCCGCGCCAGCACCGCCTGCGCGTTCGAGCTCAACACGGCCTGAGGTGCACCGTAGTTGTCACGCGCGACCGAGAAGTCCGCCGGCTCAATCTGCCCGAGCGCCGCCTCGCGCGGAAAGAGCTTGACGCAGGCTTCTTTTGCGGCGACGCGCGCGGCGAGACTCGCGGTGCGGCCCGGGCCGTCGCCGCTGTCGGCCAGTTCCCTCATGGAAAAGAGCTTGTGGAGATCCGTGGCCGGCGTCTGCGCGAGAAGCCGTTCAATTCGCGCGATTTCGACAGTGTCGATCCCGCAGCGACTCGAGCCGGTATTGTTGTCCGCCATTGCGCGACCTGCGTGTTATGCGGCGCGAACCAGCAGCGCTGCGTTGGTAGCCGCGAAGCCGCGGCTCAGGATCAGCGCGACGTCGCTCCGAGGCGTCTGCGGCTCCGCGGAAATCCGCAAACCCGCGCAATCGGGATCGATTTCGGTGAGCGTCCCGATGCCCGGAACGATCCGCTGGCGCAGCGCGCAAAGCGCGACAACCGTCTCTAGGATGCCGGCGGCGGAGATGACATGCCCCAACGCCCACTTGAACGCCGTGACGGGCGGCTGCACGGTGCTGAACACCGTGCCGATCGCGGCCGCTTCTGACGCATCGGAGGCCCGCGTGCCGTTGCCGTGGGCGACGATCATGCCGACGTCCGCCGGCGACAGCTGCGCGTCGGCCAGCGCTTCGCATATTGCGCGCGCGAGACCGTCGCCGTCCTCGCGGACCGCGAGGAGCCCGAGACCTTCGGACGCGTACCCGGCGCCGAGGACTTCGCCCAGCACAGTGGCGTTGCGGGCGGCGGCCGAGGCTTCGGTCTCAAGCACCAGCGCGCCCGCGCCCTCGCCGAACAGGCTGCCGTCCCGCCGCGCGTCGAACGGGCGCAGCGTGTCGGCGGCGACGAGGCCGAGCCGTGAGTAGAACAACACCATCTGCGGCTCGATCGGCGTGTCGTGCCCGACGGCGACGGCGCGCTCTGCCTCGCCGGTGCGCAAGGCCTGCGTGGCCTCGATGACCGCGAGCGCGCCGCTGCAGCTGTGGTTGGTGATGCAGGCGTTGGCGCCCTTGAAACCGTACTTGATGCCGATGTGGCCCAGCACGTTGTTCGGCAGCGAGCGCAGGAGCCACATCGGGTTGACCGTGTTGCCGAGCTCGCGCCCGAACGCCGGCATGTCGTGCTGCGCGGCGGTCAGGAGCGGAAAGAAGTCATAGTCGTTCTCGTAATTGCCGCTGCCCGAGCCGACCCAGACGCCAGTGCCGTCGGAAAACGCCGCTGCGGCGTCTTCGTCGAGCCCCACGCGGTGCGACACGATGCCCGAGCCCTCCATCGCGCGGCCGGCCGCGTACAGTCCGATGAGGTCGGTGCGCCGGATGAGCTTGTGCAGCTTGCGGTCCTCGACCATCTCGCGCGCGTCGAAGCCGGCGATTTCGGCGGCGACGTGCGTCGGCCAGCCAGACGCGTCCCAATGCCGGATCTCGGTAATCGCCCTGTGGCCGTCGCGTACGGCGGCGAAGATGTCTTCCGGGTGCTTCCCGGCGGCGCAGACTGCGCCAGTGCCGGTGATGACGATTCTGGGCATGGCGATGGCCGTTGCTGGCATCAGGCGCGAACTGCGCCGGCACCGTCGACTTCTTCCGGATTGCGCAGCACTACGCAACTGTTCGAGCCGCCGAAGCCGAACGAGTTCGACATGGCCACGCGGATGCGCTGGCGCCGCGGCTCTCCTATGATGAAGTTCAGGTCGCACTCCGGGTCGCGCTCGGTCAGGTTCGCGTTGATCGGCATTTCGCCCTTCGCAATCGCGAGTGCGCAGGCGGCAACTTCCACGGCGCCGGCTGCGGCGATCAAGTGACCCATCGTGCTCTTCGTCGAACTTACGCTGACGCGGGCGGCCTCGGCGCCGAACACCACGTGTGTGGCGGCGGTTTCGCTGCGGTCGTTCATCGGTGTCGAGGTGCCGTGGGCATTCAGGTAGTCGACGTCAGCGACCGTCGCGCCGGCGTCGGCGAGCGCCTGTCGCATCGCCTGAATCGGCCCGTCGCCGTCGGGCGGCGAATCGGTGATCCGGTAGGAGGACAGCGAATTGCCGTCGCCCGCGAGCTCGGCGTAGATGCGCGCGCCGCGGCGGCGCGCCGCTTCCCACTCTTCGAGCACGAGACAGCCCGCGCCTTCGCCGAGAAGAAAGCCGTTGCGCGTCGCGTCGAACGGCCGGCTCGCGCGATGCGGCGTCGCATTGTCGGGCGACAACGCGGAGAGCAGGCAGAAGCCGGACAGACCGATTGGGTTGATCATCGAGTCGAAGCCGCCTGCGAGCACTTGATCGGCGGCACCGCGGCGGATCAGCTTCAACGCGGTGCCGATTGCCTGCCCGCCTGACGCGCACGCCGTGTGCACCGACGAGGCGTAGCCCTGGATGCCGTAGCGGCGCACGAGCAGCGACAGGCCGGATATGCACGTGGTCCGGCAAAACACCAGCGGATCGTTCGCACGGTCGTCGGTGAGGAGGCGCGCGGGGTCGAGGGCGTCGTCGACGACCGAGTGACGGTGGATTGCAGCGAGGTCGTTGAAGTCGGCTTTCATCATGCCGGCACCGACGATGCAGCCCCAGCGCATTGCGTCGGCCGCGGTCGGGCGGATACCGGCGTCGCGCAGCGCCTGCTCGGCCGCCATCAGCGCGAACCGTTGTGAGCGGCCCGCGAACTTCGCGAGCTTGCGGTCAAGGACGTCGTCGTCGTGGAATTCCTTCACTTCGGCGGCGATGTGGACCGGAAACCCGCTCGCGTCGAAGATGCCGATCGGAGCACCGCCGCTCCTGCCTTCGAGCAGCGCGCTCCAAGTCGTGGCAACATCGTTGCCGACCGGCGTGACGAGCCCGATGCCGGTGATCGCGACGCGCCGCCGGCCTTTCACGCGGCCCTTCGCGGCACGTATTCGAGGCGCGCAGTCGAGACCGTCCTGTCGCTCGCGCGCGCGCTCAGCATGATCAGGCCTATGCCGCCGCCGCTTGGGGCGCGCTGTGCATCGAGCGCGAGCACCTCGCCGGGAGAAATAAACGAGCGCATCTTCACGTGTGTCATCCGCACCGGCGTGGGCTGAGTGCCGGCGGGCAGATCGGGCGCTTCCGCCGCGAGCTGCAGCGCAAGGGCGATCTGCGCGTCGAGCAGCAGCGTGGCAGGGAAGACGGGGCGGCGCGGGAAGTGATCGGCAAAGAACGGCGCCACGGCCGGCACGCGCAGCACAGCGGCGAGGATCTCGCCGGGAACGCCGGCGCCCCGGACGATCTCTGGCACCGGCACGCCGTCAAATCGTCCCGGCGGCGCACCGGGCCCGCGCAGCAGCTCGAAGCGTGCGGCGAGTGCCTCGGGCGAGTCCAATTCTGCGACCGGCAGCATCGGCCCCAGGCAGTCGAAAAGCTCGATCGCGAGCGCGTCACCGCTCGTCGCGCGGCCCGCGTAGGCGACGGCCTCGTCGTCGCAGCGGTCGATCTCGACGGCCAGTCCGAGCACCGCACCGGGGGCGACGTCGCCATGGAACCGCGTCTCGTTGGCGAGCGCTGCGACCGGGCGGCCGCGAAAATTGACCTGTGCCATCGCCACCCACGCTGCGAGCTGCCCGACGGCCTCGGCGACGAGGCAGGACGGAAACGCCGGCAGCGCTGCCGGCACTGCGAACTGCCCGCGCGCGCGAACCCCAGGAGTGAACCCGGTGATCCGGTCGACGAACGAGAACGCGGCGAAGTGGTCAGCCATGGCGGCTCCAGGGAAGCACCGGGATCAGTCGGCCGCTTTAGCCGATCGCTGAGCTGAGATCACGAGCTTGCAGAACGTCTCCGGCGTGAAGAGGCGCGGGATGTCCTTCACTTTCGTCGGCGTCTTGAAGCGCTCCGCAGGAATCTCCGACAGGTACGCCCTCAGCTGCGCGAGCCCCACGTCAGTCACGAGGCCATTCTGCTCGAACTCCGCTTCGGACAATGTTCCGCGCGCGTTCTCGACGATTTTGCCGCGCGGGATCCTGATCTTGAACGCTCGCTCCAGGCGGAAGACCATGTCGAGGAAGTCGATCGACTCGGCATCGAGGCCCTCGATCAGCGATACGTCGAGCTTGATGTCGTCGATGTCGCAGCCGAGAGCATCCGCCATCGTTGCCGCAATGGTCGGGAAGACCGCTGCGATTTCATCGCGGGTGATTTCCTGTTGCGTCACTGTAATCACTCCATTTTGAAGCCGCCATCGACACTCAAGACCTGCCCCGTCACGTAGCTCGCATAGGCGGATGCGAGGAACCAGACCGCGTACGCGATATCTTCGGGCTGGCCATAGCGTCGCAGCAGGATCTTTTTCAGCGCTTCGTCGCCCGACTGCTCACGCACGTCGGCCGACATTTCGGTTTCGATCATACCTGGTGCGACCGCGTTGACGCGGATCCTCCGCGGCGCGAGCTCTACGGCGAGCGCGCGCGTAAACGCATTGATCGCGCCCTTGCTCGCCGCGTAGTTGGTCTGACCACGGCCACCCTTGTCACCGGAGACCGAAGAGAGGTTGACGATCGTGCCCGCACGCTGTGACGTCATGTACGGCACGACGGCGCGCGTCACGTTGAACACGCCGATCACGTTGGTGTCGAGCACTGCCGCGACGTCGTCGTCGTCGAACGCGGCGAGCGCGTTGTCGCGCGTGATGCCGGCGTTGTTGACGAGGATGTCGATGCGCCCGCGGCGCTCGGCGACGCCATCGACTGCCGCCGCGCACGCCACCGAATCGCGGATGTCGACCTGGAGGGCGGCAATCGCGGCGCCGCGCGCGCGGCTGGCGGCGACGACGTCGGCGGCCGCCGCCGCATTGTCGCGATAGAAGAATGTGACGTCGGCGCCTTCGGCGGCAAGAAGCTCGACGATCGCGCGCCCGATGCCGCGGCTGCCGCCGGTCACGATCGCGGTCTTGCCCTTGATGCCCGATGTCACTTGCATGCGCGTGCTCAAGCAGAGATCGAGAAGCCGCCGTCGACGACCAGCACGTGACCATTGATCATGTTCGCTTCGGGCAGGCACAGGAGATATACCGCACCAGCGACGTCCTCGGGGGTCAGCACGGGCCCGGCCGGAGCGCGCTCGGCATAGCTGGCGAGCAGCTGTTCCCGGTTCGGGAAGCTCGCGAGCGCGTCGGTGTCGACCACACCGGCCGAGACAATGTTCACGCGGATGCCGCGGCGCCCCAGCTCCTGCGCGAGCGTGCGAGCCAGCGCTTCGAGCGCCGCTTTCGACGCGCCGATGAAGCCGTAGCCGGGCATCGCGCGGGACGCGCCGAGGCTCGACAGCGCGACGATGCGGCCGCCGTCGGGCATCAGCGGCAGCGCACGCTGTGCGAGCAGGTTGAGCGCGAGCGCGTTGTTCTCGAGACACCAGCGCCAGTGCTTCAACGTCATCTCGATCGCGGGCTTCAGCACGCCGGAGGCAGCGTTGCTGACGACTATGTCGAGACGGTCGAAGTGCTTGCGGAATTCGGCGAACAGTTCATCGACTGTCTCGGGGACGCCGACACTCGCCTGGATCGCGACGGCCCGCCGCCCGAGCGCCCGGAGCTCCCGGCACAGCACTTCGGCTTCATGGGCACTGTTGTAGTAATTGACGGCGACGTCGCACCCCGCCGTGGCGAGCTTGACTGCGATCGCGCGGCCGATGCCGCGGGCGGCACCCGTCACGAGCGCGACGTTTCCGGTCAACGGGGCTGTCATCGTGGTTATTCCGGTGTGCGGTTGCGCTCCCGTAGGCGCCGTTGCCGCGGCAGGCTCCATGCGGGATTTTTCATAATAGCCTGTTCCTCACGACCCGACGAGCGCGAGCCTGCCAGAGCGGATCAGGGGCCCATTTGGGACAACCGTCCGCGCACTGGCTCTGCCGAGCCGAACGAATATAATGAACCCACTAGTTCATGGGACGCCGTTCAGGACGGGCGAAAGGCTTGGGCCAGTAGTTTTTCGGCCAGACTTGGAATTCAGCCGGCCACATCGAAGACATCACCGAGGGCGCACTGCGACACAATGAATGGCATTGTCGTCGTCCCCTGACAACCGTCCGGCGTGCACCGTGACTCAAGGCGCCGGTGGAATCAGCCGAGGACGACAACGCCGCGAGTCAGTGCAGCCGGAGAACAATGTGCTAGACGTACAGACTCGGATAGGCGCCAAGATCGGCCTGCGCCCGGACCGCGCGAATCTGCTCCGCTGCCTGCGGCGATTCGCCGGCGAGCGTTCGGATAACGCCGCATTCGTGTGTCCGACCGACGACCCGTCGCAGCGAACGGCGATGACCTACGCGCAACTCGACCGCCGCGCTCGGGCGATCGCCGCGTGCCTTCAGGACATGGAACTCGCGGGCCAGCGCGTCATTCTTGCGTATCCGCCCGGCCTCGAATTCATCGAGGCGTTCTTCGGCGCGCTCTACGCGGGCTGCGTTGCCGTCCCTACTTACCTGCCGCGCCACCGCACGCGCGATCGATTCGAGGCGCTCGCCGCCGACTCCGGCGCGTCCGTCGCTCTCGGCACTGCGGGTACAATCTCCCAGTTTAAGGCGATGGCTGGCCGGGCCGCGGGGATTCCGTGGCTTGCCACGGACGAAATCGCCGACGTCCGCGCCGGAGGCTGGGTCGAGTATGACCCCGCCCGGGATTCCCTCGCGATGATCCAGTACACGTCTGGCTCCACCCGGCGGCCGAAAGGCGCCATGCTGAGTCACGCCAATCTCATCGAAAATACGCGCGCGATCAGCGACGTCTTCGAAGTTCGGGACAACAGCACGGCTGTTGTCTGGCTTCCGCCGTACCACGACATGGGGCTCGTCGGCGGTATCCTCACGCCGGTTTTTTCCGGCATGACCATCATCTTGATGGCCCCCGCGACGTTCCTTAAGAATCCCTTCCTCTGGCTGGACGCGATCAGCAAATCCGGCGCAACGATTTCCGGCGGGCCCAACTTCGCCTACGATCTCTGTGTGCGCAAGACGACGGCGGAGCAACGCGCGACCCTCGACCTCTCTTCCTGGTCCCTCGCTTTCATTGGCGCCGAGGCGGTCCGGGCCGCGACGCTCGATCGTTTCGCCGAAACCTTCGCCCGGTGCGGATTCAGCCGCGAGGCTTTCTACCCGTGCTATGGCCTGGCGGAGGCAACTCTCATGGTCACGGGACCGAAATCCGGCACCGGTGCCGCCGTGCGCGCGTTCAGCGACAAGGCACTCTCGCAGGGTCGCGTCGAGCCGCTGCCCGACACCGCGTCGCATGCCCGCCGCCTCGTCGGATGCGGTGCGCCCGTCGGTTCGCTTCGCCTTGCCATCGTCGATGCACAGTCCCTGGCGTCGGCCGGACCTGACGAAGTCGGCGAGATCTGGGTCGCCGGCGAATCCGTCGGCCAGGGTTACTGGCACGACCCGCAAAGTACGGCGGCCACATTCAACTCATGGCGAAGTGATAACGGGGACGGTCCGTTCCTTCGCACCGGCGATCTTGGATTCCTCCACGAGGGCCAGCTCTACATCACCGGCAGACTCGATGATCTTATCATCGTGCGCGGGCTCAACCATCATCCCCAGGACATTGAGACGACGGCGCGCGAAAGCCACCCATTGCTCGCATCCGGCCTTGGCGCCGCATTCGCAGTCGACGAGCGTGGCACGCAGCGCCTCGTGCTCGTGCACGAGGTCGAGCGCGACGGCAGCAATGATCTGGCGCCGGTCGTCGATGCCGTCCGGGCTGCGGTGCTCGAAGAGCATGGCCTGGCGCTCGACACCGTGGTGTTGATCCGCTGCGGCACGATTGCGAAGACGAGCAGCGGCAAAGTCCAGCGCCTCGCAAGCCGCGCCGCCTTCCTTGCCGGCCAGCTCAAGGCGCTCGACTCGCACCGCCCCCAGACGAGTCCCGCACCATCGATGTTGCCCGCGCAGTCCGCCGCGTTCGCCGCCCTCTGCCAGCACGCGCTGGCGATGTCCGGCACCGGCCTTGCGGATCTCACGCCCGAAACGCCGATCTCGGCGCTCGGTCTTGATTCGCTGCAGCGGGTCGAACTCGTGGCCGCGCTCGACGGAAGTTTCGGCCGACATCTGCCGGACACCGTTTACAGCCAGGCGACGACCCTCGGCGACCTCGCCGCCGCCGTTCAGAAGCATCTGATCGATCATCCGCACAACGACGCCCCTGAGGGCGAAATCCCAGCTGAGAACTACGACGTCACGCTCTTTCCAGAATACCTCGAGCTCAAACGCTACGAACGCATGCTGCTGGCCGTCGCCGAAAGTAATCCCTACTTCCGTGTCGACCAGGGCGCGGGAATTCACGAATCGGGCATGGGCGGCATCGCCCACATTGACGGGCGCGAGGTGGCGAACTTCTGCGTCTACGACTATGTCGGCATGGCGCGCGACCCGTTCGTCATCGCCGCAACCAAGGCCGTTATCGATCGTTACGGAACCGGCGCCGGCGCAAGCCGCCTCGTCTCGGGCGAAAAGCAGATCCATCGCGACCTCGAAACCGCGCTCGCCGAGTTTCTCGGCACACCCGCGTCGATCGTCTTCGTCTCAGGGCACGCGACCAACGTGACGACGATCGGCCACCTGATGGGTCCGGGCGATCTCATCGTCCACGATATCCTCGCCCACAACTCGATTCTGCAGGGCGCGCGGCTCTCGGGCGCGACGACCCGTGGATTCGCGCACAACAACTGGCGCGCGCTCGACGCGCTGCTCTTGGGCATCCGCCACGGCTTCCGCCGCGTGCTGATCGCGGTCGAAGGCGTCTATAGCATGGACGGCGACCTTCCCGACCTCGTGCGCTTCGTCGAAGTCAAGAAGAAGCATCGCGCGATGCTGCTCGTAGACGAGGCCCATTCGCTGGGGACCATCGGCCGTTCCGGACGCGGAATTGGCGAGCATGCCGGCGTCAATCATTCAGACGTCGAACTGTGGATGGGCACGCTCTCCAAGTCGCTCGCCAGCTGCGGCGGCTACATCGCGGGTTCGGCCGCGCTCGTCGAATACCTCAAGTACACGGCCCCCGGTTTCGTCTACAGCGTTGGCATCTCGCCGCCCAATGCGGCCGCCGCGCTCGCGGCCCTGACGCTCCTGCGGCGCGAACCCGAGCGCGTCACTCGGCTCCAGGAGCTGTCGAGCCTCTTCCTCGACCTTGCCCGCGAACGCGGCCTCAACACCGGTCTTTCCGGCGGAACCCCGGTCGTTCCGGTCGTCATCGGCAGCTCGGTCAAGTGCCTGCTGCTTTCCCGGGCCCTCTTCAGCCGCGGCATCATCGTCCAGCCGATCATCCATCCCGCGGTTCCGGAGCGCGCGGCGCGCCTGCGGCTGTTCATCACCACGAATCACACCGAAGCGCAGGTCAGGAACGTGATCGGTGCCATCGTCGAGGAGCTTGCAAAACTCTGACGCGACGACCGCGTTCGTCGCGTGGACTCAATGCGCCACGACATGCCGAATTCCGAACACGCGATCGTCGTCGAGCAGCTGTGCAAGCGCTACGGCACGCTGCTGGCCGTCGACAGCATTTCGTTCACCGTTGCGAAAGGCGAGCTGTTCGCGTTCCTCGGTCCCAACGGCGCCGGCAAGAGCACCACGGCCGAGATCATAGAGACCATCCGCGCGCCGACGTCCGGAAGGGTCACCGTGCTCGGGATGGACGTCACCAGGTCGAGGGCCAAAGTCATCCGGCGGATCGGCGTGCTCCCGCAGGGCTTCAGCTCGTTCGACCGGATCACCGTGCGCGAGAGCCTTTCGTACTATGCGCGGGTGTTCGGCTGCGACGCCGATGTCGATGCCCTCATGGACCTCACCCATCTTCGCAGCAAGGCGAATGCCCGGTTCAGTACTCTCTCGGGTGGCCTCAAGCAACGCGTCGGCATCGCCGCTGCGCTCGTCAACGACCCGGAGGTCGTGTTTCTCGATGAACCGACGACCGGGCTCGACCCGCACGCCCGGCACGCGGTCTGGGAGGTGCTCAAGGGCCTCAGGGAGCGTGGGAAAACAGTCTTTCTCACGACCCACTACATGGACGAGGCCGAACTACTGGCTGACACCGTGGCGATCATCTCGAAGGGCAGGATCGTGGCCATCGATTCGCCGGCGCGGCTCACGGAGCAGCACGCCAATTACATGCGGCTTACTCTGGGGTCGAGCGACGCGGCGGCGCCGGCGCTGATTCGCCAAATGGGCTTTGACGCCACGCGGACGAGCGACGAATGCATCTGCGTGCCGGTCAACAGCACAGACGACGTGCGAGCCATTCTCGGGGCGATCGAAAGAGCCGGCCTTTCCCTCAGCGGCATGGAAGTGCGCAAACCGAACCTGGAAGAGGTGTTCCTCAAGCTCGCGGAAGAGCATCACTCGGACGCCGCGAACGAGGGTTCCAAATGACGCCGAGAATTATCGCCGCCAACCTGACGGTGCGGCTCAAGAGCTTCTACCGCGAAAAATCGGCGATGTTCTTCACGCTCGCATTCCCGGTTATCCTCGTACTCGTCTTCGGCACGATCTTTACCAAGCCGGAGCATCTCGACTTCGACCTCCCGGTGCAGGACCTGAGCCAAAGCGCAGCGTCGGCCAGGCTGCTCGATGCCCTCACGACGGATCACACGTTCAGGATCACGCCGGTTCCAGGCGGCGTCGACGCCACGCAATACGCCAGGGAGCACAAGCAGACCCTGGTCCTCGTGATCCCTGAAAACTATGCTGTACTGGAAGCAAAGCGGCTCGGCGCACGGGATGCGAACGTGTCCGTGCCGCTTACGTACGTCCACGATCCCAGCTCGACCTCGGTGAACACCAAAATCCAGGTGCTCGACGCGATCGTGGCCGCGATGAATCAGAAGATAACCGGCACGCCGCCTTTCATCACGCTCGTCGCGACGTCGATTCTCTCCGAACAGTACCGCTTCATCGAGTTCTTCGTCCCAGGCATCATCGCGATGGCGATCATGACCTCTGCCTTGGGAAACGCGCTCAACATGAACGCGGAGCTGCGGCAAAAAGGCATCCTTCGCAAGCTCGCGACGACGCCGATCACGCGCACTGATTGGCTCGTGTCCAGCATCCTGTACCAGATCATTCTCTCCATCGTTTCGACGGTAGCGATCCTCCTCGTCAGCTATGCCGTCTTCGACGTTCGGTTGCACATCGACGCCTGGCTCGCGCTCATCGTCGTGATCGAAGTCGTCGCCTTCGTCGGTATCGGCATGCTGCTCACCCCATTTGCGAAAGAGGCGGAAAGCGCGTCGGCGGTCGGCAATGCCTTCCTGTTTCCGATGATGTTCCTCTCGGGCACCTTTTTCCCGGTTGAGATGATGCCGCCCTTCCTGCAATCGTTCGCCAAGCTGCTGCCGCTCTACTACGTGAACGAAGCGATGCGCTCGGCGATGATCTTCGCCGATGATGCGGCTACCCTGCGGCTCGCGGGCGTAGCCGCCGGCTTTGCCGCGATCGCGTTCGTCGCGGGAACGTTCAAGACCCGGTGGGACGGAGAGACGTGACGGTCGGCAAGCGCATCCTATTCATCTGCGGATCGATGAACCAGACCACGCAGATGCACGAGGTCTCCCGGCATCTCACCGAGTACGAGCAGGCGTTCACGCCCTTTTACTGCGATGGTGTGCTCGAGGCGATGCGGCGGCTGAAGATGCTGGAGTTCACCATCATCGGCGACAAGCTGGCAAGGCGCTGCCGGCAGTACCTCGAGTCGCAGCATCTGGCGATCGACTACCAGGGACGCCGCGACGCGTACGATCTCGTGGTCACGTGCTCCGATGTCTTCGTGCAGGGCAATATCCGCGACCGCAGGATCGTTCTGGTCCAGGAAGGCATCACCGATCCGGAAGACCGCAATTTTCGCCTGGTGCAGCGTCACCGCTGGCTTCCGCTCTGGATCGCGGGCACCGCCGCCACGGGCCTGAGCGATGCCTACCGCGCGTTCTGCGTCGCGAGCGACGGGTACCGGGACTTCTTCGTCCGCAAGGGCGCGAAGGCGGAAAAGATCGTGGTGAGCGGCATCCCGAACTTCGACAATTGCGAGCGCTACCGCAACAACGCTTTTCCCCACCGCCACTACGTTCTCGTGTGCACATCGCCGCTGCGGGAAATCTTCCGCGGCGAGGATCGAAAGTCCTTCATCCTGGACGTTTGCAGGATCGCCAACGGGCGTCCGATTATTTTCAAGTTCCACCCCAACGAAGACTTTGCCCGCGCGGAGAACGAGGTCAATCGATATGCCCCGGGAGCCATGACAATCAGGAGCGGAAGCGCAGAAGAGATGATCGCCAACTGCGACGTGCTCATCACCCGGTATTCATCGACAGTGTTCGTCGGCCTTGCCCTCGGCAAGGAAACGTATTCGGACTACCCGATGGACGAGTTACGCAAACTGCTGCCCGTGCAGAACAATTCCGCGGCGCTGAATATCGCAAACGTGTGTCGGCGGGTGATGGAAGACCGGGCGTTGCAATGAACGACGCGGTTACGGTCCGGTCGGTGAAGTCCTGGCGGGATCGGCGACGTTTTCAAAGGTTGCCGTGGACGATCTACGCGGACGACCCGGACTGGGTCCCGCCGATACTCGCGCAGGAGCGCCTCCTGCTCGGGTGGGGGCGCCACCCGTTTTTCGACAACGCAGAGATGGTGACACTTCTGGCCGAGCGGCGCGGCAAGACCGTTGGCCGCGTCGCCGTTTTTGTCAACCGCGTCCACAATCAGAAGTACGACGAAAGGCTGGGTTTCTTCGGTTTTTTCGAGTGCATCGACGACGCTGCTGTCGCGCACGGGCTTTTTGACGCCGGGCGCGCGTGGTTGCTGCAGCGGGGCATGACAGCGTGGCGCGGGCCCGTGAATCCGTCGCTCAACTACACCTGCGGCCTGCTTGTCGACGGTTTTGGACAACGGCCGGTGTTTCTGATGACCTATAACCCGCCGTACTATGCCGCCTTGATCGAGGATTGCGGATTCGGCAAGGCGCAGGACCTCCACGCCTACCAGATGGACGTTGCTATCCTCGCGAAGCTGGTCGAACGCTACAAATCCGCGGTGATGTCCGCGCTCGAAGGCGGCGGCCTTTCGGTGCGGTGGCTGGACGCGTCGCGCTTTGACGAGGAAATCAGGACCTACCTCGAGCTCTATAACAGCGCGCTCGAGGGCACCTGGGGCTTTACCCCGCTGCAGGAGGGCGAAGCGAAACACATCGCCGCGGAGCTGCGGCATGTCATCGCGCCGGAATTCGTGGCCTTTGCGATGGTCGGGGGAAAGACCGTCGGCGCCGCGCTCGCATTGCTCGATTACAATCAGATCATCTGCAAGCTCAATGGCCGGCTGTTTCCGTTCGGCCTTTTCCGGTTGATGTGGGGGAAGAAGCGGATCAACGTCGCTCGTGCACTGACCGTGACGATGCTGCCTGCTTTCCAGCAGTCGGGGTTTGCCATCGTGCTGCTCGATCGGCTGGTGGAGGCGGCCAAGCCGTGGGGCGTCACAGGCTGGGAGTTTTCGTGGGTGCTCGAGAACAACACGAGTTCGCGCGGGACGCTCAGGCGTGCGGGGATGAAGCTCGCAAAGACCTACCGGATCTACGACAGGGCGCTGTGAGGACCGACAGGCTCTTAAAGCCAGCGCGCGTCGACGTACCACTGCGCGGTTTCACGGAGTCGATCGGCGAGCGGCGCCGCGGGCGACCAGCCCAGCTGCCGCCGTGCTTTTGCCGACGAGCACGTCCACGAACCCGCGAGCATTTCGGAGATCTTGTCGCTGCTGACCCACCCCGGGCGTCGACGGATCCGCGAAACGAAGTCGCCACAAAAACCGGCCACCCGCATCAAGCCTTCCGGGACACGAACGATACGTGGCAGTCTTTTCCCGAGGGCTTGCGCGATCGCGACGCCGATCTCGACATGCGAAAGATCTTCCGCGCCGGCGAAGTAGATGCCGCGCCCCGAGCCGTCGGTCACGAGGCGCTCGCCATTCTCGGCAGCGAGGACGATGCATTCGACAAGGTCCGCCACAGCGATGAGCGAGATGCGCCGGTCGCCATGCCCGTGCACGACGTGGATACCGGATCGCGCGACGGCGTTGAATATTTCGTACATCCCGCGGTCGCCCGCACCGAACACGGCGCACGGACGAACAATCGTAATGGGTAGCGCACTGGCGTACCTCGCGGCCGCCTTCTCACCAGCGAATTTGCTGCGCCCATAGGCCGAGACTGGCAACGGCGGATCGCTTTCAATTTTCGGTGTCTCGCCCGAGGGCCCCGCAGCGGCGAGCGATGAAATGAGCACGAGCACTGGGCGCTCCGCCTGCTCAGTGCAAGCCGCAGCGACCGCCTCGACGCCCGCGGCGTTCACGCGCATGAATTCTACGGGTGGCATGGCCCGCACGAGCCCCGCGAGGTGGAATACGACACCTGCATTCGACAGCGCGATCGCCCGCGCGACGCCCGCGCGATCATTGACATCGCCAGTGACAAGCCGCGCGCCCGCGGCAAGCAGCTCCTCGACATGCGAGGTCGGGCGCACCAGGCAGGATACGGGGCGGCCGCGCGCGACCAGCAGGCGCACGAGATGCAGCCCGATAAAGCCACTGGCGCCGGTGACGAGAACAGATTGCTGATTCGAAGTGTTCATGCGCGGGAGATCGTTTGGCGCGATCAAATTGTGTCCGGTAGCGCGTTTTGCCGGCATGATGTAACCTCTAAAGAAGGGCGAGCCGGCCCGCAGGGCGTTTTCCAGACCTGCAATGCGGATGATAATGGCACGGTCATGCTGTCGAAACTGACCCTTCGTTCCAGGTTTTCTGCTGCGTTTCTCCGGCGGGCGCTCGCCGTCCTTGCAGGGACAACGCTGGCCGTCGTGGGCATTGCCGTGCAGCCTGCGGCCATTGCCAAAGACGGGACAAGTGACATCCACTGGGTGGGTACATGGAGTGCAAGCCCGCAGGCCGCACGCAATCCCGTCGAACTCAAAGACCAGACGATTCGCCAGATCGTGCGAGTGAGTATAGGCGGCAAGCGGTTGCGCGTGCGCCTGTCGAACGCCTTCGACGCCGACCCGCTGGTGATCGGCGCGGCGCATGTGGCGCTGCGCAGTAAGGGTGCAGCGATCGCACCAGGATCGGACCGGACACTGACATTCGGCGGGTCGCCGTCCACGAAGATTCCGCCCGGCGCTCTGGCAGTCAGCGATCCCGTGAATCTCCAGGTGCCCAACCTCGGCGAGCTCGCGGTCAGCGTCTACGTCGCGGGCAACCACGTTGCGGCGACCGAGCATTCGGAGGGTTTGCAGACGACCTATATTTCGGCTGAAGGGGATTTCAGTGGAGCCGACACTCTGCCCACGACGACCACGACCGAATCCCTTTACTTTCTGATGGGCGTAGAAGTCGTCGCCGCCAGGACTTCCAAGGCTATCGTCACGCTTGGCGACTCGATAACCGAAGGGAACCGCTCAACTGCAGACGCCAACAAGCGCTGGCCGAATCGTCTGGCCGAGCGGCTGGCCGCGCGGAAGAGTGGCAGCAAGGTGGCAGTGCTCAATGCGGGCATCAGCCGCAACCGGCTCCTGCATGGTAAGGATAAGGATGGTTCGAACGCATTAGCGCGCCTCGATAGTGACGTACTGGTGCAGTCCGGCGCGCGCTATCTGATCGTCCTGCTGGGCATCAACGACATCGGCTTTCCCCGCGAGGTGACTGCCGACGAGATCATTGCCGGCCATCGCCAGATCATCGTTCGCGCACATGCGATGGGTTTCAAGGTCTATGGCGGGACGCTGACCCCCTTCCAGGCGTTCATGCCGGGCTTCTACTATACCGACGCTGGCGAAGAACAGCGCCAGGTCGTCAACCAGTGGATCAGGACCAGCAATGCCTACGACGCCGTGATCGACTTCGACAAGGCGATCCGCGACCCGAACAAGCCGGCCAGGATCCTTCCGGCCTACGACAGCGGCGACAATCTGCACCCGAACGATGCCGGCTACAAGGCAATGGCCGATGCCATCGACCTGTCGTTGTTCAAGGACTAGATTTCGGCCCCCCGTGCGGTCGCTGCGAAAATCCCGCGGGTGAACTCAATATTGAAATCTGCCTTTGAGCTTCAAGATTGGCGCCTCTACCAGATGCCACATCGCCGTCGCCAGCACGACCGTCAGTACAAACCGCGCCGCAAATGGTGGAACGTCGCGTAACACGGAGTAATGTGAAGAGAGCCAATCGAATAGCGGCCACATGAACAGGTGAATGAGGTACAGGCCGTAGCTGATCTTGCCGAGGAAGCGAAAGGGTGCGTAATTGAAGAATCCCAGCACCCAACGATTGTCCGTTTGCCACAATCCCAGCACTATCGCGAGGAAGCCGAGCGCCAGTAGCGTTTGCATGTGCGGCGGGTGCATGACGTGGTCGATCGACGGTGTCTCCGGTCCGTACAGCGCGAACAGTGCCACCACCAGCGCGAGGCCAGCCGGAAACAGCCATTGCCGGGCGGCAGCGCGTATCCTTTCGGCGGTCCCCGACGTATCCGCGAACACCACAGCGCCCACCGCGCCCGCGACCAGATATTCGCCGCAGACCAGCGGAATCAAGCCGTACGCCGACTTTGGCAGGAGCGCGGCGAAGAGAAATCGAAAGGCGATGCATGCCGCCCACAGCGCAAGCAACCAGCGGAGCCGCGTGCGCCCCGGTCGCAGTAAGGAAAACAGCAGGGGGAAAACCAGATAGAACTGCTCTTCGACGCACAACGACCAGAAGTGGATGCCGTACATCCGCACGGGATCCCACGGAGCGTCCGCAAGCCCAGGTTGGATCCACGTGTAGTAGAAGGCCCCCCAGTTCATCACGTATAGAACGAATGCCGGCAGGTAAGCGATGCCGACCGTGGCTGCCGCCAGTCCCAGCACCAGATAGTAGGCGGGGAAAATTCGCAATGCGCGGCGTGCGTAGAAGGCTTTCAGTGCCTGACCGCGCGGCCGGTCCTGCGAGGCGATCAGGATTCGGGTGATCAGGAATCCGCTGATCACGAAGAACAGCGAGACCCCGTAACTGCCCCACCAGAAGTGTTCTACGTCGCTGTGGATCATGAACACCGAGAGAAAGGCGAAGAATCGAAGACCGTCGATCTGTTTGCGATGCTCCAGGGTTTGCATGAGTCGGGAGTCCGGTGGATGTCAGGGTTGCCTTCTTGCCGGTCGTCGGCGATAGGCGGATTTTCTGCCTATTGATGCTCCCCGGCGAGCCGAATTAGCTGGGCAGTATGGACGGATAGGAATTGCAAATCGCCCTTTCCGTTGTGGGGTAGGGCGCGGGGTCGAGTGCGCCGGGCGTTCGTGGGACGCGGCCGGGAGGCTGGGCGCGGAGGGGCGGGTGATCAATCACCCAAAAAGCAGGGGCCCACGCGGGGCCCTTCTCGTTCAATCTTCGATCAGGAAACTCCTGAGCTGCTCGCTGCGGCTCGGATGCCGGAGCTTCCTCAGCGCCTTCGCCTCGATCTGCCGGATACGCTCGCGGGTGACGTCGAACTGCTTGCCGACCTCTTCCAGGGTGTGGTCGGT
>DATKBY010000024.1:0-41426 GCA_035513555.1 Steroidobacteraceae bacterium | reverse complement strand
GCCGTTTCCTCGCCGCAGATGTAGGCGCCGGCGCCCGCAACCGCATGCAGGTCGAAATCGATGCCGGATCCCTGGATGTTCGTGCCGAGCAGGCCCGCATCATAGGCCTCCTTCAGGGCGGCCTCGAAGCGCGGGTAGGGTTCGGCCAGGAATTCCCCGCGGATGTAGTTGTAGCCCACGGTCGCGCCCATCGCGTAGCCGCCAATCGCCATCCCTTCGATCACCGAATGCGGGTTGTATCTCAGGATGTCGCGGTCATGGCAGGTCCCGGGCTCGCTCTCGTCCGAATTGCAGACGACGTATTTCTGGCCGGGCGCGTTGCGCGGCATGAAGCTCCACTTCACCCCGGTCGGGAATCCGGCGCCGCCGCGGCCCTTGAGGCCGGACGACTTCACTTCCTCGATGATCGCCTCGCGCGGCGTCTTCTCACGGAGGATCTTCTCCCAGGCATCGTAACCGTGGTACTTGCGGTACACCGGCATCGTCCAGCTTTGCGCGTGCTGCAACGGCTCGAACACGACCTGGTTCATCGCGCGCGCCATGGCTACTTCACCCCGTCCAGCACCTTGATCGCCGACTCCGGCGTCAGGTTCTCGTGATAGACGTGATCGACCATCATCATCGGCGCGTTGTTGCAGGCGGCGAGGCATTCTTCCTCGCGCTTCAGATAGAACTTGCCGTCCGGAGTGCTTTCCCCGGTTCGTATGCCGAGGTGCTTCTCGACGGCGGCCACGATGCGATCCGACCCGCACAGCATGCAGCTGATGTTGGTGCATACGGACACGTGCACGCGGCCGGCCGGCCTGGTCTCGAACATCGAATAGAAGCTCGCGACCTCGTAGACCTGGATCGGCGGCAGGCCAAGGTAAGCGGCGACCGCATCCATCAGTTCCGTCGTCAGGAATCCCTGGTTCTGGTGCTGGGCGGCGCGCAGCGCCGCGATCACGGCCGAGCGGCCACGGTCAGCAGGAAACTTGGCGAGCCAGAGGTCTATTTCCTGGCGCGTGTGCTCGCTGAGCGCGCCTGCCATGCCGGCAGCCGCGCTCACCGGTCGATCTCCCCGAACACGATGTCCATCGTGCCGATCATCGCGACGACATCCGCGAGCATGTGGCCGCGCACCAGTTCGTCCATGGCCGCCAGGTGCGCGAACCCCGGCGCGCGGCACTTGAGCCGGTACGGCTTGTTTGCGCCGTCGGATACGAGCCACACGCCGAACTCGCCTTTCGGCGCTTCCACCGCAGCGTAAGTCTCGCCTTCCGGCACGCAGTACCCTTCCGTGAACAGCTTGAAGTGATGGATCAGCGATTCCATGTCGTCTTTCATCTCGCCGCGGGACGGCGGCGTGACTTTGTGGTCATCCAGCATTACCGCGCCGGGATTTGCCCGCAGCCACTCCACGCACTGGCGAATGATGCGATTCGACTGGCGCATCTCCGCGACGCGGCACAGATAGCGGTCGTAGCAGTCGCCGTTCACGCCGACCGGTACGTCGAACTCCATGCGGTCGTAGGCCGCGTACGGCTGCTTGCGCCGCAGGTCCCATTCGACGCCCGATCCGCGCAGCATCGGCCCGGTGAAGCCGAGCTGCAGCGCGCGTTCGCGCGTCACCACGCCGATGTTGACCGTGCGCTGCTTCCAGATGCGGTTGTCCGTCAGGAGCGTCTCGTACTCGTCCACGCACGCTGGAAAGCGCCGCGTGAAATCCTCGATGAAATCGAGCAGTGAACCGGACCGTGCTTCGTTTCCGCGTTTCGCGTCCTTTTCGCTGCGCCAACGGGACGCCTGGTAGCGCGGCATCGTCCCCGGCAGGTCGCGATACACGCCGCCGGGGCGGTAATAGGTCGCGTGCATGCGCGTACCGGACACCGCCTCGTAGCAGTCCATCAGGTCCTCGCGCTCCCGGAACGCATAAAGGAACACGGTCATCGCACCGATATCGAGCGCATGCGAGCCGATCCACATCAGGTGATTCAGGATGCGCGTCATCTCGTCGAACATGACGCGAATGTATTGCGCGCGCTCCGGCGCCTCGATGCCGAGCAGCCGTTCGATGGCGCGGACGTAGGCGTGCTCGCTGCACATCATCGAGACATAATCGAGCCGGTCCATGTAGCCGATTGACTGATTGAACGGCTTGGACTCCGCCAGCTTCTCGGTCGCGCGGTGCAGAAGACCGATGTGCGGATCGGCCTTCTGGATCACTTCGCCGTCCATCTCGAGCACGAGGCGCAGCACGCCGTGCGCCGCCGGATGCTGTGGGCCGAAGTTCAGCGTGAAGCTCTGGATTTCAGACATCGCGCTTTGCCCCGGCGACCGTCCCATCGCGCTCCTTGCGGATCACCTTCGGCACCGTCACGCGCGGCTCGATGCTGACCGGCTGGTTCACGACGCGTCCGAGCGTCGGGTCATAGCGCACTTCGACCTTGCCGATGAGCGGGAAGTCCTTGCGGAACGGATGGCCGATGAATCCGTAGTCGGTCAGGATGCGACGCAGATCCGGATGGCCCCGGAACAGAACGCCGAACAGATCGAATGCCTCGCGTTCGTACCAGTCCGCGCATGCCCAGACGCCGACGACCGAATCGATCATCGGCGGCTCGCCCGGCAGGCAGCGGCAGCGCAGGCGCAGGCGCGTGTTCCGTGACAATGACAGCAGCTGGTAGACGATCGCGAACCGGGGGCCGGCGAGGTCGTCGCGCAGCGCGTTCCGGTTGACGCCGCGGCTGAAGCCGGAAGCCGTGGCCGGTTCGGTCGTCCACTCCGAACGGCCGTAGTCGAGATAATCGATGCCGGAAAGATCGATCAGCTGCTCGAAGGCGAGTTCCGGGACGTCGCGCAGTTCGCGGCATACCGCAACAAGGTGTTCGGGCGCGACCTCGATCGCGATCTCGCCCGGCAACGCCCCGATCCGCGTCGCTCGCGTGCCGATCGAGGATTCGATCGCCTGCGCGGTTGCGTCGATCCGGCTCATGCAGGACCGCGCGCGATGGTGCTGGTGCGGCGGATCTTGTCCTGCAGCTGCAGGATCCCGTAGACCAGCGCCTCGGCGGTCGGCGGACACCCCGGCACATAGATGTCGACCGGCACGATGCGGTCGCAGCCGCGGACGACGGCATAGGAATAGTGATAGTAGCCGCCGCCATTGGCGCAGGAGCCCATCGAGATCACCCAGCGCGGCTCGGCCATCTGGTCGTAGACCTTGCGAAGCGCCGGCGCCATCTTATTGACCAGCGTGCCGGCGACGATCATGACGTCGGACTGGCGCGGACTGCCCCGGAAGACGACGCCAAAGCGGTCGAGGTCGTAGCGCGAGGCGCCCGCATGCATCATCTCGATCGCGCAGCAGGCGAGCCCGAATGTCATCGGCCACAACGAACCGGTGCGGGCCCAGTTCATCAGGTTGTCGACCGAGGTCGTGACGAATCCACGCCCCTGCATTGCGGGCGCCAGGCCGGGAGCCGATTCGATCAGTCCCATTCGAGCGCTCCTTTCTTCCACTCGTAGACGAAACCGATCACCAGCACGCCGAGAAAGACAGCCATGGACAGCAGTCCGAATCCGCCGATCGCATCGAGGGACACGGCCCACGGGAACAGGAAAGCGATCTCGAGATCGAATATGATGAACAGGATCGCGACCAGGTAATAACGCACGTCGAACTTCGTGCGGCTGTCCTCGAAAGCCTCGAAACCGCATTCGTAGGGCGAGGTTTTCTCGTTGTCCGGGCGGCGCGGTCCCAGCACCCATCCGAGCGACATGAGCACGACGCCGAAGCCGCCGGCGACCGCTATGAAGATCAGGATGGGCAGATAGTTCTGCAACACGTATGACGTCCGTCGCGGCTGCGGGGCGAGCCGCGGAAACCGGGCGCATTGTAACTGCCCGAACGGTCCGTTGGGACCCCTCGCGGCTCAATCAACAGGTCTCGAATGGTGCCGACGGTCGGACTCGAACCGACACGAGTTTCCCCACTAACCCCTCAAGCTAGCGCGTCTACCAATTCCGCCACGTCGGCACTGCGAACGAGGATCAACCGGCTCATCGACCGTCAGGCGCCGGCTCTTCCGGCGCATCCGACGCCGGTAACGAAGGCACTGCATCGCCGTCGACCGCCGGGATCGCGGCAGGCTGGCTGCCGAGGGTATCGACGATGCTGTCCTGGCGCGGCGCCTGCGGACGCGTCGCGAACCAGGCAAGCGACATGCTCGTCATGAAAAACATCGTCGCAAGCACGGCGGTCAGTTTCGAGAAGAAGGTAGACGACCCGCGCGCGCCGAAAACGGTGCCGGAGGCGCCGGCGCCGAAACCTGCGCCCGCGTCGGCGCCTTTGCCCCGCTGCAGCAGCACCAGTGCGATGATCGCGAAGCACAGGATGCCGTGCGCGAATGTGATCAGCGTATGCAGCATGTCGTTCCTGCCATCAACCGTTTATGTCAGCCGCCGGCGGCGGCGCAGATGCCCGCGAACTCGGCGGATTTCAGCGATGCGCCGCCGATCAGTCCGCCGTCCACATCGGGCATCGCGAACAGCAAGGCGGCATTGTCCGCCTTGACGCTGCCCCCGTAGAGAACCCGAAGGGAAGCGGCGATTGTAGCATCCTTTTCCGCGATCCTGCCCCGGATCAGCGCGTGGACTTCCTGGGCCTGCTGGGGCGTCGCCGTACGGCCCGTGCCGATCGCCCAGACCGGCTCATAGGCGACGACCGCCGTGCCGAAAGCCCCCACGCCCGACGCCGACAGCACCGCGTCAAGCTGCCGCAGTACGACTTCAGCGGTCCCATCCCGTTCACGCTCGGCGAGCGATTCGCCGACGCACAGGATCGGCACCATCCCGTGCCGGCGAACGGCGGCGAACTTGCGCGCGACCAGCCCGTCGTCGTCCCCGTACATGGCGCGCCTTTCGGAGTGGCCGACAATCACGTACCGGCAGCCGATGTCCGCAAGCATCGCGGCCGAAATCTCACCGGTATGCGCACCGGCATCCTCCGCGCAGGCATCCTGCGCGCCCAGAGCGATTCGGCTGCTATCGAGCTGGCGCGCAACGTCCGCAAGATGCACGAATGGCGGGCAGACGATCACCTCGGCGGCGGCACCGCCAGGATTGCGGGTCAGCAGATCGCCGACGAGGACCGCGGCGTCCGCGCGATTGCCGTGCATTTTCCAGTTGCCGGCGACAAGCGGCCGGCGCGCGGCGGGGTTCATGCGGGAGCCGCCGCCCGCACGGCCTCGGCCAGCGCGGTTGCGTGGCGTTCGACAGCCTGCGCGTCCTCGCCCTCCACCATGACGCGGATGAGGGGTTCTGTTCCGGAGGCACGCAGCACGACTCGCCCGCGTTCGCCGAGCGCACGCTCGACCGCGGCGATCGCCGGCGCGACCGCCGGGTGCTTCGCTGCGTCAAACCGCTCCGCGACCCGCACGTTGATCATCTTCTGCGGGAAGCGCCGCATGCCGGCTGTCAGATCCGCAAGCGATTTCCCGGTCGCTTTCATCACGGCCAGCACCTGCAGCGCGACGATCAGCCCGTCGCCGGTCGTCGTCTTGTCGAGGCACAGCAGGTGGCCCGACGCTTCGCCGCCGAGGGCGCCGCCGTGCGACCGCAGCAATTGCAGCACGTAACGGTCACCCACCGCCGCACGCAGGAATGGCACGCCGAGCTCCTTGAGCGCGACTTCGAGTCCGACATTCGTCATCAGGGTGCCGACCACGGGGCCCTTCAGCTCGCCGGCGGCGAGTCGCGCCTTCGCCAGCACGTAAAGCAGCTGGTCGCCGTCGACAATGCGTCCCAAGTGATCGACCATGATGACCCTGTCGCCGTCGCCGTCGAGGCCGATGCCGGCATCGGCCCGCACACCGGATACCGTCAGCTTGAGGAGCTCCGGGCTGGTGGAGCCGCAGCCATCGTTGATGTTGCGCCCGTTCGGCGAACAGCCGATCGGCACGATTTCCGCGCCGAGATCGGCCAGCACGCGGGGCGCGACCTTGTAGGCCGCGCCGTTCGCGCAGTCGATCACGAGTTTCATCCCGTCGATCCGCATGCCGTCCGGTATCGTGGATGCGCAGAATTCCTGGTACAGCACGCGCTCCTTGTCCACGCGGGTCGCGCGGCCGAGCGCCGCGGACTCGCGGGTCAGCGACGGCTCCTCGACGATCGCCTCGATCGCATCCTCGAGTTCATCGGCGAGTTTGCCGCCCTCGCTGTCGAAGAACTTGATCCCGTTGTCATCGAACCGGTTATGCGAGGCACTGATGACGACGCCGAAGTCGCAACGCAGCCGCTGCACGAGATAAGCGATCCCCGGCGTCGGCAAGGGTCCCGCGAGCAGCACGTCGACGCCAGCCGCGACGAAGCCGGCCTCGAGCGCCGCCTCGAACATGTAGCCCGACAGGCGCGTGTCCTTGCCGACGAGTACCCGGCCGCCCTGGGGTGTCAGCACGCGGGCGGCGGCGCCAGCCAGGCGCAGCGCGAAACCCACAGTCATCGGATGCGTGCCGACCTTGCCCCGCACGCCGTCCGTGCCGAAATACCGCCTGCTCATCCCGTAATCCCCCGGTCTGCATCCATCGCCGCCAGGATACTGAGCGCCGCCACCGTCGCTCCGACGTCGTGTGCGCGCACGATACGCGCTCCATTCTGGGCCGCAAGGGTGGCCAGCGCGAGGCTGCCCGCCAGCCGGTCGCCCTCAGGCTGACCCGTCATTTCGCCGATCATCCGTTTTCTCGACAGGCCGACCAGCACCGGCGCGCCGTCGGCCGCGATACGCGGCAGCCCCCGAAGCAGCGCCAGGTTGTGCGCCAAGGTCTTGCCGAAGCCGAATCCGGGGTCCACGGCGATGCGTTCGGGGTCGATGCCGGCCGCTATGCAGCGGGCGACCCGAGCCCGCAGGAATTCACGCACTTCGGCGACAACGTCCGCATAGTCCGGCGACTGCTGCATCGTGCGCGGTTCGCCCTGCATGTGCATCAGGCACAGGCCGACGTCCGTGCCCGCGACGCAGTCGAGCGCGCCCGGCCCGCCCAGTGCGGAGACGTCATTGACCATGGACGCACCGGCCTCAATTGCCACGCGCATGACTTCGGCCTTGCGCGTATCCACGGACACGGGAAGGCCGAGCGTCGCGGCGAGCCGCTCGATCACGGGTATGACGCGCCGCAGTTCCTCGGCCGCATCCACTGGCAGGGCGCCCGGTCGCGTGGACTCGCCGCCGACATCGATGATCGATGCACCTTCAGCTGCCATCCGTTCGGCGCGGTCGATCGCCGCCGGCAGCGAAGCGAAACGGCCGCCGTCCGAGAAGGAATCAGGTGTGACGTTCAGGATGCCCATGACCACGGGCCGGTCGAGCGCGAGACGATGACGGCCGCAGTGCAGATGCATGGGTGCCGGATGCCGGCGCTCGCGGTCGGAAACGGCAATGAACGCCGTTGCCACCGCGGCCGTGCCGGCTCAGGTCTGGCTGGCCGGCGGCCCGATGACCGGCTCGGGCTTGACGGTGCCCGCGCCGCTCGTGGGCGCGCCGGTGGTTTCGTCCCAGTCCTTGGGCACTCGCGGCGTGCGGCCGGCCATGATGTCGCTGATCTGCAGTTCGTCGATCGTTTCGTACTTGATCAGCGCCGCCGCCATGTTATCCAGCTTGTCTCGGTGGTCGACGAGGATCTGGCGTGCCTGCGCGTAGGCGACGTCGATGACGCGGCGGATCTCCTCGTCGATCACGTGCGCCGTCACGTCCGAAACCTGCTTGTGCTGTGTCATCTGCCGGCCGAGGAACACCTCGCCCGCGTCCTCCATGTACGACAGCGGGCCAAGCCGCTCCGACAGGCCCCACTTCGTGACCATGTTGCGAGCGAGGCCGGTCGCGCGCTCGATGTCATTCGAGGCGCCGGTCGTCACGGCTTCGGCGCCGAACCGCAATTCCTCCGCGATGCGGCCGCCGAACAGGCTCGCGATCTGGTTCTCGAGGCGGCGCTTGCTGTAGCTGTAGCGGTCCTCCTCCGGCAGGAACATCGTCACGCCGAGCGCGCGGCCGCGCGGGATGATCGTGACCTTGTATACGGGATCGTGCTCGGGGAGATGCATGCCGACGATGGCATGACCCGCCTCGTGATAGGCGGTGTTGAGCTTCTCCTGCTCGCTCATGACCATCGAGCGCCGCTCGGCGCCCATCATGATCTTGTCCTTCGCCCGCTCGAACTCGTCCATCGTGACGAGCCGCTTGTTGGCTCGCGCGGCGAACAGTGCCGCTTCGTTGACCAGGTTCATCAGGTCCGCGCCGGAGAACCCCGGCGTGCCGCGCGCGATGATCGACGGCTTGACGTCGTCGGAAATCGGCACCTTGCGCATGTGGACTTTCAGGATCTGCTCGCGGCCGCGCACGTCCGGCAGCGGCACGACGACCTGGCGATCGAAGCGGCCCGGGCGCAACAGCGCGGGATCGAGCACGTCCGGACGATTGGTCGCCGCGATGACGATGACGCCCTCGTTGCCCTCGAAACCGTCCATTTCGACCAGCAGCTGGTTCAGCGTCTGCTCGCGCTCGTCGTGCCCGCCGCCGAGGCCCGCGCCGCGATGGCGGCCGACCGCGTCGATCTCGTCGATGAACACGATGCACGGGGCATGCTTCTTCGCCTGCTCGAACATGTCGCGCACGCGCGAGGCGCCCACGCCGACGAACATCTCGACGAAGTCGGAACCGGAAATCGTGAAGAAAGGAACCTTGGCCTCGCCTGCGATCGCGCGCGCCAGCAGCGTCTTGCCGGTGCCGGGGCTGCCGACCATCAGCACGCCCTTCGGGATCTTGCCGCCGAGCTTCTGGAACTTGGACGGATCCTTGAGGAAGTCGACGATCTCGGAAACCTCTTCCTTGGCCTCGTCAATGCCCGCGACGTCGGCAAACGTCACGCTGACCTGGTCCTCCGACAGCAGCCGCGCGCGGCTCTTGCCGAAGGACATCGCGCCGCGGCCGCCGGCGCCGCCCTGCATCTGGCGCATGAAATAGATCCAGACGCCGATCAGCAGCAGGATCGGAAACGAGGAGACGAACAGCTGCAGCAGGAAATGCTGGCGCTCGGGCGGCGCTGCATCGATCTGCACCTGCTGCTTGTCCAGCAGGCCGATCACGACGGAATTGTCGGTTTCCGGATTCAGCGTGACGTACTGGCCGCCGCTTGCCCGCTCGCCGACGATCTGCTCGCCCTTGAACGTGGCGCTCCTGATGCCGCCATTGCGAACCTCGGCCAGGAACTGCGAGTACTTGAGCGGCTCCGGCGCCGCGGCACGCTGGCCGAAGTTGGAGAACACCGCGAGCAGCACGATCGCGATGACCACCCAGAGCACGATGTTTCTCGTCAGATCGTTCAAGCAGCGCTCCTTGCGGCCGACCGCGCGACGCCCGGTCTGCTGATTGGACCCGGCAGTCCGCAGGATGGTTTCACATTACACTGCACGGGGGGCCCTCGCCACCAAATACGTCTCGGAACTGCGCTGCCGCGAGGCCTTCGGTTTACGCATTTTTACCGTGCGAAACTGTCCGCGGGCTGCCGCCAGCATCTCCTGGAATCCGGCGCCCTGGAACACCTTCATGACGAGCGCGCCCTTCGGCCCGAGCACCTGCCGCGCGAAGTCGAGCGCGAGCGCTTCGAGGTCTGCGACGCGGGCCTGGTCGACGACATCCACTCCGCTCATGTTGGGGGCCATATCCGACAACACAAGGTCGACGCGGCGCCCGCCGAGTTCACCGAGGAGCGCGTCGAGCACCGGTTGTTCGCGGAAATCGCCCTGCAGGAAGTTCACGCCGGCAATTGCATCCATTGGCAGCAGGTCGAGCGCATAGACGTTGCCCCGGCCGGCGAGCTTGCGAGCGGCATACTGACTCCAGCCGCCCGGGGCCGCACCGAGGTCGACGACCACGGCGCCCGGGGAAAACAGCTTTTCCACGCGATCGATTTCCTCGAGCTTGTAGGCCGCGCGCGAGCGCAGCCCTTCGTCCTTCGCGCGCTGGACGAAGGGATCCGAAAAGTGTTCCTGCAGCCAAGGGCCGCTCGACTTGCTGCGTCGTGTCATGCTCAGCTGCCCTTTTGCGCACCTATAATCGGGCGATGGCACTCACCGACAAGCAGAAAAAACACCTGCGCCGTCTCGGCCACGCACTGCATCCCATCGTCCTGGTCGGACAACGCGGACTGACCGACAACGTCGCGGCCGAACTGGGGCGCGCATTGCACGATCACGAACTCGTCAAGGTACGCGCACGCGTCGGGGACCGCGGCGCGCGTGATGCCATGCTTGCAGATCTGGCCCGCGCGAGTGGCTCGGAACTCGTTATTCGCATCGGAAACGTTGGACTATTTTATAAACCAAACAATAAGTTACACAGGATACTTCTACCGGATTCCTGATTCAGGCCAGCCGCACCGCGATCACCCCGTAGCGGCGCGCTCCGCCGGGCGCTGCCACTTCAACCTCATCCCCCGCCGATTTGCCGATCACCGCGCGCGCGATCGGCGAATTGAACGAAATCATTCCCTGCCGTATGTCCGCCTCGTCGTCGCCGACGATCTGATAAGTGACCCGCGGCCCGCCGTCGACGGGCGCCAGTTCAACCGTCGCACCGAACACGACCCTGCCCGTGTCGGGCAGCGACGCCGGATCGATGACCTGCGCGGTGGACAGCCGCGATTCGATCTCCTTGATCCGTCCCTCGACAAACCCCTGCTGCTCGCGAGCGGCGTGATACTCCGCATTCTCCGACAGGTCGCCGTGGGAACGCGCCTCCGCGATCGCCCGGATGATCGCCGGCCGGTTTTCCGACTTGAGCTTGCGCAGCTCGTTGCGCAGCAGTTCGGCGCCCTTCAGCGTGATCGGCGTCCTCATGCGGCGCCCATCTCGCGGTGCAGATCCTGCAGCCGGTTGACATCGTGATCTTCGAGATGATCGAGCGCGTCGCAGGTAGCGTGCGCGGCGGCGACGGTCGTGTAGTAAGTCACCTTCCGGCATTCGGCCTCGCGGCGAATCGACCGGGACTCGCTGATCGCGCGCTTGCCTTCCGTCGTATTGACGATCAGGTCGATCTCGTCGTTCTTGATCATGTCGACGATATGCGGCCGGCCTTCGCGCACCTTCAACACGCGCCGGCACGGCACGCCGCCCGCCAGCAGGGCTGCCGCCGTGCCCTGCGTCGCGATGATCTCGAATCCGCGCGCGCTCAACCGTTTGCCGATCTCGACCGCCCCTTCCTTGTCCCGGTCCCGCACCGACAGCAGGCAGACGCCGCGCGTCGGCAGCCGCACGCCGCTCGCGGCCTGGGACTTCGCATACGCCTCGCCAAACGTGCGACCCGTTCCCATCACCTCGCCCGTGGACTTCATTTCAGGGCCCAGGATCGGATCCGATTCCGGAAACTTGCCGAAGGGGAAGACGGCTTCTTTCACGGAATAGAACGGCGGCACGCGTTCCGTGACCGCGCCGAGCTCCGCCAGCTTCCTGCCGGCCATGACGCGTGCCGCGATCTTCGCCAGCGGCACGCCGGTCGCCTTCGAGACGAAGGGGACGGTCCGTGAGGCCCTCGGGTTGACCTCGAGCACGTACACGATGCCGGACTGGATCGCGAACTGGATATTCATCAGGCCGACGACATTGAGCGCCTTTGCCATGCGGCGCGTCTGCTCGCGAAGCTCGTCCTGCGTCGCGGCGGAAAGCGTCGCCGGCGGCAGCGAACAGCTCGAGTCCCCGGAATGAACGCCCGCCTGCTCGACGTGCTCCATGATGCCGCCGATCAGCACGTCGGTGCCGTCGCTGATCGCGTCGACGTCGACCTCGATCGCCAGGTCCAGAAAACGGTCGAGCAGCACGGGACTTTCATTCGACACCTTGACGGCCTCGCGCATGTACTGGCGCAGGTCCTCCTCCTCGTAGACGACTTCCATGGCGCGACCGCCCAGCACGTAGGACGGCCGCACGATCAGCGGAAAGCCGACCTCGCGCGCGAGTTCGATCGCGCGCTCCTCGTCACGCGCCGTTGCATTCGCGGGCTGCCGGAGTCCGAGCTTCGTCAGCAGCTGCTGGAAGCGCTCGCGATCCTCGGCGACGTCGATCGAGTCCGGACTGGTGCCGATGATCGGTGCGCCGGCGGCGGCGAGCTGGCGCGCCAGCTTCAGCGGCGTCTGGCCACCGAACTGCACGATCACGCCCTTCGGCTTCTCGCGCGCGATGATCTCCATGACGTCTTCGAACGTCAGCGGTTCGAAGTACAGGCGGTCCGATACATCGTAGTCGGTGGACACGGTCTCCGGGTTGCAGTTCACCATGATCGTTTCATAGCCGTCCTCCCGCAGCGCGAGCGCGGCATGGACGCAGCAGTAATCGAACTCGATGCCCTGCCCGATGCGATTCGGCCCGCCGCCCAGGATCATGATCTTGTCCCGACCGGTGGGTTCGGCTTCGCATTCGTCCTCGTAGGTCGAGTAGAGGTACGCCGTCGACGTCCTGAATTCCGCGGCGCAGGTATCCACGCGCTTGTAGACGGGATGCACGCCGCAGGCGAGGCGCCGCGCCCGCAAGCGCGACTCCGGCGCGCCCAGCGCGCGCGCGAGCGCGAGGTCCGAGAACCCCTTGCGCTTCAGCGCCCGCAGCCGGTCCACCGTCAGCGAGGCAATTCCGTCGGCGCGCAATGCCTGCTCATCGCGCACGAGCTCGCCGATCTGCACCAGGAACCAGGAATCGATCGAGGTCTCGGCCGCGATGCGCGCGACCGGCCAGCCGGCGCGGAAGGCGTCGGCGACGAATCGGATGCGGTCGCCGCCCGGATGACGCAATTCCTCCGCGAGCCGGAGCTCGCCGTCCGGATCGAGCGGCAGCGCCAACATCGGCGTCAGGCCGTCGCACCCGGTTTCGAGGCTGCGCAGCGCCTTCTGCAGCGACTCCTGGAACGTCCGGCCGATCGCCATGGCCTCGCCGACCGATTTCATCTGCGTCGTCAGGCGGGTATTGGCACCCGGGAATTTCTCGAATGTGAACCGCGGCACCTTGGTGACGACGTAATCGATCGCCGGCTCAAACGACGCCGGCGTCGCCCCGCCCGTAATCTCGTTGCGCAGCTCATCCAGCGTGTACCCGACCGCCAGCTTGGCCGCGACCTTGGCGATCGGAAATCCGGTGGCCTTCGACGCCAGCGCCGACGAGCGCGAGACGCGCGGATTCATCTCGATCACCAGCATGCGGCCGTCCTGCGGGTTGATCGCGAACTGCACGTTCGATCCGCCGCACTCGACGCCGACCTGTCGAAGGACCGCAATCGACGCATTGCGCATGCGCTGGTATTCCTTGTCCGTCAGCGTCTGCGCCGGGGCCACCGTGATCGAGTCGCCCGTGTGCACGCCCATCGGATCCAGGTTCTCGATCGAGCAGATGACGATGCAGTTGTCCTTGCGATCGCGGACAACCTCCATCTCGAATTCCTTCCAGCCCAGCACCGATTCCTCGATCAGCACTTCGCCGGTCGGCGATGCATCGAGCCCGCGGACGACGATCGCCTCGAATTCCTCGCGGTTGAAGGCGATGCCGCCGCCGCTGCCGCCGAGCGTGAACGACGGCCGGATGACGGTCGGGTAGCCGACCTCTCCCTGCACTGCGAGCGCTTCGTCGAGGCTGTGGGCGATATAGGACTGCGGGCATTCGAGGCCGATCCCGCGCATCGCATTGCGAAAGAGCTCGCGGTCCTCCGCCATGTCGATCGCCTCGCGCGAAGCGGCGATCATCTCGACGCCGAATCGGTCCAGCACGCCCTCGCGCACCAGATCGAGCGCCGTATTGAGCCCGGTCTGGCCGCCCATCGTCGGCAGCAACGCATCCGGCCGCTCCTTTTCAATGACCCGTGCCACCGTGCGCCAGTCCACCGGCTCGATGTAGATTGCGTCGGCCATGTCCGGGTCGGTCATGATCGTCGCGGGATTCGAGTTGACGAGGATGACGCGGTAACCTTCCTCGCGCAGCGCCCTGCAGGCCTGCGCGCCGGAATAGTCGAATTCGCAGGCCTGGCCGATGATGATCGGGCCGGCGCCGATGATCAGGATGCTCTCGATGTCGGTGCGCTTGCCCATCAGCGCGCCGGCACGCCTTCCGCGGCCGCGACCTGGATGCGGATGAGCTGCTGCAGGCGGCGTGCCATCAGGAATACGAAGTGTTCGAACAGCGGGCGCACGTCGTGCGGACCGGGGCTCGCTTCCGGATGGCCCTGGAAGCCGAATGCGGGCCGGTCGATGCGCGCGATGCCCTGCAGTGAACCGTCGAACAATGAGCGGTGCGTCGGCCGCAGGCGTGCGGGAAGCGAACCCTCGTCGACGGCGAAGCCGTGGTTCTGGCTGGTGATGAGCACGCGGCTGCCGACCAGTTCCTGAACCGGGTGATTGGCGCCGTGATGGCCGAACTTCATCTTGGCCGTCTTCGCGCCGCTCGCGAGTGCCAGCAGCTGGTGGCCAAGGCAGATGCCGAACACGGGAATGTCGGTTTCGAGGAATTCCTGAATCGCATCGATCGCGTACGTGCAGGGCTCCGGGTCGCCGGGGCCGTTCGACAGGAAGATTCCGTCCGGGCCAAGCGCGAGCGCCTCGGCGGCGCTGGTCTCGGCCGGCACGACGGTCATGCGGCAACCCTGGTCGGCGAGCAGGCGGAGGATATTGCGCTTGATGCCGAAATCGTAGGCAACGACATGCAGGCGGGAGCCGGGACGCATTACTCGGCTGGGATCGCGGCCGATGCTGCCTTCGTTCCATTGGTAAGGTGACCGCGCGGACACGATCTTTGCCAGGTCCATGCCCTTCAGGCCCGGAAACGCACGCGCGGCCCGCAAGGCGACTTCGGCGTCCGCCTTGTCGGCCGTCGCGATGCAGCCGCCCAGGGCCCCGCGTTCGCGCAGGATGCGGGTGAGCTTGCGGGTATCGATGCCGGCAATCGCGACGGTTTCGCCCTCGGCGAGGAACCGGGACAGAGAATGGCTGGCGCGCCAGCTCGAGTACTCGAGCGGCAGGTCGCGGATCACGAGCCCGGCTGCGTGGATTGCATCGGACTCCATGTCTTCCGGCGTCACGCCGGTATTGCCGACGTGCGGATGGGTCAAGGTAACGATCTGGCGGGAGTAAGACGGGTCGGTCAGTATTTCCTGGTACCCCGTCATTGCCGTGTTGAACACGACCTCGCCGGCCGCGACGCCGGATGCGCCGATGGCAACGCCCCGAAACACCGTGCCGTCCTCGAGCGCGAGCACTGCAGGTGTCGGTGTCACCGGTGCGTCTCTCCCAGGTATGCGATGAGTATCGCTTCCGTCAGGCGCAGGCCCGGAGCCGATGGAGCCTTGGGGGCTTCACCAACCGTCAATCGCCGTTGTTCAAGGGGGCCGCGACCTGAGCGCGGATTCTACAAGACCGGCCTCTAAAAGGGGACGCAACCCTTTATGGATGCGGTCTGCCGGCCGCATCCATAAAGGGTTGCGTCCCCTTTTAGAGGCCGAGCACGTCGGACATGCCGTAGAGGCCCGGAGGTCGCCCGACCAGCCAGCGCGCCGCAGTCAGCGCGCCGGCGGCGAACGTCATGCGATCGGCGGCCCGGTGGACAAGTTCAAGGGATTCGCCAGTGCCCGCAAACAGGACGTGGTGATCGCCGACGATGTCGCCGGCGCGCAGGCTGGCGAAGCCGATGGTGCCGGGCACGCGGCTCGCCGACTGGCCCACGCGGCTGTCGACAGCCTGGGCCGCGAGTGTGCCGCCCCGCGCCCCGGCGACGATTTCGCCAAGGCGCAGCGCCGTGCCGGAGGGCGCGTCCACCTTGTGGCGGTGGTGGGCCTCGAGGATCTCGACATCGTAGTCCGCGGGCAGCGCCGCGGCGGCGCGTGCCGCGAGGCCGAACAGGAGGTTCATGGCCAGCGACATATTTGGCGCGACCAGCACCGGCAGGCGCTCGCTGGTGCGACGGATGCGCGTGTGGCGCGCGGCGTCGATCCCGGTCATGCCGATCACGACGGGGATACCGCGAGCTTCGATGGCGGACAGGTTGTCTTCGAGCGCCGCCGGCAGCGTGAAATCGATTGCTATGACCGCGTTCGCGAGTGCCTGCCGGCGGTCCGACGTGACCGATACGGCCAGTGGCGTGCCATGGGCAACCTCGCCCGCATCGCGGCCCAGCGTGGCGGAATCGGGCGAGGCCAGTGCGCCCGACAACCGGAAATCCGCCGATTCCCGCAGTGCGCGCACGAGGCTCTGGCCCATGCGCCCGCTCACTCCCAGTATCGCGACATTCATCATGTCAGCCGCCGATCTTGCTGAAGAACTGCCTGACGCCCTCGAGCCACGAGCGCTCGCGGGGATTGTGCCGCTTGCCGTCGGCGGCGAGCGAGGTCTCGAACTTGCGGAGCTGGTCCTTCTGCTCGGCATTCAGATCCACCGGCGTTTCGACGACGATGCGGCAGAACAGGTCGCCGGTCGCGCCGCCGCGTACCGGCTTCACGCCTTTTTCCTTCAGCCGGAATACGCGCCCGGACTGCGTGCCCGCGGGCACCTTGATCATCGCCTGGCCGTCGAGCGTGGGCACCTCGATGCTGCCGCCGAGCGCGGCGGTCACGAAACTGACCGGCACCTCGCAGGAGAGATGCGCGTGATCCCGCTCGAAGATCGGATGCTCGCGCACGACGATCTCGACGTACAGGTCGCCGGCCGGCCCGCCGTTCCGGCCCGCTTCGCCTTCGCCGGCGAGACGGATGCGGTCGCCCGTGTCGACGCCGGCCGGCACCTTGACCGACAGCCGCTTGCTGACCCGCACACGGCCCTGGCCGCTGCAGGTCGGGCAGGCTTCCTTGATGATCCTGCCGCGGCCCTTGCATCGTGGGCAGGTCTGTTGCACCGCGAAAATGCCCTGGCTCACGCGCACGTGGCCCGATCCCGAGCAAGTCTCGCAGTTTGCTGGCGTGTGCCCGCGCGCCGCGCCTGAGCCGCTGCATTCGGTGCACTCGGCGACGGTCTGGAAATCGATTTCAGTTGCCGTGCCGAACACAGCCTGCTCGAGATCGAGCGTGAGCTCGTAACGCAGGTCTGCGCCGCGATAAACGGCGCTGCGTCCGCCACGCCGGCCGCCGCCGCCGCCGAAGATGTCGCCGAACATGTCGCCGAATATGTCGCCGAATCCGTCCGACGGGCTAAACCCCTGCCCGCCCGCTCCCCGCGCGGCATCGAGTCCCGCATGGCCATACTGGTCGTAGGCCGCGCGCTTCTGCGTGTCGGTCAGGATCTCGTACGCTTCCTTCGCTTCCTTGAAGCGTTCCTCGGCTTCCTTGTCGTCCGGATTGCGGTCCGGATGGTATTTCATGGCCAGGCGCCGGTATGCCTTGGTGACGGCATCCTCGGTGGCGTTTCTCGGTACGCCCAGCACCTGGTAGTAATCACGTTTCGACATGTAGCCCCTCACGCACGAACGCCGGGTGACCCGTGATCACCCGGCGGCCGTTGGAAAGTCGAACGCGGGAACGGCTGCCGTCAGTCCGGCTTCGGCCCCTTGTCCTTGATTTCCTCGAACTCCGCATCGAGCACTTCGTCCCCGGCCGCGTCCGCACCGGGCTTCGGCCCCGCGCCGCCCTCCGCGCCCGGGGCGCCGCCATCGGCCTGGTAGGCACGCTGCACCACGGGCGCGCTCACTTTTGCCAGCGCTTCCGCCTTGTTCTCGATTGCGCCCTTGTCGTCGCCCTTCAACGCGCCGCGCAGGTCGCTGAGGGCCGCCTCGATCGCGACACGCTCCTCGCCCGTCACCTTGTCGCCGAGGTCCTTCAGCGCCTTGTCGGTCGCGTGCAGCAGCGCATCGGCGCGGTTGCGCGTCTCGACCAGCTCGCGGAACCGCTTGTCCTCCTCGGCATGCGACTCGGCGTCGCGCACCATCTGCTTGATCTCCTCCTCGGAAAGGCCGCTCGAAGCCTTGATCACGATCTTCTGTTCCTTGCCCGTCGCCTTGTCCTTCGCGGAGACGTGCAGGATGCCGTTCGCGTCGATGTCGAACGTGACCTCGATCTGCGGCATGCCGCGCGGTGCCGCCGGGATGTCCGTCAGGTCGAATTTGCCGAGCGACTTGTTGTCGCTTGCGCGGTCGCGCTCGCCCTGCAGTACGTGGATCGTGACGCCGCTCTGGTGATCTTCGGCGGTCGAGAACACCTGCGACGTCTTGGTCGGAATGGTGGTGTTCTTTTCGATCAGCCGGGTCATGACGCCGCCCAGCGTCTCAATGCCGAGCGACAGCGGAGTCACGTCGAGCAGCAGCACGTCCTTGACGTCGCCCGCGAGCACGCCGCCCTGGATCGCGGCACCGACAGCGACCGCCTCGTCCGGATTGACGTCCTTGCGCGGCTCCTTGCCGAAAAAGTCCTTGACCGCTTTCTGCACCTGCGGCATGCGGGTCTGGCCGCCGACCAGGATCACTTCGTCCACCTCGTTGATCGACAGCCCGGCGTCCTTCAGGGCGACACGGCAGGGATCGATCGTGCGATTGACGAGGTCCTCCACCAGCGACTCGAGCTTCGCGCGGGTCAGCTTCAGTGTCAGGTGCTTCGGACCGGAGGCGTCCGCCGTGATGTACGGCAGGTTGATCTCGGTCTGCTGGCCGGACGAGAGCTCGATCTTCGCCTTCTCCGCGGCCTCTTTCAGACGCTGCACGGCGAGCGGATCTTTGCGCACGTCGACGCCGCTCTCTTTCTGGAACTCGGCCGCGATGTAATCGATGATCCGGCGGTCGAAATCCTCGCCGCCCAGGAACGTATCGCCGTTCGTGGACATCACCTCGAACTGGCGCTCGCCGTCCACATCCGCGATTTCGATGATCGAGATGTCGAACGTACCGCCGCCGAGGTCGTACACCGCGATCTTCCGGTCCCTGCCCTTCTTGTCCATGCCGTACGCAAGCGCCGCCGCGGTCGGCTCATTGATGATGCGACGCACGTTCAGGCCCGCGATGCGACCGGCATCCTTGGTCGCCTGACGCTGGGCGTCGTTGAAATAGGCGGGCACCGTGATCACCGCGTCGGTTACGGTCTCGCCCAGATAATCCTCGGCGGTCTTCTTCATTTTCATCAGCACGCGCGCGGAGATCTCCGGCGGAGCCATCTGCTTGCCCTGGGCCTCGAGCCATGCATCGCCATTGTCGGCGCGCACGATCTTGTAGGTTTCGAGCGGGATGTCCTTCTGGACCACGTCGTCCTCGTAGCGGCGGCCGATCAGCCGCTTCACCGCATGGAACGTGTTCTGCGGGTTCGTGACAGCCTGGCGCTTGGCCGGCTGGCCGACCAGGACCTCGCCATCCTTCGTGAAGGCGACGACCGACGGGGTCGTGCGGTCGCCCTCGCTGTTTTCGAGAACTTTTGGCGCCCCGCCTTCCATGACGGCCACGCAGGAGTTCGTGGTACCGAGGTCAATGCCGATGATCTTGGCCATGTCTGGCTCCGGAAATTTGGACTGGCTTGGGAGTGGGGACGGTAGCCGCCCGTTTCAACCGCCGGAAGGGTCCGGATTCGCCGATGCAGCGGGAGGCGGTGTCGAAACTATGACCCGGGCGGGCCGCAACAGGCGGCCGTTCAGCAGCCAGCCTCGCTGAATGACCTGCAGCACCGTGTGCGGCGGATGCTCCGCGGACGGGCGCATGGCCATGGCCTCATGCTGCCCCGGATCGAAAGACTGGCCCGCGGGGTCTATTTCGGTGAGTCCGGCCCGCTCGAAGGCCTTCATCAGCAACCGCAGCGTCGCATCCTGACCCTCGCGAAGCGTTGCGGGATCGGCATCCGGCGCCGATTCGAGGCCCAGCACCAGGCTGTCGGCGACGGGCAGCAGTTCGCCGGCAAAACGCTCGATGCCGTACTGGCGCGCTGCGTCGATCTCGCGCGCCGCGCGCTTACGGACATTGTCCATCTCGGCAGCCGCGCGCAGCAGATCCTCGCGATGCTGCTGCGCACGCGCCTCCGCGTCGGCGATACGCGCTTCCGCGGAATCCGCGCCGGATTCGTCCTGAGGCGCGGCGCCGGTTCCGGGTTCCTGGGGGTCGGCTGCGTTCATGCTGGCGTGCGTTGGGGTCAGTCGCGTGAATTCAAGGCGGAACCCAGCATGCGGGCCGCGATATCGACGACCGGGATCACGCGTTCATAAGCCATGCGGGTGGGTCCGATGACGCCGACCACGCCGACCACGTGTTCGTCTTTCGTATAGGGCGCCACCACCAGGCTGCAGTCGTCGAAAATCGGAAAGCCCGACTCGTGACCGATGAAGATCTGCACGCCTTCTCCGTGCAGGCTCTGGTCCAGCAGGTGCAGGATGTCCCGCTTTTCATTGAAGGCCTCGAACAGTCGGCGCAGGCGATCGACATTCGACAGTTCCGCAAAGCCCATCAGGTTGGTCTCTCCCGCGACGATCATGTCGGCATCGCGCTCGTCCGGCTGCTCGGCGAACGCGCGCTGCGCGAGCGTGATCGCATCGACCATCAGGCGGTTCATCTGTTCCCGCGTTTCCTGCAGCTGCGCCAGCATGCGGGCGCGCACGCCGGACAGCTCCTGGCCGGCAAACTGCTCGTTCAGGTATGCCGACGCCCGCCGCAGCTGGTCCGCGGTAAAGTGGCGCTCGAGCTGCACGACGCGGTTCTGCACTTCGCGTCCATTCACCACGAGTATCGCGAGCACGCGATTGCCGGACAGGCCCACGAATTCGATCTGCGACAATGCCGCATGGGTCTCCCGCGGCACCGTCACCACCCCCGCCAGGCGCGTCAGGTTGGATACCAGCTGCGAGGCTGCGGTGACGAGCGCCTTCGGGTCGCCGAGGTGCAGATCGAGCTGGCGGCGCAGTTCCGCGATTTCGGTCTGGCCGGGCGGCTGGAATCGCAACAGCGCATTGACGAAGTACCGGTAGCCCTTGTCGGTGGGCACGCGGCCGGCGGAGGTATGAGGCGAACTGACAAATCCGTGCTCTTCGAGATCCGCCATGACGTTCCGGATGGTCGCGGCGGACAGGCTGAGGCCCGATTCCCGGGTCAGCGTGCGCGAGCCGACTGGCTGGCCTTCCCGCACATAGCATTCGATCAGCGTACGCAGGAGTCGCTGAGCCCGGTCGCTCGGCAGGTCGTCGCCACCCGGCGTATTGTCAGTCATAAGTATCTGTTACAAAAGGAAAATGGCAAACATGGCAGGCCCGGACTTCAACCTAGCAATCGCGCTTGCCGAGTGTCAAGGCGGGCGCTCTGGCGGCCATGACCGATTCTGGCACCTCGCCGGCGCCTGCGTGCTAAAAAGCCGCAAAAGCAGATGAACAAGCCCTTCTCCCGCATCGCTCTGGTCGGCAAGGTCGAGGACAGGCGCGTCGCCGATTCGATGGTGGCGCTAGCGCAGCACCTTCGATCGCGGGGCCTCGTCGTGCTGCTCGACGAAAGCGCAACGATGCCCGGCCTGCCGGACGGGATCGTGCGGCGCATCGTCGCGGAACTCGGGCGCGACGCGGACCTGATCGTCGCGATCGGCGGCGACGGCACGATGCTGTTTGCGGCGCAACTCGCCCTGGGGCGCAGCGTTCCGTTGCTCGGAATCAACCGCGGCAGGCTCGGTTTCCTGACTGACGTCTCGCCGGAGGAGATGATCGGAAACATCGATGAGGTTCTGGAGGGACGCTACGAAACCGACGTGCGCCAGCTGCTGCAGGCCACGCTCACGCGTGCGGACGGGCAATCGGTCAGCTATCGCGCCCTCAATGACGTCGTCGTGCAGCGGCACGAGACGGGCCGCATGGTGGAACTCGAGACCTGGATCGATGGCTGCTTCGTCAATACCCACGGCGGCGACGGGCTCGTGATCGCGACTTCCACCGGCTCGACCGCCTACGCACTGTCCTGTGGCGGCCCGATCATCCACCCGCTGCTCGGCGCGGTTGTCATCGCGCCGATCTCGCCCCATACGCTGTCCGACCGGCCAATCGTCGTCGACCGTGACTGCCGCCTGGAAGTGCGTCTCGTCGCGCGTTCCGCCGCACGCGCGCAGATCACCTGCGACGGCGTACTGCTCGGCGACCTTGAAGCCAGTTCGCGGCTCGTCATCGAGCCGGCCGCAGACCGCATCACGCTGCTGCACCCGCCGGGCCACGATTACTTCCGGCTGCTGCGCTCGAAGCTGCATTGGGGGCGCAGCGGCCGCACTGGCGGCGCGGAGTCCTGACATGCTGGTCCACCTGCAGATCCGCGACTTCGCGATCATTGACGCAGTGGAGCTCGAGTTTGCCGGCGGCCTGACGACATTGACCGGCGAGACCGGCGCCGGCAAGTCCATCATCGTCGACGCCGTGATGCTCGCCCTCGGCGGCCGTGCGAGTGCCGACAGTCTGCGGCATGGCGCGGCGCGCGCTGAGATCACGGCGACTTTCGAGGCCGGCGACGATCCGCCGGTCCGGTGCTGGCTGGAGCAGCAGTCGATCGACTGTGAGGACGGCGAACTGATCCTTCGGCGCGTGATCGGCCGTGACGGCCGTTCGCGCCAGTACGTCAACGGTCAGTCGCTGCCGGCACAGACGGTGCGCGAGCTCGGCGAATTGCTCATCGATATCCATGGCCAGCAGGAATTCCAGTCGCTGGTCCGCCACGATGCCCAGCGCATGCTCGTTGACCAGCACGGCGGCCACGATTCCCTGCTCGCGCCCGCCGCGGACTACGCCGCCGCATGGCAACGGTTGTCTGCGGAACGCTCGGAACTCGTCGCAATGGCCCGCGACCGCGGGGCCCGCCTCGAACTGTTGCGCTACCAAGTCGGCGAGCTCGACGCCCTGGGTCTGGCGGACGGCGAGGCAGACAGCCTGTATGCCGAGCGCGCCCGTCTCGCCAACCGCGGACGGCTCGCGGAATCGGCGCAAACGGCGCTGGCGCTCGCATGGGACGCGGACGGCGCCGACGCGCACGCGCTCGCGGCGCGCGCGGCCGGACAGCTGCGCGGCGCAGCCGCGCTCGACGCGCGGCTGACCGAGGCGCTGCAGGCGATCGAAGGCAGCCTCATCGGATTGCGCGAGGCCGGTTCCCTGCTCAGCGCCTATCTCGACGCACTTGACACGGATCCCGCGCGCCACGAGCAGGTCGAGCAGCGCGTGGCCGCCATCGAGGATCTGGCGCGCAAGCACCATGTCCCGGCGGCAGAGCTGCCGCAGAAGCGTCTCGAGTTGCGCGAGCAGCTGCTCTCGCTCGAACAGTCGGAATCGAAGCAGAGCGACCTTGAAGAACGCATTGCCGCTGCGCGGAGGAGCTATGACCGGGCGGCTGCGAAACTTTCGGACGCCCGACGGCAGGCCGCGAAGCGGCTGGCAACGGCGGTAACCAGCCTGATGCGTCAGCTCGGGATGCCAGGCGGAAAATTCGAGATCGCGGTCGAGACCGACCCGCTGCAGGCGCCGGCCGGCGCCGGCGCCGACCGCGTCGAATTCCTGGTCAGCGCGAATCCCGGACAGCCGGTAAAGGCGGTCGCAAAAGTCGCATCGGGCGGCGAGTTGTCGCGCATCAGCCTGGCCGTCCAGGTCGCGGCCGCCCATCGCCATGGGCAGAGCTGCATGATCTTCGACGAAGTGGATGCCGGCGTCGGTGGCGGCGTTGCCGAAATCGTCGGGCGGCAGCTGCGCGAACTCGGCGAGCGGGGACAGGTGCTATGCGTCACGCATCTCGCGCAGGTCGCGAGCCAGGCGCATCACCAGTTGCGGGTGACGAAGCTGACCGACGGCCGCACCAGCCGCACGACGGTGACCGCACTCGGCGCCGACGAGCGCGTCGAGGAACTGGCCCGCATGCTGGGCGGCATCGAGATCACCCGCAAGGCGCGCGAGCATGCTCGCGAGATGCTGCGCGTGGCGGGTACCGCCCGGGGCTGACCGCCCGGCTCAGCTGCGCTTGCGCCGGTGCGGGCAATTCTCGCGGCGGCAGCGGCCGTAGAGAATCAGGTTGTGTTCCTCGATTTCAAAGCCGAGCCGGTGCGCGACATCGGTCTGCCGCCGCTCGATGCCGCAGTCCATGAACTCCTCGACCTGACCGCAGTCCATGCAGATGATGTGGTCGTGGTGTTCGCCTTCATTCAGTTCGAAGACGGCTGTGCCGCCCTCGAAATGATGCCGCTTGACGAGCGCCGCCGCCTCGAACTGCGTCAGCACGCGATAGACGGTCGCGAGCCCGATGTCTTCGCTCTGGTCGAGCAAGGTCCGATAGATGTCTTCAGCCGAAAGGTGGCGACCCTGGCTCGTTGCCAGGATCTCGAGGATCCTGACGCGCGGCAGCGTGACTTTGAGTCCCGCCTTGCGCAGGTCGCTGGTTTCCACCGTCGCGCTCCCGCCGCGTTCCGCGGCGTTTCCGCTATGATGCCGGCCATTATCCACCAGGACTTCCGACGATGCGACTCGTGATCCGCCTTGCCGCCCTTGTTCTCGCCGCGTCCGCCGCCGGCTGCATCTATCGCATGGATATCCAGCAGGGCAACCTGCTCGATCCCGAACAGGTGGACCAGGTCGAGGTCGGAATGACGCGCAGCCAGGTCCGCTTCCTGCTCGGCACGCCGATGGTGATCGATACGTTCGATCCGGATCGATGGGACTACGTATACAGCCTGCGCCGCGGCCACTCGCGAAATGTGGCCAGGCGTCACCTGGTCGTCTGGTTCGAGGGCGACACGGTGGCGCGCATCGAGCAGCCGATTCCGATCCCGCCCAAGGAATCACCGGCCGCCGGCTGATCGCCCGCCGATCGCCTTGCCTTCGCGCGCGAGCCGGCGGCGTCGTTCGCGCGGATCTTCCGGCAGCTGCCTCAATACCTCGACGCGGTCGCCGGCCGCGAGTGGATGGTCGCGCGCGACTTCACGTCCGAAGATACCGACGCCGCAACCGGTGGGATCGAGCCGCGGATGGAGCGCGAAAATCCCGGACAGCTCGAGCGCCTGCGCCGCCGTGCAAGTCACCGGGACTTCCAGTTTCAGAACAGTCTGGCGCTCCCGCTCAGCGCACGCCACTTCGATGGCAATGCGGTCAACGGTTGCCATACACCTCACTCGCCCGGCGTCCGAAGGCATCCACCAGCTGATTGCACGCCTGCTCGAATGCCGGGCCGAATACGATGCGGCTGATGAGCCCGCTGGTCTCGAACTGCAGGCGGAGATCAGCGCGCGTGCCGGCGTCCCCGATCGGCGAGAATAGCCAGCGCCCTTCGAGCGCGCTGAATGGCCCGTCCACGAGCTGCATTTCGACCGAGCTCCCCGGTGTCATGCGGTTTCGCGTCGTAAAGCTGCCGCGCGCCGGGCCGAGTGCGAGGCCGAGCTGCACGGTCACCTCATGGCCAGCATCCATCAGGATGATGGCCGACGTGCACCAGGGGAGGAATTCCGGGTAGCGCTCGACATCCGCGACCAGATCGTACATCTGGCCCGGCGAGAACGGCACGAGCGCGCTGCGGTGCACTTCACGCATGATATCCGGCCTCCGGCAGGGATTGTCACAGCCGGAATGGATGCGGACAACTGCACGGCCGCTAGAATGATGCATGGCGGACAAGGACGAATCCGAGGGGCGTATCGCGGTCAACCGCCGCGCGCGTTATGACTATTTCATCGAGGAGCGGTTCGAGGCCGGCGTCGCCCTGCTCGGCTGGGAGGTCAAGTCGCTGCGTGCAGGGCGTCTGCAGTTGCAGGAAGCTTACGTGCTGCTGAAGGGCGACGAGGCCTGGCTGTTCGGCGCGCATATCTCGCCGCTGCCCACGACATCCACCCATGTGCTCCCCGACCCGACGCGCAGCCGCAAGCTGCTGATGCACCGCCGGCAGATCGATGCGCTGATCGGCGCAGTCGAGCGCAAGGGCCGCACGATCGTGCCGCTGACGATGTACTGGAAAAACGGCCGTGCCAAGCTCGAGATCGGTCTGGCGCGTGGCAAGAAGGAGCACGACAAGCGCGACAATACTCGCGAGCGCGACTGGCAGCGGGAAAAGGCGCGGGTCATGAAGCGCCGCCGCTGAGGCGGTTCTGGTAAGATACACACCGACTTCTGGGGGCGATCGGCTTCGACGTGGGCTGCGAAACTCCAGGGGCGTGCCGAGGTGCAGGCTACCTCGTAAATCCGCTTGCAAACACTAGTTGCCAACGACGACAACTACGCTCTGGCGGCTTAATCCCGCCTAACCCCCGACTGGCATGTGCCTGTGCATCCAGACCCGGGGGACGCGCTCACAGGATCGCGGAACCGGTGTGCTCCGGGCTGGAACCGCTAAAACGCTCCGAAGCTGGCTTCGTGTTTTCCCCGCCAACCGGGTAGCACGCGGCGAGATCAATAGGCTGGACACGCACGTAGATCCTGTAGCGTAGGGCTTGCGGACGCGGGTTCGATTCCCGCCGCCTCCACCAATCCCGCCGGGCCAACCGCATGCCGGTTGGCCTTTTTTTGCCGCTTACAGCCTGCCCGTGAAGAACAATATGAGGAGCACGATCAGGATGACGCCGACGATGCCGCTCGGCCCATATCCCCAGCCGCGGCTGTGCGGCCAGGCGGGAATGACGCCGATCAGCGCCAGCACCAGTACGATGAGAAGAATGGTTCCAAGGCTCATGTGTGACTCCCGGACGCGTTTTTCTTTAAGCCCCGCGGATTGTAGCACCGGCGTCACGCGGTCCGATCCCAACGAATGACCGAACCACTTGTGGTCCTCGACTGACAGACGACTTCAGGCGCCTGGGCTATGGTTGCCGTTATCGGCGGCATCTGCCGTCCACTACACGACTGGAGCAGGAAGCACCATGAACAGATATCCAGATATTGCGGAATCCGAGGGGAATGGGCACAGCGCCAGAACTCTCGCTACGGACGCCAAGTCCGCCGTGGCCCAGGCATCCCGTAAAGGTAAAGGGGAACTGCAGAATTTCATCTCGGACGTCGAGGACCTGATCACCTCGATGACGCCCCTCACCGGCGCCGATCTCGAACGCGCCAAGAAGAAGCTGGCCGAACGCGTCGAATCGGCGAAGGAATCCCTCACGGAAGCGGGCACCGAAATCGCCGAGCGGGCGCGTGAATCCGCGCGCGTCACCAACACCTATGTTCACGAGCACCCGTGGCAGTCGGTGGGCATCGGCGCGATTCTCGGCCTGCTGGTCGGGATCGCAATCAATCGACGCATGTGATGGAAACGGCGCCCCAGTCCGCCTCGATCTCCCCGCTGGACGTAGTACGCATACTGCGTTCCGCGGGGTCGTCGCTGCTGACCCAGGCAGGCCTTCACGGTCAGCTGGCGCGCGTGGAATGGGCTGCGGAAAAAAAACGGATTGCCGGGCTGCTCATTGCGGCGCTGATCGCTGGCATTGGCGTGCAGTGCACGCTGCTGATGGCGGGCGCGCTGGTGCTTGCGTTCAGCTGGGATACGCCTTATCGGATCCCGGCCGCGGTCGGTCTGGTCCTGTTCTATGCAGCGTGCGCGGGATTCGCGTGGATGCGATTCAAGACCCTGTCGGCGCGAGGCCGTGAGGCTTTCGCCGGCACGCGCGAGGAGATCGCCGCCGACCTCGCGATGATCAGGAGCCGTTTGTGACGCCGCAACCCGACCTGCCGATCGAACAGCAGCGCCAGGCGGTGCGCGAACGAATCCGGGCGCAGCGCAGCCTCATTGCTGAACAGCTGGGACCGCCGCGGGAAACCGGCAACGGCAGCTATCCGCGCAGCAAAACCATGCGTTTCCTGTCGCGCAGTCCAGCGATGGCGGTCACCGTGCTGGCGGAATTCGCGGCACTCGTCGCCGGTAGCCGCCACGCCAAGGCGGCGACCGCGGTCATGGCCATCTCCCGGATCTTCCGGTCCGCCGCCAACGGGTCGGGACGCCCGCGGGCGGAACGAACACGCGCCTAGCCCGGTCAGACAATTCATGCGCCCGTATCGCAAGCGGCGAACGCATCTGGGGCCCAGCAGGCGAAGCAATGACACCCGCCCGGAGGCCGTCGACATCGACGCGGCCGCGCTCGACCCTACCCGTTTCTATCAGCAGCCGAGCGACGTGCTGGCCGACGAACGGCTTGACCAGGCCGAGAAACGCCGCATCCTCGAATCCTGGGCGCTGGATGCCGAACGGCTGTCCGAATCCGAAGCCGAGAACATGACAGGGCGCGCAACCGAGCGGCCTTTCCTGCAAGAAGCGAAACTGGCGCTCCTCGAACTCGATCGCTGAGATCCCGAATGCGCGTCTGACAACCGCCGGCGACGACGCTGCGGTTATGATCGCTTGACGATGTTTCGCACTCCCCTGCCCCGCATTCTGTCCGGCAGCTTCACGCCGTCCTCGAACCGGCAGGGCGATGACCAGACGCCATTGCGGGCCGAACTGTTCAGCGCCGACCAGATGGAGGTGCACGGCCGGACGCTTGCCCGATCGCACACGCTCAGCCGCTTCGCGCCGCAGAACCGCCTGCTGGGGCGCCTTGACGAAAACGAGCGGGTCCTGATCGATGCCTGCAACGCGCTGACGCTGGCGGTCCGGTCGAAACTGCGCATCGCGCCGGCGGGCGAATGGCTTCTCGACAATTTCTACCTGATCGAAGAGCAGATCCGGACCGCGCGCCGCCACCTGCCGCGCGGCTACAGCCGGGGACTTCCGCGTCTCGCGCAGGGTCCATCGCGCGGGTTGCCGCGCTCTTACGACATCGCGCTGGAAGCGATTTCACATGGCGATGGCCGTGTGGATGCGGAGACGCTGAGCCGCTTCGTCGCGGCCTACCAGACCGTTGCGTCCCTGACGCTCGGCGAGCTCTGGGCCATCCCGATCATGCTGCGACTGGCGCTGATCGAAAACCTGCGCCGCGTCAGCGTCCGCATCGCCGCCGCACGGGCACATTCCGACGCAGCCCAGCGATGGGCGGACCAGATGACCGAAGTCGCCGAGAGCGATCCGAAGAATCTGATCCTGGTCATCGCCGACATGGCGCGATCGGATCCGCCGCTGGTCAGCTCGTTCGTCGCCGAACTCGCGCGCCGCCTGCAGGGGCACGGGCTCGCGCTGGCACTGCCGCTCACGTGGATCGAACAGCGTCTCGCGGAATCCAGCCAGACGATTGAACAGATGGTTCTTGCGGAGACCCAGAATCAGGCCGCGGACCAGGTTTCGATTAGCAACTCGATCGGCAGTCTTCGTTTTCTCGGTGCGATGGACTGGCGCGAATTCGTCGAGTTGCTCAGTCACGTCGAGCAGACGCTGCGCGACGATCCGAACGAAACCTATGACCGGATGGATTTCGGCACGCGCGACCGCTACCGGCATGTCGTGGCCCGGCTCGCCAAGCGCAGCCCGCGGACGGAAATCGAAGTGGCGCAGGAGGCGGTCGGACTCGCGCTGCGAAGCGCCGCAGAGCTCGGCACCGGCCATCACACCGCGCATGTCGGGTACTACCTCGTCGACCGCGGCCTGCCGCAGCTCGAGGCGGCGCTGGCGTATCGCCTGTCCTGGCCGGATCTCCAGCGCCGCAGGGCGAGCGAGCATCCGCTGGCGCTGTACCTCGGCACGATGCTGGTCCTGACGATCGTTGTCGGGGGCATCCTGCTGGCCAATCTGGACGCCGCCCGACTCGCCGGCTGGCGACTGGACTGGCTGGGCGCTCTTGCGCTGATCGGGGCCAGCCAGCTCGCTTCGTCGCTGACCAACTGGCTCACCACGCTGCTCGCAAAGCCACGGCTGCTGCCGCGCCTGGATTTCTCCGCGGGATTGCCGCCCGAGATGCGCACGATGGTCGTGATCCCGACGCTGCTCACGAGCACGGACCGGGCGGACCAGCAGATCGAGGCGCTCGAAGTGCGGTTTCTCGGCAACCGGGACCGGCAGCTGCGCTTCGGTCTGCTGACCGATTTTTGCGATGCGCCCGATGAGTCAACGGCGGACGACGCGCGGCTGCTCAGCCACGCGCAGGCGGGCATCGAGCGCCTGAACTCGAAATACGCGGAAACCGGCCCCAGCCGGTTCTTCCTGCTGCACCGCCCGCGTCGCAGGAACCCGGCGGAACGGTGCTGGATGGGTCACGAGCGCAAGCGCGGCAAGCTCGCGGATCTGAACCTGCTGCTGCGCGGCGAAGGACAGGACCGTTTTTCACTGGTGGTCGGCGATATTGCCGCGCTGGACGGCATCCGGTACGTCATCACGCTGGACGCGGATACCGAACTGCCACGGGATTCCGCGCGCCAGTTAGTCGGCGTGATGGCGCACACGCTCAATCGTCCGCGTTACGACGAAAAGCGGCAGCGTGTCACCGGCGGCTACGGCATCCTGCAGCCGCGCATGGCAGCCAGCCTGGCCGGCGCCAACCGCTCGCGCTATGCGCAGCTGTTCGGCAGCGAGCCGGGCATCGATCCTTATACGCGCTCCGTGTCCGACGTATACCAGGACCTGTTCGGCGAAGGCTCCTTCATCGGCAAAGGCATCTACGAAGTCGACGCCTTCGAGCGTGCGCTGAAGGCCCGTTTTCCCGAAAACTGGATCCTGAGCCACGATCTGCTCGAAGGCTGCTACGCGCGTTCCGGGCTGCTGAGCGACGTCATGCTCTATGAGGAGTATCCGTCGCGCTTTGACGTCGATACCCGCAGGCATGAACGCTGGATCCGCGGCGACTGGCAGATCGCGCGCTGGCTCATGCCTCGCGTCCCCGGGCCGGACCGCCGCTCGTTGCGGAATCCCTTGTCCGCACTGTCGCGCTGGAAGATTTTCGACAATCTGCGCCGGAGCCTGACGCCCGCCGCACTCACGATCCTGGTTCCGGTCGGATGGTACCTCGCACCGAACCCCGTGCACTGGACGATCGCGGTGGCCGCCGTCTTCGTGATTCCGCCGGTTCTCGTGTTCTTCGCGTCCGCGCTCCGCAAGACCCGCGACCTGGGTTATGCGCAGCACCTGCTTGCCGTCAGTCGCGACGCAGGCCGGAGCTTCGCACAGACGGCGTTCAGGCTGGCGACGCTGCCGTACGAGGCGGTCGTCAGTCTCGGGGCGGTGATTCGCACGGCTGGCCGGATGCTGTTCACGCGCAGGCACCTGCTCGAATGGAGCCCTTACGCCGAACAGGCGGGAAACCAGGACACGGACCTGGCCACGACATACCGCGCGCTCTGGCCCGCCCCGTTCATTGCGGCGGCAGTTGCGCTCGGACTTGCCGTGCTGCGTCCCGACGCACTGATAGCCGCTGCGCCGCTGCTCGGCCTGTGGCTCGCTGCGCCGGCGCTCGCGTCGTGGCTCAGCCGCCCCCTGGTCCGCGAAGAAGCACGGCTGACCGCGGAGCAGACACTTTTCCTGCGCCGGATCGCGCGCAAGACCTGGGCTTTCTTCGAGCGCTTCGTCGGCGACGAGGATCACTGGCTGCCGCCGGACAATTTCCAGGAGGATCCCGGGCCGGTCATTGCGCACCGCACCTCGCCGACGAATATCGGCATGATGCTGCTCTCCAATCTCGCCGCCTATGATTTCGGCTACATCCCTGCAGGCAATCTGCTGGCGCGCACGGAGGCGACATTCCGCACGATGGCGCAACTGCCGCGATATCGTGGGCATTTCTTCAACTGGTACGACACGCGGACACTGCTCCCGCTGCCGCCTCGCTACGTGTCGTCGGTGGACAGCGGCAATCTGGCCGGGCTGCTGCTGACCCTGCGCTCGGGACTGCTCGCGTTGCCGGATGAACCCGTCGTCGGTCCTCGCACATTCGACGGACTCGCCGATACCCTGGCCCTGCTTGCCGATTCGTTGTCGGACGGCGAGCGGCCCGCGCTCGACCGGGTGCATGCGCTCCTGCAGCCGGTACATGCGACCCAGCCGCACGGGCTCGCCGCAGTCCTGCACAGACTGGAGACTCTTGACGAGGCGATCGCGGAACTCGCGCTGACCGTGGACCAGGCAATGGCGCCGGCGGCGTGCGATTGGGCTGTCGCGCTCGCGCGGCAATGCAGCGCCGCGCGCGATGAGCTGATCGAACTGGCGCCGTGGTTGCGCTCGGCGGGCACGGAGCCGGATGTCGGGCCGCCCGGGCGCGGCACCGGCGTGCCGACGTTGCGCGACCTGGCCGCGTGGACTGTATCGCCCGCGGCCGAGGGTGCCCGGCAGCGCATCGCCGAATGCGAACGGCTGGCGCAGCAGGCGACGCGCTTCGCCGACCTCGACTACGAGTTCCTTTACGACCGCACCCGGCATCTGCTCGCGATCGGTTACAACGTGGACGAGTTCCGGCGGGACACCGGCTACTACGACCTGCTGGCTTCGGAGTCGAGGCTCAGCAATTTCGTCGCTATCGCCCAGGGACAGTTGCCGCAGGAATGCTGGTTTGCGCTCGGCCGCATGCTGACGACGGTCGACGGCGAAACCGTGCTCGTTTCGTGGAGCGGCTCGATGTTCGAGTACCTGATGCCGCTGCTCGTCATGCCGACCTACGAAGGCACCTTGCTCGACCAGACCTGCCGCGCCGCCGTCGCGCGCCAGATCGCGTACGGCCGGCAGCGATCGCAGCCCTGGGGCATATCGGAATCGGGCTACAACACGGTCGACGCCAATCTCAATTATCAATATCACGCCTTCGGGGTTCCCGGACTCGGCCTCACGCGGGGCCTGGCGGAGGATCTGGTGGTCGCGCCCTATGCTTCGGCGCTCGCGCTGATCGTCGCGCCGGAAGCGGCCTGCGCGAACCTGCAGCGACTGTCCGCCGCGGGCCTGGAAGGCCAGTTCGGCTTCTACGAGGCCATCGACTTCACGCCTGCGCGGCTGGCACGCGGGCAGACCAGCGCCATCGTCCGGTCATTCATGGCGCATCACCAGGGCATGAACCTGCTGGCGCTCGCGCACCGGCTGCTGGGCCGGCCGATGCAGCGGCGGTTCGAATCGGATCCGCAGTTTCAGGCCACGCTCCTGCTGCTGCAGGAAAAAATCCCGAAGACCGCCGCCGTCCATGCCCACATCGCGGCGCAATCCGAAGTCGGTGCATTCTCCGACATGGCCGACAAGGCGGCGCAACTGCCGATCGGCCCGGACACGCCGTCGCCGGAAGTGCAATTGCTCTCAAATGGCCGCTATCACGTCATGGTGACCAATGCGGGCGGCGGCTACAGCCGCTGGCGCGAGTTCGCCGTCACGCGCTGGCGCGAGGATCCGACCAGCGACAACTGGGGCTCGTTCTTCTTCCTGCGCGATGCGGCGACCGGCGAGTACTGGTCGGCCACGCACCAGCCGACGCTGCGAGAAGCAGACAGTTACGAGGCCATGTTTTCCGAAGGACGGGTCGAGTTCCGGCGGCGCGACCTGGACTACGAGACCTACTCGGAAATCGTCGTTTCGCCGGAGGACGACATCGAGCTCCGCCGGATCCGTGTCACCAACCATGCGCGTGCGCGGCGTACCGTCGAAGTCACGAGCTACGCGGAGATCGTGCTCGCGGCGCCCGCGGCGGACGCATTGCAGCCGTCATTCGGCAACCTGTTCATTCAGACCGAGATTGTCCGCGATCGCCGCACGATCCTCAGCACGCGGCGGCCGCGATCCGCCCGCGATCCGGTGCCATGGGCATTTCACCAGCTGGCGTCTCACGGCGCCGCGATAGACAACGTGTCGTATGAAACGGACCGCGTGCGCTTCATTGGCCGCGGCCGCACCATTGCGGCGCCGCAGGCGCTGACCGGCGCGGGCGAACTGTCCGATGCCGAGGGTTCCGTGCTGGAGCCGGTTGCCGCGATCCGCTGCGAGATCACGCTCGCGCCGGGACAGTCCGCGACGCTCGATTTCGTCTCCGGCGCCGCCGACAATCGCGAGGCCTGTCTCGCGCTGATCGACCGATACCGGGACCGCCATCTGGCGGACCGTGTATTCGACCTCGCGTGGACGCACAGCGGGGTCATGTTGCGCCAGATCAATGCGACGGCTGGCGACGCGCAGATATTCGGCCGCCTGGCCGGATTGGTACTCTACGCAAATCCTGCGCTGCGCGCCGATGCCGGCGTCATGATGCGGAATCAGCGCGGGCAGGCCGGCCTGTGGGGCTACGCGATCTCCGGCGACCTGCCGATCGTCCTGTTGAAGGTCTCGGACGGCGCCAATGTCGATCTGGCCCGACAGCTCATCCGCTGCCACTCCTACTGGCGCCTGAAGGGCCTCGTCGTGGATCTCGTGATCTGGAACGAGGACCACGTGGGCTACCGGCAACGGCTTCAGGACCAGATCATGGGACTCATCGCCACCGGCATCGAAGCCAGCTCGATCGACCGGCCGGGCGGCATATTCGTCCGGTATGCCGACCAGATCTCGATCGAAGACCGGACATTGCTGCAGGCAGTGGCCCGCATCATCATCACCGACAGGCGTGGAACGCTGGCAGAACAGGTCGGGCGCCGGAAACTCTCGGACCGAAGCGTCGCGCGCCTCGCAACGACTCGTACCCATCGCCCGGAACCCCCGGCGCCCCCCCAGCCGCAGCGCCCGGAGCTCGTTCTTGGCAATCCGCTCGGCGGATTCAGTGCGGATGGCAGCGAGTACGTGATCACGACGACGCAATCGGCGATGACCCCGGTTCCCTGGGTCAATGTCATCGCCAATCCAGGCTTCGGCACAGTGCTGTCGGAAAGCGGGCTTGCCTATACGTGGTTCGAGAACGCCCACGAGTACCGGCTCACCCCGTGGAGCGGCGATCCGGTCGGAGCCGCCGGCGGCGAGGCCATCTACCTGCGCGACGAAGAAAGCGGCCACTACTGGTCGCCTGCGCCGCAGCCGTGCAGCGGCGCGATGCCGTACGTGACACGCCACGGATTCGGATACAGCGTATTCGAGCACACAGCCGGCGGCATTCGCACCGAGCTCTGGATCTACGTGGATCTCGAACTGGCGGTCAAGTTCTCGGTCCTGAAAGTCCGCAACGGCTGCGGACGCGCGCGCCAGCTGACCGCAACCGGCTACGTCGAATGGGTGCTCGGCGACCTGCGCTCGAAGTCCGCCATGCACGTCATTACGGAGATCGACCCGACCAGCAGTGCGCTGCTCGCGCGCAATGCCTACAACAGCGAGTTCTCCGGCCGCGTCGCCTTCTTCGACGTCGACGACCTGTCGCGCGCCCTGACCGGCGACCGCTCGGAATTCATCGGGCGGAATCGCACGTTCCATGAGCCGGACGCGATGACGCGCTCACGGCTGTCCGGGCGGCTAGGCGCGGCGCTCGACCCTTGCGGGGCGATCCAGGTGCCGTTCGAGCTGGCCGATGGGGAGGAGCGCGAGATCATTTTCCGGCTCGGCGCCGGACGAGACGTCGAGGAAGCCCGCAAACTGGCGCTCAGGTTGCGCACGTCCGGCACGGCGCGCAACGCGCTCGAGAAAGTCCAGCAGTACTGGCAGCGGACGCTCGGCACGGTTCAGGTCGAGACTCCCGATGCCTCGCTCGATGTCCTGTGCAACGGCTGGTTGCCGTACCAGGTGCAGGCCTGCCGGCTATGGGCGAGAAGCGGCTATTCGCAGTCCGGCGGCGCCTATGGCTTCCGCGATCAGCTGCAGGATGCGATGGCGCTGGTGCACGCCGAGCCGCGCCTCGTACGCGAGCACCTGCTGCGCTGCGCCGGGCAGCAGTTCCCGGAGGGCGATGTGCTGCATTGGTGGCATCCGCCTGCGGGCCGAGGCGTCCGCACGCGCTGTTCCGACGACTACCTGTGGCTGCCGCTCGCGGTCTGCCGCTATGTCGAGTGCACCGGCGACGCGACGATCCTCAACGAGCGCACGCATTTTCTGGAAGGACGCGGGCTCGGAGTCGACGAGGAATCCTACTACGACCTGCCGGGCCGCGCCGGCGAAGCGGCCAGCGTGTATCAGCATTGCGTGCGCGCCATCCGGCATGGCCTGCGCTTCGGCAGGCACGGGCTGCCGCTGATGGGATCCGGCGACTGGAATGACGGCATGAACCTGGTCGGCATTCACGGCAAGGGTGAAAGCGTGTGGCTCGGTTTCTTCCTGCACAAGGTGCTCGTGTCGTTCGCCGGGATCGCGCTGCAACATGACGATGCGGCGTTTGCGGACAGCTGCCGTGAACAGGCCGCCGAACTGCGCCGGAACATCGCCAAACACGCCTGGGACGGGGAATGGTATCTGCGGGCCTGGTTCGACGATGGCCAGCCGCTCGGCTCCATTCTCAATGCCGAGTGCTCCATCGATTCGGTCGCCCAGAGCTGGTCGGTACTTTCCGGCGCAGGCGAACCGGCGCGTTCGCGACTGGCGCTGGATGCGCTGGAACGACGCCTGGTACTGCGGGAACAGGGCCTGGTGCGCCTCCTGGATCCGCCGTTTGATACGTCGGAGCTGGACCCCGGCTACATCAAAGGCTACGTGCCGGGTGTACGCGAGAATGGCGGCCAGTACACCCACGCCGCCGTCTGGGCCGCGATGGCATTCGCGCAACTGGGCGACAGCCGCCGCGCATTCGAACTGCTGTCCCTCATCAACCCGGTCAATCATGCGCGCACGCCGGAAGCTGTCGCGACTTACAAGGCCGAACCGTATGTCGTGGCCGCGGACGTCTATGCCGTCGCGCCGCATGTCGGCCGGGGTGGCTGGACCTGGTACACGGGTTCGGCCGGCTGGCTCTACCGGCTGATCGTCGAATCATTGCTCGGGCTTCGCCGGGAAGGCAATCGACTGCACGTCGCGCCCTGCATGCCGGCCGACTGGACGAGCTACGCGATCAGCTATCGATTCGGCGAGACCCGTTACCGCATCGTGGTCGAGAAACGCGCGAGCGTCGCCGACGCAGGAAGCTGCCAGATCATCGTCGATGGCATCGACGTCGGCGATGACGGCATTCCGCTCGTGGACGACCAGCAGGAACATAATGTGGAGGTCGGATTCCGTCCCGCGCGCGGCGCGGACGGAGTCCGACCACTCTGAGACGCAGCTCACACTTGCCCGAGCAGACTGGCTGACTGCAGCACACATCGGGGACCCCGGCGAATCGCATGATCGAGGGCCTTGGGTCCGGGGATGCGGCGCGCCCGATGAGTCATCCGTTACCTGCCACTTCGGTTGCAGAATCCACGCGCGTTCCGGCGTGGCGCCGGGCATTGCGCTGGCTTCCGTTCGAGAAACCGCTTGGCATAGCGTCCCGGCTGTCCATTGCATTTGCGGCAGTTGCGACACTGGCAGTCGTCGCCAACGTCGTGTCCGATCAAGGCCGCACGATCGTTGGAACCATCGAAGACGGCTCCATCGCATCGCCTTCGGCTGGCGAACAACCGGACGCTGACGCGTTCCCGGTCGCGCTGGAACAACTGCATCGAGCGACACTCGCACGCGCGGACCAGGACGACACCCTCCGCGAACAGCGGTACGAGGAATCCGTCCAGGCACTGGTGGCCGCCAGCGAAGCACATCGTTCCGTGCTGGCGCCGACGCTGGATCCGGATTCGCTCGTTGACCTCGAGATGCAGGCGGCCGCGCACATCGGGCTGGCGGAAGAACTGGTCCGGGCATCCGATTCCAGGCGGATGCTGCTGCTGGAACTGGGTGGCGAACTTGCGTCACTGGACATGCGCGTCACCGCGTCGCTCGACCGGACATGGAGAACTGTCGGGCGCGTGCTGTTGCGCGAATACCTGGTGGACGCCAACCGCCTGCTGGACGGCATGGGCGCGCGGCTCGTCGCATTCGCCGTTCCCCAGGGCTATGCAACGGAAGACGTCCGGGCCATGCAACGCGATGAAGCCGCCCTGGCCGCCCTGTTGCGCGACAACGGAGCGAGCATCGTGCGCGCCGAGGGCCAGGACTGGCTGGACAAGATGCAGCGCGATCTGGGCCGGGCCGGGCGATTGCGCAACCTGCTCGTGCGAATGGATCTGAAGCGCGAGTCCCGGATCGAGGAGTTCACGGCCAGCCACTCGACGCTGACCGCCGCGATCCGCAAAGCGAGCGCCAGCTTCGAGGCCGCGAAGGCATTCGCATCGGCCAGACGCCAGTCGGACGACGTACTGTCGGCCCTGTCGGAGCGCGAAGGCAGGCGACGCACGCTGTTCGCCTGGCTCAGCGTCGGCATCCTGTTGCTGCTCCTCGCCACCTCGGTCAATACCGTCGTCAGCGTGGTCAGACCGGTGCGCAGGCTCCTGTACGCGACGCAACGGCTCGCGCAGGGAGCCGCCAACGTCACGGTCCCGCGCGGCGGCATCCGGGAACTCGACCAGCTCGCGGTTTCCTTCAACCACATGGCCGAACAACTGGCGGCGGCACAGGCACTGGCAAGCGAATACCATGGCCAGCTCGAGGCCAAGGTCGAGAAACGCACGCGCCAGCTGCTGCACCTCGCCGAGCACGATTCGCTGACGCGGCTTCCGAATCGCCGGCAGCTTCTGTCTCATCTGGACAGGGCCCTGTGTGCAGCCGCCGCACGCAACCAACTCGTGGGCGTGCTCTTCCTGGACCTGGACCACTTCAAGTACGTCAACGACAGCATGGGTCATGAGTTCGGCGATCGCGTCCTGCAGGCGATCGCAGAGCGCTTGTCCAGCACCGTCGGCGCCGCGGGATTCACCGCGCGCCTCGGTGGCGATGAATTCACGGTGGTCTATGAAGGCGCCGCGGGAGTCGCCCAGATACAGGACGCCGGAGAATCACTCGTGCGCGCGTTCCAGGAACCGCTGTTCGTCGATGGACGCGAACTGCTGATGAGTCTCAGCGCAGGCGCGAGCATCTTTCCCGGTCACGGGCGCGAGCCCGAGGCGCTGCTCCGGGCAGCGGATGCGGCGCTGTTTCGTGCCAAGGCCAGCGGCCGCAGCCAGCTCAGCATGTTCAGCCCCGAACTGCTCGACGCCGCGGCTGCCAAGTTCGCAACCGAGCAGGGATTGCGCCGGGCCGTCGAGCGCGGCGAATTCGAGTTGTTCTTCCAGCCAGAGGTCGAGATCGCAACCCTGGAAACGTCGCTGGTCGAAAGCCTTCTGCGCTGGCGGCTCCCGACCGGCGCCTATGCGTATCCGCAGGACTTCCTGCCCGTGGCGGAGGACTGCGGCCTCATCCGGGAGATCGGCGAGTGGGTATTGCGGTCGGCCGTCGAACAGGCTGCGCAATGGCATCGCGCGGACTGGCCGGAAGTCCGGGTTGCGGTCAATGTCTCTTCACTGCAGCTGCTCGACAGGCGTTTCGTCAATACCGTCCAGGACCTGCTGACGCGACATGCCCTGCCACCGGGCTGCATCGAGATCGAACTGACGGAGAATGTCCTGCAGACGGGGCAGCAAACGATCGAGGCATTGCGCCAGTTGCGCGCCATCGGCGTCGGCGTCGCGCTCGATGATTTCGGCACCGGCTACTCGTCGCTTGCCTCACTCGAACAGCTGCCGCTGACGCGGGTGAAGCTCGATCGGAGCCTCATTGCCGGCATCGATACCAGCGCGCGTTCGCAGGCAATCGCAACGGCGATCATCGCGCTGTGCCAAAGTCTGAGACTGGAAATCACTGCCGAAGGCGTCGAAAACCGCGCGCAGCTCGACTGGCTGATCGCGCATCCGTCGATGTGCATCCAGGGTTATTTATTGTCGCGACCGGTGCCCGCCGATCTTCTGCTGCCGGCCGTCTCGGGGATGCCGGCGCGACTGCGAGCACTGCTGCTGGATCGCAGGCCGGCGATCCCGATCGGACGCCAGGCGCGACTACGCCGTGTCCGCTGAGCTCCGTGGTCAGCCCGCGCCCTGGATGGTGACTTCGATACGCCTCGGCGAGCCCAGTTCTGCACCGGCAGGAGCTCCGGTCAGCTCGACGGTGAAGGACCGGTCGGCGGTGACCGAATAATCGTTGACGATCGGGACATAGAGTATGCGGTCCGTCTGGCGTTCCTGAAACGTCGCGATGCCGCTGCCGGGGCCGCCGTAATCGCGCCCGGCGACCGCGCTGCCGTCATCCGTGCGCCACTCCACTTTGACGCGCCGTGCGCCGGGATCGAGCTGGATCGGGATGGCCGCCGATACCGTGCCGCGACTCACCACCATCTTTTCGGTCTTGAAAGAGACATGACGAGCCGGTGGCGCGGGCGCCGCGGCCTGCCGTACCTCGGCTGCAGGCGGCGTCGGCGCCGCGTCTGCATCCGATTCTCCGGTTTCCACGGGTCCGGCGAGATCGCTCGCTGCAGCAATGCCGGTATCGGCCGGGCTGTCGGACACGGCCATTGCGGCCGGCTCCGGATCGTCTCCCGCTTCCACGATCGCGAGTACGATCACCATGCCGATCAGGGCGACCATCCCGACGGCCTGCCCGCGCATCCGTTCGGCCCAGCGGGGCGTCGCAACAGAAATGCGCGACGGCTGCCGGTGCTTTACGACCGGAGTCGGGGACACCGCGTCGACCGACAACGATCGCAACAGATCCCGCACGTGCGCGGGCCGGGCCTCCCGTTTCCACGCCAATCCCGCTGCCAGCGCACCCCACTGCTTCGCGGTCAGGCCGGGCACGCGTTCGACGGCAACTTCCTGTTTCATGGCCTCGTCAGCGCCGAGTCGGCCGTACGGATGCCGGCCCGTCAGCATCTCGTAAATGACGCAGGCCAGGCTGAACACGTCGTCGCGCGGCTGGGGCGCAAGCCCGGCCAGCACTTCCGGACTCGCATAGGCCTTAGTAGCCGCCGGGACAAATGGTTTCGGCGGCGTCGAATCAATTCGCGCCGCCGGTGCGTCCGGCGCCACACCGAAATCGAGCATTCGCACGTCCCTGGATTCGGTGACGAAAACATTGTCGGGCTTCACGTCGCCGTGAGTTACGCCTTTATCGTGCGCGTGTGCCAGGGCGTCGCCGCAGGCCGCAGCGATGCGCAGCGCCTCCGGCACCGGCAGGCCATCCGGCGCGGCCTTCAGTCGTTTGCGCAGGGGTTCGCCGTCCAGCAACTCCATCGCGATGAACCAGTTGCCGTTGTCGCAGCCGATATCGAATTGCCTCACGACATTCGGATGCGCGAGCAACTGGGTCTGACGGAACTCGCGCTGGAGCCGCGCGATGGATTGGGGGCGGAACCGTAATTCGGGCCGCAATGTCTTGATGGCGATATGGCCATTGTTGCGCGCGCCGCGTCGTTGCAGGTCCCGGGCGCGCATGATCAAAGCCGAGCCGCCCTGTCCCAGCCGCTCCTCGATGACATAACGCTCATCGAGCACTCGGCCGATGTCGCCATTGGGCGTCACCTCGGGCCGCGCGAGCGCGGCCCGCGCTGCCCCTGAGTCTCCATCCGCGGGACCGCCCAGTTCAGCCGTGGGATCCGCATAGAGCTCTACGGTCGGTTCATCGAGATCCGCAGGATCCGTGATCCCGGTTTTTGTGCCGGGCTGGCGGCCGTCGGCGGCGGTGCCTGGCTGAAGCATGGCTTTTTTTACCTGTTTTTCCGCGCGGCAGTAGCCGGATTTGACAAAAACTGCCGCTGTTTGTTCACCGGGCCTGCC
>DATKBY010000023.1:0-2759 GCA_035513555.1 Steroidobacteraceae bacterium | reverse complement strand
GCACCGGCTCCTGATGTGACGGGCGAGCCGCCGCCACTGCCGAACAGCTACTGGCTGGAGCCCGGCCGGATACTTTGCGGCCAGTATCCGGGGGGGCGCGACGAGGCCGAGACCCAGGAATGTCTGCGCCGCCTGTTCGAGACCGGCATCGACTGTTTCATCGATCTGACCGAATCCGGCGAGCGCGAGCCCTACGAGCCTTGGCTTCTGGCCAGGATTTCGTCCGTGCCGGTCGAATACCGGCGCCTGCCCATCCCGGATCACGGGTTGCCGCAGTCGCTGGGGCATATGCAGGACATCCTGAATGAACTCGATCGGGCGCTTGCCGCGGGCCGGCGCATTTATCTGCACTGCCGGGCCGGCATCGGGCGCACCAATCTCGTCGCCGGCTGCTGGCTGGTGAATCGCAGCTTCAGCGGCGAAGGCGCGCTGGCACAGCTGAACGAGCGCTGGCAAAGTTGTTCGCGTTCCGGGTCCTGGCCGTCGGTGCCGGAAACCGAGGCGCAATGCGATTTCGTTCGGGAATGGCGGCCACAACGCGATGCGGGTCACGCGGCTGCGGCGGATTCCCGCGATCGCGTGCGCGGCATGCTGCTCGGCCTTGCAGCCGCGGAGGCACAGGGTCACGCGGCGCACGGATTGCCGGCGGGGGCGTGGGCCGACAAGACCGCGATGACACTCTGCCTGGCCGACAGTTTCATCTCCTGCGGCGGCAGCGACGCCGAAGACCAGGTGCAGCGCTACCAGTCATGGCAGCGCGCCGGATTGTGGACGAGCACCGGCGTCGGTGTCGGTGCCAGTGCGGCGACGGTGCGTGCCCTCGCGGCCGCGCGGTGGACGGGCAATGCCTTTGCCGGATCGCACGACCCGGCACGAGCTGAAGCCGAACCGCTTGCCCGCATCGGGCCTGCGATCGTCTGGCATTACGCCGATCCGCGCGCCGCGATCGAGGCCGCGGTGCTCTGTGCCCGCATCACCCATCAGGCGCCATTGACGCTCGATGCTGTGCGCTACGTTGCCGCGCTGCTGGCCGGCGCACTCGCGGGCGAGGACAAGGCGATGCTGCTTGCGCCGATGTACGAACCGGCGCCGGGATTCTGGGATTCGACGGTCCTGAAGCCGCGCGTGCGCGACGTCGCTCTGGGCTCCTGGCGCGGACGCAAGCCGAGCCGGCTGGTGGCCGGCTCGCGTGCGGCGGCGTCCTCCCTGGAGTCAGCGCTTTCCGCGTTCGACGGGGGCAACGATACGCGTCAGTGCATAGAACTTGCAGCGAGCCGCGGCGGCGATGCGGTGGCCGCGGCGGCGATCGTGGGGCAGCTCGCCGGGGCGCATTACGGCGCGTCGGCGCTGCCCGGGGAATGGCTGCACGGCCTCGCGCGCCGCGTGGAAATCCAGTCCATGGCGGACGCGTTGCACGACGGCGCCCGGGGCTGAACGATGCCGAAGCTCCGCATCCTGGTACTGGTCCACGAGACACTCGTGCCGCCGAAAACACTCAAAGGCGTGCGCGCCCGGGACGCGGCCGAGTACCGCACTGAATTTGATGTGATCAGCTGCCTGCGCCAGTGCGGCCACGAGGTGCAGCCGATCGGCATCGGCGACAGCCTGACGGAGCTCAGGACCGCGCTGGCGGACTGGCAGCCGCAGATCTGCTTCAACCTGCTCGAAGAATTCGACGGCATCGTCACCTATGACCAGCACATCGTTGCATGGCTCGAACTGCTGCGCCAGCCTTATACCGGCTGCAATCCGCGCGGGATGATGCTGTCGCGGGACAAGGTGCTGTCGAAGCAGCTCCTGGCCTGGCACCGGATCCCGACGCCCCAGTTCGCCGTATTCGCGCGCGGCAGGGCAATCCGGATACCGGCGCGAATGCGCTATCCGCTGTTCGTCAAGTCCGCGACCGAGGACGCGTCGCTTGGGATCTCCCAGGCATCGATCGTCGAGGACGCGGCGCGGCTGCGGGAGCGCGTCGCATTCATCCATGAACACACGTCTTCCGATGCGCTGGTCGAGGAATACGTGGAGGGCCGGGAATTCTACGTCGGCGTCATCGGCAACGACCGCATCCGCACGCTGCCGCCCTGGGAGTTCATCTTCGGAGAACTGAAGGCAGGGCGCGCGGGAATCGCGACGCGCAAGGCCAAGTGGGACCGCGCATACCAGGCGCGGCACGGCATCACGAGCGACGTCGCGCGCGACCTTCCGGACGGTCTCGCGGCCCGGCTTGACAAGCTCGCGCGCCGGATCTATCGCGCGCTGCACATGACCGGTTACGCGCGCATGGATTTCCGCGTGCGCGCGGATGGCATGCCGTATTTCCTCGAGGCCAACGCGAATCCGAACGTCGAAGAGGAGGAGGATTTCGCGTACGCGGCGCTTGAGGGCGGCATGGATTATTCCGCACTGCTCCGGCGCATCATTGCGCTCGGTCTGTCCTACCGCGCCAAATGGCGGCAGGATTAGTTGCGCAGGTGTCGATCCAGCCAGCCCAGCACTTCATCGTGCCATTGGCGGCTGTTGGCTGCGCTGGATTCTATCAGGGGGCGGGCGCCGTCCGCCGCCGGATCAGGCCGAACGCGCTGGAAAAACTGTGCAGGAACGTCGCGCCCTGCACTGGCGCGATCTCGCCGGCGCTGAACATGCCGGCGACCGGAATGTCGATCCGGCGGCGCAGCGTTCCGGAGTCATGTCCGGTGATGCCGAACAGGTGCCGGCCGCGACCGGCGCAGGCGAAGAGCAGCGCCGCCTCCGGCGGC
>DATKBY010000022.1:0-18477 GCA_035513555.1 Steroidobacteraceae bacterium | reverse complement strand
CCGCCTCCGCCTCCGCCCGGCGATGGTGACAAGGACGGCGTGACGGACGACAAGGATCGTTGCCCGACGACGCCCGCAGGCGTAAAGGTGGACGCGGTTGGCTGCTTCCGCGAGTTCACCCTACGCGGCGTGCAGTTTGAGACGGACTCGTCCGAACTGAATGCCGCAGGACGTGCCGAACTCGACGGCGCGGTGGCTGAGTTCAAGCGCCTGCCAGCGGATCTCGCGGCCGGAGTGAAGGTGCGCGTCGTAGGCCACACGGACAGCACAGGTTCCGATGCCTACAACCAGGGCTTGTCAGAGCGCCGTGCGGGGACTATCGGTCGCTACCTCGTCGACGCCGGCCTGCCTGCATCTATCGTGAGCACGAGCGGGGCAGGCGAGTCGAGCCCGGTCGACACGAATGACACGGCGGAGGGCCGTGCCAACAACCGCCGCGTGGTGATCACGGCCGCACGCTGAAGAACGATCGCTGACATGGGGGCCGGTCTTGCAGGGGCCGGCCCTTTTTTTCAGACGTTCGAATCCCGGAACGACGCCTTGCGCCGGCTCATGTAATCGACGAGCGCTTCGTCGATGGCGGGGTCGAGCGGCGGCGCGACGTAATCTGCGAGCTGCTTCTTCCAGGATTCGTTCGCGCGCATCGCCATGTCCCTCCGGCCTTCCGCTTCCCATTGCTCGAAGCTGTTGTTGTCGGCGAGCGGCGAGCGATAAAAGGCCGTCTCGAAATTCGCCAGCGTGTGCGCGCAACCGAGGAAGTGCTTGCCCGGCCCGACCTCGCGGATCGCATCGAGGGCCTGGCCGTTCTCCGACAGGTCCACGCCCGCAAGCAGCGTGTGCATCATCCCGGCCTGGTCCACGTCCATGACGAATTTCTCGTAGCCCATGGCGAGCCCGCCTTCGAGCCAGCCCGCCACGTGCAGCACGAAATTGACGCCGGCGAGGCAGGTGGGCAGCAGCGTCTGCGCCGATTCGAAGGCGGCCTGCGCATCCGGAAGCTTCGACGCGCAGAGGCTGCCGCCGGAGCGGAACGGAACACCGAGCCTGCGTGCGAGATGCGCCATGATGTAGAGCACGAGCGCGGGCTCGGGCGTGCCGAATGTGGGTGCGCCGGATTGCATTGACAGCGACGAGGCGAAGCTGCCGAGCACCATCGGCGCGCCCGGATTCAGCAATTGAATGAACGCCATGCCTGCCAATGCTTCAGCAAGTGTTTGTGTAACCGTGCCGGCGACGGTGACCGGCGACATCGCGCCCGCCAGGATGAACGGCGTCACGATGCAGGCCTGGTTCGCGCGCGCGTATACCTTGAGCGCACCGAGCATCGTCGCGTCGTAGGTCATCGGCGAATTGACATTGATCAGGCTCACGATCACGGTGTTCGGCCGGCCGGTCGCCGCATCCATGTAGCCGTCGCCGAACAGGATCTTCGCCATCTCGACCGTGTCCGCCGCGCGCTCCGGGTGCGTCACCGAGCCCATGAACGCCTTGTCGCTGTACTTGATATGGCTGTAGACCATGTCGAAGTGGCGCTTGTTGACCGGCAGGTCCACGGGCTCGCAGATCGTCCCGCCGGAGTGGTGCAGCGACTTCGCGAGGTAGGCGAGCTTCACGAAGTTACGGAAGTCCTCGATGCGAGCGTAACGCCGCCCCTCATCGAGGTTGTGGATGAAGGGCGACCCGTAGGCGGGCGCGAATACGGTGTTCGCCCCGCCGATCGCCACATTGCGCGCGGGATTTCGGGCGAGCTGCGTGAACTCGCGCGGTGCGGTCGCCTGGATCAGCGCTCGGCACATGCCCCGCGGCATGCGCACCCTCTCCCCTTGGACGTCCGCGCCGGCAGCCTTCCAGATCGCGAGCGCCTCCGGGTCCTCGCGGAACTCGATGCCGATTTCCTCGAGGATCGTATCGGCATTGGTTTCGATCAGGGCAAGGCCCTCTTCGCCGAGCACCTCGTAGAACGGAATTTTGCGGGTGATGTAGGGAACGGATTGGCCGGCCTGGGCGGCGCGCGCGGCGCGCTTGGCCTCGCGTGCGTTGGGACGCCGGCCCCGTGTCGGCTGTGCCTGCTCGTCCATGGTCGCTCTCCTGCCTGCACCGGGCGATGCCGCGCCGTCGAGTATGGCGGGTGAGTATGCAGCGGACTGACCGGTTTGCGTCACCGGCTTGCTTTTGTGCGCCATGCGGCCGGTACAATCGCACCGGAATGCCAGCCGAAGCCATCGTCCCTGACCCGCATTCCCTGATCCGTGCGCGCACGCTGCTGGGTGTCGCCACGCTCCTCGGCGGCACGATCTCGTTCTGCGGCTGGGCATTCGACGTGCACCGGTTCACCGACTGGTTCGACGACGGCGTATCCATCCAGCCGAATCCGAGCGTCCTCATCGTCCTCGCGGGCATCGCCCTGGTCCTGCTGCAAAGCGGGCCGCGCCAGCTCGTGGCGATCCTGGGCGCCGTCATTGCCGCGGTCGGCGCGCTGACGCTTTCGCAATACGTCCTCGGCGTCGACCTCGGCTTCAATCATCAGCTCACCTTTGGCCGGGACTGGGGTCATTCCTCGACGATGTCGCCCGGGCGCATGGGTCCTCCGGCATCGACGTCGTTTACGTTGATCGGCACCGCATTCCTGCTGCTGGGATTGCGGCCGAATACCTCGTCGCGCGCGCGCCGCTTCGTGCCGATGCTCGGCATTGCCGTCTGCGTGATCGCCATGTTCTCCCTCATCGGCCACCTGTTCGACGCCAGGCCCCTGTACACGCTGCCCTGGCTCACCGCGATCGCCTTGCAGACGGCCCTGATGCTGATCGCGCTCGCGGTCGGGCTCATCATGGCCGTCCCCAACCGCGAACCGCTGCGCCTCCTGTTGTCGGATTCCGGCGCGGGTGCGCTGGCACGACGAATCGTTCCCGCCCTCGTGCTGCTGCCGCCGCTGATCGGCCTGCTGCGCACCCGCGGCGAAGCCCTCGGCTACTACGATGCCGGCACCGGCAAGGTGCTGCTGATTCTGAGCATCGCCATGCTGAGCGTCGCCCTGTTGTGGTGGGCGCTGCTGGCGCTGGCGCGCCATGAAGCCTCCGATCGCGAAAGCGCGAAGGCCGTGCTGCAGGAGCAGCAACTGGTGGCTGAAACGCTGCGCCACGCGAACCAGCGCAAGAACGAATTCCTGGCCATCCTGGCGCACGAGCTCCGCGGGCCGCTCGCGCCGCTGCGCAACTCGCTCGAACTGATGAAGCGGGCGGGTCACGACGAGCTGCTGTTCGGGCGGGCGCGCGCCATCATGGACCGGCAGCTGAGCCACCTCGCGCGGCTGGTCGACGACCTCATCGACGTGAGCCGCATCTCCCGCGACCGCCTCGAGATCTGCCGCGAGCCGACCGAACTGCGCGGCCTGCTCGGCAGCTGCATCGAAGCCTGCCGCCCGCTGACCGAGGGGCGCGGCCAGCATGTAGATCTTGCCGTGCCGGCGACACCCGTCTACGTCGAGGCCGATCCGGTGCGCCTGTCGCAGGTGTTCAACAACATCCTGAACAACGCTTCGAAATACACGGACCAGGGCGGCCGGATCAGCTGCGTCGCGGAACAACGCGATGGCGACATCGTCGTCAGCATCGGCGACTCAGGGATAGGCATCTCGTCCGACGAGCTCGACAGCGTGTTCGAGATGTTCACGCAGATCGATCATGGTCCGGCCTGGGCGCGCGGCGGACTCGGCATCGGCCTGACGCTGGCGAAGCGTCTGGTGGAGCTTCACGGCGGTTCGATCTCCGCCCACAGCGCCGGACATGGCCAGGGCAGCGAGTTCGTCGTGCGCCTGCCGCTGACGGCCCAACCCTCGCCCGCCGAGGAAGTCGGTCACGCGACCCCGCCGGCCGTGACGGAAAGCCGCCGCATCCTGCTCGTCGACGACAATTTGGATACGGCTGCGTCGCTGGCCGTCCTGTTCCAGATCGCGGGACACGAAACCGCGGTTGCCCACGACGGTATCGCGGCCATCGAAACCGCCGTGGAATTCCGCCCGCACGTGATCCTGCTGGACATCGGCCTGCCGGGAATGAACGGCTACGACATCTGCCGGCGGCTGCGTGAGCGCTCCTGGGCGCAGGCGATGATCATCATCGCGCTGACCGGCTGGGGGCAGGAAGCCGACCGCGAAAAATCCCAGGCGGCCGGCTTCGACTATCATCTGGTCAAGCCGGTCGATTTTCCTGAACTGCTGGCGCTCGTCACCACCGGCAATCGGAACTTGGCGCCATGAGGAAACTCGTCGTCGTCGAGACCTATGTCAATCCCCTCGACGCCCACATCGCGCGCGGCCTGCTCGAAAGCGAAGGCATTCCGGCGACTCTCGGTTCGGAACACCATGTCTGGTCGAGCTGGCCGTATGCCCTGGCACTCGGCGGCATACGCCTGCAAGTCGCCGAGCGGCACGCATCCGGCGCCCGCGCGGTGCTCGCCCGGCGGTTGAGCGGGGAATTCGAAGCGGCGCTCGCCGAGGAGTCCAGCGTGCCGGCAACACGCTGTCCCGATTGCGGTTCCGGCGATTTTCGCTATACGCGCTCTTTCTGGTCGATCGCGCTGCTGCTCGCGACTTTCGGCCTGAGCGGTGTAATCTTCCCGCCACGGATCACGGGCCGGCAATGCAATGCCTGCCGGAAGACAGTCACCCCATGAACATCCGCCAGCCCAACCGCGTCACGCACACCTACACGCAGAATCTCTGCCGGCCGTCGGCCAGCGTGTTTCCGCTGCTGTGCCCGGTGCGCGAAGCGGACTGGATCGAGGGCTGGCACCCGCTGGTCGTGTTCAGCACCTGCGGCACAGCGGAGCAGGACTGCGTCTTCGTCACCGACGCGGAACCGCACGATGCCGTGTGGTACATCACTCGCCACGAGCCCGAGAGCGGCTTCGTCGAGATGATAAAGATCACGCCGGACGTGACCGCATGCAAACTGACGGTCCGGGTGCGCGATGCGGCCGCCGGCTGCGAAGCGGAGGTCACTTACAGCCACACGAGCCTCGGCCCCCAGGGCGATGTCTTCCTCGCCAGCTTCACCGCCGGGTACTACGTGCAGTTCATGCGCGAATGGGAAGACCGGATCAATCACTATCTCGCCCACGGCACGGCGCTGCGCGCGGGCGGTTGAGGAGCGCACATGACGGCACAGACAATGACGGGCGGATGTTTCTGCGGCGGCGTAGAAGTGACGGTAACGGGTGAGCCGGCCGCCATGGGCTATTGCCATTGCGACTCCTGCCGGCGCTGGTCGGCGGGACCGGTCAATGCGTTCTCGCTCTGGAAGCCTGAAGCAGTCCGGGTCACGAAGGGCGCGGACAAACTCGGAAGCTTCGCGAAGACGCCGAACAGCCACCGGAAATGGTGCAAGACCTGCGGCGGCCACGTCCTGACCGAACATCCGGGCATGGGCCTGACGGATGTTTACGCCGCGATCCTGCCGAAGCTCGCATTCAAGCCGGGACTGCACGTCTTCTATGCGGAGACCGTGCTCCACATCCACGATGGCCTGCCGAAGCTGAAAGACGTCCCGAAGGAACTCGGCGGCTCCGGCGCCACGCTCGCGGAATAGGCAAATCCGCGGGCCGGCTAGGCCCGTGATCCGGAACCCGACGATGGCGACTGAGCGCGATTATTTTCTCGGCACGCACGACGAGGAGCTCTCGCGGCTCGGGCTTCAGCACCGGGTCTGGCGGCCGACCGTGCTCGAGTGCTGGAAACGCGCCGGCATCACCGAGGGCTCGCGCGTACTCGATGTCGGCGCCGGCCCGGGATTCGCGACCGCCGACCTCGCTGACATCGTCGGTCCCGCGGGTTCCGTGACCGCGGTCGAGCGTTCGGCGCGCTTCGTCGAAGCGGGCCGGCGCCTCATGGCCTCGCGCGGCTACGCGCACGCGAGCTGGCACGAGATCGACCTGATGACCGATGCCCTGCCGGGCGCGGACTACGACGCCAGCTGGTGCCGCTGGGTCGCCTGCTTCGTTTCCTCGCCATCGCTGCTGCTCGACAGGATCGCGGCGGCGATCCGGCCCGGCGGCATCGCGATTTTTCACGAGTACGTCCAGTACGCATCCTTCAGCCATGTGCCGCCCCGCCCGCGCCAGCGGGAGTTCGCCCGGCAGGTGATGAAGGGATGGCGCGCAGCCGGCGGCGAACCGGACATCGCCGAACCGGTGATGCGGCTGCTGGAAGCGCGCGGGTTTGACATCCGCGACCGGATCGCGCGCGTCTTCTGCATCCGGCCTGAGGACGAGATGTGGCAGTGGCCCGCGTCTTTCGTGAAGCTCCACCTCGACCAGCAGACCGCCCTTGGCAGCATCGAGGCGGCCTGGGCAGAATCCGTTCGCCGGGAATGGGCCGAGGCCGAAGCCGACCCGGCGACGCTCATGGTCACGCCGATGGTGCTCGAGATCGTCGCCGAGAAGCGTTAAGGGTGCCCCGCGGCCATGGCGCCGCGGTCGTGCTTGTACCGGAACAGGAACGGGAAGGCGATTCCGAGCACGAGCGCGTATCCGGCGAACGCGAACCAGATACTCTGCCAGTCCTTGACCCCGTCCACGGTGTAATGATCGACGACCATGCCGGCCGCCATGCTGCCGATGAATGCACCCAGGCCGTTCGTCATGATCATGAACAGGCCCTGGGCGCTGGCGCGGATGGTCGCGTTCGCCTCGCGATCGACGTACAGCGATCCCGAGATGTTGAAGAAATCGAATGCCATGCCATAGATGATCATCGACAGAACGAGCATCCACAGGCCCGCGCCCGGATCGCCGACCGCGAACAGGCCGAAGCGGAGCACCCAGGCAAAGATGCTGATCAGCATCACCCACTTGATGCCGAAGCGCTGCAGGAAGAAGGGAATCGTCAGGATGAACAGCGTCTCGGAAATCTGCGAGATCGACATCAGCAGGTTGGGGTGCCGCACGCCGAACGAATCCGGATAGAGCGTATTGAAGTCGGCGAGGAAGGCGCCGCCGAAGGCATTCGTGATCTGCAGCGCCGCGCCCAGCATCATCGCAAAGATGAAGAACACCAGCATCTGCGTCTGCCTGAACAGCACGAAGGCATCGAGCCCGAGCGCGGAAGCGAAGCTCTTCTTCGCCAGATCGCGTGCCGGCGGGCACTTCGGCAGCGAGAAGCCATAGACCCCGAGGAACACCGCGGCGCCGGCGCTGATGTAGAGCTGCAGGGCGCTCTTGGTCCACCCGGCCAGATCCACCATCCACATCGCGACGATGAAGCCGATCGTGCCCCAGACGCGGATCGGCGGAAACTTCTGGATGACATTGAAGCCGCCGCGCTCGAGCACCCGGTACGAAATCGCGTTGTTCAGCGCGATGGTCGGCATGTAGACCATCGCATTGAGCAGCATGATGACGTAGAGCGTGTCGAAGTCCCGGACCGTCGAGGCCCACAGCAGCAGGCCCGCGCCGATCAGGTGCAGCGCGCCATACAGCCGTTCCGCGTTGAGCCAGCGGTCCGCGACGATGCCCATCAGGCCCGGCATGAAGAGCGAGGCGATGCCCATCGTCGCGTAGATGCTGCCGACCTGGCCGCCGGTGAACCCCAGCGTCACGATCATGTACGCGCCGAGCGAGATGAGCCACGCCCCCCACACGAAGAACTGCATGAAGTTCATCACCGTGAGGCGCAGCTGGACGCTCATTTGGGGGTCGTTCCCGGAGGGACGTCAGTCGCGGCGTTTCTGCGGCTGGAACATCGCGTTGCCGATCCAGCTCACGATGCTGACTATGATCGCGGCCCAGAACGCGGCCCAGAAGCTGCTGATGCCCATGCCGGGCAGGAACGCCGCGACCAGCCCGAGCATCGCGGCATTCACGACGAGCAGGAACAATCCCAGGGTCAGCAGCGTGAACGGCAGCGTCAGCAGGACGGCGATCGGCTTGATGATCGCATTGACGATGCCGAGCAGCAGCGCCGCGAGGATCAGCGTCGTGGCGCTCCTGACTTCGATGCCGTCGACCAGCTCGGTGGCGAGCCAGAGGCCGAGCGCGGCGATCAGGGTCCGCAGGATGAATCTCATGGCCGCATTATGCCGATTCAACGGATACGCCGCCCGCGCTTGATGACGATATCGACCGATTGCAGCAGCGCGGGATTGCGCAGCACGTCGCCGCGGACGGCGATCACGTCCGCGATCTTGCCCGGCGCAAGCGAGCCGGATTCGTGCCCGGCGCCCATCGCCGTCGCGGCATCGTGCGTCGCCGCCTGGATCGCGCGCAGCGCGGGCACACCGCACTCCCGCACCCAGAAGTCGATCTCCTGCCAGGTCGCGCGCGAATGCAGGTGGCCGGGCGCCCCGGCATCCGAGCCCACGAGCAGCGTCAGTTTCGCATCCTGCAACTGGCCCAGCTTCACGCAGGTGGACTGCGCCCGGACAGCCGGCATGTCAAAGCCGTCCACCCCGTCCAGATTCCGCAGGGATCCCAGGATGTCGGCTGCCACCAGCGGTGGCAGCGCTTCGACCATGAACGGGTCGTCGAGCGGCTCGGCGTTGCCGCGCAGCGACTCGAAGTTGAGCAGCGCCGAGATGCCGGGCGACCAGGCGAGCGGACGGGTCGCGCCGGACATCAGCCGCTGGTGCAATGCGAGTACGACATTGTCCGGAAAGCCCGCGACGCCCATGTCCGAGCCGAGGAATCCGTCGAACTGCAGACCGACACCGCGCTCGACGTCGGCCGGCCGTTGCGCATAGGCGTGCACCGGCAGCCCGCGCCGGCGCGCCTCGGACATGGCGGCCGACAACTCCTCCGGGGTCCACAACTCGACGTCTGCGAGCAGCAGGTAATCGACGCCCGCGGCGGCGAGCCGCTGCACTTTGGCGGTCGCATCGGCGGCGCTGCTCACGGCCCATTGCCAGGCCTCCGTGTCCACCGGCACGAGTTTGCGCAGCACCGGACCCGACACGTAGATCGTCGGGCCTGCGATCAGGTGATCGCGGATGCGGCCACGCACATTGATCGCCGCGTCGAGCGGCGCCGCGACATCCCGCGCGCTCGTGACGCCGGCCTGCAGCAGCTGGCGCGCCGCGATCGGCATCACAACGCGCTCCGCGAGCGGACCATAGGTTTCGTTCCAGCGCGCGCGATTGCCGTGGCCGAGGCGCATGAGCTGCACCTGCATGTCCCAGAGACCCGGCAGCACGGTCATGCCCTCGGTCGAAATGACCTCGGCGCCTTCCGGTACGGCGATCCCGTCCTGGCCGCCCACCGCCAGAATACGGTCGCCGTCGATGACGACGACGCCGTTCGCGATCGGCGGATTGCCGTAACCGTCGATGACGGTGCCGCCCGACAGCACGAGCGCCGCCGACTGAGCGGAAAGCGCGGCCGCACAGCCGGCCAGTGCCGCAAGCATGCGCCTCATGCCCGCGGCTCCGTGATCGAACCGTCGCGCAGGCGCATCTGAAGCTGCGCGCAAGCCAGCGCCCACGCCGTGCGCAGGCGCACGAGGGTCGGCGCCCACTCCTCTTCCCCGGGAATTCCGGAGCCCATCACGCGCAGCATTCTCTGTCCCTTGCGCTCATCGATGATGAAATCCTCTAGCAGCGCTCCGTCCGACATCGGCGGCCACGCCGGGTTCGGCTCGAACAGCAGCTGCAGGCGCGAATTCGGCTCGAAGCGTTCGATGTGCGCGTCCCGCTTGCCGAAGAGCCGCGACACGACGAAATAACGCCCGCCGGCGCGCGGCTCGACGGATGCTTCGTCCGCATACCACAGCGCGAGCATCGCCGGATCCGTCAGCGCGCGCCAGAGGGCCGCCGCACTCGCGGCGGTCTCGAAACCCTGCAGGTACCCGAGCGTCTGTCGTCGCATGGGTTCAGGAAGCGGAGCCCGCATCGCCCTGTTGCTCGGAATCGTCACCCGGCGCGGCAGCGCTCTTGCGCAGCTCCCGGTCGCGGCGCATGCGCTGGCCCGCGGCCGCGACGATGTCGTCCTGCTGTGCGCCATCTCTCGGGTAGTTCCCGGCCCCGACGCTGACCGTCATGCGCTGCAGGCGCTCGCCCACGGAAAACAGGCTCTTGTAAACATTGTTGCGGATGCGCTGGGCGACAATTTCCGCCACTTCGGGCGTCGCTCCCGGCAGAAACACGACGAATTCATCGCCGCCGTAGCGGGCCGCCATGTCGGTCGTGCGGATCGCGCGCTGCACGGCGCCGGCAACGGTCGTGATCGCGCGGTTGCCGGCCTGGTGGCCGTGCTCGTCGTTCAGTTCCTTCAGCCGGTCCAGGTCCACCAGCAGGATCGCGTATCCGCCGGTGGCGCCGCGCACGCGTAACTGGTGTTCGCGATGCAGAAGGTTCTTGAAGGTCCTGAGGTTCAGCATACCGGTCAGCCCGTCGCGTTCCGCCATCTCCTCTATGCGCCGGCGCGCCGTCATGATCGAGCCGGCGAGCGCCTGCGTCAGGTAAGCGACCAGTGCATACGGCCCGAGCTCGCCGAAAAGCCGTGCGAACAGCTCGGCGGGCGGCGGCAGCGGCCCTTCGCCGATGACGACGGAAAGCCAGGCGAGCGCGACGCCCAGAACGATGACCAGTGCGCCGCGCGCCCCCAGCGTCATCGCGACCAGCACGATCGGCAGCAGGTAGAGATTCATCATCGGTCCGGTCGAACCGCCGGTCTGTATCGCGACCACCGTGATGAACGCGACCATGACCGCGGCGCCGAGCGCGATGCGCGCCCGCGTGTCCCTGACGGGAAAGGAGCGCAACCGGAAGGCCAGCAGGAACAGCGTGTACGCCGCGATCGCCGCGTAAAGCCAGCGCGGCGACGCCGGCGCGACATGCGGCGCCAGCGAGTAAAGAGCGACGACGAGCAGGACGAGCCAGTCGACGTGCCTGAGGCTCCGCATGATGTTCGCGTGCCCGTCGTGGGCGACGGCCTCGCGGCGCGTGCCCGGCAGCGGGTGCGCGCCGCCGGGCTCGTCCGGCGCCGCTGTCACGAGATTGCCTTGTCGCGCTGCAGGGCGGCTTCGACGTCGTTGCGAACGTCACTGCCCGCCAGTTCCGCGACCAGCGCGAGCGCGAAGTCGAGCGCGGTGCCGGGTCCGCGCGACGTGATGACGCCGTTGTCGCTGACGACCGGTTCATCGACGACCGTCGTCTGTTTCGCGTCCTTCAGGAATCCCGGATAACTGGTCGCGCGTCGCCCGTCGAGCACGCCGGCGGCCGCGAGCACCATCGGCGCCGCGCAGATCGCCGCGACCGGCTTGCCCTCGCCGCACAGCCGGATGACCAGCGCCGCGATGCGCGCGTCCTTCTTCAGGTGGTCGGCGCCGGGCATGCCGCCCGGCAGCGCGATCATGTCGAATTGCTGCTCGGCGAGCGCCCCGAGCGGCGTATCCGCCGCGATCCGGATTCCGTGGGAACCGGCAACCGGGCTGTCGCCGAGCGATGCGACGACGACATCGATGCCGGCGCGGCGCAGCACGTCGATGATCGTGACGGCTTCGAGTTCCTCGAAGCCTTCCGCCAGCGGCACCAGGACGCGCTTCATGCGTGTCAGCGCCGGTCCGGCGCGGCCTGCGCGACGGCAAGCGCCGCATTGCCGGTCTTGAGCCAGGCCACCGCCGCCCGGATTTCGGCGTCGCGCGCGACGACCGGACCGTCGCCGCCCAGCACGATACCTTGCGGCTCCGGCAGCACGACGTCCGGTTCGATGCCGCGCTCGTGGATCGAGACGCCGGACGGCGTGAAGTAACGCGACGTGGTCAGCTTGAGCGCCTGTCCGCCCGACAGCGGCATGACGGTCTGAACCGAGCCCTTGCCAAAGGTGCGGCGCCCGATCAGCTTGGCACGGCCGTTGTCGCGCAGCGCACCGGCGACGATCTCGGAGGCGGAGGCGGATCCTTCGTTGACCAGCACGACGATCGGCGCGCCGTGCGTCAGGTCGCCGGACGCGGCATCCATGCGGAATTGCGATTCCTTCGAGCGGCCTTCGGCGGTGACGATTGTTCCTTTGTCGAGGAAGGCGTCCGCGACTTCGACCGCCGCATCGAGCACGCCGCCCGGGTTGTTGCGCAGGTCCAGCACGAGGCCGCGCAGCCTGCCGCCCGCGATCTTCTGCAGCGCAGCCAGGGCACTGACGTTGTCCGGGCCGGTGGTCTCGCTGAACTGCGAGATGCGCAGGTATCCGTAGCCGGGCTCGAGCAGTTCGAAACGCACCGAATGCACGGACACGATCGCGCGCTCGACGGCGAGATCGAAGGGCCGTGTGGCCTCGCGCGCGAGGGTCAGGTTGATCACCGTGCCGGGCTCGCCGCGGATCTCGGCGATCGCCTCGACCAGGGGCATGTCATTCACCGCCCGGCCCTCGATGCCGACGATCGCGTCGCCCGGGCGGATGCCGGCGCGCGCCGCGGGCGATCCGTCGATCGGTGCGATGACGACGATGACGCCGGACTCGAGCGCGACCTCCACGCCTATACCTGAGTAATTGCCTTCGGTCGCGATGCGCAGGTCCTCGAACTCGTCGGCGTTCATGAATGCCGAATGCGGGTCGAGTTCCCCGACCATGCCGCGGATCGCCTTCGTCATCAGCTCATGGCGATCGGTGCCGTCCACGTAGTCCGCGCGGATGCGGCCGATGACCTCGGCGAGGAGCCGCGCATCCCGTGCGGGCAGCTCCGCGGCCTGCCGGGCATTGCCCGAATACCAGAACGCGCCCGCCGCAAGCAGCACGCCCCCGAGGCAGCCCGACAGGACGGCGAGCAGCGTGCGTCTCGGATGCTTCATGCGGTCATGGTACCCGTGCCCGCGGGGGCACGGCATCTTCTGGCGCCATTCAGGCCGCCGGGGGCTCCTGCGCGGCCATCGCCTCGTACAGGGCGAGGTCGCCGAGCACTTCCGGCAGCGGGACCGGGCGGCCGATGGCGAATCCCTGGCCGAAATCGACGCCGAGGCTCGCCATGCGCGTCCGCAACTCGTCGGTTTCGACGAATTCGGCCACCGTTTCCATCCCCATCGTGTGGGCGAGCTGGGCGATCGCGCGCACCATCGCTTCCGTGCGCTGGTTGGCGCTGGCGTCGCGGACGAAGGCGCCGTCGATCTTGAGTATCGAGACCGGCAGCGATTTCAGGTACACGAGCGAGCTCAGACCTGTGCCGAAATCGTCGAGCGCAAAACTGCATCCCAGCACGCGTAGGCGCTGCATCAGATGGTCCGCGCGCGTCAGGTTCGAGACCGCGGCGGTCTCCGTCAGCTCGAAGCAGAGCGATTCGGGCGGCAACCCGGAATCCCGGATGCTCGACTCCATGAATTCCAGGAAGTCCTCGGAGGCGATCGACGGGCCGGAAATATTGATCGAGAACTGCATGCCGCGGCCGGCGAGCGCGCCGGCGTGCGCCGACAGCGAGTCGAGCGCGTTCTTCACCACCCAACGGTCGATCGACGGCAGGAGCTGGTAGCGTTCCGCTGCCGACAGGAACTTGGCCGGCGGCAGCAGATCGCCCTCCTCGGACACCATGCGCAGCAGGAGCTCGAAACGCGGCGGCGAACGATCGACGCCGAGCGGCAAGATGGGCTGCGCGAACAGCACGAAGCGGTCTTCGGCAAGCGCGGCATGCAGCTGCTGGACGATCAGCACGTCGGTATGCCGGCGCATTATGCTCTGGTCGGCATCCTGGAATATCTCGACGCGGCTGCGGCCGCGGTCCTTCGCCGCCTTGCAGGCGAGCTCGGCGTTCGCGAGTCCGTGCGCGAGCGGGCTGTCGGATTCGGGCAGCTCGGCGACGCCCGCGCTCATCGATACCTGCACGGTGCCGTTGCCGCGGATATAAGTCAGTTCGGAGCACTGGCGCCGGATCATGTCGGCGATCTGGTGCGCGAATTCGAGCGTGCAGTCCGGCAGGAACACGGCGAAGCGGTCGCCGGCGATGCGGGCGGCGAGCGCCCCCGGGCGCGGCTTCTTGCGCAGCACCTCGGCGACCTTGCCGATCAGCTCGTCGCCGACGTGCATGCCGAAGTTGTCGTTGACGACGTGCATGCGGTCGAGGTCCATGTAGACCACGCAGTCGCGCACCGCCTCGCGCCTACCGGCGAGCACCGCCCGCACCTGCATCTCGAACGCGGATCGCGACAGGAGCGCCGTCAACGAGTCGAAGTTGTTTTGCAGCGTCGATGTCGTCTTGCGGGACAGCAGCTCGATCAGACGCTCGGTGCGCGGCGTGAAGTCCGGCTCGTCTTCCATGCGGAACATCGCCAGGAACCCGACCACGCGGCCCGAAGCGTGGCGCACGGGCGTGCACAGGATTTTGTACGGGGGCAGCTCGATCGGCCGGACCTTGATCTTGTTGATGACGAGATTGCGCCGCTGCAGCTGCGACCAGTTGAGCAGATGGCGGTGGATCTTGGTCAGGATCTCGACCTTCGGCTTGTCGCCGAGCGGCGCCTTGCAGATCGCGATGTTGCGCTCGGGCACGACCAGCGCGCCCAGCATGCAGCCCAGGTGATCCACGCAGGTCTGCACCAGCGAGCCGAGCTCGTCGCCCTGCAGCGGATTGTCCGGGTCGTCGGGCGCGAGGCGCAGCAGCAGATCGAGGTCCTCGTCGCGCGAGCGCAGGTCGCGTGTCAGGAAACCGACGCTCTCACGCGCCTCGAGTTCACGCTGCAGGCATTCCAGCGCAGGCTGCACCAGCGACTGCACGAACGAATACGGGCGATTATCGGCATCGCGGGTCAAGAGCGCCGCGATCGCGATGACATCGCCTTCGCTGTTGCGCAGCCGGAAGAGATAGGCGGGCGAGCCCTGGTGCTCCTTGACGAAACCGTCGATGCGGGCGGTGGTGGCGGGTGGCGCATCGGCGAGCGCTTCCTGCACCAGCGGCGACGGATCGGGGCCGTCGTAGCCATCGGCGATCCAGAGCGGTACGCCCGCGGCATCGTAGAAACCGATGCCGGGCGCGCGCGGCATCAGCATCCGCAACAGTTGCCCGTACGGATCCAGATTCGGCCGGGTGCTCGCGAGATGCACCGGCAGGTCAATGACAGGCGTAGCCACGTGGATCCAATAACTCCCGCCGGCGCATTGCCGGCCATGCAGCGCAGCCTCGCCGATGCCGGGGGGTGCCGTCTTTGACGTAACGCGCAGTTTGTAGGACTGGAAGGCCGGTTCTAGGGGGTTGGCCGGCGAAACCATGGCACCGGGTCCACGGGCCTGGAGCCGCGGCGTATTTCCAGATAAAGCCCGGGATTGGACCGCCCGCCGCTGTCCCCGACCGTGGAGATGACCTCCCCGCCCTCCACCCGGTCGCCGGCGGCCTTGAAGAGCTGTTCGTTGTGCGCGTACAGGCTCATATAGCCCCCATGGTCGATGATGAGGAGGAGCCCCATTCCGGGCAGCCAGTCCGCATAAGCGACACGGCCGTCATAAAGCGCGCGGACTTCCGAACCGCGGCGGGCATCGATCAGGACACCATTCCATTTGAGACCGCCGCCCCGCGCCTGCCCGAATTTCGCGCCGAGCTTGCCGGCGACCGGCCAGGCCAGCCTGCCCCGCACTTTCTCGAATGCCTGCCCGCCGGTCGGCGGCAGATCTTTCATCGCCTGGCGCAGGTCGGCAATCAGTTTTTCGAGCGCCGCCGCTTCGCGCTTCAGCTTCGCGACCGTGGCGCTGCCACTCTTGATCTGGGTATTCATCTTCCTGAGCGCGGCGCTGCGCTCCGCGCGTGCCGCGTCCACGGACGACAGCTCGCGGCGACTGTCGGCCTCGAGCGCCGCCAGCCGCTCGCGCTCCAGCGCTTCCTCCGCCGCGGCCTGCTCGAGCGACGTGACCAGGCCCTGGATTTCCGCGATTCTGCCGGCGCGCGCGCGGCTGAAGAACGAGTAGTACACAAGCATGCGTCCGAATGCGGCCGGGTCCTCCTGCGACAGCAGCATCTTGATCTGCTCTTCGCGGCCGCTCATGTAGGCCGTGCGAAGCTGGCTTGCGAGCGCCTTGCGCTGTTCGTCGAGCGCGCGCTCATGTCGTTGCCGCTCGTCGCCAAGCTGCTTCAGGCGCCGGTCGCTCGCGGCCAGGCGCTCGCGCACGCTGCCGAGGCGGCCGCGGGCGTTCTGCACCTTCCGTTCAGCCTCGCGCAACTGGCCCGTCAGCGCATCCCGCCGGTCCGTGTCCCGGCGTATCGCCCGCTGCAGCTCCGCGATGCGCTCGCGGACCTGCCGCAGTTCCTTCTCGGGATCCTTGTCCGCAGCGGCAGCAGGCGACGCAGCGAGCCAGAGGCATCCCGCGAGCGGCAGCAGAAGGCGTTTTGCCAGCACAAGTGCTTGTTCTAACAGGGAATATCCCCTAATGGTCACCATGACGGGACCAGCGGTGCGGCGCTGATATAATGCGCGGCCGTTTTTCAGCTATTGGTCGCACGGCCGACCCGCGACCCGCTCCATGGAACGATTGCTCGATTATTTCACCAATCATCCGATCCTGGCGGGCGCGGCGGTCGTCATGGCGTTCCTCGTGCTCGCTTTCGAACTCCGCCGTCGTGGCGAAGGCTCGGCATCGGTCGCGCCGAACGAGGCGATACGGCTCGTGAACGGCGGCGCCCTGCTCGTGGACCTGCGCTCGGCCAACCAGTTCAAGGACGGGCACATCGCCGGGGCGAAGAGCGTGCCGGGCGACCAGCTGCTGTCGGACCCGAAAGTGCTGGAGCGGCTCGCCAGCAAGACGGTCGTGCTCTATTGCGACAACGGCGCGACGACCGGCGCGGCTTATCGCACGCTCGCCCGTGCCGGCGCGAAGAACGTATTCAGCCTGCGCGGCGGGCTTTCGGCCTGGAAGCAGGAGAATCTGCCCGTCGTGAAGGGCTGAGACGTGGCGGCTCCGGCGGTCACGGTCTACACGACCGGTTTCTGCGGTAGCTGCCTGCGCGTGACGGCGCTGCTGGCACGCCGGGGCATCCCGTTCACCGAGGTGAGCGTCGAGGATCACCCGGGTTTGCGGGAACAGTTGCTCGCTCGATCCGGACGGCGCACCCTGCCGCAGGTCTATGTCGGCGAGCAGTATGTTGGCGGCGCGGACGAATTGACGGCGCTGGATCAGCGCGGCGAACTTTCAGGACTGATACAAGCGAGGAATGACGATGGCTGAAGAAAACATCCCCCCGACCGGCGTCGCCGACCCGGCTGCCAATGGCCAGGGCCCGGCGGTCGCGCTGCAGACGGTCTACATCAAGGATCTGTCGTTCGAAGCGCCGAAAGGCCCATTCATGGCCGCGCAGGCACAGGACCCGAAGATTTCGCTGAATCTCAGCACCATGTCGAACACAGTGGGACAGGACGCGCACGAAGTCATCCTGTCCGTGACGCTCGAGGCGAAGAACGGCGACGTCGCCGTGTACCTCGCCGAAGTGAAGCAGGCGGGCGTGTTCGTCGTGCGCGGATTCGGGGCGGACGAGACGCGGCGCATCCTCGGCTCGTTTGCGCCGAACATCCTGTTCCCGTACATCCGCCAGACGGTGTCGGATGTGGTCACCAAGGGCGGCTTCCCGCCGTTCCTGTTGCCGCACGTGAACTTCGACGCGCTGTTTGAGCGCTCGCTGCAAGAACAGGCTGCGCGCCAGTCGCAGGCCGCGCCGGCTCCCGAACAGCCGAACTGAGCCCGGCCTGATGCGGCCGATTGTCGTGCTGGGCGCCGGTTCCTGGGGGACGGCGCTCGCGATCCAGTTCGCGCGCGGCGGCGGTGCGACCGTTCTGTGGGGCCGCGAGGAAGACAATCCGGCCGAACTCGCGCGCGTCCGGACGAACGAGCGCTACCTGCCGGGCGCCGCGTTCCCGCCCGCGCTCGCGATCGAGCCCGATCTCGCGAAAGCGCTCGCGAGCGGCGATGACATCGTGCTCGTCGTGCCTTCGAACGCGCTCCGGATCGTGCTTGCGCAGATCCAGCCGATGCTGGGCCGCCGTGCGCGCATCGCATGGGCCAGCAAAGGCTTCGAGCTCGCGACCGGAAAGCTGCCGCATCAGGTCGCGGGCGAAGTGCTGGGGCCCGGCGTGCCGATCGCGGTGCTGTCGGGACCGACTTTCGCGCGCGAGGTCGGCCTCGGCCTGCCGACCGCGATCGCGGTCGCATCGTCCGACGAGGCGTTCGCGCGTTCGCTGGCGGAGCGGATCTCCTTCGGTGGTTTCCGTGCCTATACGCAGACCGACATCGTCGGCGTCGAAATCGGCGGCGCGATCAAGAACGTCATTGCAATCGCAACGGGCGTGTCCGACGGGCTCGGTTACGGGTCCAACAGCCGGGTGTTCCTCATCACACGCGGGCTCGCGGAAATGGTGCGGCTCGGCGTCGCGCTGGGTGCAAAGAGCGAGACGCTGATGGGGCTCGCCGGGCTCGGCGATCTCGTGCTCACCTGCACCGACGACCAGTCCCGCAATCGCCGTTTCGGCCGCGCGCTCGCGGCGGGACAGCCGGTCGAGCGGGCGATCGCCGAGATCGGCCAGGTGGTCGAGGGTT
>DATKBY010000021.1:0-11107 GCA_035513555.1 Steroidobacteraceae bacterium | reverse complement strand
GGCGTCCAGGAACTGTTCGGCGTGAAGGCCGACCTCTGCACCTTCGCGAAGGCCATGGGCAACGGATACCCGATTTCCGTGTGCTGCGGCCGCGAGGACATCATGCGCAACTTCGGCAACGGCGTGGTGCATGGCGGCACCTTCACCTGCCATTCGGTCGCGCTCGCCGCGGCCGAGAAGACGCTCGAGATCCTCGCCGAGACACCGGCCCTCGCAAGCCTCGCGGAATACGGGGCGAAATTGCGGACCGGCATGAGCCAGATCCTTGCGCAGCGCGGCATCAAGCACTCCTTCAGCGGCCACACGTCGATGAGCGGCCTCTTCTTCAGCGAAAAGCCGCCGCGCGACTACCGGGACTGGGTCACGAGCGATTACACTTTCTACGAGGCACTCGCGCCCGAACTGCATGATCTCGGCGTGCTCTGCGAGCCCGATTCGCGCGAGCCCTGGTTCGTGTGCGAGGCCCACGACGAACGCTGCCTGGCGGAGACGCTGCAGCGCTTCGAGACCGCCGTGGACCGCGTGGTCAGGAAGGGAGTCGGCCCGGGCGCCGTCTGGAACGCGTAAGGCAAGCAACGACCGTGACCCACTATGACGCCATCGTCGTCGGCGCTGGCCACAACGGCCTGACCAACGCCGCCTACCTCGCGCGCTCCGGCCTCAAGGTCCTGGTGCTCGAGGCCAATCCCTGGATCGGCGGCGCGGCCGTGAGCCGCGAGATCGAGAAAGGCTGGATCTATTCGAACTGCTCCTATGTCTGCAGCCTGCTGCGGCCGGAGCTGTTCCGCGACCTCGAACTCGCGCGCCACGGCCTGCAGGTCGTGCCCTACGGCGGCGGCGTTTCGATCACTTCGAACGGCGACATCCTCGGCAACTACACGGACGAGCAGGTCCAGCGGCGCGAGTTCGCGCGTCATAACCCGCGCGACGCCGACGCCTACCACCGGTATTCGACCGATGTGATGCGTCAGTGCAAATTCATCCGCCCGCTCCTGCTGCGCACGCCGCCCGATCCGACCTCATTCAGGCCGCGTGACATCCGCGAAATGATGTTCCTCGGCCGCGAGTTCGCGAAATTCGGCGAGCAGTTCATCTACGACACGATGCGCTTCTACTCGATGAGCATCGCGGACTTCCTCGGCGAGTACTTCGAGTCCGACCTGATCAAGTGCCACCTGTCCGGCAGCGGCATCATCGGCTCGGCCATGGGCGTGTATTCGCCGGGCACGGCCTACGTGCTGCTGCACCACTACATGGGCGACGTGGACGGCTCGATCGGCGCCTGGGGCTTCGCGCGCGGCGGCATGGGCGCGGTGTCCAATGCGATCGCGAACTCCTTCAAGTCCTTCGGCGGCGAGATCCAGACCGATGCGCCGGTCGCGCGCGTCATCGTCAATGGCGGGCGCGTCGCCGGCGTCGCGACCGCGAACGGCAACGAGTACCGTGCGAAGATCGTCGTATCGAACCTCGACCCGCGGCGCACTTACACGAAGATCTTCGATCCGCAGGACCTGCCGCCGGCAATTGTGGAGAAAGCGAAGAACTGGAAGATCCGCGGCTCCTCCGGAAAGCTCAACATCGCGCTCGACGGGCTGCCGGAGTTCCCGGCGCTCGGCAAGGACAACCCCCTCGCCTACGGCGACATGCACTTCCTCGACTCGCTCGAGAAGATGGAGCGCGCCTACGACGACTGGAAGAACGGCACCTGGTCGAAGGAGCCCTACCTCGACCTGCTGATCCCGTCGATGACCGACCCGACCATGGCGCCGCCCGGCAAGCATTTCATGTCGGTGTTCGTGCAGTACGTGCCGCCTTTCATCAACGGTCGCGAGTGGACCGATGCCGACCGCGAGGGATTCAAGAACACCGTGCTCGACCAGATCGCCCGCTACAGCCCGAACTTCAAGTCGCTGGTGCGCCACGTCGAGTGTCGCACGCCGCGCGAGATCGAGAACGAGGTCGGCCTCACCGAAGGCAACATCTTCCAGGGCGAGCTGACGATGGATCAGCTGCTGTTCAACCGTCCGTTCCCCGGCTATGCGCAGTACCGCGGGCCGGTCAAGGGCTTCTACATGTGCGGTTCCGGCACGCACCCGGGCGGCGGCGTGATGGCCGCGCCTGGCGCCAATGCGGCACGCGAGATCCTGATGGATCTCAAGCGACCGGACATCGTTCCCGAGGGCTGGCAAGATGACTGATCGCAACCGGATCGTCGTCATCGGCGCCGGCCACAACGGCCTCGTCTGTGCGGCCTATCTCGCGCGCGCCGGCCGCCAGGTGGTCGTGCTGGAGGCCGCTTCGCAGGTCGGCGGCGCCGCGGTGACGCGAGAGCTCGCCAAAGGCTTCCGGGTTTCCGGCTGCGCTCATGTTTGTTATCAACTGGATGGTGGCATCGTCCGCGAATTGCAGCTGAATTCGCACGGCCTCAAATGGGCGCGCGAAGGACTGAAGACCGTGGCGCTCGCGGGCGCAGGCGAGCACCTGGTGCTCGACGGCAGCCGCGCCGAATCCCCCGCACTAGCGGATGGGGATCGCACCGCGTACGCGGACTACCACGCGCGCATGCGCAGCTTCGCGCGCGTGCTCGGCAAGCAGCACCACCGCATCCCGCCGCGCATCGGCGGCGGCGGCCGATCCGACATGATGACCGCGGCCGCGCTCGGACTCGACATCCGCCGGCTCGGGCGCGACTCGATGCGCGAGTTCCTGCGCATCGCGGGCATCAACATCTTCGACGTGCTCGAGGAGCTTTTTGAATCGCCGCTGCTGAAGGGCGCGCTCGCGTTCGACGCGGTGCTGGGCACGAACCTGGGCCCGCGTTCGAACAATTCGGTGCTCGCGCTCCTGCATCGCCTGAGCGGAGCTCCAGAGGGCAGCCTGTCATTGCCGGAAGGCGGCATGGGCTCGGTCAGCGAGGCGCTCGCCGCCGCCGCGCGCGCGGCCGGCGCCACCATCCGCGTCAACAGCCCGGTCGGACGCATCACGATGGAAGGCGACCGCGTCTCCGGGGTCGAGCTCGAGGACGGCGAAATAGTGCCGGCCGGAACCATCGTCTCAAACGCAGATCCTGCCCAGACGCTGCTGCGCTTATTGGGTGCGCGGCACCTCGAGACAGGATTCGTGCATCGTGTTCGCCACATCCGTTCCAAAGGCATGGCGGCAAAATTGCATCTTGCGCTCGAAGCGATGCCGACCATTGCGCGCCTTGCCCCTGGCCTTGCCGGCGAGCGCCTCCTGATCGCGCCGGATCTCGGCTACATCGAACAGGCCTTCGACGCCGCGAAGTACGGGCAGTGCTCGCCCGAACCCGCGCTCGAGATCACGTTCCCGAGCGTTTACGACAAGTCGCTGGCGCCCGCCGGCAAGCACGTGCTGTCGGCGATCGTGCTGTATGCGCCCTTCGATCCGCGGGCGAGCGATGCCACGGCGCGCCAGGAACTGCTCGATCGAGCGCTCGTCGTGCTCGAGCGCGCGGCGCCGGGGATCCGCCGCCAGGTGATCGCTTCCGAGCTGCTGCTGCCGGCCGACATCGAACGCGAGTTCCGGATGACGGGCGGCCACTGGCACCACGGCGAACTCGCGCTCGACCAGATGCTGATGCTGCGACCGGTACCGGGCGCGGCCCAGTATGCAATGCCCGTCAACGGACTCTGGCTATGCGGCGCCGGCTGCCATCCGGGCGGCGGGGTCATGGGCGCGGCCGGGCGTAACGCCGCCAATGCGGTGCTGGCGCAGGAGAAAGCGGCATGAGCATCGTGGACGACATGAACCGCAAGGAGCATTTCCGCACGGCTGTCTGGCCGACGCCATTCCACCCCCGCACGTCGGCGCTGAACACGCTGAACGAATGGCACCGCTGGAAGGATTACACGACCGCCGATGCCTTCTTCGACGAGGCGCTCGAGTACGCCGCGATCAGGAATGCCTGCGCCGTGTTCGACCTGACGCCGATGACCAAGCACCGGATCACCGGCCCGGACGCGCTCGCCTTCATGAACCGGCTGGTCACACGCGACGTCGCGAAGATCAAGCCCGGCAGGGTCGGCTACTGCGTCTGGTGCGACGATAACGGCCAGGTCATCGACGACGGCACGATCTTCCATCTGCGCGAGGGCGACTACCGCCTGTGCTCGCAGGAACGCCAGCTCGACTGGCTGAGCCGCTCCGCCCACGGCTTCGACATCGAGATCGTCGAGGACACGCACGAAATCGCGGCCCTCGCGCTGCAGGGGCCGACGAGCTGCGCGGTGTTGAAAGCGATCGGCTGCGCCGGCGCGGAGAAGATGAAACCCTTCGACATCGCGTACTTCCCGTTCGCCGGCGGCGAACTGATGGTCTCGCGCACCGGGTTCACGGGCGACCTCGGTTATGAGCTGTGGATCGACCCGCCGCGCGCGCTCGCGCTGTGGGACGCGCTCTTCGAAAAAGGCGCGAACCACGGCATCCGGCCGATGGGCACGCATGCGCTCGAGGTCGCCCGCATCGAGGCGGGCTTCATCCAGGCGCAGGTGGACTTTCTCCCTGCTGACCAGGCGATCATGCTCGACCGCTCGCGTTCGCCGTTCGAGCTCGATCTCGGCCGGCTCGTGGATTTCAGCAAGCCGAACTTCAACGGGCGCCGCGCGCTGCTCGCCGAGAAGGCGCGCGGCTCGCGGTTCCGTTTCGTGCGCCTCGACGTCGAGGGCAACAAGCCGGCGCGTTCCGCCTACATCTACAACCGCCCGAAGAACGGCGACGTCGTCGGCACGGTGACTTCGGCTGAATGGTCGCCGTCGGCCAAGGCGAACATCGCGTTCGCGTCCATGCACATGCCCTGGGGCCGTCCCGGCGACGAGCTGTATGCCGAGATCTACTACCAGCGCGAACTCAGGTGGTCGCGCGTAATGGCGCGCTGCCGCGTGGTCGAGGGCGCGTTCTGGGATCCGCCACGCAAGCGCGCCACGCCCGCCCTGGACTTCTGACCGCCGGGCACGCGGGGCCGCCATGCCTCACCGACTCGATCCCCTGCTCCGTCCCCGGTCGATCGCCGTCGTCGGCGCGAGCGAGCGCGAAGGCACCGTCGGACGCAACAGTGTCGAGAACCTGCTGAAAGGCGGCTTCGAGGGCCCGCTCTACGCCGTCAATCCCGGGCGCACGGCGGTCCTCGGCGTGCCGTGCTTCCCGTCGCTCGCGGCCCTGCCCGAAGCGGTCGAGCACGTCCTGTTCGCCGTTTCCGACGAACGACTCGAGGCCGCACTCGACGCGGCAATCGCCCACGGCGTACGCGCCGCGACCATCATGTCCTCGCTCGTGCTCGCGGACGACCGCGAGCCGCTGCTCCGCGACCGCGTGCTCGCGAAGATCCGGGCAGCCGGACTCGTCGTCTGCGGCGCGAATGGCATGGGCTTCTACAACTTCGCAGACGGCATCTGGGGCTGCGGCTTTCGGACCCGGGAGCACCGGCGCGGCGGCAACGTCGCCTACATCAGCCACTCAGGCTCCGGCATGTGCGGCATCGTCGACAGCGAGGAGCGCATCGACTTCAACCTGGTCGTCTCGACCGGCCAGGAACTTGCGGTCAGCATGGACGAGTACCTCGATTTCGCACTCGACCAGTCGTCGACCCGCGTCGTCGGCCTCTTCATGGAGACGGCGCGAAATCCGGCGGGGCTCATACGTGCGCTCGCGAAGGCGCAGGCGAAGCGCATTCCCCTCATCGCGCTGAAAGTCGGACGCACCGAACTCTCCGCGCGGCTCACCGTGTCCCATTCCGGTGCTATCGCGGGCGAAGACGCCGTCTATCACGCGCTGTTCGACCGTTACGGCGTGCAGCGCGTGGACGACATGGACCAGCTCGCCACGGCGCTGATCCTGTTTGCGCAGCCGCATCCCGTCGGCGCGGGCGGACTCGTATCCATTCACGACTCCGGCGGCGAACGGCAGCTCCTGATCGACCTCGCGGCCGACGCCGGCGTGCCACTGGCGGATCTGACGCCTGCGACGACGAAGCGGCTCGGAACGCTGCTGGACCCGGGCCTGCCGGCGGTCAACCCGCTGGACGCCTGGAGCACGGGCGGCCCCGAATATCACGGCGGCATGCAGCAGTGCTTTGCCGCGCTGCTGGCTGACCCGAATGCGGCAGTCGGCGCCGTCATCCACGATCGCGTCGCCGGCGGCGGCATCCAGGACGGCTACCTCAATTACCTGCGCGCGGGACACCGCGCCTCCGGGAAGCCGGCCGTCCTCGTGGCAAACCGCCAGGGTACGGGCGCCGACCCGCAGGTCGTCGCCGCGACACGCGAGGGATTCCCGGTGCTCGATGGCGTCGCCTCATTCCTGCGCGGCGTGCGGGCGCTGTTCGACTACCGCGATCACCAGGCGCGCGCACGCGGCACGCCGCCGGCGGCGCCGGTGGGCGCACTGAAGCGATGGCGCATGCGCATGGAGGATCCGCGACGCCTGGACGAGCACGAGGCGCTCATGATGCTCGCCGATTTCGGCTTGCCGGCGAGCGCGGGACGCATCGTCGAGAGTGAGGCGGCCGCGCTCGCCGCGGCGCATGAATTCGGTTATCCGGTCGCGCTCAAGACCGCGGTATCCGGAATAGAGCACAAGTCGGATTGCGACGCCGTACGCCTCGGCATGGCCGACGACGCGTCGCTCGGCGCCGCCTGGCGCGATTTTTCCGCGCGGATCGGGCCACGCGCACTCGTGGCGCCGATGGTTCAGGGGCCGGGTGTCGAACTACTGCTCGGCATGATCCTCGATCCGCAGTTCGGGCCGGTCGTGCTGATCGGGGCCGGCGGCGTGCATGTCGAGGCACTGGACGATGCGGTGTACGCACTCCCCCCATTCGATGCCGCGGAAGCGCGCCGGCTGCTCGGGCGCCTCTGCATCGCGCCGCTGCTCGCCAGCCGGCGGCACCGCCGGCCGCTTGCGATCGACGCTTTCTGCGAGGCTGCGGCCCGGTTTTCCGCGCTGGCGGCGGAACTCGGCGAACTGTTTGCCGGGATCGACCTCAATCCGGTTATCGTTCACGCGGACGGCTGCACAATTGTCGACGCGCTCATCATCAGCCAAGCGAGGCAAACCCCATGAGTCTCCAGATAGCCACGAGTTACGACCGCCGCCGCTGGCAGGCGGCTGCGGGCAAGGCGCAAAAGCGCATCGAGACCCGCCTCTTCATCGACGGGAAGTTCCGGGATGCCGCAAAGAAGGGCCGATTCGCCACCGTCAATCCGGCGACCGGCGAAACCATCGCGGAAATGTCCGCCGGCACGGCCGAGGACATCGACCGCGCGGTCGCGGCCGCGCGGCGCGCATTCAAGTCCGGAAGCTGGTCGAAGCTGGCACCGCGCGCGCGCATGGAAGTGCTGTACCGCTTTGCGGCGCTCATCGACGAGCATGCCGACGAGCTGGCGGTGCTCGAGACCCTCGACATGGGCAAGCCCATCGCCGATGTCGTCGGCATCGACCTGCCGGCCGTGATCGACACGATCCGCTTCATGGCCGAGTGCATCGACAAGGTGGACGGCAGCGTCACGAACACCGAGGCGGACGTCATGCATCTCGTCCTGCGCGAGCCATTCGGCGTGGTCGGTGCGATCTCGCCCTGGAACTACCCGATGCTGATGGCGACGTGGAAGATCGCGCCCGCACTCGCCGCGGGCAATACGGTCGTGCTGAAGCCGGCCGAGCAGGCGCCGATGAGCTGCCTCCGGCTCGCCGAACTTTTCGTCGAGGCCGGCGGACCTGCCGGCGTCCTGAATGTCGTGAATGGCGCGGGCGAAGTCGCAGGCAAGGCGCTCGCGCTGCACAACGACGTTGCGAAGATCACGTTCACGGGCTCGACCGACGTCGGCAAGCTGATCCTGCAGTACGCCGGACAGTCGAACATGAAGCGCGTGTCGCTGGAATGCGGCGGCAAATCTCCCCAGGTGTTCCTGGCCGACGTGGCCGATCTCGACCGTGCCGTCACCGCGGCGTATCGCGGGATCTTTTCCAACATGGGCGAAGTGTGCAACGCAGGGTCGCGACTGCTGGTCGACCGCAAGATCCACGACCGCTTCGTCGAGCGCTTCATCGAACTGGGCAAGTCCGCATTCGCTCCCGGCGACCCGCTGGATCCCGCCACCAACATGGGTCCGCTGGTGACGCGCGCCGACCAGAAGCGCGTGCTTGGCCTGATCGAGAAGGGACGCAAGGAAGGCGCGAAACTCCGCTTCGGAGGCGGCGCACCGAAGGATCTCGGCGAGGGCGCCTACGTCTGCCCGACGCTGTTCACCGGCGTCAAGAACGACATGACCATCGCCCGCCAGGAAATCTTCGGGCCGGTCGCTTCCGTGATTCCGTTCGACGGCGTGGACGAAGCGATCAAGATCGCGAACGACACGATCTACGGCCTCGCCGCCGGTGTCTGGACCAGCGACCTCGACAAAGCTTTCCGGCTGGTCAAGGGCATCGAGGCCGGCATCATCTGGGTCAACTCGTTCGACGAGGGCGACATGACGCAGCCCTTCGGCGGCTACAAGCAGTCCGGCAATGCACGCGACAAGTGCCTCGACAGCTACAAGGCCTACATGCAGACCAAATCGGCGTGGTTCCGGCTCTCATGATCCTGTCCGAACATCGCGACGGTCTCGCCGTGCTGACGCTCAACCGGCCCGACAAGCTGAATGCGATCAATCGGCCGATGATCGAGGCGCTCGATGCCGCACTGGACGCGGCCGAGGCCGACGACGCCGTGCGCGCCATCATCGTGACGGGAGCGGGTCGCGCATTTTCCGCAGGGTTCGACCTGGACATGGGCATCGGCGGCGGCAAACCTGACGCGGCCGACGTGCGCCGCGCGCTTGAGAACGACTTCCGCATCATCATGCGGTTCTGGGATTGCCCGAAAGTGACGATTGCGGCGACGCACGGCTATTGTCTTGGCAGCGCCATGGAACTCGCGATCGCCTGCGACCTGACGCTCGCCTCCGACGACTGCCGCTTCGGCATGCCGGAGGTCAGGTTCGGCAGCGGGATCGTCACGATGCTGCTGCCCTGGCTCGCAGGCCCGAAGCAGGCGCGTTATCTGCTGCTGTCCGGCGACGACCGCGTGAGCGCCGAGGACATACGCGCGATGGGCCTCGTCAACCGCGTGGTGCCGGCGGACGAACTGCTCGAAGAAGCGCTGGCGCTCGGCATGCGCATCGCGTCGAACGACGCGCTCGCGGTCAGGCTCACCAAGCAGGCCATCAACCGGAGTCTCGATATCGCCGGATTGCGCGAAGCGCTCGCCCAGGCGCTCGAAACGGACGTGACGATCGAGACGTCGGAATCGGCCGAATCGCGCGAATTCAATGAAATCCTGCGGAAGGACGGCGCAAAGGCCGCCATCGCATGGCGCAGCGCCCGCGCCGCAGGGGCCATATCGGGGAAGGGATCATGACCAGGCAGAAAAAACGCGGGGCGGACGAGCTGCAGAAATTCCTGGAACGGCATCCGGAGACGCAGCTGCTCGAACTGTTGCAGCCGGACATGCTGGGCATCCTGCGCGGCAAGCGCGTCGGGCGCGACGAGTTCGCGAAACCGTTCGGCGCGGGCCTCAATTTCTGCGGCGCCACGGTGCTGCTCGATGCCAGGGGCGCGACTTTCGACCGCATCACTAACGGCGGCCGCGATGGCGATCCGGATGCGATCTCGACGGCAGTGTCGGGTTCGCTTGCGCCCGTGCCCTGGGCCGAAGTGCCGACCGCGCAGCTGCTGCTGTCGATGGCGACCGCCGATGGCGACCCGTTCTTTGCCGACCCGCGCCAGGTGCTGCGTCATGCCGCGCGTCCGCTGCAGAAGATGGGTCTCACCGCAGTCGCCGCAACCGAACTCGAGTTCTACCTGCTGGACCCGGACGGTGACCGGCCCGCGCCGAAGGTCGGGCGCATTCCCGGCACCCGGCTTCCGCAGTCCGGTCCGCAGTACGGCGCCATGGAAGATGTCGAGGACGTCGATCCGTTCCTCGCGGAGCTCTACGCCGTCTGCAAGGCGCAGAACATACCGGTCGGCGCGACGCTCAAGGAATTCTCGCCGGGTCAGTTCGAGATCAACCTGCATCATGTCGCGAATGCTGAGCTCGCGGCCGACCATGCCGTGCTCCTGAAGCGAGCGGTCAAGGCCGTCGCGAAGAAGCACGGCTTCGGCGCGAGCTTCATGGCGAAGCCGTTCGCGGACTGCGCCGGCTGCAGCCTGCACGTGCACGTGAGCCTGATGGACGATTCCGGACGGAACGTGTTCGCCAGCAAAGATCCGGCGCAGCCGATCTCGAATACGCTCCGGCATGCCATCGGTGGGCTCGCGGCGACGATGGCGGAATCCATGGCGATTTTCGCGCCGACCGCCAACTCCTATCGCCGCTACCGGCCGGGCCTGTTCGTGCCGCTCGCGCCGAACTGGGGGCGCAATCACCGGGGCGTTTCGCTGCGCGTACCATTGTCCGCGCTCGAGGACACGCGCGTCGAGCATCGTACGGGCGGCGCCGATGGCAATCCGTATCTGGTGATGGCCGCGATCCTGGCCGGCATCCACCACGGCATCACGCACAAGCTCGATCCCGGCCCGATGGTGCAGCCGGGCACCGTGATTGACGAGAAAGTTGAGCTACCCGTGCGCTGGGAAGCGGCGCTCGACGCGTTCGACGCGGGCAAGGTGCTGCCGAAGTATCTTGGCCAGCGCTATCACGACCTCTACGCGGCCTGCCGTCGGGAGGAATGCGACCGCATCCACGCGGAGATCCCGGACAGGGACTACGAGTGGTACCTGCGGGCGATTTAAGGCACGAGCGTTTCCGCAGAGACGTTTTTCACGCGATTGCCGTGACGCAGCAGCCAGTCGACTGCGTGATCGACGTCGAGCGTCTCGCCGGTCCAGCCCGTGATCGCAGTCTGCGGGGTGATCCGGATCGAATGTTTCGCCACCAGATCGCGCCAGCCGGTCGGGCGCGGCATCGGGCTGTCGAATGTCGTGGCATCGGGGCGGGTGAAGCGGATTGCCCCATCGTCGAGGCAGGTCACAATTACTCTCCCCTCGTGCACCTGCCGGTGATGGAACCGGCAGAGCGTCACCAGGTTCGAGAGTTTGGTTTCGCCGCCAT
>DATKBY010000020.1:0-11254 GCA_035513555.1 Steroidobacteraceae bacterium | reverse complement strand
TCGAGCGCCCCGGCCATCCGTTGCTGGATCGCGCCGAAGCCGCGTACGCGATTCTCGAGCACGAACCCATGCATCAGGAAACCCTGCGGTACATGTGGCATCGGCTGCCGCTCGAGCGGAAGCGACGGCCACCGGGCTATGCGCCCGCGACCGAAGGCGCGCCGCCGGCACAGGAATGGATCGAGATTCCCGCGGGCCGGGCGACGCTCGGTATCGCGCCCGGCAGCGTCCCCTTTGCGTGGGACAACGAGCGGCCGGCCTTCGAGGAAGACGTGCCGGCATTCGCCGTCGAGCGCCATGACACGACCAATGCGGCTTATCTGGAGTTCGTCGAAGCGGGCGGCTACGCGCAGGCGCGCTGGTGGCGCGCTGACGACTGGGAATGGATCCAGGGTGAGCGCATCCAGCATCCGCCGTTCTGGGAGCGGGCAGACGGCGAATGGCGCTGGCGCGGGATGTTCGAAACGATGCCGCTCCCGCTCTCCTGGCCGGTGTACGTGAGCTGGGCGGAAGCGAACGCCTTTGCGCGCTGGCGCGGCGCCCGGCTGCCGACCGAGGGCGAGTACCAGCGAGCCGCCTACGGCTCCGATACGGCTGACTTCCGGCAATACCCCTGGGGCAACGAACCGCCGACGGCCGAGCGCGGCGTGTTCGACTTCAGCTCCTGGGATCCGGAACCCGCCGGATCCCATCCGGCGGGTCGGAGCGCCTGGGGCGTCGACGATCTCGCCGGCAACGGCTGGACCTGGACGGCGAGCGTGTTCGCGCCGTTTCCCGGTTTTTCAGCATTGCCTTCTTACCCAAGGTATTCGGCCGATTTTTTCGACGGCGAGCATTTCGTCCTGAAAGGCGCGTCACCCGCAACCGCCAGCGAACTGCTTCGCCCGTCATTCCGGAACTGGTTCCGACCGCGATACCCCTGGGTGTACGCCACGTTCCGCTGCGCCAGAACAACGGTGTCCTCATGACACAGCGACCGGTCACGTCCGTAACGGTCGGCGGCGATGACATCGCCCTCGCGGAGTTTGCCAGGGACGTCCGCCATTACCTGACGCAGACGCCGCGGCAGCTGCCGTCACGGTACCTCTACGACGCGCTCGGCTCGGCGCTCTTCGACGCCATCTGCGAGCTGCCGTGGTACCGCATCACCGGCGCCGAGATTCGATTGCTGGCCAGACATGCGCCGAGCGTGTGGTCGGCCATGTCGCCGCTCGATCGCATCATCGAGCTCGGCGTGGGCGATGGCCGCAAACTCGCGGCGTTGCTGTCGGCGCGGCCACGCGAGCTGCCGCCGGTGCAGATCGATCTGGTCGACATCTCGGCAGCGGCGCTCGATACGGCCTCGCGCACGATCGCCCGGCTGGGCGGCGCACGCGTTGTCTGCCATGAAGCGAGATATGAAGCCGGGCTCGAGATCGCCTCCAGCGGAGTTTCGCGCGGCCGGGCGCTCGTGCTGTTCCTCGGCTCGAACATCGGCAATTTTGATCCGCCGTCGCGGGACGCGCTCCTGCGTCACATGCGCGCCTGCCTTCGTCCCGGCGACGCGCTGCTGCTCGGCGCCGACCTCGTCAAGCCCGAGCGCGAGCTGTTGCTCGCCTACGACGATCCGCTGGGCGTCACCGGGGCGTTCAATCTCAACCTGCTGGTCCGGATCAATAGCGAGCTGGGCGCCGACTTCAATCTTGAATCCTTTGCGCATCGAGCGATCTGGAATGCCCGCGACGCCCGCGTCGAGATGCATCTCGTCAGCAAGCGCCGGCAGACCGTGCGGATTCCCGGCGCCGGCATCAAGCTGGACTTGCAGGCGTCGGAGACGATCTGGACGGAAAGCTCGTACAAGTACCAGCCGGCCGACATCGTAGAAATAATCGGGGCCGCCGGATTCGAGGCGACTGCGCAATGGGAGGACGGCCGGGCGCGCTTTGCGCTTACTTTGTGCGGAGTCCCGACCTCCGCCGGTCAATCGGCTTCGAAATAGCGCCGCGCCACGACCCGGGCGTCTTCGCGATCAATGTCCACGGCGCGGTTCATCGCGCGCATGTCGGCGGCGGAAATGCGGCCGGCGAGCCGCTTCATGGCACGACGGACCTCCGGCCGCTCGAGCACGACCGTCGTGCGTGCGACCGGCACGGCGTCGTATGGTGGAAAATACCGGCGCGTGTCTTCGAGCGCCACGAGATCGAGTGCGTCGATCAGCGCGCTGGTGGCGTCGCCGGCGATGACGTCCACGCGCCGGTCCGCGAGCGCCTTGTAGATGAGCGACACATCCATCGCTGCCGGCGGGCGGCCGAAACGGAGGCCGTACGCCTGCACGAGGCCGGGGTAGCCATCCGCGCGCTGCAGAAACTCGTACCCGAATCCCGGCAGCCAGCGCGGCGCGACGCGCGCCAGATCGCCGATCGATCGAAGCGCGAACTGTCGCGCATCGTCCGCCCGCACGAGGATCGCGAAGCTGTTGTTGAAGCCGAGTGGCTCGAACAGCGTCAGCCCCTCTGCCGCGTACCGCTCGCGCGCCACGCGAACCGCCACGGCCGGATCGCGCGGTACGGTCTCGTGAAAGATCGCGCTGACGGCCGTGCCGGTGTATTCGACATACAGGTCGATGTCGCCAGCGCGGAGCGCACGATCGCAGATGAAGGTGCCGCCGAGATTGAGCTTGCGGGCGACGGGCAGACCTTCGGACTCGAGCGCGAGCGCGAGCAGCTCGCCCAGCAGAATCTGCTCGGTGAAGTTCTTGGACCCCACGCGGATCGCCCCTTCTGGGCCGGACCGTGCCGACATCGCCAGTATGGCGATCAGCGCGATCACGATCGCGGCCGCCGCCAGCGCGGCCGGCCGGAGGCCGCGGCCGGTCTTCAACGCGCGCTCGATGCCCGCGAGCATGCCGTCGACGAGCAGCGCGAGCGCCGCCGCAGGCACCGCCCCGGCGAGGATCATCGTCGAGTCCACCATCGACAACCCGCGGAAGATGTATTCGCCGAGGCCGCCCGCGCCGATCGCGGCGGCAATCGTGGCGGTGCCGACGCCGATCACCGCCGCGACGCGGATTCCGGCGACGATCGACGGCAGCGCCAGCGGCAATTCGACCATCCACAGCAACTGGCGCGACGTCATCCCCATCGCGACGCCCGCGTCCAGCACGGCGCGATCAAGGCTCTTCAGGCCCGCGACCGTCGTGCGGATGACCGGAAGCAGCGCGTACAGCGTGAGCGCGACGAGCGCCGTGCGCGGGCCCACACCGCCCACGAACGGCAGCGGCAGCAGGAATCCGAACAGCGCCAGGCTCGGGATCGTCTGCGCCGTGTTGGCGATCGCGAGCAGCGGGCGGCCGAGCCGCGGCCGGCGCGCGGCGAGGACGCCTGCGGGCACGCCCAGGAGCACGGCCACGCCGGTGGAAACGACCACGAGAAAGAGATGCCGCTCGACGAGGCTCCAGAGTTCCGCGGCGTGCGCGCTCCAGAATTCCAGCAGGGCCGTCATGGCGCGACCGCCTCATCGGGAATCGTGACGAGCGTGTCGAGCAGCCGCCGGACGCGCGGATCCTGCGACGCCCGGACGCGGCGCGGCGTGTCGCACACGATGAGCGCGCCGTCGTCCAGCACGCCGATGCGATGCGCGAGCGCGAGCGCCTCGGCCATGTCGTGTGTGACGAGGATGACCGTCGTGCCGAGCGCCTGCTGAATCCGCGTGAACTCGACCCGCAGTTCGTGCCGCGTCACCGGATCGAGCGCGCCGAACGGCTCGTCCATCAGCAGCATCGGCGGATCAATCGCGAGCGCGCGTGCGACGCCGACCCGCTGGCGTTCGCCGCCCGACAGTTCCTCGGGACGGCGGGTGGCGTATCGGGATGCCGGCAGCCCGACCAGGTCGAGCAGCCGGCGGGTCCGCTCGCGCCTGCGATCCACCGGCCAGCGCTCGAGTTTCGGGACGAGGCCGACGTTGGCCTCGACCGTCATGTGCGGAAACAGGCCGACCTCCTGCAGCACGTAGCCGATGTGCCGCCGCAGGCGGATGCCGTCCCAGTCGCGCGTGTCGCGTCCTTCGACCGTGACCACGCCTGCGGACGGCAGCAGCAGGCGGTTGGCGAGTTTGAGAATGGTGCTCTTGCCGGCGCCGCTGCGCCCCACGAGGACGAGCACTTCGCCCGCCACGACGTCCAGGTTAAAGCCGCTCAGGATCGGCGCGCCACCGGGGTAGCCGAACGAGACGGCGTTGAAGGAAACGACGGTTGCCATCCGGAACTTCAGGGCCTTGTCTACAATGGCCGTCGATGATGATCTACGCGCTGCACCGCGGCAATTCACCGCTGTTCGTGAGCCTGCCGCATGTGGGAACCGAACTGCCCGACGATCAGCGATGGCGCTATGTCGAGCGCGCCATTGGCGTGGAGGACACCGACTGGCATCTGGACAGGCTCTACGACTTCGTGCGCGAGCTCGGCGCCTCGCTGATCGTGCCGCGCTTCAACCGCTATCTGATCGATCTGAATCGCCCGAGCGAGAACACGCCGATGTACCCGGGCATGAACAACACCGAGCTCTGCCCGACACGATTCTTCACGGGCGATCCGCTGTATCGCGACGACTCGGCACCGGATGCGGGGGAAGTCGCGCGTCGGATCGAGCGGTACTGGCGGCCTTATCACGAGGCGCTGCGCGCGGAACTCGACCGCCTGCGGGAACTGCATGGTCATGCCGTCCTGTTCGATGGCCACAGCATCAAGTCCGAATTGCCCTGGCTGTTCGATGGCCGGCTGCCCGACCTGAATCTCGGAACGGCGAATGGCGCCAGTTGCGCGTCAAGCCTGCGCAGCGCACTGGCCCGGGTGCTGGCCGGCCAGAGCCGCTTCACCCAGGTCGTGGATGGCCGTTTCAAGGGCGGTCATACCACGCGCTATTACGGCGACCCGGAACGTAAGGTGCATGCGATCCAGCTCGAGATGTGCTGGAGCTGTTACCTGCAGGAGACGGCTCCCCATGCCTGGGATCCGCAGCGCGCAGAAGCGGTCCGCCCCGTCCTGCGGGAACTGATCGAAACGATGCTCGCCTGGAGGCCGCGTGATTGACGCCGGATCTCCGCTGCGCTGGTGGGCGCCCAGTGCCTGGGTGGACGGGCGCTGGCGCGCGTCGGTTCTGCTGACGGCGAACGCGGGCGGCCGCTGGTCCGCCGTGGAGCCGGATACAGAGCGGCCGGAAGGCGTGGCCGCGCTCGCCGGTCCGGCCTTGCCCGGCATGGTGAATGCTCACGGCCATGCCTTTCAGCGCGCATTCGCGGGTCTTACGGAACGGCGCGACTCCGGCAGCGACGATTTCTGGAGCTGGCGCGACCGCATGTACCGCGTCGCATCGCAGATCACGCCGCAACAGCTCGAAGCGGTGGCAACGCAGCTCTACGTTGAGCTGCTGCGCGGCGGTTACACGCAGATGTGCGAGTTCCACTATCTGCAGCACGCCGCCGACGCCTCACGCGACGACGATGCGCTCGCAATGACGGGTGCGCTGGTCCGTGCGGCCGCCACGGCCGGCATCGGTCTGACGATGCTGCCGGTTCTGTACGAACGCGCGGGTTTCCGGCAGCCGGCGCTGCGCGACGACCAGCGGCGCTTCGCGACGACGCCGGATGACGTGATCCGCCTGCGTGACGGCGTGCGCGCGATGAAGGCGCCGCTGGTCAGCGCAGGCGTGGCGATCCATTCGCTGCGTGCCGCGTCGCCGGAGGCGATCTCCGGTCTGCTCGCACGCTGCGATGGCGATGACGGTCCGGTTCACCTGCATATCGCCGAGCAGACCGGCGAAGTGGACGACTGCGTCGCGGCAACCGGCGCGCGCCCGATCGAGTGGCTGGCGCGGCATGTCGCGCTGGATGCGCGCTGGCAGCTCGTTCACGCCACGCACGCGCTGCCGCATGAGATTGCGTCGGTCGCGAAAAGCGGTGCCGGCATCGTGATCTGCCCCAGTACGGAAGCCAACCTGGGCGACGGGCTGTGCGACTTGCCGCGATGGCTCTCTGCCGGGGCCGCATGGTCGATCGGCTCCGACAGTCATGTGACGCGCGACTGGCGCGAGGAACTCCGGCTGCTCGAGTACGGACAGCGCCTGCTGCATCGGCGACGCAACATCGCCGCTGCGCCGGAACTGGGAATGCCCGCCAGCGCAGAACGGCTGTTCAATGGCTGCCTGGCTGGCGGCGCTGCGGCGGCGGGCCAGGAGCGCTGGGGGCTGCAGGTGGGCGCGCGAGCCGACCTGCTGGTGGTCGACACCGAAGATGAATCGCTTCTCGGCGTGCCCGACGGGCAGCTGCTCGATGCGCTGGTTTTCTCGAGTCCAGGCCGACTGTGGCGCGACGTCCTGGTTGCCGGCCGATGGGTGCTGCGTAATCACCGTCACGACGCCGAGGCTGCGCCGGCGTTCAAGGCGGCCCTGTCGGGACTTGCCGGCCTGACGTGACTTCGCCGTGAGGCGGCGGAACTCAGAACAGATGCCGGCCGCTGCGGTATGGTTGCCGGATGAAAACCCCGCTGCACGCACTCACCCTGGCCGCGGCCGCCGTCTGGCTGTTCGCGGCCCCCCAGGCCCTTGCGGACGATGCCGATCCGGTCGCCCGCCTGATCGTCGAACTCGACCTGAAGGAATCGAATACGGCTCTGCGGGACCGGCCGGGCTGGACCGCGCCACGCAAGGTGCTGGTGATGGGCGCCGACGCCGAGCGCCTCGCGTGGATGCAAGAGGCGGCGCCCGGCGTGACGCTCGTTGCTCCTGCGGATCGCGCCGCCGCCGTGCGCGAGGCGGTGGACGCCGATGCGGTGATCGGCGAGTGCGTCGCCGAGGTCATCCAGGCGGGGCCGCGCATCCGCTGGGTGCAGCGCATGTACGCCGGCGTCGAACGCTGCGTCGCGATTCCCGCCGTGATGGAGCGCGGCATCGTGCTCACCAACATGCAGAAAGTGGCCGGCTCCGTCATGGCCGAGCACGTTCTCGCATTCATGTTCGGTCTCACGCGGGGTTTCGCGACCTACGTGCCGGCGCAGGCGAGGGGCGAGTGGGCCGACGAGGCCGTTCCCGAGAGCCGCCTGTGGGAAGTGAAGGGCCGCACGATGCTGGTCGTCGGACTCGGCGGCATCGGCGTCGAGACCGCGCGGCGCGCGCACGCGCTCGGCATGACCGTGATCGCGATCCGCAACTCCGGCACCCAGGGACCGCAATACGTCGCGGAGGTCGGCCTGCCGGACAAGCTGCTGCCATTCGCCGCGCGCGCGGATGTCATCGTCAACACGCTGCCGCTGACGACGGAAACGAAGGGCCTGTTCGACCGCGAGTTCTTCGATGCCGCAAAGCGCGGGGCGCTGTTCATCAACGTCGGTCGCGGCGGAACCGTCGTGACGGACGACCTGGTCGCCGCGCTCCGTGACGGGCGGCTCGGCGGAGCAGGCCTCGACGTCACAGATCCGGAGCCGTTGCCGCCCGATCACGCCCTCTGGCGCGCGCCGAACGTGCTCATCACGCCGCACGTGGCCGCCGGCCTCGAGGGCAACGATGTCCCGCGCTGGCTGCTGGCGCGCGAGAATCTGCGCCGCTATGCCGAAGGCGGCAAGCTGCTGTCGGAAGTGGACGTTCGGCGCGGGTACTGACGCGGGCGCCGGCATGTCGAACCGCACGCTGTCGCTCAACGACCGGCTGTACGACTACCTGCTCGGGCATTCGCTGCGCGAGCCGGAATCGCTGGCCCGCCTGCGCGCGGAGACCGCGTCGCATCCGCAGGTCAACATGCAGATCGCGCCGGAGCAGGGGCAGTTCATGCAGATGCTTGTGCGCCTGCTGGGTGCGCGCCGCGCGATCGAGATCGGCGTGTTCACGGGCTACTCGAGCCTGGCCGTCTTGCTCGCGATGCCGCCCGAGGGGCGGCTGCTGGCCTGCGACATCAGCGAGGAATACGCGGGCATCGCGCGGCGCCATTGGCAGGCGGCAGGCGTCGCGGACCGCATCGAGCTCGTGATTGCGCCGGCGAAAGAGACGCTCGATGCGCGGCTCGCCGCGGGCGAGGCGGGCCAGTACGATTTCGCCTTCATCGACGCCGACAAGACCGGATACCTTTCTTATTACGAGCGGCTGATCGAGCTGGTGCGGCCGGGCGGCCTGATCGTGGTGGACAACACGCTGTGGAGCGGCAAGGTCGCGAATCCCGTCTATCGCGACGCGGACACCGTGGCGCTCCGCGAATTCAACGACGTCCTGCATGCGGACCCGCGGATCGACCTGTCGCTGTTGCCGCTGGGCGACGGTCTGACACTGGCGCGGCGGCGGTAATTCGGTCGTATCATCGGGCCATGAGCCGCGCGCACACCGGAGTCTGGATCGCCGCCATCGCGCTGGTCGCGGGCGCCTGCGCGCGCAGTCCCGCGCCCGAACCCTTCCCGCAGGCGACTGCCGACGCCGCGGCCGAGCGCTTTGCCGCGCACGACGCAGCGGGCGTCGCTACCTTTTATACGGAGGACGCCGTGCTGCTGCCGCCGGACCAGGAACCGGTCTCCGGCCGCGCCGCGGTCGAGGAATTTTTCGCGCGGACCAACCCGGCGGGCGCGCCCGCGGTCGAGCTCGCGACCATCGAGACTTTCGTGTTCGGCGACCATGCCTGGCGCCAGGGCATGTTCCGCATCGGCGGGCCAGGCGACGGCAAGCCGGCGAGCGGCAAGTTCGTCGAATTGTGGAAGAAGGTGGACGGCAGCTGGCTGATCCACCGCGACATGTGGAATTCCAATGCGCCGCCGCCTGCGACGGATGCGGCGCCGATGGATGCGGCGAGCGATGAGTCTGCGTGAGGTCGTCGAATCGATCCTGCCGGAATGGGAGCGCTGGTATCCCAGCCTGTTCGATGCCGCGGCCGATCTCGGCGTGATCCGCGCGCGCGTCTGTCCGCCGTCGTCGCTGCTGCTGTCGCGGCGCCACGCCGGCGTGCGCGACGAAGCGGTGCGCGCATTCCGCGAGCGCTGGAACGCGCTCGACGAAGAGGAATCGCGCTAGTTCCGGGCCCGCGCGCCGGCGCGAATCACGCGCCAGTCGCCGTCGTCGTCGCGCGCAAGCCGGACATCCAGCCGGTAGATGTCGCCCGCCAGTTCCCAGTCCGCATCGGCTCCGGCCTGGCGGCCGAGCATGCCGACCGTGACCGCGACGCGCGCAAGCTCGTTGCCTTCGAGCTGGATCGAGTCGATGCGCGTGATGAGCCGGATGGACGGATGAGCGATCAGATAGCCATGGAGATAGTTCCGCACGTCGGCGGCGCTCCGTCCCTGCAGGTCGGCGTAATCGTCGGCGACAAGCGCGCGCAGCGCAGACGAATCCCGTTCCTCGGCTGCCGACTCCGCGAGATCCACGAGCGCCCGGATCTCCTCTTCCGGCGCGCTCTGCGTGCCGCAGGCGGACAGGAGCAGCAGCAGCAGTGCCGCGCTAGCTGCGCGCAGGATAGGCCTCCCACTGCGGCAAGGCGTCCGTGATCTCGTACCAGTCGGCCTTGCTGGTCGCGAAGATGTGGCCGAGTGGCAGCATCGACAGCGCGGTGTCGAATCCGCCGCAGGGCGCAACCACGCGTCCGGTGGCCTGCACGACGCGCGGTACCGGGCTGCCGCAATGGCGGCAGAAGTCCTGGCCGAAATATTTCGCATCCGGCAGCGAGAAGCTCAGGATATCGTCCTGGCCGCGAACCCAGGCGAGCTGCTCCGTTTTGTAGAAAGCATTGGTTGCATGCGCGGCGCTGCGTGCGCGGCGGCAGCGCGAGCAATGGCAGTTCTGCACGCGTTCGGGCTGACCCGTGAATTCCCAGGCGACGGCGCCGCAGAGGCAGCTGCCCTGGGTGATGCCGGGCAGCGCCGGCGGAACGGGTCGTGCGATGCCGTCGCCGCCGCCGAACTGCGGGGGGAAGCCCGCGTGTTGCGGCAGCGCGTCGGTGATCGGGAACCAGCTCGCGCGCGAGGCGGCGAACATGTGCATTTGCGGCCGGGCACCCGGAACGTCCTGCAAGTTGCCGGCGGGCAACAGCACGAGGCCCAAGTCCTTCATGACCGTCGGCGTGACCGAGCCGCAGCGGCTGCAGAATGGCCGCCGGCCCTGCTCCGATGACTGGAACACCTCAATCAGTTCCTCGCCGGCGGTATAACGGAATCCGGCGAGCGGGGCGGCGACGAAGGTCGAGAACATCGCTCCGTGATGCTTTCGGCACATCGAGCAATGACAATGCGCCATCATGTCGAACGGGCCGGAGACCTCGTATCGGACTGAACCGCACAGGCAGGTTCCTGTCACCATGGAGACAAGATAGGGAGGATTCGAGTCCATGTACACCCTCTACTGGTCGCCGGGCGCTGCCAGCCTGTGCGTGCACTGGATGCTGATCGAGCTCGGCGAACCGCATGAGCTGAAGAAGCTGGATATCGAGGCCGGCGATCATCGCAAGCCCGAATACCTCGCACTCAATCCGAACGGTCTCGTCCCGACGCTGATGGTCGAAGGCAAACCGCTGTATGAAAGCGCGGCGCTGCTGATGCTGCTCGCGGAGCGCCACCCGCAGTCGGGATTCGCGCCGCCGATCGGCAGCCCGCAGCGCGGCCTGTACACGACCTGGCTGTTCCATCTGTCGAACACGCTGCAGTCCGCCTTCCGCGACTGGTTCTATCCGGACCAGCAGGCGGGCGCGGCGGCGACGGAATCGGTCAAGACGACGGCACGCGGCCGCATCGAATCCGGCTGGAGCCGCGTCGAGGCGCAGCTCGCGGCCGGCGGGCCCTATCTCGTCGGCGATCGCGTCAGCGCCGCCGATTTTCTGGCGACGATGCTGATGCGCTGGTCGCGCAACATGCCGAAGCCCGCGACGGAGTGGCCGGGGATCGCCGGCTATGTCGCCCGCATGAAGGCCCGGCCCTCGTTCAAGGTGCTGTACGAGCGCGAGGGCCTGACCGAATGGGCCTGAGACAGGTGGTACGCGCTAGAACCTATGGCCTGGCGGCGGGTTCCGGCTGGATGAGCGGTTGCATCGGCTTGATGCTGCAGGCGAACTGCAGAAGCGTCTCGCCGACGGTGCCCCGGTCGATCTTTTCCCAGTAGCGCAGCAGGTTGGTCGAGCGCTCGGGCGATTCGTCCTGCAGGTTGTTGAACTTGTAGAAGACGAGCCCGCGCGTCGAGCGCTGGCGTTTCCTGCAGTCCCAGTCGTCGCGGCTCACGGAGCTGCGATGCGACAGCGGGCTCTGCGCGTGTTTGTACTCGAGCCG
>DATKBY010000019.1:0-2136 GCA_035513555.1 Steroidobacteraceae bacterium | reverse complement strand
GCACTCGACTGGCGGCGTCGGCGATCTCGTGTCATTGGTGCTGGGACCCATGCTCGCCGCATGCGGCGCCTGGGTGCCGATGATCGCGGGCCGGGGACTCGCCCATACCGGCGGGACGATCGACAAGCTCGAATCGATTCCGGGATATCAGTCGCGGCCAGCGCCGGAGCGCATGCGCCAGGCTTTGAAAGATGCCGGCGTCGCGATCGTCGGCGCAGGCGACCGCATTGCGCCTGCGGACCGGCGCCTGTACGCGATCCGCGATGTCACCGCGACCGTCGATTGCATCCCGCTGATCGTCGCGTCGATCCTGTCGAAGAAACTTTGCGGCGGGCTCGATGCGCTCGCACTCGACGTCAAGACGGGCTGCGGCGCGGTGCTCTCCGATTCGGCGCGCGGACGTGAGCTCGCGCGTGCGATCGTCTCGACCGCGGCGGAAGCGGGACTGCCCGTCGCCGCATTCCTGACCGACATGTCCGAACCGCTTGCGCGTTCGGCAGGTAATGCTCTCGAATTGCGCGAGGCGATCGGCATCCTTCAGGGCGAACTCTGCGACGCGCGGCTGCTGGAAGTGACTCTCACACTCGGCGCCGAGGTCATGGTGCTCGGCGGGCTCGCTGCGAAGGCGGACGACGCCCGCGCCGTGCTTCGTCGGTCGCTGGCGAACGGCGCCGCGGCAGAGCGGTTTGCGCGCATGGTTGCGAGCCTCGGCGGACCCCCGGATCTGCTCGAGAGGCTCGACGCACTTCTCACGCATGCTTTAATCGTGCGGGACGTGCCTTCGGTGCGCGATGGTCATGTCATGGCGATCGACACGCGCGCGCTGGGGTTCGTCGTCGTTGCGCTCGGGGGCGGCCGTACCGCTCCGGACCAGGCGATAGACCACGCCGTCGGGCTCGATCGCCTGGTACCGCTCGGTGCGCGGATAAGGCGCGGGGAATCGGTCGCGCGGGTTCATGCGGCGACTGATGACGCCGCCGAGCGAGCCGCGGAGGCCGTCGCCCGCGCCTTTACGCTGGGCGACGCCGCGCCGACGCTGCCGCGGCTGGTCGAACGCCTCGCATGAGCACGCCGCACATCGATGCCCCGCCGGGCGCCTTCGCAAAGCTTGTGCTGCTGCCCGGCGATCCGCTGCGGGCGCGGCATATCGCCAAGACCCTGCTGGCGCGTGCGGTCGAGGTCACGAGCGTTCGCAACATGCTGGGGTTCACGGGCGAATGGAAAGGCATGCCCGTCTCGGTAATGGGCTCCGGCATCGGGATCCCGTCGTCGATGCTCTATGCCACGGAACTGATACGCGATCATGGCGTGCATTACGTGGTGCGAGTCGGTACCTGCGGTGCGATCGCCGGAGATGTGAGGCTCGGCGATCTGGTGCTGGCGCTCGGCGCGTCGACCGACTCGTCGGTCAACCGGCTGCGTTTCGGCGGCTTCGATTTTGCGGCGACCGCGAGCTGGCCGTTGCTGTCGCGCGTGGCGACCATGGCGCTGCAGGATGGACCCGCGATCCGCGTCGGCCGTGTGTTCACGAGCGATTTCTTCTATCACCCGCGCCAGGACCTGCTGGACCTGCTGCAGCGGTTTGGCTTCCTTGCACTCGACATGGAGACCGCGGGCCTCTATGGCATTGCCGCTGAGTTCGGCGCAGAAGCGCTCTCCGTGATGACCGTCAGCGACCACCTGGCCGACGACACGCACATGGATGCGGAACAGCGCGAAACCGGCGTCGACAGAATGATCCGCCTGGTACTCGACTCGCTGCTTCCGTGACGCCTAGCCCGCGCGGCGCGGGCGGAAGCGGCGCGTCTGGCCGCGGCGCGCGGGTGCCGCATGGCTCGAACGCGCAGGCTGCTGCGGCCTGGCCGGACGTGCCGGCAGCGGGGCATGGGTCTGGCGCACGAACTCGGGCGTCGGCGAGAACGGCACGGCCTGGCGCATCATCCGCTCGATGTCCCGCAGCAACGACGCTTCGTCCTGGGAGACCAGCGACACGGCGTGGCCGTCGTTGCCGGCACGCGCGGTGCGGCCGATGCGATGCACGTAATCCTCCGGCACATGCGGCATGTCGTAGTTCACGACCTGCGGCAGCTCGCGGATGTCGAGGCCACGTGAGGCAACCTCGGTCGCGACCAGCGC
>DATKBY010000018.1:0-20215 GCA_035513555.1 Steroidobacteraceae bacterium | reverse complement strand
CTGCGGCAGCGACACGCCGTAGCCCTGGGCGTAATCGACGCCGAGGCCGCGCAGCACTTCGATGATCTCGGCGTTCTCCGCCCACTCGGCGATGGTCTGCTTGCCGGTCAGGTGGCCGATCTCGTTGATCGAGCGGACCATCTCGCGGTCGATCGGGTCGTGCAGCACGCCTTTGACGAAGCTGCCGTCGATCTTCAGGAAATCCACCGGGAAGTGCTTCAGGTAGCCGAATGACGACAGGCCAGTGCCGAAGTCGTCCAGCGCGAACTTGCAGCCGAGCTCCTTCAACGCCTGGATGAAGCGGCTCGCCTGCGAGAAATTGGCGATCGCCGCAGTCTCCGTGATCTCGAAGCAGATCTTGCTGCCGTCGATGCCGCTTCGGTGGAACTGTTCGATCACGTAGGGCAGGAACTTGTCGTCACCGAGGCTCTGCCCCGACAGGTTGATCGAACACATCGTGAGCCGGCGCCGCTCATCCGCTTCCGACACCAGCCAGCGGAAAGCGCTGTCGATGACCCAGCGGTCGATCGACGGCGTGATGCCATAGCGCTCCGCCGCGGCGATGAACTGGTCGGGCGCAACGATCTTGCCGGTCTCGTCGCGCATCCGGAGCAGCAGCTCGAAGTGCTCGCCGCTGTCTTCCACCTGCAACGGCAGGATCGTCATCCGGAACAGTTCGAAGCGCGATTCTTCCAGGGCATTGTTGATGCGGGCCGCCCACTGCATCTCGCGCCGGCGACGCATCAGGTCGATGTCATTTTCCTCGAAGCAATGCACGCGGTTCCGGCCCGACTCTTTCGCCGCGCCGCAGGCCGAATCGGCGGCGGACAGCACGGAGGCAACGTCCTCGTTCTCGGCGGTGATCGGCACGACGCCGATCGAGGCGCCGAGGCGGAACGTGCGGTCCTCCCAGGTATAGCGGAAGTTCCGGATCGCCTCGCGCAGGCTCTCGGCCGTGCGTAGCGCCTCTTCCAGCGAGCAGCTCTCGAGCAGCACGCCGAACTCGTCGCCGCCGAGGCGCGACAGCGTGTCGCGCCAGCGCACTTTTGATTTCAGCAACGCGCCGACCTGGCCAAGCAGCGCATCGCCTGCGCTGTGGCCGCAGGTGTCGTTGACGATCTTGAACTGGTCGAGGTCGATATAGCAGAGCGCGTAGGACGTCTCGCGCGCCTTCGCGCTCTTGAGCGCGCGCTCGAGACGGGTCTCGAACTCGCGGCGGTTGACCAGCCCGGTCAGCACGTCATGGCTCGCGTGGTACGAGAGCCTGCGGTTCAGCTCGCGTGACTCCGACACGTCGTGGAACACCAGCACGCCGCCCGTGACCGTGCCGCTGCCGTCGCGGATCGGCGAGGCGGTGCTTTCGATATAGAGCTCGTTGCCGTCCTTGCGGATCAGCAGCATCGGGCGGACCGACTTGATCGAACGGATGCGGCGCACGGCGACCGCGAGCGGATTCTCGAGCGGCTCGCAGGTTTCCTCGTGGAAGGAGCGGAAGATCTCGTCGATCGTGCGGCCGAGGCTGTCCTCCAGCCGCCAGCCCGTCAGTTCCTCCGCCACCGGATTCAGGTACTCGACGCGGCCGTGCGCGTCGCAGGTGATCACCCCGTCGCCGATCGACTGCAGCGTGATCTGCGCGCTTTCCTTCTCGCGGAACAGCGCCTCCTCGTAGAGCTTGCGCTCGGTGATGTCGAGTTCGACGCCGATCAGCCGGCGAAGTCTCCCCTGGTCGTCGACGCGGGCGCAGGCGCGGCCGATCACCCAGCGCCATTCGCCGTCCGTGTGCTTCAGGCGGTGCACGCTCTCGAACATCGGCAGCTTGCCGGCGATGTGGTCGCGCATCGCGGCCGACACGCGCGCGAGGTCCTCCGGATGCACCATGCGGTGCCAGTCGGGCGACGTGATCACGTCGCCGTCGGCGAATCCGAGCATGTTTTTCCAGCGCGGCGAGAACCAGGTGCTGTTCGTCTGCGCGTCGTAGTCCCACAGCCCGTCATTCGCGCAGGGCAGCGCCATTTCCTGGCGCTCCTGCATGTCGGCGAGCCGGTCGGCCAGAGAGACTTTCTCGAGGCCGCAGGCGAGGCTCGTGCCGACGAGCTTCAGCAGCAGGTGCAGGTTGACGTCCCAGCCGTCGCGCGGCGAGGACGACGCGAACGCGAGGAATCCGCGCACCGTGCCCTGCACGGCGAACGCGATCAGAAGCATAGACCGTATATCGAGGCCCGCGAGCCGTTCGGCATCGGCAGCCTGTTCGGGACGCACCTTGACGGTGTCCCGGATCTCGAGAATGCGCACATGCTCGAGCCGTGAGCGCACCCAGGGCAGCGCGTCGAGCGCCTCGCCCTTCAGGATCTCCGGGCGGCATTGCGCGAACGGGCCCTTCGCGGTCGCGATGGAATCGATGCGCTCGCCATGGCCGTCGAGCAGCACGAGGAAAACGGCATCGGTGGCGATCGCCTCGCGCAGGATCTCGAGGCTCTGCCGGATCACCGCATCGGCGTTGCCGGCGGTGATGTTCTGCAGGTCGACTGCGACCTTGGTGCACGCCAGATCGATTCCGAGCGGCGGACGGTCCGTCCGCGGCTGCCACAGCTTCGACGACAGGATGTCGGAAGCCGTGTAATCCGGTAGCGAATCACCTTGCACCGTCGGCACCCCGATGGAATCCCCCTGCTTTGGCAGGCAGTCTCGCCCCCTGCCTAGTCCCGCCGTAGGAACCAGTTAACGGATCCTGGCGTCCGGTCGTGTCGTTAGTTGCGCAGCATTCTGTCAGAAATTTTGAGGAAAGCAAGCTAAGCGACTGTATTTACTATAATCCCGACTTCACTTCGTGCTGCCAATGATTCCCGACTTGATGATTTGCGGATTGCCCTCGGCATCGCGCTGCACTTTCCAGCGCCGGTAATTCCACAGCCAGTCGGGCGGAGATTCGCGTGTGAGGGATTCGACGACCGCCGCGTAGCGCTCGATCAGCGCCCCGGGTGCGAGCTCTTCGCCGGCAGCGGCCAGCGGCACGAAGTCGACGCGGTAACGGCCGCGCGCCTCGCGGCGCATCGCCAGATACCAGACCGGCAGCCGGCCGGCGCGCGCAATGGCTTCCGGCCCGATGAAGAACGCCGTATCCAGGCCCATGAACTGCGTGAAGTAACGGACAGCCGACGAGGTCGGGGCCTGGTCCGCGACGATCGCGACGATGCGGGCCGGGCCGCGATGGCGCAGCACACGCATCAGCAGGCGCCTGGCCGTGATCATCTCGGCGCCGAAGCGCGAGCGAATGGTCAGCATCAGGCGATCGCCGAAGCGTCCCTTCAACGGCTTGTAGGCGGCGTGCACCGGATGACCGATGCCAGCCGACAGCTTGAGCAGCGTCCATTCCCAATTGCAGTTGTGCGAGGTCACGACGATGATCGATTGCCCGGCGTCGAGCGCGGCACGCGCGGTCTCCGCGCCTTCGAATGTGACCCGGCGATCGATCTCATCGGGCGAAATCGTCGCCGCCTTGATGATCTCGACCGACACTTGCGCGAAGCTGCGGTAAAAGGCGCGTCGGGTATCCCGGACCCAGGCAACGTCGCGGTCCGGGAAACAGGCCCTGAGTTGCATGTCGATGATCGCGCGACGGTGGCGCAGCACGCGCTCGGCGAACCAGGCGAAGAACCGCCCTACGCCGTACCAGACCGGCAGCGGCAGCGACGAGAGGGCGCGCAGCCAGAGGGGCATGCGCTCGAAGGGCCGTCGCTCCTCGAGATCGGCGGCGCGCCGCCGGACCCGCTGCCTGCGGGCCTTGTGCATCTGGGGTGGTAGCCGCATTGGCCCTCAGTCCTGGGCGGCGAGGCGGAGCGCCGCTGCTACCGCACGCCAGGAAACAAGCTTGAAATTCTGGCGTTGACCGGCGGGCTCGTTGCGGCCATCTTGTACGACCAGCAGACCGTCCGGATAGGCCGGTCCGACCGCTGCACTGGTCACGTCCAGTCCGTCAGTCTCGGAGGTTCCGTCGATACCGCGCGCTGCATCGGTTGCCACTTCAAACAGGCCAACGAAGGCGTTGCCATCTTCGCGGCGGTACACGGCGTAGTTGTTCGCTCCCTGGTTCGACACGACGATGTAGCCGCGCCCATTGCGGCCGCGCCAGAGCGCGACGCCTTCGATGTCGGCAACGAGCCCGTTGCTACCGTTGACTCGATCTACAGCGATGCGCCGCCGGCCGCCGGCAGGGGCTGCAGAATATTTCCAGAGGGCGCGGTCCTCCTCGGCGACATACAACTGCTCCAGTTCGTCGTCCGCCACGCAACCTTCCGCCTGGGTGCCGACAATAAACTCGCGAACGCGCTCAGCGATGATGCGCCCGCCGACCGCACGCAGCCGCCACTGCCGAAACCTGCCGCTGCCGGCATCGCTGGCGAATACGAAGTGCTCGCCCGCCGGGCTCGCGTACATGCACAGGCCGTAGGGCTCATCGAACCCGGTCACTATTGCATCCTCGATGCGTATCAGCCGCTGCGCAAGCGGGTCAAGCACATAAAGTAAAATCGTCCGGTCGCTTCGATTGGTTGCGGCCACCAGCACCGCTCGCTGCCCTTCCAGGATGAAACCATCGCGCAGATCCACGTTGTTGAGCTGCCCATCCGCCAACGACTGCAAAAGACGTCCTTCCAGATCGTACAAATTAAGGCCAAGCCGCTTGTCGGTGCCGATGATGAGGCTGCGAGACGGATTCCGCCCATCGACCCAGATCGCAGGGTCGTCGGCAGCATCGCCCTGGCTCGCGACCGGCACGGTCTCGGCCGTCGCTACGACCGTATTCAAAGCGCTGCCGGACCCGCCCGAAACCGGCGTCCATTTCCCGCCGACCTCGGCGCATCCGGCAACGACGACGATGATGGCCAGCAATGCGGCGCAGTGAAACATCCGACGGACGATGGTATATGAGCCGCATGTGACAGTCGCGACCAATCGCGCCACAATTGGCACGTCGTTCCCGGACCAGGACCATGACCGCAAAATTCGAGCAACTGGGCCATTACATCGGCGGACAGCGCGTGGCGGGCCGCTCCGGCCGCACCGCCCCCGTCTATAACCCCACGCTCGGCGTCGCCACGACCGAAGTCGCGCTCGCCTCCGCCGACGAGACCCGCGCGGCGATCGCGGCAGCGCGCGGTGCTTTGCCCGAGTGGTCGGAGACGCCCGCACTGCGGCGCGCGCGCGTGATGTTCCGTTTCCGCGAGCTGATCGAACAGCATTCCGACGAGCTCGCGGGCATCATCACGCGCGAGCACGGCAAGGTGCTGCCCGATGCGCGCGGCGAAGTCACCCGCGGCCTCGAGATCGTCGAGTTCGCCTGCGGCATACCGCAACTGCTGAAAGGCGAATACAGCGATGCCGTCGGCCGCGACATCGACAGCTGGTCGCTGCGCCAGCCGGTCGGCGTCTGCGCCGGCATTACGCCGTTCAATTTCCCGGCGATGGTCCCGCTCTGGATGTTCCCGGTTGCGATCGCCTGCGGCAATACCTTCGTGCTGAAGCCCTCCGAGAAGGACCCGGGCTGCGGCATGCGCCTCGCGGAACTGCTGACCGAAGCCGGCGTGCCTTCCGGCGTGCTGAATATCGTGAACGGCGACCGCGAGGCCGTGGACACGCTGCTGAGCGATCCGGGTGTGGATGCGATCAGTTTCGTCGGATCGACGCCGGTCGCCGAGCACGTCTTTCGCACGGGATCCGCCCACGGCAAGCGCGTGCAGGCGCTCGGCGGCGCGAAGAATCACATGGTGGTCATGCCCGATGCCGATGCGGCAACCGTTGCGCATGCGCTCGCGGGAGCCGCGTACGGCTCGGCCGGCGAGCGCTGCATGGCCATATCGGTCGCGGTCGCGGTCGGCAGCGCCGGCGACCGGCTGGTCGAAGCGCTGAAGCCGGAGCTCGCGGCCATCAAGGTGCTGCCAGGCACAACCGACGGCGCCGACATGGGGCCGCTCGTCACGCGTGAGCACCGCGAACGCGTGCTGGGCTACGTCGAAACGGGCATTGCCGAAGGCGCGACGCTCGTCGTCGATGGTCGGGCGCTGACCGTCGCGGGCCACGAGCGCGGTTTTTTCATGGGCCCAGTCCTGTTCGACCAGGTGACGCCGGCAATGCGCATCTACCGCGAGGAAATCTTCGGCCCGGTACTGGTCATTGTCCGGGTGCCGGATCTCGACGCGGCCATCGAACTGATCGCGGGCCACGAGTTCGGCAATGGCACGGCCATTTTCACGCGCGACGGCGGCGCGGCGCGCGAGTTCACGCGCCGCGTGTCCGCGGGCATGGTGGGCATCAACGTGCCGATTCCGGTGCCCATGGCATTCCACAGCTTCGGCGGCTGGAAGCGTTCGCTGTTCGGTCCGCTGCACATCCACGGGCCGGACGGGGTGCGATTCTATACGCGCCTCAAGACCGTCACTGCTCGCTGGCCGAGCGGATCGACTGGCGCCGAGTTCACGATGCCGACGATGAAATAGCGCGCCATGCAGGGCCTGATGATGCAGGCGCCGCTCACGATCACCTCGATCATGCGGCATGCGGAGCGGGTCAACGGTGCGAGCGAAGTCGTATCCGTGACCGGCGACAACCCGCGACATCGCTGCACGCTGTCCGATGTCTTCCGTCGCGTGCGCCAGCTCGCGAATGCCCTGACGACGGCCGGCGTTCGTCCCGGCGACCGCATTGCGACCCTCGCCTGGAACGACTATCGCCATCTCGAGCTCTACTACGCGGTGTCCTGCCTCGGCGCCGTGCTGCACACGCTGAATCCGCGCCTCTACGCCGAGCAGATCACCTACATCGCGAATCACGCCGGCGACCGCTTCCTGTTCACGGACCCGACCCTGATGCCGCTGGTCGACAAGCTGCGGCCTTCCCTCACGACGATCGAGCGCGTCGTCGCGCTGGGCGCCGATTCCTACGAGCCGTTCATCGCCGACGAACCGGATGCGTTCGACTGGCCGGAGCTCGACGAGCGCACGGCGAGCTCCCTCTGCTACACCTCGGGCACGACCGGCAATCCGAAGGGCGTGCTGTACGATCACCGCTCGACGGTGCTGCACAGCTACGGCTCGGCGCTGGTCGACACGATGGGCTTCGGCCGGCGCGACAACATCCTGGTCGTCGTGCCGATGTTCCACGCCAATGCCTGGGGCCTGCCCTACAGCGCTCCGATGGTGGGCGCGAAGCTCGTTTTTCCGGGCCCGAAGATGGGCGACGGCGCGACGCTCGCCGCATTGATCGCCGAGGAACGCGTGACCCTCGCCTGCGGGGTGCCGACGGTCTGGCAAAACCTGCTGAACCATGCGCGCGAACAGGACATCGTGCTGGATTCTCTGGAACGCGTGCTGGTCGGCGGCTCCGCCTGCCCGCTGTCGATCATGGACGAGTTCCGCGACCGCCACGGCGTGTGGACCATTCACGCCTGGGGCATGACCGAGATGAGTCCGCTCGGAACGACGAATGCGAAACCGCCGGGCTACGAACGCATGAGCGCGGCCGACCAGGACGCCTACCGCATGCGCCAGGGCCGGCCGACATTCGGCGTCGATATGAAGGTCGTGGACGACGCCGGCCGCGAGCTGCCCTGGGACGGCAAGTCGTCCGGCATGCTGAAAGTGCGCGGCCCCTGGGTTTGCAGCGATTATTTCGAGCTCGGCGAGGCGAGTACGGCGCACGACGAGCCCGGCTGGTTCGCGACCGGCGACGTCGCGAACATCTCCCCTGACGGCACCCTGCAGATCACGGACCGCGCCAAGGACGTGATCAAGTCCGGCGGCGAATGGATCAGCTCGATTGACCTCGAATGCGTCGCGGCCGGACATCCCGGCGTGCTGCAGGCCGCGGTCATCGGCATACCGCATCCCAAGTGGGACGAGCGGCCGCTGCTCGTGGTCGTGCCGCGGCCCGGCGAGCCGCCGACGCGCGACGAACTGCTGGGCTGGCTCGACGGCCGCGTCGCGAAATGGTGGATTCCGGACGACGTGGTCTTCGTCGAGCAGATCCCGCTGACCGCGACCGGCAAGATCTCAAAAGTAGAGCTGCGCCAGCAGTTCAAGGATTATCGGTTCTGATCATGAACGAGACCTGGCAGATGCAACTCGAGGCGCTCGGACGGACATACGCGCAGTTCCAGGATCCCACGCAGTGGTGGCAGATCGGCGTGATCGCCTTCTCGGTGGCGCTTGCGTGGTTGTCCACGCGCGGGCTGGCAAAACACTTCGCCGGCATCGACCGGGCCGGACCGGCTTCGGCCTATCAACGGCTGATGACTCTCGGCAGCCGGATCGCGTTCCCGCTGCTGCTCGGGCTCGTCACCCTGATCGCAGCGGCGATCATGAGGCGATACGCCATTCCGCAGGCCGTCCTGTCGCTGGTTGCCACGCTTGCGTTGGCGTTTGCCCTGATACACCTGGTCGTGGACCTGCTGAAGCGCGTGCTGCGCCCGGGGCCCCTGCTGATCGCCGCCGAGCGCCTGATCACCTGGGTCATCTGGGCGGTCGTCGCCATGTATCTGTTCGGATGGCTCGAACACGCGGCTGCCGCCCTCGACAGCATCGCCATACCGATGGGCGACAAGCGCTACTCCCTGCTGGATGCCCTGAGCGCGATCGTCACTCTGTTGGTGTTCCTGGTCATCGGCGGTTACCTCGGCACGCTCGCAACGCGGGGGATCATGCGTGCGCAGCAGGTCACGATCGGGCTGCGCGTCGGCATCGCCAAGTTCCTGCGGTTCTTCCTGGTGCTGCTCGCGGGCCTGCTGGGCCTGAACGCCATCGGCATCGACCTCGCGGCGCTCACCGTCTTCGGCGGCGCGCTGGGCATCGGTCTTGGTTTCGGCCTGCAGCGCATCGCCGCCAATTTCGTCAGCGGATTCATACTGATCGCGGACCGCTCGATCCGCCAGGGCGACGTGATCACGATCGGCGACCGCTTCGGCGTCGTGAAGGAACTGCGCGCCCGCTACATCGTCGTGCGGGACCGCGACGGCGTGGACACCCTGATCCCGAACGAGAACGTGATCAGCACCGACGTCGTCAACTGGAGTTATGGCGACCGGGCGATCCGGTTGAAGCTCTCGGTCCAGATCAGTTACAAGGACAAACCCCGGCAGGCGCTGGAGCTGCTGCTCGAGGCCGCCGCCCGGCATCCCCGCGTACTGAAGAACCCCGCGCCCGCCAGCCGCGTGATGAGCTTCGCCGACAGCGGCATCGCGCTCGAACTCCGATTCTGGATCCTGGACCCGGAGGACGGCGTCAATAACGTGCGGTCCGACCTGCATCTCGAGATCTGGGACCTGTTCGAGCGGGAAGGCATCACGATCCCGTACCCGCAACGCGACCTGCATCTGCCGGACGGCTGGCCGCCGAGGCTCGAAAAGGAATCGCCCGCCGAAAAATGAGCTGCGAATGATCAGGCGCGGCTCAGGAACTTCATGACACCCCTGACCGCGAGATAGAGTGCACTCGCGATCACCGCCCAGGCGCCGGGACCGAGAGTGTCGAGCAGCCCGCCGCCACCGCCCATCTGCTCGGCCATTTCTTCGAACAGGGGGCCAAACTCGCTCATGGCTGCCATCGCCTGCTGCTGCTGACGGTGCTGCTCGTAGAGCGTCCACAACGCAATGATCGTGACGATCAGCGGCGCGGTGAATACCAGCGGGGCGAACTTGTTCTTCCAGAAGAACGGCACGGCGATGGTCGCCGACGCAAGCAGCACGAGGAAGATGCCGCGGCCTTCACCCATGACGCCCATGCCTCCGGACAGGAGACTCGTCAGCTGGGGGTTGACGCCGAATACCCCGCCGGCGCTGACAAAGTTCAGGAACAGCGCCGCGATCAGGAACACGCCGTACGCAATTGCGACGTCCTTGCCGACGCTGTCGAAACCGGTTTTCGCTTCCTGCATCGCCTGCTCCGTTTGCCGGCACTTAATCCGCGCGCTGAACGGCGGGCAGGAACCCATGGTGCAGTGCGAGGCACACGAGAATCTGCCAGGCAAGGTAGGCATGCAAGTCGTTTGGTGCCCAGTCGATCGGCAGCTGCCATTCGAAGGTCGCGCCGCCGACCGCACCGGCCGCCATCGTCAGGCCGACCATGCGCCAGTGAAACCGGCCCGGTGCGACCGCGACGACTGCAAGGCCCGCGAGCATAGCGGCGACTGCTCCCGCAATCACGTACGGTGCGATCGTCGAATAACCCAGCGGCCCGTCGACGACGAACCGCACGGCCAGATAATAAATTGCGGAGCTCGCGACGCTGAGTGCGAGCATGCGCGCCGCACGATGCGCGGCGCGCGCGGCATACGGCGCCAGCACGAGCGCGCCGAATACGAGGCCAATGAGATGGAACGGCCACTGGAATCCGAACACCGCGCCGGACCAGTCGTAATGCCCGGCCAGCACCACGATCAGCCAGTAACCGCCGACGGACAGCAGCGCCAGCGCGAGCTTGCCAGTCAGGTTCAGTGCGGGAAAACTGGTGCCGGTGGAGGGACTTGAACCCCCGACCTCTCGCTTACGAAGCGACTGCTCTACCAACTGAGCTACACCGGCGAAGGGCGCGCAGTATAGGCAAGGGCCGGTCGGCGGGCAAACGCCCGCCCTAGCCCTGCTTGCGGACCCGGATCACGACCTCGACGGAGACCGACTCGGTGCCCGGCGGCAATGGCGGAAGGCGCGAAAATTCCACCGTGCCGGGCGGGACATCGATCAACTCGCCGGTGTCCTCCACATGGAAATGATGATGCGGCGCCACGTTGGAATCGAACAGGCCGCGTTCCGGATCCACGGTCAGCGCTTTCAGCAAACCCCTGGCGGCGAACAGGTTTAGCGAGTTGTAAACGGTCGCCTTCGACACGCGGACACCCTCCCTGCCGAGCGCCTGGAGCACCTGCTCGGCGGTCAGGTGCTGCTCGCGGGAGAAAAGCAGTTCCGCTATGCGAACACGCTGCGCCGTCGGCTGCACGCCGTGGGCCAACAGCATCGACTGGATGCGCTTGCGCTCGTCCTGACCGGATGAGTTGGCGGGATCCATTGAGCGCGAATATACGCTCTGCGGGAAATCCGCTCAAACACGATGAAAATACGGCAGGGAGACCGCGCGAGGGCGGGCTAGCCTCGCCGCATGCTTGACAGAATCTCCAGAGCCCGCGGCGTGACCCTGGTCGAATTGCTGGTCGTCCTCGGCATTGTCGCGATCATTGCCGGATTCGCGGCTCCCCTCTTCAGTAACCTGCTGCTCGACAGCCGCCGTACCGCGGCCGTCGCGACAACGTTGCACGGAGTCAATCTTGCGCGCCAGCTCGCAGCGATCCGCGGCGAGGCCATTCGGCTCTGCGGCAGCCGCGATGCACAGCAGTGTTCCGGCGTCGCGGACTGGTCGAGCGGCCTGCTCGTAGCGGATACGCGGGACTCGCTTCGTCGCAGCCTGCCGCTGCCGGGCGGTGCAGGCGCATCGGCCATCCGCGCGAATCGCCAGGATGTGATCTTCGAGGGTGGAACCGGGTTTGCAACGCCCGCGACGCTCACGTTCTGCGACCGGCGCGGCGGACCTTCCGCGCGCGCGATCATCATCAGCCGCAGCGGCCGGCCGCGCGTCAGCGAGCGCGATGCCGGCGACGGGCCGATCGCATGCTGAGCCGCAGTACCGCTTCCGGGTTTTCGCTGATCGAGGCGCTGGTTGCCCTGGCGCTGCTGCTGGCCGGCATCGCGGGCGGGAGCCTGCTGCTGCTGCAGTGCGTCCAGTATGAACGGGAATCGGCGAATCGCCGTGCGGCGTTGCGCTTCGCGGGTTCGCTCGCCGAAGAATTGCGTGCGCTACGACGCGACGACGGCGAGCCCTTACCCGCGGATGCCGCGGCGATCGAGGCCTGGATCGCCGGTGTCGGATTGGTGCTGCCCGTCGGCAGCCATGCCCGGGTGGAAACCGCTGGCGCGCAGCCCGCTCGTTACATGATCGTCATCGAATGGCCGGTGGCCGGCCAAGGGTCCCAGAGCCTGCGCCTGCCGGTGACGACATGAGGCGGTCATCGGGAATCACGCTGGTCGAAGTGATGGTCGCGATGCTGCTCGTGCTCGTCGTCAGCTCCGGGGCGCTCGCGTTCGTGGCGCGCGGTCGCGACGCACATCGTGCCGGCGAATCGCTCGCCCGCCTAGAGGAGACACTGGATGCGGCATTCACACTCCTGGTCGACGAGGTACTCGTATCTGGTTACCTCGGGCTGGCGCCGCCCGGAACGTCTGTAGCCGGCGCCACGCCGGTCGGCACGACGGAACCGTCCGGACTCGAGGTGGCCGGCGCCTGCGGCCCATCGCTTGCGCACGACATCGGAAGCCCCATCACAGCTGCCGACGGCGCCTATCTCGCAGCGCCGGGAATCCCGATCGGTTGCCGCGCAAGCCCTGACGGTCGCCTGCAAGCCGGCGCGGACACCTTGATCATCCGTCGCGCCAGCGGTGAAGCCGTCGCTCCCGCAACGGGGCGGCTGCAGCTCGAGACGAACCTGCGCGCTGCGGCACTGCGTGCCGATGGCGCCCGCCAGATGGGTCCGGCCACCCGCTGGCACGACCTCGAGGTCGGTGTTTATTACGTCAGTGCCGATTCGACCGGTCGCGCCGGGTTTCCTTCGCTGCGGCGCAAGCGCCTGGTGGGCGGTACGCGCCCCGCGTTTCAGGACGAAGAACTCGTCAGCGGCATTTCCGACCTGCAGCTCGAGTTCGGTCTCGATGACGTAGCCGATCCCGATATTGCCGTCGATCGCTGGGCTGCCACGCCCGATGACGGGATTGCGCGCGCCTTGCGCATCGAGCTCGAAGCAAGGAGCGATGTCGTCGAAGCATCGCAGCCGGGTGGTCGCCGCAAGCGGGTATCGAGAGTCATCGAATTGCGAAACAGACAGGGATCATGATGCGCAGGGAACGCGGCGTCGCTCTCGTCGTGACGCTCATCCTGCTGTCGGGACTCGGGGCGCTGGCGCTCGCCGCGGCCGCCGCCGCTGCGGCGGCGCTTGCGCTTTCCAGCCACCAGCAATCCGCGCAGAACGCCTTCCAGGCGGCCGAAGCCGGCATTGTCCAGTCACTGTCGCGCGCAGCCGCCACGCGCAGCGAAGGTTCGATCCCGATCACGCCATATCCCGAAAGCGGGAATCCGGTCGCGACATTACAGACGGTGACGACAGCCGTGGTGGAACCGGGCGCACTGCCATTCGGCTTCAGCATCGGCGAGAACCCCCACACGTTTTCTGCCCGTCATTTCTTCATCGTCTCGGACGGTCGCGCCGCACGCAGCACGCATACCCGCCTCGAACAGGGTTTCTATCTCGTGGAGCCTGCAGGTTGAACAGCATGACCCGCATGCGTGGCATGGCGCTATCGTTCGTGTGCGTCGCCGTCGCCACATCGGCCGGCGCGGATTCGGACGAGGCGTCGATTACGCGCGCCACGCTCCCGGAGGGTCTGCAGCCGCTTCTGGCCCTGATCGTCGACACGTCGGCTGCAGCCGGCGCAATGCCCCCCGTGCGCGAACCCTATGACGCCGCACGGGACTATGGGGCGGCGCTCCCCGCCGGGTCGCATTGCGATCCCGCGCTCCTGTACTGGCGGCGCGGCGCAGGCGCGGCGCCCGATTGCCGCACGCAGACAGGCCTGCCCCCGTTTCCGGCGGACGGGACCCGCGGATTTCAGTGCGATGCGGCTCGCGTCGCGCTCGACGGCACCGGGTTCTACATCGCCTCGCGCGCTGCACAGCGGCGGTCAACAGCCGACGGCGGCGGCTGGGCTCCGCTTCAGGCTACCGACGACGGGGCGGTCGAATGCCGCGCGGATGCCCAGGCCGTCCTCGACTGGGATCGCGCGCCGCACGCCGATCCCTACATCTTCTATACCGGTAACTTCCTGAACTGGCTGCTCGCCTCCCTGCCGACGGTAGAGCACCCACTCGCCGGGCACGTCGCGACGAATCTCGCGACCACGCTGCGTGCCACCGATGAGCTGGAGATCGCCTGGCTCCGATTGAGTCCTGACGACGGAGGTTATGTCGCCGGCGCGCCGATGCCGGCTTCGCAGGCGGCCGATCGGCTGGACGCAATTGCCGGAGATCCGCCGGCGGGCGGCGCGCCGCTTGCCGAAGCACTGGTGGAATCCGCGCTCTGGCTTGCGGGCGGCATCGCGCGCTTCGGTGCCGTCGATGAGGCCGACAGTCGTGCCTTTGACGCACTGGCGCCCGCGCATTATCAGTCGCCGATCACGCATGCCTGTCGACCCGTCACGCTCGCCTACCTGACGCCCGGCGAACCTTCGAATGACGATCACGCCGGCAGCGCGGCAGCCTCATTGCCGGGCTTCACGGAGCAGACCGGCGGCTGTGGCAATGATTGCCTGCCGGCGGTGTCGCAGTGGCTCGCACAGGCCGATCTGCGCGCTGACCTCCCCGCGCGGCAGTCCGTCGCGCTGCAGTTCATGAGCCCGTCGCCGCCGCCGCCGGCAATCGCTGGAGCGGCAACCGTCGGCAAGTTTGCGCGGCTCGACGACCCGCTGGGCGTCATCAATCTGGTCGCGCGCAGCCTGCAGCGCGACGCCGCAATACCCGCGGCGCCCCAGTTATCGGCCGCGGCGTTGCTGCCGGCGACGGATCCGTTGAACGGGACCGATGTCGTCCTGGGCCTGTCGGCGCCGCAGGCACGGCAGCGCTGGAACGGAAACCTGTTCCGCTACGCATTGCGAACGGGTGAATCACCGCTGGAGCCGCCGATCGTCGTCGATCGCAATGGCGAGGATGCGATCGGCCCCGACGGGCTGCCGCGGCCGTCGTCACAAAGCGCCTGGAGTGACGCACCCGACGCCGACCTGTTGTCCGGCGCCGCCGCGGGCCGTTTACCGGTCGCGACGGAGCGCGAACTCTATGCCGACCTCGGCAATCCGGACATGACTTCGCCGACGAATCGACTGGACGCCGGCAACCCGCGGGTGGAACCGACGATGCTCGGACTCGGCAGCGGCGCTCCGGAATCGATTCAAGACATCCTCGAGTGGCTCGCGCAAGAGCGGCATCTGGGCGATCCGGGCTTGCATGCGCCGGTGGTCGCCCGGTATCCGGATGCGCTGCAGCTCGTCTTCGCCGCCACGCATGACGGATTGCTGCATGCCTTCGATGCCGGGAACGGCGTGGAACGGTGGGCCTGGATGCCGGCCGAACTGCTGCCGCGACTGGCGGAACTCATGCGTGACGAGCCGACGACGGTGCGCAGTCACGGCATCGACGGTCCGCTGGTGCTGCACCGCCACGATCCCGATGGCGATGGACGCATCGACACAGCGGCGGGAGAGCATCTGTGGCTGCTGTTCGGTCTGGGCCGCGGCGGTAACCGCTACTACGCGATCGATGTCTCCCGGGCGGATGCCCCACGCCTGCTGTGGTCGATGGCATTGCCGAGCGATGTCGCGCTGGAAAGCCGCGCTGAACCGGTCATCACGCGGATCCATGTCGACGGTCAGGCCCAGAATGCCAGCCGCTGGGTCGCGCTGATCGCCGGCGGCTACGACCGGCGTTACGACGCGGCCGCTCCAGTCGATACGGACGCGAACGACGTCCTGCACATGGTCGATGCCGAAACCGGAAGCCTGCTGTGGTCCGCCGGCAGCGCGCCGGATTCCGGCCTGTTGATGCCCGGATTCGATGCAAGCCAGCCGTCCGCGCCCCGCGCACTCGATCTGGACGGAGACGGCCTGCTCGACCGGGCGTATCTCGTCGATGTCGCCGGCGGCCTCTGGCGTCTTGATTTTGCGAGCGGGCGCGCGCCCGCGGAACTTGCGCAGGCACGACGATTGGCGCAACTGGGAACCGGGCCCCAGCGGTTCCATGCCACGCCCGACGTGTCGCTCGTGCGTTTCGCGGACGGCGCCCGGCTCGCGATTTCCGCGGGTTCCGGCTGGCTGGCGCGGCCGCTCGACCGGAGCATCGTCGATCGCATTTACACGATCTTCGATCATGAAACCGCCTCCGACGCGCGCCCATTGACCGAGGCTGATCTTCACGACGCAGACGCCGGTGAATCCATGCCGCCGACGGCACCCGGCTGGTTTCGCCGGCTGGATGGGCATGGCGCCGGGGAGAAAGTCATCGGTCCGTCAGTCACCTTCGATCACGTGCTGCGCTTCCAGACCTGGCAACCCATGCCACCGGATGCCATGGCGCCCTGCGGGCCGGCGCAGGCACGCCGACGGCTGTACGCCTTCAGTGTCCGCAATGGTGCGTCCCACGCCGTCGCGATCGAATCGCCTGAGGAGGACTTGGTCGACATCCCCGGCAGCGGCCTGCCGGTTGCGTTGCGCTTTGGATTCGCGGGAGCGGGTGCCTGCCCTGGCTGCCTGCCGCGCGCATTCGGAATCATCGGCGCAGAAACCTTCGATGCCGGCTACGCGGGCGACCCGGTCAGGACCTCATGGCGCAAACTCGCAGTGCCGACGGATTCACGCTGATCGAAGTCGTGGTCGCGCTCGCAGTAGTCACGATCACCACCTCGCTCGCATTCTCCACGTACCGCCGCCACGTCCAGCGGGGTCATCGTGTCGAAGCTGTGCAGGCGCTGCTGGCAGCAGCGGCCGAGCAGGAAAAATTCCATCTGGCGCATGGGCAGTACGCCGATCGGCTGGACGCCGCCGTTGGCTCCGAGCCGCCGGGTATTCCGATCGCATCGACAACGCCGCGCGGGCGCTATCGGCTCCGCATCGTATCGGCGGACGCCGCGGGCTATCGGCTGATCGCGGAACGCGCCGGCGCCAGCGACGATCCGTCCTGCGTCAGGCTGTCGATCGACGAAAGCGGCCGCCGACAGGCAAGCGATGCGGCCGATCGCGATACGACCACGACCTGCTGGTGACCCGAGCCAGATCTAGCTTTCCTGCCGACGCTCGACCTGCCGCAGCGCCTGCGGCAAACCGAACACGACGTGCTCCTCGCACCCGACGACCTCGACCGCCTCGTGACCGCCCCAGGCGCGCAGTCGCTCGACCACCTGCTGCACCAGTGATTCGGGGGCCGAGGCGCCGGCCGTCACGCCGGCCGCGCGCTTGCCCTCGAACCACTCGCGCTTCAGATCATCGGCCCCGTCCACGAGATACCCCGGCACGCCGCGCGTGGTCGCGATCTCGCGCAGGCGGTTGGAATTCGAGCTCGACTGCGAACCGACTACGACGATCACGTCGCACTGCGCGACCAGCTGCTTGACCGCGTCCTGCCGGTTCTGCGTCGCGTAGCAGATGTCCTCCTTGCGCGGCGTCGCGAGCGACGGAAAGCGCCTGCGCAGCGCCGCCATGACACGGGCCGTGTCATCGACCGAAAGCGTCGTCTGCGTGACGACTGCGAGCCGCGCCGGATCGCACACCGCGATGCGCTCCGCGTCCGCGACCGTCTCGACCAGGTGGATGCGCCCGCCGAAGCCGTCGTCGAACCGGCCCATCGTGCCCTCAACCTCCGGGTGCCCGGCATGGCCGATCAGGATCACGTCGAGTCCGTCCCGCGCGTAGCGGCCGACTTCCATGTGCACCTTCGTGACGAGCGGACAGGTCGCGTCGTACACGGCCAGCCCGCGGTGTGCGGCTTCCTGCTCGACGGACGAGGCCACGCCATGCGCGCTGAAGATCACGGTCGCGCCATCGGGCACGGCGTCCAGTTCATCGACGAACACGGCGCCGAGATTGCGCAGCCTTTCGACGACGAACCGGTTGTGCACGACCTCGTGGCGCACGTAGATCGGCGCCCCGAAGAGCTCAATGGCCCGCTCGACGATGTCGATCGCCCGATCCACGCCCGCGCAGAAACCGCGCGGATTGGCGAGCAGCACTTTCACGCGGACGATTCCTTCGTCCGGTTCGAGTGCATCAAGGCGTCGATGATGAGCATGATCGCGCCCGTCGTGATCGCGATATCGGCGACGTTGAAGGCGGGAAAGTACGCAAGATTCCAGTGGAAATGCAGGAAGTCGACGACGTGCCCATGCATCAGCCGGTCGTAGGCATTGCCGACGGCGCCACCCAGGATCAGTGCGAGCCCGATCACCAGCCAGGGCTGCCCGCGCGCCGGCAGCGTGTACAGCCACCAGACGATCGCGACGCCGATCACGCCTGCGAGGCTGACGAAGAACCAGCGCTGCCAGCCGCCGGCCTGCGCCAGCAGGCTGAAAGCCGCGCCCTCGTTGTGCAGCCGGGTGATGTCGAGCACCGGACCGGCGGGCAGGATCTCGAACAGCGCGAAATGATTGACGATGAACCACTTGGTGACCTGGTCGAGCGCGATGACGAGCGCTGAAAGCCAGATCCAGACCAGCGCCGTGCGCGGCTCAATGTGGAGTCCGGTCATGCGTAATGCCTCGATTCACCCGTGCCGCCGAGATTGACGACACAGCGGCTGCAGATCCCGGGATGGGCTGGGTCCGAGCCGACGTCCTCGCGCCGATGCCAGCAGCGCGCGCACTTCGCCGCATCCTGCACCGTCACCGCGATCCACGCGCCGGTCTGCGCGACGGACTCGGCGGCAACCGCATCCGGCGGCCGTTCGGAAGCCGGCCGCAACCTCGCGGCCGACGTGATCAGCACGAAGCGCAACTCGTCGCCGATGGCCGCCATGCGCCGATGCTGCACCTCGTCGAGATACACGTCCACCGCCGCCTCCAGCGGAGCGCCGAGCGCGCCCGCCGCGCGCAGACGCTCGAGCTCACGCGACACGTCGTTCTTGAGCGCGATGACGGCGCTCCAGTCGATCGCGTCCGACGCCGCGGCCTCGGGTAGTTGCCACCAGGTCGAGAACAGCACGGATTCGTCGCGCGGCCCCGGCAGGTAGCGCCAGATCTCCTCCGCCGTGAACGACAGGATCGGCGCGAGCCAGCGCACCATCGCTTCCGCGATGTGGTGCATCGCCGTCTGCGCCGAACGCCGCCCGGCGCTCGCAGCCGGCATCGTGTACAGGCGATCCTTCAGAATATCGAGCCAGAACGCGCCGAGCTCGATCACGCAGAAGCCGTGGACCTTCTGGTAGATCTGGTGAAAGTCGTAGTTGCGATACGCATCCACGACCTCGCGTTGCAGCTGGCTGGCGCGCGCCAGTGCCCACCGGTCGATTTCGAGGAGCTGTTCCGCGGGAATGCCGTCGCGCGCGGGATCGAAGCCGGCGAGGTTCCCGAGCAGGAAGCGCACGGTGTTGCGCATGCGCCGGTAGCTGTCCGACATGCGCTTCAGGATCTCGTCCGAAACGCCGATCTCGCCGCTGTAGTCCGTCGCCGCGACCCAGAGCCGCAGCACGTCGGCGCCGAGCGTCTGCATCACCTTCTGCGGCGCGACGACGTTGCCGAGCGACTTCGACATCTTGCGGCCCTTTTCGTCGACCGTGAAGCCGTGCGTCAGCACCTGGCGGTAGGGCGCGACGCCGCGACCCGCGACCGAGGCGAGCAGCGAACTGTGGAACCAGCCGCGGTGCTGGTCGGAACCCTCGAGGTAAATATCCGCCGGGAACGGAATGATGCCCGGGCGCAGCGCCGGCAGGCAGTGGTGCACGACGCCGGAATCGAGCCACACGTCCATGACGTCGTCGCACTTCTCGTAGACCAGCGCCTCGTCGCCGAGCAGGTGACGCGGATTGAGCGCGAACCAGGACTCGATACCGCCCTGCGCCACGAGCTCGGCGACGCGCTCGAGCAGTTCCGGCGTCTGCGGATGCGGCTCGCCCGACTCCCGGTGCACGAACATCGCGAGCGGCACGCCCCAGGCGCGCTGGCGCGAGATGCACCAGTCCGGGCGCGTCTCGATCATGCCGGTGATGCGCTGTTCGCCCCAGCCCGGCACCCAGCTCACGGTCCTGATCGCGGCAAGCGCGTCGCGGCGCAGCCCCTCTTTCTCCATGCTGAGGAACCACTGCGGCGTCGCGCGGAAGATCACCGGCGACTTGTGCCGCCAGCAATGCGGATAGCTGTGGCGATACGGCTCGTGGTGCAGCAGCCGGCCTGCTTCGACGAGCGTGTCGACGATTTTCGGGTTCGCGTCGAACACGGAAAGCCCCTCGAAAACCGGCGTGCCCGCGACGAAGCGCCCGTCCGGCCCCACCGGGTTGTCGATCGGCAGTCCGTACTGGCGGCCAATTTCATAGTCTTCCGCACCGTGGCCGGGCGCCGTGTGCACGGCGCCGGTCCCGGCCTCGAGCGTCACATGATCGCC
>DATKBY010000017.1:0-11513 GCA_035513555.1 Steroidobacteraceae bacterium | reverse complement strand
ACGACCATGGAGCGCCAGTCCTCGATCATGTGATCGGCCTGCGTCTCGCCGATCAACTCGACCACGCGCCGCCTCCCTTCGCCCCGCATTCTTTCGAACTCGCGCCGTGATTCACGACGGTACCAGTCGGAGGCGTCCTCCATCGTGACGTCCTCGAAGCCGCCCTCGACGAGATGACGGCCGAGCTGCGCCAGCGTGATCAGGTTATAAGTCAGTCCCTCCATCTGGATGAAGTAGCACATGTCGTCGCTGAGCTCGCCTTCGCTCTTCAGCCAGTCGTAGCAGGTAAGCACTCCGCCCGGTTTCAGCACTCGTGAGCACTCGGCGACGATGCCGGCCTTGTCTTCGGTCTGCGTCAGTGCGCCCGACGTAAACACGATATCGAAACTGGCGGCAGGAAACCCGAACGGCCCGAGGGAAACAGCCCGGAACTCGGTCTGTTGCGAAAGCCCGAGCTCCGCCGCGCGACGCGTGGCCCGATCGATGAGCTGCGGCTCCAGGTCGATGCCGGTGACGTGCGCGCCGTACTTGCGGGCGAGCACGAATGCCGGCCCGCCGATGCCGCAGCCGATGTCGAGCACACGCTTGCCGGCGAGGTCGATGCCTTCGACCATCCTGTCGACGTTGCCCTCGCCGCCCGGCGCCATGAAATCGCGGCCCCAGATCCACTCGAGGAACGCGACCATGGAGTCGTGGTATTCGCTGACGTGGGATTCTGGCGTCATCGCTGTCGCGAGCCTGGTTTGAGGCATTATGACGGCAAATGACTCTCCTGGATCGCGCGACCGCGTCCCTTCCTGCCGCGTGGTACTACGACCCGGCGCAGTACGCGCGCGAACTCGAGGCCGTCTGGTACCGCGACTGGATTTGCGTCGGCCGCGCGGACGAGCTGCGCGAAGCTGGTGACTATGTCGTCGCATCGGTCGGCGAAGAGAGCCTGATCCTGACGCGCGACCGCGACGGACAGGCGCGCGCGTTTCACAACACCTGCCGGCATCGCGGCTCGCAGCTCTGCGCAACGCCCCGCGGCCGCTTCGAAAACAGCCGCATCGTGTGCCCTTACCACGCCTGGAGCTATGGTCTAAGCGGCGAGCTCCTCGCCACACCCAGGATGGACCTGCCGGAGGATTTCCGCCGCGAGAACTATCCGCTCTACGCCGTGCACCTCGACACCTGGGGCGGCTTCCTGTTCGTCAGCCTGAGCGAGAAACCCGCGGCGACCCTGGCATCCTTTCTTGGCGGCGAAGCGGAGAATGTCCAGCGCTGGCCGCTGGCCGATCTCGTCTCGGTGCACCGCGAAGTCTCGACACTCGCCTGCAACTGGAAACTGTTCTGGGAGAACTATTCCGAGTGCTATCACTGCCCGGGCATTCACCCGGAGCTTTGCCGCGTGATGCCGATCTACAGGGAAGGTCTTCTCAGCTACGCCGACAGCCGCTCAAGCGCGCCTCCCGGCAATGCCGGGGACTCACGACCGCGCATCGCGCCCGGCTTCGTCACCTGGACGCTCGACGGGCAGACGAAGCTCCCGCTGATCGACGGCCCGAGCGCCGCAGACCGCGCGCTTGGCGCCGTTTTCGCCTCGTTCACGGCAAACCTCTTCGTCGTTGCGCACCCCGATTACGTGCGCAGCGTACGCATCGCACCCCGCGGACCCGAGCAGGTTGAACTCACGGTTGACTGGCTGCTGCCGCCGGGCGTCGCCGAGCGGCACGCGGACGAGCTCGAGAAGATGATTGCGCTCGGCCGGCTCGTCGTCGCCCAGGATGGCCGTGTCTGCGAGCTCAATCAGCGCGGGCTGCGCTCGCGACGCCACCGCGCGGGCGTGTTGATGCCGCAGGAAGCGGCCCTGTACGAGTTCCATGAATGGCTGCGGGCACGCCTTGCCGCGACGGGCCGCTGACGCAGGGTTCGAAGAACAGTTCGTATTAGTCATGGCGTTGACCCCGAGCGGGACTCCACTTCTCGGCGCCGGCCGGTGCGCGCGCTGGTCGTTGCGGCAGGTGCCGTTATTCGAGCGGTAGGACGGGCGCTGTCGCCTCCCGCGGCGCATAGACTCAGGCTACGGCGTCGAGCCGGGCCACTGGAGTCAAGCATGCGTCGCCTGCCTGCCTGCCTATCGCTGCTGTTGGTCGCGCCCGCCTCGGCCGCCGCCGATGCCGGAGCCGCGCCGTTCGGACATGCCGCGGAAATCGTCCGGCAGGCGGCCGAAGCGCTGGGCGGCGAGGGTCGGCTGTCGGCGCTGGAATCGGTCAGCTATGCCTACGAAGGGCGTGTTTCCGTGGCCCACCAGGGCCGGACGATCGACGCGCCGGAAGTTTTCGACTATCGCCAGTCCGTGCAGGCCACGTTCAGCCCGCTCCGGATCCGAAGCGTCTCCGCTTTCGGCGGCGCCGGAGAGACAGCGTTCGAGGACGTGAGTTACCTGGACGGTGAGCGGTCATCCACCCAGCGCGAAATCGCCCGCGCGCTCCGCGCAAGCCCGCACGCCCTCGTCCGCCATCTGCTCGACAATCCGCGAAACGCGGTGCTCGTCGATGAGACGGTGACCGAGTTCCGGCTGGCTGCACGGTTTCACGGAGAACTGGTCCTCTTGCACATCGGACGCGATGACGGTCTGCTCCGGAAAGTTGTGCGCGTTTTCGACGACGTCCGTCACGGCGATTCGGCCGCGGTGCTCGAGTTCACCGGGTACGAGCAACGCGATGGATGGGCAGTGCCGAAAGGCCTGCGCTCCTCGGAGGCCGGTCTGCGCGTGATCGACACGACGTTCTCGCAGTACCGGCTCGCGCAGATTGCACCGGACGAGTTGCGCGCGCCCGAGACCGAAGCGGGCCCCGCCGACCCGGGTTCCAGCTCGCCGCGGAAAGCAGACGACCCTGAGCTGGGGGACGGCATCACGCTCCTCCGGAACAGTGGGGGCTTCGACTACCACAGCTTGTTGATTTCGACGCCCGCCGGGGCGATCCTGATTGAAGCGCCGGGCACGGTGGACGACGGCAAGGCGGTTGTTCTCCGTGCCCGACGCGCGACGGCTTCGCCCTTGCGCTACATCGCGGCGACGCATCATCACGGCGACCATTCAGGTGGCATTGCGGGCGCCGCATTTGATGGAGCGCGCCTGGTGGCCGCCCGCGCCGAAACCCCGTTCTTCCGCGACCTGCTTGCGGCAGAGCGCAACTTCGCGCGTGCCAGGCACGTGCCCGCGTCCGACCTGACGATCGAGGACGTGCCGCCCGGCGGCAACCTCGAGATCCTGGGCCGGGTAATTGCCATTGACGCGGGCCCGAGCGGACACAGCGATGCGCACCTCGTGTACTGGGTGCCGGATGCCGGCGTGCTGTTCCAGACCGACATGGCGGTATTCCGCTGGGATGGCTCTGTCGAACCGGCCCGCGCCCAGACCTGCCTGCTTCGCGCCTTCATCCGGGAGCGACAGCTGGAAGTGCGCACCATCGCGGGAGGACATGGGCGACCCGGCACGCTCGCAGACCTTGACCAGGCGATCGCACTGCGCGAAGGCGGTTGTCCTGGGGGCTGATAACGGGCGCCCGAAACTTGCCGTTACCTCAAGATCTTCGGCGGCACGTTCGCGTTCAGGCGAAACAGGTTCATCGGATCGTACTTTGACTTGAGGGCGACGAGCCGCTCGAAGTTGGCGCCGAAATTCTCGCGGTCGCGTGACGGTACCGTGTCCGCGCCGGCGTAGTTCGTATAAAAACCCTGCGTGAGCGGCTCAAGCTCACGCCAGATGGCGCGCATCTGCGCGACTTTTTCATCGGCACCCTCGGCGCTCTTCCAAGCGCTCCAGATCGCCATGATGAATGCCATGTCGCGCCGCGGAAACGCCGTTGCGTCAAGCGCAACGCGTGAATAAGCACCGCCGCAATGATCGAAGAACATGTCGTACAAGCCGGGCGTGCGCGGAAACACGTCGAGAATCTGATCGATTGCCTCGTCCGACAGGCTTCCGACGAAGCCGTTCTTGGCGTAGCTGTGGATGCCGGCGGGTGCGGACGCATCGCCGCCCGACTGCAGCTTCACGTATGGCATTGGCTGGATCGTGTCCGCAGCCGGCTTGCCGAAGGCGCGTATCGGCTTCAGCCATTTCTCGCCTTCGCCATGGTCACCGGACCAGCAGGCTTCAACACCGAAGAATGGGGAACCGTCCTGCCAATACAGCACTGGCAACAGGTTGACGATATCCGGTGCGTCAATCGCGATGTCGCGGTAGAAGCGCAGCGCCTCACGTGCCTGATCGAACGGCCAGGCAACGAAACCACCGAGAATGATCGGGTCGACAGCATGCAGCCGGTATTCGATTGAGGTGACGACGCCAAAGTTGCCGCCGCCGCCGCGCAAGCCCCAGTACAGATCCGGGTTCTCGTCGTCGCTCGCGCGAACGAATCGTCCGTCTGCGGTGACGACATCGAAAGAAGCGACATTATCGCAGGCAAGCCCGAAGCGACGGCCGAGCCGGCCGAACCCGCCGCTCAACGTAAGGCCTGCGGCGCCCGTGATCGAATAGGTGCCGGCAGTCGTCGCGAGTTTGTGCGCGGCGCATTCGTGATCGAGCTGCCCGAGCAGCGAGCCGGACTCCAAGTATGCGCGCCTGGATTCCGGATTAACCCGCACACCCTGCATCTGCTGGAGATCGATGACCAGGCCGCCGTCGCAAGTGGACTTTCCGGAAACGCTGTGGCCGCCGGCACGTACTGCCGTCAACAGCCGATGTTCGCGCGCGAAATCAACGGCGCGGCGAACGTCGCTCGCTCCCGTGCAGCGCGCGATCAGCGCCGGATGCTTGTCGAACATTCCGTTCCAGACGCGTCGCGTGCGGTCGTAATCCGGGTTGCCGGGCAGCAGCACGTCGCCTCGCAGACTGGCCGCGAAATCCTCGATCGAGGATCCGGGCAACGCAATGTCGCTGCCCTCGAGCGACTTCGCGGCAACGGTGCCGATGTCCTTGAGTACTGCCGACCAGCCCCGCAGCGGCCAGGCCGCGGTCAGTGCGATACCGGCTCCGACAAACTTGCGTCGATTCATGGAGGCCACCCCCAAAGCGGACTGTACGCCTCACGGCCTGCCGGTGCGATACCAGTCTCGCCGTTCATTCCAGGTGCGCGGGTCAGGAAATCGATGGCGGGGGCATTTGACTGTAGGCGGAAACTGACGTGCGCTCACGTCGGATTCAGATTGTCACTCTTGCTCATGGGTTTAACCTAGTGCTGTTCGGCGTCAACCCGCCGCTCTCCACGGAAGGACTTCATCATGGAAAACATCGACACAGTTCAATCAAGTCAATCAAGGAATCGGACAGGCACGACCGGTGGCAGGTCGACGGAAAAGCCCTGGGTTACTGGATTGTTTACCGATCGCGAGCAAGCGGAACAGGGCTATCAGACGCTCACGGCACGTGGCTATGAAGCGAAAGATATCAACGTGGTGATGAGCGATGACACCCGGAAGAGGTACTTCGCTTCGGGTGAGGAGACGGAGTTGGGCACAAAAGCGGCGAAGGGCGCTGGCGTCGGTGGTGCGATTGGCGGAACAGTCGGTGCGATAGCGGCGGCAATCGCAGCGGTTGGCACTTCGATTGCGATTCCGGGCCTTGGACTCGTGATTGCAGGACCCTTGGCGGCTGCATTGGCGGGTGCGGGTGCGGGCGGCGCGACCGGCGGACTCGTGGGTGCCCTCATCGGGGCCGGTATTCCTGAGGAACGTGTGAAGCACTATGAGAAAGGAATCAAGTCAGGCGGCATATTGATGGGCGTGCGCCCGCGTTCCGATGACGATGCGGGTTACCTCGAGCGCGAATGGAACAAGGCGGGCGGCACTCACGTCTATCGCTAGACGATCGGGCCGCGAATAGCATGAATCTACTCAACATGTTGGGTGGTTCGCCCCGAGGCCGCGGCAGGATGTCGCCCGCCCTGCTTGCGGTCTTGGGGGTATTCGCTTATCGCACGCTCAAGGGGAAAGGTCGCCTGGCGGAGCACTTGGGCACGGCAACCGCACCCGGCGCTGCTGGCGGAAAGATTCCTGCCGCTGGATTGGGCGGCGGGGCGATCCTGGGTGCTTTAACAGACCTTCTTGACCGCTTTCGTCAGAACAATCCGCGCTCCGCAGCCGAGACATGGGTTTCTTCCGGTCCCAACCAGCCAATTTCTTCCGAAGAACTGGAGCGCGCTCTGGGTGCGGAGCGCGTTCAATGGCTCATAGCGCAAACCGGCATGGAGAAGGACGAACTGCTCACCGGACTGGCAGCTTCTCTGCCTGCTGCCATCGACAAACTGACTCCTGACGGGCGTGTCCCCACCGAGGAAGAACTGGAGCGCATGGACGTTGCGACCGCACAATCGCGACCCGTAGCGTAAATATCGTTTCAACCGACTTCCGTGGCCGTGTCCTTGGGGTCGATGTTGGCATTCAGCCGGAACAGATTGGTCGGGTCGTACTTGCGCTTGAGCGACAGCAAGCGTTCGTAGTTGCCGCCATAGGCATCGCGCACCCGGGCCCAAGCCATCTCCGACAGATTCGTATTCGCATAGAAACCGGCGGTGAACTTTTCCAGCACCGGCCATTGCGACCGGGCCCATCCCACGTTTGCGGCATCTTCAGCGGAGTCGTCGCCGCTCGTCTGGAGTATCACGCTATACAGGCCGTCGCGATGCCAGAACGCCGTGGCGTCGGGCGCGACGCGGTCAACGGCGGCGCCTTTCGGCGGCAAAGCGATGCGCGCTCGCGGAACCGGGGCGCTACGGATGATCTCGAGCATCGTGTCGATCAGGTCGTCGCTGAGCTGGCGCACGAACCCGGACTTCGTATAGTAGCGGCCGCCGATACGCACGCGTTCGTCGTCCTGCGTCTGCAACTGGACGTAGTGCACCGCGCCGACTTCGTCCCGGAGCGGTTTTCCGAGCCGCCGATAGGGCGCCAGAATGGCGTCCGCCGATGCCAGGTCTTCCGTCAGGCAGACATCCAGGACCAGGGCACGCCCGCCTCCCGGCGTCGTCGTCAAGATCGGCTCGATCCACAGGCCGTCCGAAGCGCGGTCGAACAGCTCGCCGAAACCCCGCAGCGCCTGTCGCGCCTGCTCGATCGGAAATACCATGTGGCCGCCGACCGCCCGCCCGTCAAAAGGATGCAGCCGGTACTCGAACGAGGTCGCGATGCCGAAATTGCCGCCCCCGCCGCGAATAGCCCAGAACAGGTCGGGATTCTCAGTGGCACTGGCTTCGAGCAGTTGCCCGTCGGCAGTGACGACGTCGACGGAAGTGAGCTGATCGCAGGTCAGGCCGAAGCGGCGCGCCACACGCCCGAATCCGCCGCCCAGCGTCAAGCCGCCGGCGCCGGTATGCGAGACCGTGCCGGTAGTAGTGACGAGGCCGAATGGCAGCGTCTCGCGATCGATATCGCCAAGGAGCGCGCCGCCCCCGGCGCGCGCGAGCCGCTCGTTCGGGTCGACGCGCACGCCGCGCATCAACGACAGGTCGATCATGAGCCCGTCGTCGCACACCGACTGGCCCGAGAGACTGTGACCGCCGCCGCGCACGGCCACCAGCAGCTCATGCGCCCGCGCGAAACGCACGGCGCGCACGACGTCCGCAGCGCCCAGGCAACGGGCGATCAGCGCGGGGCGGCGATCGAACATGCCGTTGAAGATCTTGCGCGCATCCTCGTAGCCGGAGGCGCCGGGCAGGAGCAGCTGGCCGCGCAAGCCGGCGCGGAAGTCCTCCACGTCGGCCGCGCGGAGCAGTATCTTTTTGCCGTCGCCGGTGACCGCCGTGACATCGGCGATGACGGCCGAAACGGCTGCGAACGCCGATCCGAATGGAAATGCCGAGGCGCCGATCGCCGCCGCGGCGGATGCACAGAAAGTTCTTCTCTTCACGGACCGCCTCCCCTCCCCGACGGCGTTACTTTGCGCGAGTCGCGAGTGGCGGGCAAGCGTCGCGCGGTTGGCTAGCTAACTTCGCGTAGACAGGAGATATGCGGATTGCCGCGACCGGCCATCCGGTCCATGCTCGAATGGAACGGGTCATACCGTCGGTGATACCATGGCCGGCATGAAAGTCGCGATTTCGCTGCCCGACCCCTTGTTCCGCGCGGCCGAAAGACTGGCGCGTAAGCTGCGCAAGTCCCGCAGCCAGCTCTACGCCGAGGCCATCGCCGAATACGTGGGCGCGCTCGGCGCCGAGGCGGTGACCGCACGCCTGAACGCCGTTTATGAGAAAGAGAGCTCGAAGGTCGAACCGGCGCTGAAGTACGCCCAGCTGGAGCGGCTCAGTCGTGAAGCGTGGTGAAGTCTGGTGGGCGAGCTTGCCCTCGCTTGCCGGCTCCGGTCCCGGGTTTCGCCGACCGGTCCTGATCGTCCAGTCTGACCCGTTCAATGAGAGCCGCGTCTCCACGGCCATCGTCGCAGTCATCACTTCCAATCTGGCCTTGGCCAAAGCTCCCGGAAATATTCGGGCCGGCAAGGCGGAGACGGGCCTTTCGAAGCCTTCCGTCGTGAACGTCTCGCAGGTACTGACTATCGACAAGTCATTGTTGACGGAACGCGTTCGTCCGCTGCCGCCGGCCACCATGACGCGCGTCGATGACGGCCTGCGGCTGGTGCTGGGCCTGTAGCGAACCCGCGTCCAGGCGATCGCGGCTGCGGCATCCGAACTCAAGGTAGCGATCGTTCGCGAAGTGAATTATGCCGCCGCTTGAAATCCTTCGCTTCGCGGCGCAACCTCTCCGGGGCTGCTGAAAGGAGGCCTGCAATGGCTCATGTCATCCTCAATGCTGGCGAACGCAACGTACTCAGCGTCCTCGGCATGCCACTTTGGTTCCTCTGCGATGCGGAAGACACTGAGGGAGCTTGGTCGTTGATGGAAGAGGAGGTTCCAATTGGCCTCGGACCACCGCCGCATCGGCACGATTGGGACGAGGCCTACTATGTAGTCGAGGGCGCGCTCGACTTCGAGATAGACGGGAAGCCGGCTCGCATCGAATCTGGCGGATTCACTTACTTGCCCCGCAACACTGTGCACGCCTTTAAGGGAGCGTCTGCGTCTCCCGCGCGAGTGCTCATTTTTGCCGTGCCCGCTCATTCTTCCGCATTTTTCAAAGATGTGAATCGCGAGGTCCGCACGGTTCCTGACGACTTGGCCAAGGTACCTGCAATTGGCCGCCGGCACGGGATCGAGTTCATGCCCCCGCCGGGCGATTCGCGCCAAGGACCTTGAGGAAGATTTGGCGGGAACCTGGCGCATGGCCGGGGTTCTTTCACATGGTCGCGGGCGGCGATTCTCCGCAGCTTTCAATTGCGCACATGCAAACGACAGCGAAGGCAATTTCGTAAGACCTCTTCTGGCCCATCGGTTGGGCGTTCATTTGACCTCTAATCTTGACGCGCACAGGTGGCTTTAGCTTAGACACCGTGCGCCAGCGCAACGCGCGTCACGGTCGACGCAACTAACGCGCGTACGGCGTGCCGAGCGCGTCGCCATTAGCGACTGAGGCAAGTTCGGTCTATGTAACTCTGAAACGACGATATCGGGCGGCATTTAGCTAGTTATGTCCTGTGGCGCTTTGCGGTATGCCGCGCGGGCGTAATGTAGTCGTGGGGATGGAGGTACGTTGAGATGGATCTCAATGCTTGCGTCAAACTCACGTACGCTTCGCGCTTTCTGTCCGCTCTCACGACCTGTCTCCTTGGGTTGACTTCGGCATACGCACACGCCGCATCCGAAGGTGAGCTCGCCCGGTACGTCGCTGCGCCGGATGCGAGTTACACGTGGCGCGAAGTGAAGTCACGACGTGTTGGCTCCGCCCAGGTTACCGAGCTCATCCTGACGTCGCAGACCTGGCGCGACACTCCGTGGAAGCACCAGCTAGTCCTGATCCGTCCGCCGAACGTGGACACGTCGTCCGGGCAGGTGTTCCTCTTCATCGGCGGCGGCCGCTGGAAGCCCGAGCACGAGAACGGCTACCAGGGCGCCCTGCCGCGCTCAGCGCAGATTTTCGTGAAATTGGCCGAGACAATGCGGGCTCCCATCGCCGTGCTCGGGCAGGTGCCATTTCAACCGATGTACGACCGTCGCGAGGATGCGCTGATCGCCTACACCTTCGATCACTATCTTTTGAGCGGCGAGGCAGACTGGCCACTGCTGCTGCCAATGGTCAAAAGCGCCGTGCGTGCCATGGACGCCATCCAGGAGTTCACGGCCGAGCGTTGGCAGATGCCGGTGGCGTCGTTCACGGTCGCGGGGGCTTCGAAACGCGGTTGGACCTCGTGGCTGACGGCAGCCGTGGACCCGCGCGTCTCGAGCGTTGCGCCGATCGCGATCGACATGCTCAACCTGCCGGCACAGATCCAGTTGCAGCGGGAAACTTTCGGCAGCCTGTCCAGCCAGGTGCAGGATTATGTCGCCATCGACCTGCCCGGACGCATCGCCAGTGAGCGCGGCCGCACCTTGATGGCGATGGTCGACCCCTACCAGTACCTCGCCGATCTCACGCCGCCGAAGTTGATCCTGCTCGGCACGAACGACCCCTATTGGCCGCTAGATGCGCTCAAGCTCTACTGGCACGGGCTCCCGGAACCGAAGCGCGTGCTGTACGTACCTAACCAGGGCCACGGCGTGGGCGACCTCGATCGCCTGATTGCCGGCTTGAGCGCGCTCCACCGTTATTCAGCGCGCGGTGACGATCTGCCGGCGGTGACCTGGAACTACCCCGCGCGGCCCAATCGCCTCCGTGTCGACGTGCAATCGAACCGCAAGCCCCGTCGCGTGCTCGCGTGGACGGCGACTAGCGCAACCCGGGATTTTCGCGAGGCGCACTGGTCGTCGCATGACTGCAAACGCAGGGCTGGGAAATTCAACTGCAATGTCGAGCGGCCGTCCAAGGGCTTTGTCGCGATGTACGCGGAGCTGTGGTTCGAAGATCCTGGGTATCCGAGGTTCCCACTCTCCACGGTCGTGTGCATAGCAGGTGAGTTGGGGGGCGGCGCTTCGGACTGTTGAACATCTGGGACCCCCGACGATGAGGATCTATCCCGCCTCGACCCGCGCGCAGTACGCCTCGATGGTCCGCTTCCACGCGGGCCGAGCCAGGCACCGATCCCGATACGACGCGATTCCCGGATACGGCGCGATCAATCCTTCATCCTTGATGCCCGAGAGCACGTGCGCCATCAGGATGTCGGCAACGGTGAAAGCCTTTGTCGCGACGAAGTCGCGGTCAGACAACCAGTGCTCCAGGTTCGTCAGCACCCGATTCGCCCAGCCGACCATGAACTCGCGGTACTTGCCGCAGCTGCCATCCGCCGTCCAGTCGAGCACCAGCAGGCTGAGCAGCGGCGGCTCGACCGAGTTCATCGCGGCGAAGCACCAGCGCACCACCTGCGCCTCGCCGGCGCGGTCGCCGGGGATCAGGCGCCCGGACTTTTTCGCCAGGTAGACGAGGATGGCGGCGGATTCGGACAGCACCAACCCGTCGTCGTCGATCGACGGGATCTGTTC
>DATKBY010000016.1:0-5128 GCA_035513555.1 Steroidobacteraceae bacterium | reverse complement strand
GGATCCGTCGGGCCGATATTGTCCGACGAGCTGGAGCAGCCGACGACCGCAAACGCGGCGAACAGGATGGCGGCGTAACGAATGCTCATGGCTGAGACTCCGGCAAATGTGGTCCGCGATCGGGGCGCGTATCATCGCGCTCGTTGCATCCCGGCCGGGCAAGTGCCCCCGTCGGGCTCGTCCAACAGTCTAAGGGATTGGCGGCAGGCGATGCGTCGAGATCATGCGGGCCCGCGCAACAATGCGCTGCAAAAAAACGCCGGCGTCCTGCGCATCATTGGCGGCGAATGGCGCGGACGGAAGATCCGTTTTCCGGGTGTCGAAGGTCTGCGGCCGACACCCGACCGCGTGCGGGAAACGGTGTTCAACTGGCTCGCACCCGTGATCGCCGGCAGCCGCTGCCTTGACCTTTTCGCCGGCAGCGGCGCGTTCGGTCTCGAGGCCCTGTCGCGCGGTGCCGCCGCCGTGACGTTCGTGGAACGGCAGCGCGATGCGGCGCAGCAATTGAGCGCGACCGCAGCAATCCTGGTGCGCGGCCGGGCGACCGTGCACCAGGCCGACGTCGCCGCGTGGCTCGCAGGCCCGGCCACGCCGTTCGACATCGTGTTCGTCGATCCGCCTTATGGCTCCGGCCTGCTCGCCGACGCGATGCGCGCACTCGAGTCGCGCGGATGGCTCGCGCCGCAGGCTTTCATCTATCTCGAAGCGCCGGCGAAGGTGGGCGCGCCTGCGTTGCCGGAAGCCTGGATCCTGCATCGATCGGGGCGCGCCGGCGCGGTCGGGTATCATCTGGCGCGGCGAATGGCTGCCGGAGGCTGACCGACGTGAATCCAAAACGCAGCTCGGTGTATCCCGGCACCTTCGATCCGATCACGAACGGCCACCAGGACCTGGTGCGGCGCGCGGCGGGCATCTTCGACCGCGTGGTCATCGGCATCGCCGCGAATCCGGGCAAGGCGCCGCTGTTTCCGATGGAAACGCGCGTCGAACTCGCGCGGCGTGTCCTCGAGGACCTGCCGAACGTCAATGTGATCGGCTATGCGGGACTTACCGTCGACTTCGCGCGCGAACAGGGATGCGGCGTCGTGATCCGCGGCCTGCGCGCCGTGTCCGACTTCGAATTCGAGTTCCAGCTCGCCAACATGAGCCGTCATCTCGCGCCGGATGTGGACTATATTTTTCTGACGCCGTTGGAACAGTTCACGTTCATCTCGTCGACCCTGGTGCGCGAGATTGCGCTGCTCGGCGGCGACGTCTCGCGCTTCGTGCACCCGTACGTTGTCGAAGCACTCGCCGCCCGCCGCGACCTGCCCCGCCAGGGATGATGGCCTCCGCTATCGCTGGCAGCGCGGGCACCAGTAAGTGCTGCGGCTGCCCTGCGTGAACTGGCGGATCGGCGTGTGACAGCGCCGGCAGGGCTTGCCGCGCCGCTCGTAGACCAGAAGCCGAGCGCCGAAATAACCGGGCGTGCCAGCCGGATCGACGTAGTCGCGCAGCGTCGTGCCGCCGACCGCAATCGCTTCGTTCAACACCAGGCGGATCGCCTTTACCAGCGCCGCCATGCGCTCCCTGCTGACGCGGCCCGCGGCGAGCCCCGGCCGGATGCCGGCGCGGAACAGCGCCTCGCTCGCGTAAATGTTGCCGACGCCGACGACGGCACGTGAATCCATGATGAACGACTTGATGGACGCGGTCCGCCCGCGCGCGAGCTTCCAGAGTGCGTCCGCATCGAAGTCGTCCGACAGCGGCTCCGCGGCAAGCCGCGAGAGCAGGCGGTGACGCGACGGCTCCTTCGTCGTGAACAGCAGGCAGCCAAAGCGCCGCGGATCGTTGAATCGCAGACAGCGCCCGGAATCGAGCATCAGGTCGACGTGATCGTGCGCGAACGGCGGCGCATCCGCGGGCATGACGCGCAGGCTTCCCGACATGCCGAGATGGCAGATCAGCGTGCCGGCATCCGTGCCGATCAGCAGGTACTTCGCCCGCCGGCCCACGGCGCGAATCGTGGCGCCGCGCACCGCGGCCGGCAGCTTCTGCGGTACGCGCCAGCGCAGGCGCCATTCGCGCACGATGACCCGCTCTATGCGCCGGCCGACGAGCCAGGGCTCGATGCCCCGGCGCGTCGTTTCAACCTCCGGCAGTTCCGGCATCCGTGCCGGTCCGGCCTCAGAACCGGGTCTTGAACGAAACGCCGACGATGCGCGGCTCGTTGTCGAATCCCGTCAGGTTATTGAAGTCGATGGCGCCCTTTACGTTTTTCTCGTCGGTGATGTTTCGGCCGAAGAGCGCAACCTCCCACTTGCCGCCATCATGCGAATAACCGATGCGCGCGCCGCCCTCGAAGGTATCGTCGCTGTAGAACTCGGCCGACTCGTAGATGAAGAACTGGGTCTCGCCCTGGAATGCCCAGTCCGTGTGGAAAAAGAACTCGCCATTGTTGCCGACGGGGATGCCATAGCGCGCGCTGATGGACGCGATGTACTCCGGAGCCTGCGTGAAGGAATTGCCGTCAATGATGGCGTTGCCGTCCCCGTCGAGGGGATCGAGCACCGTGCAGAGCCCCGAACCGCAGGGCGGCACCACGAGCGTGCTGTCATCGATCTCGGTGTCCGTGTAGCTGAATCCCAGCGTCAGCAGCAGATTGTCTGTGACGAGGAATTCGCCGTCGAGATCGAAACCCTTCCCCGTGCCCTTGTCGGCATTCACGAGCTGCACGAAATTGCCACCGCCGCCGATGGCCGACAGCTGCTGGTCATCGATCTCGTAGTAGAAAACCGAGCCATTGAGCCGAATCCGGTCGCCGGCGAATTGCGACTTGAATCCCGCCTCGATCGACGTGATGGTTTCCGAGTCCGCGATCGACGGCGCCCCGAAGAACGCAACGTCCCGGCCCTGGATCGTGGGCGCACGAAAACCGGACGCCAGGCGCCCGTAGACGTTGAACCGGTCGCTGACCTTGTACAGCGCGCTCAGGTCCCAGCTGACCTGCTCGTCGGAGACGCTCTGCGGCGCCGTGGGGATGGGTGAAACCTGGACGGTGAGATCCTTGTCGTCGTCCGTATAACGCACGCCGCCGGTCACGGTCAGGGCGTCGGTCACTTCGTAGCTGGCGTGGCCGAACACGGCCCAGGCCGTGTTCTCATGCGTCAGGGTCGTCGCCGCGACGAAAAAAGGCGTAGTCGTCACCGAGAACTTGGAATCGAAATAGAACACGCCTGCGTGCCAGAACAGGCGGTCGCCTGCCTGCGATGCGATGCGGATCTCCTGCGTGAACTGATCGAGATCGTCGATGCCGTCTTGAGTTACGGCGGCGAACGGGATGAAGCCTGGGTAGGTGACGGCGTCAGGGACACCGATAAATGGAAAGAAACAATCCGTTGTGCCTGAAGTGAGGCCGGGAGGAACCGGTGAACCCAGAGGAGCGCAAACGCCGCCGTCGATGTCGCCGAGGCTGCTGCTTTCGGTCGTCTCGTACGCGGTCACCGACGTCAGTATCCTGTCGCCGGCGAGCTTGAAGTCGAGCTTGAGCGATGCGCCCTGACCCTCCGCGCTCTGCGGATTGTTGGCGCCCTCGTCGTAGGAAACGCTGTCGCGATCGTAGTTGGAATTGAAGCCATTGCTGCCGGGGCCGAGGACATTGGCGCGGAAGATCGACGCGGTGCCGTCGATGTCGCGGGCATGAAAATTCACGAGAGCGCTGAAATTGTCGGACGGCTCAATGAGCAGCTGGGCACGGAAGGCATATTCGTCGTATCCGCCCATCGCATCGTTTTCGCCCGTGAAGCTGTTGTCGATCCAGTCGTCCCGCTCGTGATAGATCGCCGAGAAGCGCCCTGAAACGGTGTCGCTCAGTCCGCCGCCGACGGCGCCCTCGATGGTCATGGAGCCGAGCTCGCCATAGCTCAGGGTCAGGTCGCCTTCGAACTCCTGGCTCGGCTTCTTCGTGTCGAACTTGACGATTCCCGCGGTTGTATTGCGGCCAAACAGGGTTCCCTGCGGGCCGCGCAGGACTTCCACCCGTTCGATGTCGAACAACGGGAAACTCTTGAGAATGACGTTCTCGAGGACGACCTCGTCCACGATGATCGACACGGGCTGGGACGCGGCCAGGTCAAAGTCCGAATTGCCGAGGCCGCGGATGTAGAACCTTGGCGCAAGCCTGCCATTGGACGACTCGGCGTACAGACTCGGAACGCGCGCTGCGAGCGCCTGGATGTCTCCGCCGCCCTCGAGCATGGCATCGAGGCGGTCGCCTGCGAGGGGTGACACCGAAAGCGGCACGTCCTGGATGTTCTCGCTGCGGCGCTGGGCAGTAACCATGACTGCGTCGAGTTCGGTCGCGGCGATAGCCGGCAGAGGCAGTGCCAGTGCGATTGCGGCGGCAAGCGAAGCGTTACGCATCACTGAAAACTCCCGTTGATTTCACGCGAGCGCAATCCGGGCCATGCGGCTGCGCAGAATGCGGGGGAGTGTAGCCGAGCAGAGGCCAGTGGCCTACTTGATCTTGGCTTCCTTGTACTTCACGTGCTTGCGCACGACCGGGTCAAACTTGCTGAGCTCCATCTTCTCGGGATGCAGCCGCTTGTTCTTGGTCGTCGTATAGAAATGACCGGTGCCGGCAGACGAAACGAGCTTGATCTTGTCGCGCATGACTTACCTCAGACTCGCGTGCCGGCGGCGCGCAGTTCCCTGACCACGGTTTCAAGGCCGCGTTTCTCGATCGTGCGCAGGCCGCGGGTCGACAGCTTGAGCGTCACCCAGCGGCCTTCGCTCTCCAGCCAGAAGCGCTGCGTGTGCAGGTTCGGCAGGAAGCGGCGGCGCTTCTTGATATTTGAATGGGAGACCTTGTTTCCGGTCCGCGGGCGTTTTCCCGTGACCTGGCAGACTCGCGGCATGGGGACTGACTCCAAATTAGCCGCATATTAGACCAGCCCCCTTATCGGCAGTCAAATCAGCGTCTTGCCCCTCAGATCAGGCCTTTTTCAGCGAGTGAAGTGCAATGGCCGTCGCCGATGATCAGGTGATCCAGCAGCCGGATTTCGACCAGGGCCAGCGCGTCCCGGAGCCGGGTCGTGATGATCTCGTCCGCCTGGCTCGGTTCCGCGATCCCGGATGGGTGATTATGGGC
>DATKBY010000015.1:0-7412 GCA_035513555.1 Steroidobacteraceae bacterium | reverse complement strand
TTGAGGAACAGCGTCTCGACGATGTCATCGCGGTGGTGGCCGAGCGCGATGCGCGTGAAACCCCGTTCGCGCGCGAACCGGTACAGGGCGCCGCGGCGCAGCCGGCTGCACAGGCCGCATTGCGTGCGGCCTTCCGGAATCACGCGCCGCACCACCGAGTAGGTGTCCTGCTCGATCACGTGATACGGGACGCCGAGCGACTCGAGGTAATCCGGCAGTACGCGCCCCGGGAATCCCGGCTGCTTCTGGTCCAGGTTGACCGCGCAGAGCTCGAAACTGACCGGGGCGGAGCGCCGCAGCGACAGCAGCATGTCGAGCAGCGTGTAGGAATCCTTGCCGCCGGACAGGCAGACCATGACGCGGTCGCCCTCGCCGATCATGTTGAATTCGGCGATGGCCTTGCCGACGAGGCCGCGCAGCCGCGCCGCGAGGCGGCGGAAATTGGCCGAGGTTTCGTCGCGCGCCGGGATCATGCCGCCATTCTAGTTTTCCGAGACATACTTGCGCTCCAGGTAGCGCAGGAATGGCATCGCGGACAGGGGCCTGCCGGTGGCATGCCGGACGAGCTGAGGCACGCCCATGCTCGCGCCGGTCGAATGCACGCGCTCGCGCAGCCAGCCGAGCAGCCCGCCGAACTGGCCGGCGGCGATCTCATCTTCGACGCCCGGCAGCTGCTCGCGGATCGTTTCCCACAACTGGCCGGCGATGACCGCGCCCACTCCGTATGACGGAAAATGGCCGAACGAGCCGACCGCCCAATGGATGTCCTGCAGGACGCCTTCGAAATCGTTCGCCGGCACGAGGCCGAGGCGATCCGATGACAGCGCGTTCCACGCCTCGCGCAGATCCTTGACCGCAAGCTCGCCGGACAGCAGGCGGCGTTCGAGTTCGTAACGCATCCAGATGTGGGTCTGGTACGTGAGTTCGTCGGCATCCATCCGGTTGGGGCCGCGCGCAACCCGGTTGAGCCAGCGGTACAGGTTGTCCTCCGACCACTCGGGGCCGGCGGCGCCGTAATGTTTCTCCAGCAGGGGCTGCAGGTAAGTGACGAAGGCGCGGCTCCTGCCCACCATCATCTCGAGCAGCAACGACTGGCTTTCCTCGAGCGCCATTCCCCGGTCCTGGCCCACCGGCTGATCGACCCATTCCGACGGCAGGCCGAGGTCGTACAGCGCCTGGCCGGTTTCATGCAGCGCGCCGAGCAATCCGTGGAACGGGTCCTTCAGCTGGAATTTCGTCGTGACCCGGATATCGCCGGGCACCCCCTCGGTGAACGCATGGTCGCTGTCGTCGAAGCGGCCGCGATCGAAAGGAAAACCGAGCGTTTTCATGACGTCGATGCAGAGCCCGCGCTGGCGGCTCACGGAAAAGCGACCCTCGATCGGCAATGGCGGCTTTTCGGCCTGCAGTTCGATCGCCTCCGTGACGAGGCCCGGGAGGCGCTGCGTCAACGGCGTGAAGAGCGCATCGATGTCGCGCGCCAGCAGCCCCGGCGTGAACTCGTCGGCCAGCGCATCCCAGGGTTCCAGCGAGAATCGCTGGCCGAGCAGCTCGGCCTTGCTGCGGACGAGCTTGATCGTCTCGTCGAGCTGCGGCGCCAGCACGCCGAAATCGTTAGCTTCCCGGGCCTCGCGCCAGCGCGCTTCGGCCCGGGCGAAGGCCTTTGCCATGCGCGCGATCAGGGCCTGGGGCGTCGCGATGGCATGGTCGTGCAGGCGGCGCATTTCGCGCAGGTTCGCGCTTTGCCACCCGGCCAGCGACTGCGCATTCGCGCGGTCGAGCAGCCGCGCGATGCGCGGCGAAATCAGCAGGGTGTGGCATTCGATCTGCAGGGCCGCCAGCTGGTCGCCCCGAAGGTCCGCGCTGCCGCGCGGCATGGTGACGGCGGCGTCCCAGCGCAGGAGCGCGAGCACGCCCCTAAAGGCGTGCAGCCGCCGGAACTCCTGTTCGAGTTGCTGATACGGGCTCGCCGTCGCCAAGTGCTGCTCCTTGCCGCCGGTCGGCCCCTGGACTGCCCCGCGGGGTTCCGCAAGGACGCCGATTCTACCAGCCCGGGGTGTGGCGCCCGCGTCGCGACCTTAAAAACCGCTTATTGTTCAAATACTTGCTGCGTCCTGAGTCGGCTTGACACTCAGGCGCTGCCGGTCGCCTCCGGCGTCTCGAGCTCGAGCTTCTCGAGGCGCTTGGAGAGCGTGTCCGGCGAGCGGGTATAGGGTGCGAGCAAGGCATAGAAGGAAGGAACGACATACAGGGAGAGCAGCGTCGAGAAAGCGACGCCAAAAATGACGACTACGCCGATGGTCGACCGGCTGGCCGACCCGGGGCCGCCGGCCAGCACCAGGGGCGATGCGCCCATCATCGTCGCAATCGACGTCATCAGGATGGGGCGCAGGCGCACCGCCGCTGCCTCGATGATCGCTTCCCGGACCGATCGACCCTCGTCCCGCAGCTTGTTGGCGAAATCCACGATCAGGATGCCGTTCTTGGCGGCGAGACCGACCAGCATGACGATGCCGATCTGGCTGAACAGGTTGAGCGTGCCGCCGGAAACCCACAGCCCGATCAATGCGCCGAGCACCGCGAGCGGCACGGTGAGCATGATCACGAACGGGTGGATGAAGCTTTCGAACTGCGCCGCCAGCACCAGATAGACGATCAGCAATGCCATCGCAAACGTGAAGAGCACGGCCCCGCCCGCTCTCTGGTATTCGCGCGACCCCCCCTTGTAGTCGATCTGGGCGATTTCCGGCAGTTCCTCGGCTGCCGTCTGCTCCATCCAGGCCAGGGCCTCGCCCAGCATGTAGCCGGGCGCCAGATTGGCCGTCAGCGTGATGGCGCGCAGCCGGTTGAAGCGATTGAGGCTGCCGGGCTCGGCCACCTCGGAGAGCGTCACGAGGCTCGACAGCGGCACGAGCTGGCCGCTGCGCTGCGAACGGACGTAAATGTTCTCGAGACTGGACGGCGAGGCGCGGTCGTCCGCTTCCGCCTGCAGCACGACGTCGTATTCCTCGCCGTCCTCGACGAAGGTCGTGACGCGCCGGGAGCCCATCATGGTCTCGAGCGTGCTGCCGATCTCTGCCGTCGAAACGCCGAGATCGGCGGCGCGCTCGAAGTTGATCGCGACGTGAATCTGCGGTCGCGTGGCCTTGTAGTCGGAATCCGCGTCGTGCAGGCGGGGATTGTCTGCCATGCGGGCGAGCATCCGGTCGCGCCACTCGGCGAGTTCCGCGTAGTCCGGCCCGCCGAGCACGACCTGCAGCGGCTGGCCGCCGCTGCGCACGAGACCGCTCGGTACCCGCGGAATGGCGCGGATCGTCGGGATCGCCGCCAGCTCCGCGCGCAGCTCATCCACCACTTCCGCGGTCGAGATGTTGCGCTGGTCCCAGTCCTGCAGGAACACGATGGCGTGCGCTGTGTGCATCTCCTCGCTCGCGCCGAAGCCACCGGGCACGCGCGTATTGACGCGCTGGATCGGCTGGTTCTCGCCGATCTTTTTCGCCATCAGCGCCTCGACTTTCTGGATCTGGCTCACGGTGTAGTCGAAGCCGGCGCCTTCGGGGCCCTCGAAGACGATGAAGAACGCGCCGCGATCTTCAGCCGGCGCCAGTTCCTTGGGCACGATCTGGAACAACGCGAAGCTCAGGATGGCGCTGCCGACGAGCACGCCGGCGAACAGCAGCGGCTTGCCGACAGTGCGCTCGATCTGGCTCCTGTAGCCGGCGGACAGCCGGGCCAGGTGGCGATGGATCCAGGCGTCGAGGCCGCGCGGCTCTGTATGCGGCCGGATCAGCTTGGACGACATCATCGGCGTCAGCGTCAGCGCGACGAAACCGGAGATCGTGACGGCGCTCGCAAGAGCGACCGACAGCTCCCGGAACAGGCGGCCCGTATTGCCTTCCATGAAGCCGATCGGCAGGAAGACGGACACCAGCACGACCGTCGTCGCGATGACCGCGAACGCGACCTGCGCGGTACCGCGCCTCGCCGCGACCAGCGGCGGTTCGCCCAGATCGGCGCGCCGCTGGATGTTCTCGACGACCACGATGGCGTCGTCCACCACCAGGCCGATGCACAGCACGATCGCGAGCAGGGTCAGCAGGTTGATCGTGAAGCCGAAGGCCCACAGCGCGGCGAAGGCCGAGACCAGGCACACCGGAATGGTGACGGCCGGGATCAGGGCCGAGCGGACGCTGCCGAGGAACAGGTAGATCACGACGATGACGAGCAGAATCGCCTCGATCAACGTCAGGAACACGCGCTCGATTGCCGCGCCGATGAACACCGTGCTGTCGAATGCGACGAAGATGCTGGTCCCTTCGGGCAGGCTCTTCTGGATCTCCCCGGCGACCTTGCGTGCCGCCTGCGCGACGTCCAGGCTGTTGGCGATCGACGTCTTGACGATGCCGAGACCGACATTCGGTTCGCCATTGCTGCGATAGTAGGCGCGGCGCTCCGCGGAGGCGCGCTCGACGCGGGCGACGTCGCCCAGGCGCACCAGGTAGCCGTCGTCGCCCTTGGCGAGCGTCATGCGGGCGAAGTCCGTGGGCTCGCGGTATCCGCGCTGCACGCGTAGCGTGAAGTCGCGGTCCGTGGACTCGAGCGTGCCGGCGGGCAGCTCGACATTCTCGCGCTGCAGCGCCGCCTGCACCTCGGCGACGGTCAGGCCGCGCGCGGCCAGCGCCGAGCTGTCGAGCCAGACCCGCATGGCGTAGCGCTGCTGGCCGCCAACCCGCACACGGGCCACGCCGTCGAGCGCCGAGAGCCGGTCGACGACGTAGCGCTGCGCGTAATCGGTCAGCTGCAGCGTGTCCATGCGCGACGAGCGCATGTTGAGCCACAGCACGACCTCGGCATCCGACTCCGCCTTCTCGATTTCCGGCGGATCCGCCTCCGGCGGCATCCGGTCGAGGACCCGGCTGACTGCATCCCGGACGTCGTTCGCTGCCGCCTCGATGTCGCGCGCGAGTGAAAACTCGATGCTGATGCTGCCTTTGCCGTTGCGGCTGCGCGATTCGATCGTCTCCACGCCCTCGATGCCCGAGAGCGAATCCTCGAGCACCTGGGTGATGCGCGTTTCGACGACCGCGGCGGACGCGCCGGGATAGTTCACTTCCACCGACACGATCGGCGGATCGATGGCAGGCAATTCGCGCAATGTCAGGCGCGTATACGCGATCAGGCCCAGCACGACCAGCAACAGGCTGAGGACGGTCGCGAAGACCGGCCGCTTGATCGACAGGTCGGACAGGATCATGCGTCTTCGGCCAGGCTGACGCGGGCGCCGTCGCGCAGTTTCACGGCGCCTTCGGTGACGATGCGATCGCCCGCTGAAAGCCCGCGCACGATTTCCACCTCGCCCTTGCGGCGCGCGCCCAGTTCGACCGGCACGCGCTCCGCGATCTCCTCGGCCGTCACCCGGTAGACGAACGATTCCATGCCGACCTGCAGGACCGCGATCTCGGGAATGGCCAGCGTGTCACGCGGCTCCCGGAACAACTGCACGGCCATCAGCATTCCCGGGCGCAGCAGGAGCTCCGGGTTCTGGATTTCAGCGCGCACGGCGACGGAACGGGTGACGGGATCGATGCGCGAATCGACACTGGTGACCTTGCCATCGAAGGCGCGATCCGGGTAAGTCTCGCTGCGTGCCGAGATCTCCTGGCCGCGTGCCAGCACCGCGAGAAAGCGTTCCGGGACGGAGAAATCGAGCTTGATGACGGATATGTCGTCGAGCGTCGCGATCGGCGTACCCGGGGTCACGAGCGATCCGGGACTCACCTGCCGCAGCCCAAGGACGCCGGCGAACGGCGCGGTGATCACGCGATCCGAAAGCGTCGCGCGCACGACATTCATGCGGGCGCGCGCCGCGTCCCGGGCCGCGCGCTGCGTGTCGATCTGGCTGACGGCGATTAGCTGCCGATCGGCGAGTTCCTGCTGGCGCGTCAGCTGCCGTTCCGCTTCCTGATAGGCCGCGCGCGCTTCCTCCAGTCCGGCGAGCTGGGCTCCGCTCGACAGGTCCACCAGCACTGCGCCGGCCTCGACGACGTCGCCGCTTTCGAATGCGACTTTGCGCACGATCTCGCTGACTTTCGCCGTGATCGTCACCGACTCGTTCGCACGCGTGGTGCCGAGCGCCTCGATGGAGTCCCGCCATTGCACCGGCGTCACGGCCGCGGCGATCACGCGTGTCGCCGGCGGCGTCGCATTCCCGTTGGACAGCTCGCCGCCGCAGCCGGCGATGCAGGCGCCGGCGAGCAACGCGGCCAGCGCCTGCACGGGGCGTCGGCGGCATGAACGGGAATTCGCGGCCATGGCCATCAGAGTTTACCCGCGCCGGTCAATGCCGTTCGAGCCATTGCACGATCGTCCGGGGCAGCAGTTCCTGCGCGCTGCGGCTGACGTATATGCCGATGTGCCCGCCGTCGAATTCAAACGCGGTGTAGTCGCGGCTGCCGGTGAGCCCGGCCAGCGGCCGCGATGCAGATGGCGGCACCAGGTGATCCTGGGTGGCGTAAATATTGAGCAGCGGGCAGGCGATGCGCCGCGGATCCACGGGCCTGCCGCCGATGGTGAGCCCGCCGCGCACCAGGCGGTTCTGCTGGAAAAACAGGCGCACGAACTCCGCGAACGCGGCGCCGGCCTGGTCCGGGCTGTCGTGGATCCAGCGCTCCATGCGCAGGAAGTTCGCTAGCGCATCGCGGTCATCCGCGATATCGGCGAGGCCGGCGTATTTGCGGACGGTCAGCCGCAGCGGCATCAGGGCGAGGAACGCCGCGTTCAGCAATTCGCCCGGCACGTTGCCCAGTACCGAGACCATTCGCTCGGCGTCCAGGCCCTGCACCCACCGGGAGAGCAGGTTGTCTCCGGTCTGAAAATCGACCGGCGTCACCATCGTCACGAGATTGCGCACGCGCTCCGGAAACATCGCGGCATGGCACAGCGACATCGTGCCGCCCTGGCAGACGCCAAGGAGGTTCACCGATTCGATTCGATGAGCCTCCCGCACGTGATCAATGCTGCCGCCGAGCTGGCGGCCGATGTAATCGGCGAGCGTCAGGCCGCGGTCATCGCGATCGGGACAGCCCCAGTCAAGCAGATAGACGTCGAGACCGCGCGCCAGCAGGCCGCGGATCAGCGAACGGTCCGGCTGCAGGTCCAGCATGTATGGACGGTTGACGAGTGCATAACAGATGACGAGCGGCGGAATCCCCGCCTCGGGCGCCTGCGGCCGATAACGCCACAACACAGCTTTGCCGTCGCGGTGCACGGCCTCCCGCGGCGTGCAGCCCTCCCCGGAGACATCGAGCTCGGCGAGCTGACTCGCGGCAATCGCCATGCGGCGGTTCCATTCCGCCATTTCGGCCGCCGCCTTTGCCGGTTCGATGGCGAAGCGCGTCAACTCGCGACCCCGG
>DATKBY010000014.1:0-4763 GCA_035513555.1 Steroidobacteraceae bacterium | reverse complement strand
GCACCGGCTCCTGATGTGACGGGCGAGCCGCCGCCACTGCCGAACAGCTACTGGCTGGAGCCCGGCCGGATACTTTGCGGCCAGTATCCGGGGGGGCGCGACGAGGCCGAGACCCAGGAATGTCTGCGCCGCCTGTTCGAGGCCGGCATCGATTGTTTCATCGATTTGACCGAATCCGGCGAGCGCGAGTCCTACGAGCCGTTGCTTCTGGCCAGGATTTCGTCCGTGCCGGTCGAATACCGGCGCCTGCCCATCCCGGATCACGGGTTGCCGCAGTCGCTGGGGCATATGCAGGACATCCTGAATGAACTCGACCGGGCGCTTGCCGCGGGCCGGCGCATTTATCTGCACTGCCGGGCCGGCATCGGGCGCACCAATCTCGTCGCCGGCTGCTGGCTGGTGAATCGCGGCTTCAGCGGCGAAGGCGCGCTGGCGCAGCTGAACGAGCGCTGGCAGGGCTGTTCGCGTTCCGGGTCCTGGCCGTCGGTGCCGGAAACCGAGGCGCAATGCGATTTCGTGCGGGAGTGGAGGCCACAGCGCGATGCGGCTCACGCGGCAGCGGCGGATTCCCGCGATCGCGTGCGCGGCATGCTGCTCGGCCTTGCGGCCGCGGAGGCACAGGGTCACGCGGCGCACGGACTGCCGGCGGGGGCGTGGGCCGACAAGACCGCGATGACGCTCTGCCTGGCCGACAGCTTCATCGCCTGCGGCGGCAGCGACGCCGAAGACCAGGTGCAGCGCTTCCAGTCGTGGCAGCGCGCCGGACTGTGGACGAGCACCGGCGTCTGTGTCGGTGCCAGCGCGGCGACGGTGCGTGCGCTCGCGGCTGCGCGGTGGACGGGCAATTCCTTTGCCGGCTCGCACGACCCGGCACGGGCTGAAGCCGAACCGCTTGCCCGCATCGGGCCCGCGGTCGCCTGGCATTACGCCGATCCGCGCGCAGCGATGGATGCCGCGGTGCTCTGTGCCCGCATCACCCATCAGGCGCCATTGACGCTCGATGCCGTGCGCTACCTTGCCGCGCTGCTGGCCGGCGCGCTCGCGGGCGCGGACAAGGCGACGCTGCTTGCGCCGATGTACGGGCCGGCGCCGGGATTCTGGGATGCGACGGTCCTGAAGCCGCGCGTGCGCGACGTCGCTCTGGGCTCCTGGCGCGGACGCAAGCCGAGCCGGCTGGTGGCCGGCTCGCGTGCGGCGGCGTCTGCCCTGGAATCGGCGCTTTCCGCGTTCGACGGTGGCCGCGATCCGCGCCAGTGCATCGAGCTTGCAGCGAGCCGCGGCGGCGATGCGGTAGCCGCGGCGGCGATCGTGGGGCAGCTTGCCGGGGCGCATTACGGTGCGTCGTCGCTGCCCGGGGAATGGCTGCACGGCCTCGCACGCCGCGTGGAAATCCAGTCCATGGCGGACGCGCTGCACGACGGCGCCCGGGGCTGAACGATGCCGAAGCTCCGCATCCTGGTGCTGGTCCACGAGACACTGGTGCCGCCGGAAACGCTCAAAGGCGTGCGCGACCGGGACGCGGCCGAGTACCGCACTGAATACGACGTGATCAGCTGCCTGCGCCAGTGCGGCCACGAGGTGCGGCCGATCGGCATCGGCGACAGCCTGACGGAGCTCAGGACTACGCTCGCGGACTGGCGGCCGCAGATCTGCTTCAACCTGCTCGAGGAATTCGACGGCATCGTCACCTATGACCAGCACATCGTTGCATGGCTCGAGCTGCTGCGTCAGCCTTATACCGGCTGCAATCCGCGCGGGATGATGCTGTCGCGGGACAAGGTGCTGTCCAAGCAGCTCCTGGCCTATCACCGGATCCCGACGCCCCAGTTCGCCGTATTCGCGCGCGGCAGGGCAATCCGGATACCGGCGCGAATGCGCTATCCGCTGTTCGTCAAGTCCGCGACCGAGGACGCGTCGCTCGGCATCTCCCAGGCATCGATCGTCGAGGACGCAGCGCGGCTGCGGGAGCGCGTCGCATTCATCCATGAACACACGTCTTCCGATGCGCTGGTCGAGGAGTATGTGGAGGGCCGGGAATTCTACGTCGGCGTCATCGGCAACGACCGCATCCGCACGCTGCCGCCCTGGGAGTTCATCTTCGGAGAACTGAAGGCAGGGCGCGCGGGAATCGCGACGCGCAAGGCCAAATGGGACCGCGCATACCAGGCGCGGCACGGCATCACGAGCGACGTCGCGCGCGACCTGCCGGACGGTCTCGCGGCCCGGCTCGACAACCTCGCGCGCCGGATCTATCGCGCGCTGCACATGACCGGCTACGCGCGCATGGATTTCCGCGTGCGCGCGGATGGCACGCCGTATTTCCTCGAGGCCAACGCGAATCCGAACGTCGAAGAGGAGGAGGATTTCGCGTACGCGGCGCTTGAGGACGGCATGGATTATTCCGCACTGCTCGAGCGCATCATTGCGCTCGGCCTGTCCTACCGCGCCAAATGGCGGCAGGATTAGTTGCGCAGGTGGCGATCCAGCCAGCCCAGCACTTCATCGTGCCATTGGCGGCTGTTGGCGGGTTTCAGGATCCAGTGATTCTCGTCCGGAAAGAACAGGAACCGGCTTTCGATGCCCTGCCGTTGCAGCGCGGTGAAGGTCGCGATGCCCTGCGTATAGGGCACGCGGAAATCGAGCGCGCCGTGAATCACCAGCATCGGCGATTTCCACGCCGTCACGTGATGCGCCGGGTTCGATCTTTCGTGCGCGGCCGGGTCGGCGTAATAGGGCCCGCCATGATCCCACTCGACGAACCACAGTTCTTCCGTCGTGTAGTACATCGACCGGTGATCGAACAGGCCCGCATGATTGACCAGACAGCGGAACCGGTCCGGCCATTTGCCGGCGATCCAGTTGACCATGTAGCCGCCGTATGAGCCGCCGAGTGCGCAGGCGCGATCGCCGTCCAGCCAGGGATACCTGACGAGGGCCGCCGCCAGGCCTTTCTGCAGGTCCTCCAGCGGCTTGCCGCCCCAGTCCCGGCTGATCGAATCGGTGAAGGCCTGTCCGTAGCCGCTCGATCCGTGGAAATCGATGAACACGACGCCATAGCCCGCGCCCGCGAAAACCTGCGGATTCCAGCGATAGCTCCAGGAATTGCCGAAGCTGCTCTGCGGGCCGCCGTGCACGATGAACGCGACGGGATACTTTTTTCCGGCCTGCCAGTTCCACGGCTTCATCGCAAAGCCGAAGACTTCCGCGCCGCCGGCGCCGGCGAAACGGAACTGCTCGGCTTCGCCGAAACGCACGTCCGCAAGGCGTGCGCGGTTGACGTCGCTGAGACGCGTGGGCGCCGCGGCACCCGCGATCAGGTAGAGCTCGGCGGGCGAGGCGAGGTGCTGCATCGCGTACACGACGCGCCCCGCGGCCACGTCAAACTCCGTGACATGGCCGGGGCCCGTCAGCATCTCCCGCGCGCCGCTCGCGAGGTCGATGGACCACAGCGGATGCTGGCCGAGGTGATCGGTCACGGCGTAAATCCGCCTGCCGTCGGAAGCAAAGCGAAACGCGCCGATCGAGCGGTCCCAGTCCCGGGTCGTGAACCGGATCGCGCCGGTTGCCGCATCGCGCACGACCAGGTGGAACCGGTCCGCCTCGAAGCCGGGCCGCTCCATCGCGAGATGCGCAATGGAGCCGCCATCCGGCGAATACGCCGGCTGTGCGTCCCAGGCCGGATTGTCGCCGGTCAGGTTGACCGGCGCGCCGCTGCCATTCGAAGCCGTGCGCCAGATGTCGAAATTCGTCGAAAGCGGCTCGCCGCGGCCGCGCGTGCGCGCCGCGAACACGAGCTGCCGGCCGTCGGGACTGAACGAGTAATCCGCGCGCCCGCCGAAGGGTCTGGATGGCACGTCGGCGTCGACCCTGGCGGTGAGCGAGATGGGCGGGCCGACGACTTTGCGGCCGCCGTCGAGCACCGCCGAGAAAAGCTGCGAGACCCGGCCGTCCTTCCACTTGTCCCAGTGGCGGATGAATAGCTGATCATAGGCCTGGCCGCGCTGCTTCGCCGAATTGCGCTCGTCGAGGCGCTTCTTCGTGCAGGCGAGATCGGCACAGTCGGGAAAGACGTCCAGTGCGAGCGCCAGCCGGTCGCCTTGCGGGGAAACACGGAATCCCGCGACATCGATGGGCAGATCGGTCACCTGCGACGCTTCGCCGCCGGCGGTCGCCAGGAACCAGACCTGCGGAGAACCGGAACGCGAGGACAGGAAGAAGATGCCGGCTCCGTCCGGCGCCCACGCGGCCGCCGAGTCGTTCTCCTCGCTGGTGGTGAATCGCCGCGCTGCGGCGCCGCCTTCGATGTCCTGCAGCCAGATGTCGCTGCGGCCGCGGTCGGCTGCAAGGTCGGTCTCGCGCAGCGTGTACGCGAGCGTCCGCCCGTCGGGCGAAAGTGCGGGCTCGCTGACACGGGAAAGTGAAACGAGATCGGCAGCGGCAAGGCCGCGGACCTCGGCCTGAACGGAAAGCGGGCAGGCCGCAATGGCGGCGAGCAGCAGGATTCGGCGCATGGCTGGATTCCCCGAGGCTGCGCTGGATTCTATCAGGGGGCGGGCGCCGTCCGCCGCCGGATCAGGCCGAACGCGCTGGAAAAACTGTGCAGGAACGTCGCGCCCTGCACCGGCGCGATCTCGCCGGCGCTGAACATGCCGGCGACCGGAATGTCGATCCGGCGGCGCAGCGTTCCGGAGTCATGTCCGGTGATGCCGAACAGGTGCCGGCCGCGACCGGCGCAGGCGAAGAGCAGCGCCGCCTCCGGCGGC
>DATKBY010000013.1:0-12586 GCA_035513555.1 Steroidobacteraceae bacterium | reverse complement strand
AGGCCCTCGCGCGGCGCGTCGGGCAGGATGAACTCCGTCGGGAGCACGATCTGCGTGCCTTCGCCCGGCAGCCAGGGATCCACGCCGGGGTTGGCGCGCAGCAGTTCCACATAGCCGATATTGAAGCGGCGCGCGATGTCCGCGAACGTGTCCTCGTCGCGCGACAGCGTGACCTGCAGCTGTCCTACGACGTCCTCGTCCGCGGCGACGACGAACCGGTGCGTCGCCTCGGCCAGCGGCAGCTCGGGCGCAGCGGCCGGCGCGGCCGGCTCCTCGGCCGGCTTCGGGGGCTTGCGCCAGAGGGATTCGAAAGGCGTGCAGGCCGCCGCCGTCACGGCAACGGCGGTGAGCAGCGCAGTGCGCGTCGTGAGCCGGTTCATGGACCGGCATTATCCACGCAAATACCGGCCGGTCACCAGATCTTCACGCGCTGCGCGTCCTTGCGCCACAGACGGTCGCCCTCGCGCACGCCAAAGGCCGCGTAGAACTCGTCCATGTTCGAGACCACGCCATTCGTGCGGAACTCGTTCGGCGCGTGCGGATCCGTCAGCACGATCTCGCGCATCAGGCCCTCGCGCCACTTGGACCGCCACGCCTGCGCATAGCCCAGGAAGAAGCGCTGCGGTCCCGTATAGCCATCGATGACCGGCGCCTCGGCTCCGCCAAGCGAGTGGATGTAGGCGCGGTATGCGACCGCGGCGCCCGACAGGTCGCCGATGTTTTCTCCAAGCGTCAGTTCGCCATTCACATTGAGGCCGGGCAGCGCCTCGAAGCTGCCGTACTGCTTGACCAGGCCCGCCGCCTTCTGCGTGAACTTCTCGTTGTCCTCGGCCGTCCACCAATCGCGCAGGTTGCCATCGCCGTCGTACTGGCGGCCGCGGTCGTCGAAGCCGTGGCTGATCTCGTGGCCGATCACCGAACCGATGGCGCCGTAATTCGCGGCATCGTCCGCCTGCATGTTGAAATAAGGCGGCTGCAGGAACGCGGCCGGGAACACGATCTCGTTGTTGGTCGGCAGGTAGTACGCGTTCACCGTCTGCGGCGTCATGAACCACTCGGAGGGATCTTTCGGCTGGCCCGCGCGCGCCGTCTGCCAGTTCCATTCGAACTGGTTCGAACGCAGCACATTGCCGAGCAGATCGCCGCGGTCGATGACGAGGCCCGTGTAGTCGCGCCACTTGTCCGGGTAGGCAATCTTGACGTTGATCTTCTTCAGCTTCGTGTGCGCCTCGGCCTTTGTCGCGTCGCTCATCCAGTCGAGCGAATCGATGCCGCGGTCGAACTCCTCAAGCAGGTTTCGCACCAGCCGGTCCATGCGCGCCTTGGCCTCGGGCGGAAAATGCCGCGCCACATAAGCCGCGCCGATCGCCTCACCCATCGAATTGTCCGTTTCCTGCACGGCGCGCTTCCAGCGCGGGCGCAGCGTCTCGGTTCCGCGAAGTGTCCGCGAATTGAAATCGAACGAAGCCTCGACAAAGGCCGCCGGCAGCACGCGCGCGAACGCGCTGATCGTGCGGACCGTCAGGTAATCCTTCCAGACGGCCAGATCGGCTGCATGCAAATGCCTGCCGAGCGCCGTCGCATAGCTCGGCTGGCGCACGATGAAGTCGCCGTCCGGCAGACCGGCCCGGGCGAGATATCCCTGCCACTCGAACTGCGGCGCAAGCGCGGTGGCCGATTCGACGCCGTGACGATTGTAGGTCGCAATCGGATCCCGATTCTGCACCGGCGTCCACTGGTCCGTCGCGAACGCGGTCTCGAGTGCGAGGATTTTCTCCGCGCGCGCAGCGCCGTCGTTTTCGCCCGCCAGCGTGAAGAGCTTCGCGAGATATTCAACGTACTTGCGGCGGAACTCGACGTAGGTGTCTTCGGTGCGCAGGTAGTAATCGCGGTTCGGCAGCCCGAGGCCGTCCTGCGACACGTAGGCCACGTTGTGCGTGGAGTTGCGCGCATCGGGGTACACGTAAACGCCGATCGGCACGCTGACGCCGAGCCCCTGGGCGCGGCCGAAGAAACGCGCGAGCGCCTGCGGCCCGTCGATCGCGGCGATTTCCGCAAAGAGCGGCTTCAGCGGCTGGACGCCCTGCGCCTCGACCCGCGCTTCATCCATGAAGCTCGTGTACATGTCGTTAAGCTTGCCTTTGTCCTCCAGGAGGATTGCCTGCACGTCGGCCTGCGCCTTTTCGAAAAGCATGATGCCGATGCCGGCGCTGGCGTACTCGGCCGGGAATTCGGTGGTTGCGAGCCAGGTGCCGTTGACGTGGCGGAACAAGTCGTCCTGAGGCCGCACGCTCTTGTCCATCGCGGAGGCGTCGATGCCAGACTGCAGCGGAGCGGCGGCATCGTCGGCCGCTGCGCAGGCGACGGTTGCAAGCAAGAGTACGGGCAGCAGATTGCGAAACGACATGCCGGATCTCCAGGGTCAGCGGGGCGCGCAGTATAAGGCAGGCCCGAATTGAACGGGTTCCGCGCCGCGCCAGAGCGTTTCAGGCGCGCGCCGCCCTGAGCACGAGCGGCCAGGCCAGACGGCGCCGGCCGGCTCCCCAGACCTCGGCGAGCGGTTCTGCGATCAGCTCGAGCGGGTCCCGCCGGCAGCGTTCGCGATACCGGGCGACGGCCGACCAGGTGCCGAAGTAGCCCATCGCCGACGCGCAGTCCCAGTCGGCCTGCATTTCGAACAATGGTGCGGCGACGGCCGGAAATGGAGGCTCCAGTTCACCGTAACCCTCGTCGACGTGCCGGCGTTCGCGCGGCCAGTACGGGCCGACGACGTCACGCGAGAAGTCCGCGATCATCCGTTCAATGCGGGGCGTCGCCGTGAAATGCCCGTAGGACCAGATCGCAAACAGGCCGCCGGGACGCAGGACGCGCCGGGCCTCCGCGCAGAATGCCTGCCAGTCGAACCAGTGTGCGGCCTGCGCGACGACCAGAAGATCCGCCGACTGGGCCTCGACCGACAGCGCTTCCGCCCGCTCGTGGCGATACTCGATCCGGGCGTGCGGCCGGGCCGATGCCAGCTGCGTCGCGCTCGCATCGCAGGCAATGACGGCATCGAAATGTTCGGCGAGCCCGGTCGCCGCCTGCCCATTGCCGGTCGCGACGTCGACGGCGAGTCGTCTGCCCGGCGCCTCTGCGGCGAGCCAGGCGAATAGCCCCGGCGCCTGGCTGGGGCGATACCTTTCATAGGCGTCCGGGCCGCCGGAAAAGTGGTCCTTGAATGAAAGAATCGCGGGCATGAGACGATTGTAAGGGGCAAAAAAAGCCCCGGGTTTTGAGGCCCGGGGCTGAAATGCGGACTTTCGGTGAAGGGAAGGAAGTCCGCTAGGGGATACTGACGTAGACAAGAAATACGGTCCAAAGACTAGCGTCGGCCTGTGGAGACCGGCGTGATATGGGACACAGTTCTGACACCACTTTCAAATTCAACGGCTTAAAGGCATGGCCCACGGTTCCAGATACGCAACGCCCGAAGGCGCACGGCGGCTGCGCGAAGAACTCGACCAGCTGTGGCGCGTCGAGCGCCCGGCCGTTACGCGCTCGGTTGCCGAGGCGGCGGCCCAGGGCGACCGTTCCGAGAACGCCGAATACACCTATGGCAAACGCCGCCTGCGGGAAATCGACCGGCGCGTGCGATTCCTGCGTAACCGGCTGGACGGGCTCGTCGTCGTCTCAGAGCCGTCGGCTGACCGGACGCGCGTTTTCTTCGGAGCCTGGGTCACGGTCGCAGAGGATTCCGGCGAAATGCGCCGCCATCGCATCGTCGGGCCGGACGAATTCGACCGCGAGCCGGGCTACATCAGCATGGACTCGCCGCTTGGGCGCGCCCTGCTCGGCAAACGAGTCGGCGATGCGGTCGAAGTTCGACTGCCGGCCGGCCCGGTCTCGGTCGCCATCACTGCCATCGACTATTAGATGACGCGGATGTTCTTGAACTGCCAGGGATCGCTTTCGTCGAGGTCTTCCGGGAACAGACGGCCGCGGTCGAATAACGGCGTCCAGTCCGTGAACTTGCCGACGACCGGCCCGAGATAGGGCATGCAGATCTCGAGATTGCGCCGGAAGTCGATCTCGTCCGGCTCGACGACGCCCGCGGCCGGATTTTCGATCGCCCAGATCATGCCGGAGAGTGCCGCGACCGTGACCTGTAGCGAGGTCGCACTGTTATGCGGCGCGAGCTTGCGCGCCTCGTCGATCGACAGCTGCGAGCCGTACCAATAAGCGTTCTTCGCATGGCCCGCCAGCAACACGCCGAGCTCGTCGATGCCGGACGTGATGTCGTCCATCATGATCCGCTTGCGCTCCTGCAGCTGGTAATTTCGGCCGCAGAATTCGTGGACGGAAAGCACCGCATTGTCGGAAGGATGATAGGCGTAGTGCACCGTCGGGCGATACAGCACGCGGTCGTTCTGCCGCACGCTCAGGAAATCCGAGATCGAGATCGATTCGCCGTGAGTGATCAGGAAGCCGTGGAAGTGTTTTGCCTCCGGAGTCCAGGTGCGCACGCGTGTCGCGCAACCGGGCTGCGTCAGGTAGATCGCGTTCTTGCGGCCGAAGTCATACTGGCGCGCGTCGCGCGGGAAGTGGCGCTCGTGCGTGCCCCAGCCGAGCTCGGCCGGCTGGCTGCCTTCGCTGACGAAGCCGTCGACCGACCAGGTGTTGACGAATTCACCAGGCATCTTCGGCTCGCTCGAGACCTGCGTGTCGCGCTCCGCGATGTGGATGACCCTGACGCCGAGCGCCTTCGCCAGGTTTGCCCAGTCGTCGCGGGTCTTCGGATCCGCCGCGTCGTGGCCCGTCGCCGAGGCGACGTCGAGCAGCGCCTGCTTGACGAAATGCGAGATGAGCCCCGGATTCGCGCCGTGGGTGATCACGGCGGTGGGACCGTTGGTCCAGGCCTTGCGCATCTCGAGGACTTCCTCGCGCAGCGCATAATTCGTGCGGCGGCTGGCCGGGATGTTCGGATCGGTGTACCCGCCCGGCCAGGGCTCGGTGCAGGTGTCGAGGTACAGCGCGCCTTTTTCATGGCACAGCTTGATCAGCGCAATGCTGGACACGTCCACCGAGAGATTGAGCACAAAGTCGCCGCGCCCGACCAGCGGATCGAGCACGTGGCGAAAATTCTCGCGTGTCAGCGGATGATTGAGGAACTTGATCCCGAAGCCGGTCGCCTCTTCGCGGCCGGCATCGTCCGCGGTCACGATCGTGATGCGGTCTGCCGAGAGGCCGTCGACGTGGCGCAGGATGAGCGGCATCACGCCCTGGCCGATGCTGCCGAATCCGATGCAGATCAGGCGGCCCGGAAAGTGTGTATGGATCGGATACGGGTTCATGGCGCAAAATGTACCGTAATTCAATGACGAAGTGGCGCTATCCGCTGGTCCTGCTCTCGATCTACGCGGCGATATGGATCGCGCTCGCGATCGATCCCGTGTATCGCCACGACTGGATGCTGGAAAATGTGCTGGTGCTGATGGCGGTGCCGCTGCTGGTACTGACCGCCCGGTGGCTTCGATTCAGCGATTTCACTTACACCTGCCTCTTCGCATTCTTCGTTTTCCACTCGATCGGCTCGCACTACACGTACTCGCTGGTGCCGTATGACGCATGGTTCGAGAGCGTCACCGGCGCGTCGCTCGACGGGCTGTTCGGATTCGAGCGCAATCATTTCGACCGGCTCGGGCACTTTCTATACGGGTTTCTGATCGCGCCGGCCGCCGTGGAAATCTTCGCGCACTATGGCCGCTATCCGGCGAGCTGGGCAGCGCTGTTCCCGACGCTCTTCATGTTTGCGCACGCCGGCATCTACGAAATCATCGAATGGGCGGCCGCCCTCGTGTTCGGCGGCGACCTCGGGCAGGCCTACCTCGGCACGCAGGGCGATATCTGGGACGGACAGAAGGACATGGCGCTCGCTTTCGCGGGCACCGTGATCATGATGGTCGCTCTGGCGCTCGCGGGCCGCCTGCCGATCCGCCGCGGCTGAATTCCGCTCAGCCTTTCTGGAACGGGAACGGCACCGGCCGCAAACGGCCCTGGCGCGCCCGCTCGACCGCGACCGCGCGGCGCCAGAAGTCCCGTTCATCGTTCGAGAGCGGCGGCAGTTCGCGGCGTTCGGATTGGCGGTGCTGCGGTGACTGATCCATCGCAGGTTAAGATGCGGTCGTAGGAAAAATGGTTGCAACCCCGCTCATCTCGACGGCCGCGCTCGCGTCCAGGCTGGCAGACCCCGACTGGCTGGTCGCGGACTGCCGGTTCGATCTCGCTGACCCGGCGGCGGGCGCTGCCGCCTGGCGCGCCGGCCATATCCCGGGCGCGATCCACGTCGATCTCGAGCGCGACCTGTCGGTCGCGGTCACGCCGCGCACGGGCCGCCATCCGTTGCCATCGCCGGAGACTATCGCGGCAACGCTGTCCCGGCTGGGTGTCGGCAACCGGACCCAGGTCGTCTGCTACGACGCCGGCAACGGCGCCTATGCGTCACGGCTCTGGTGGATGCTCCGATACATGGGCCACGATTCGGTCTCCGTGCTCGACGGAGGTTTCGCAGCCTGGGTCGCCGAAGGTCGGCCGGTGGCGATGGACGAAACCAGCCGGCCGCCCGCTCGATTCATCGCGCAGCCTCGGCCCGGAATGCTATGCGACGCCGCCGGCGTCGCCGAGGCACTAACCCGCGGCGAACTGCTCGTCGACGTGCGCGGCGCGGAACGATTCCGCGGCGATGTCGAGCCGCTGGATGCGGTCGCGGGCCATGTGCCGGGCGCCGTCAATCTGCCATTTCCCGAGAATCTCGGCGCCGATGGACGTTTCCTGCCGCCCGCGGCGCTGGCCCGGCACTGGCGCGAGCGGGTCGGCGCTGAAACCGGGCGCGCGATCGTCTGCATGTGCGGCTCCGGCGTGACCGCCTGCCAGGGACTGCTCGCGCTCGAATCGGCGGGCATCACGGGCGGGCGGCTGTACGCCGGCTCCTGGAGCGAGTGGATCCGCGATCCGTCGCGCCCGGTCGCCCGCGGCAGCCACTGATTTACATCAGCGGCCGATCTGGTATCGTCCGCGCCCTGCTGCCGTCGAACAGGAATGCCGGAGTGGACAGCGCGACGCGTGGCGCAGTGACGCCGCGGCCCTGGAACATCGAGGATTCCAACGACCTGTACGCGGTGCGCGCCTGGGGCGGCGGCTATTTCGGCATCAATGCCGCCGGCCACGTCGTCTGCCATCCGGCCCGCGACGCGGGCCGCGAAATCGACCTCTACGAAGTCGTCCGGCAACTCGGCGCCCGCGACCTGACCGCGCCGATGGTGCTGCGCTTCTCGGACATCCTCCGCGATCGCCTGCGCGCCCTGCACGATGCCTTTGCGGCGGCGATCGCCGAGAACGACTACAAGAACCGCTACTCGGCCGTGTACCCGATCAAGGTCAACCAGCAGCGGCTCGTGGTCGAGGAAGTCTATCGCGGCAGCGCGGATCTCGGCTTCGGCCTCGAATGCGGCTCGAAGCCCGAGCTGCTCGCCGTCATGGCGATGACCGAGGACGCGCCGGAACGCCTGATCATCTGCAACGGCTTCAAGGACGACAGCTACATCGAGGCCGTGATCCTCGCGACCAAACTCGGCCGCTCGATCATCCCGGTCGTCGAGAATTTCTCCGAGCTCGGCTACATCCTGCGCCACGCCGAGAAATACCAGGTCAGGCCCCGCATCGGCGTGCGGGTCAAGCTGGCCGCCGAAGGCGCCGGCCGCTGGCGCGAGTCGGCCGGCGACCGCTCGAAATTCGGGCTGTTTACGACCGAGATGCTGGAACTGGTCGAAGTGCTGCGCTCGCACGACATGCTCGACTGCCTGAAGCTCGTGCACTGCCACCCGGGCTCGCAGCTCCACGACATCCGCCGTGTCAAGGACGCCGTCAACGAGCTCGCGTACGTCTACGCCGAGCTCGCGCGCCTCGGCGCCGGCCTCGAGTACATCGACGTCGGCGGCGGGCTCGGAATCGATTACGACGGCTCGCGCACCAACTTTGAATCCTCGACGAATTATTCATTGCGCGAGTACGCGAGCGACGTCGTCTATCGCGTCGCGAGCGTCTGCAACGCGCGCGGCCTGGCGCATCCGGTGATCATCAGCGAATCCGGCCGCGCGATCACGGCGCACCACAGCGTGCTCGTGTTCAACGTGCTCGGCGCGGCGCGGCTCGACGTATTCAGCGTGCCGGACCGCGCCACGGCCGACGACGGGCAGCTCCCGCAGCCGGTCGCGGACCTGTTCGACGCGCATGCGACCGTCAGCGAGCGCCGCCTCGTCGAGTGCTGGCACGACGCGCAGCAGGCGCGCGAGCAGGCGCAGCAGATGTTCAGCCTCGGCTATCTCAGCATCGAGATGCGAAGCCTGGCCGAACGGCTGTACTGGTCGACGTGCGCGCGCGTGCGCGACATGACACGCAAGCTCGGCCGCATCCCCGAGGAGCTCGAGGGCCTCGAAGCAGTGCTCTCCGACATCTATTTCTGCAATATGTCGATATTCCAGTCGCTTCCGGACAGCTGGGCGATCGACCAGCTGTTTCCGATCACGCCGCTGCACCGGCTCGACGAGCGGCCGGCGCGCAGCGCAGTGCTTGCCGATATCACCTGCGACTCCGACGGCAAGATCGACCGCTTCGTCTCCCCGCGCGACACCAAGCGCTCGCTGGAAGTGCACGAACTGAAGGACGGCGAAGATTATTTCCTCGCGGCGTTCCTGGTGGGCGCCTACCAGGAGACGCTCGGCGACCTGCACAACCTGTTCGGCGATACGCACGTCGTGCACATCCGCCTGGACGACGAGCACGGCTGGTGGATCGAGGAGATCGTCAAGGGCGACACCGCGGCCACGGTGCTCGGCTACATGCAGTACGATACCGGCGAGCTGTATCCGCGCTTTGCACGCGACTGCGAGCGCGCGATGCGCGACGGACGGCTGTCAGTGGCCGAGGGCCAGGCGCTCAAACGCTTCTATGAACTGGAACTTGCCGGCTATACCTATCTCGAACCGGATGGCGCCGCCTGAATGCGGCCCGCAAGGAGCGATCAGATGAAACGAAACACCCTTTTTCCGGCGCTGTCCCTCGTGGCCGCGATGCTGGTCCCGATGCAGGCGTCCGCCAAGGACCCCGTGACCGATGCGGCGACGGCCGCGACGCTCGACCGCGTACTCGCGGGAGACCACCGTTCCGAGGCTTACCGCGCGCGCGACCAATGGCGGCATCCGAAGGAAACGCTGAAGTTCTTCGGGCTGCGCCAGGACTTGACGGTCATGGAGATCTGGCCGGGCGGCGGCGGCTGGTACCTCGAAGTGCTGGCGCCGACGCTCCGCGAGCACGGCCAGTACATCGCAGCCAGCTGGGATCCGAAATCCGAAAGCAAGTACGTGCAGGAGAATTCGAAGAAGCTCGCCGACAAGCTCGCCGCGCGGCCTGACCTGTACGATCGCGTCCGGATGACCGCGCTGCAGGTCCCGAATGCACTGGCGCCCGTGCCGGACGGCAGCGTGGACATGGTGCTGACGTTCCGGAACATCCACAGCTGGATGGGCAACGACGGCGCCGCAGCGATGTTCAAGGCGATGTTTGCCGCTCTCAAGCCGGGCGGAATCCTGGGCGTCGTCGAACACCGCGCCCGGAACGACGCGCCTCAGGATCCCAAGGCGAAGTCGGGCTACGTGCGGACGGACTACGCGATCGCGCTGGCCGAAAAGGCGGGCTTCGAGCTCGTCGGCGAAAGCGACGTGAACGCCAATCCGAAGGACACGGCGGACCACCCCAACGGCGTGTGGTCGTTGCCGCCCAGCCTGCGCGGCGGCGACACCGACCGCGAGCGCTTCGTCGCGATCGGCGAGAGCGACCGGTTCACGCTCAAGTTCAGGAAGCCCGCCGCAAAACCCTGAACCGCCGCCTCACGGCCGGCTGTTGAGCATCCGCGCGACCTCCGGCGAATGGTAGAAGAGCAGGTAAACCAGACGGCCGTTCTCGAGTGTGTCGCCGAATCCGGGTCCGGCCGTGTGCCAGAACCACGGCCGCAGCAGCAGCAGGCGGTTGTAGCGCATGGGCACGCGCATGATGTGCTCCCATTTGGATCGGTCGCGCCCATGCTCGCCGACGATCTCGTCCGCCATCCGCTGCACGTCGGTGTAGCCCATGGCCCCCAGCTCGGCCTGATTCAGGGGAGCACGATCGGTCCCGGTCGGCCGGTGGCGGAAGAATTCCGTTCCGCCCTGACAGTGCTCCGGGCGGGACAGGAAGAGAATGCCGGACCATGAAGCGTGCTGGTCCATGTGGATGTCGCCGAGCCCTTCGTCCCGGGCGAGCGTGATCCGGAATTTCGCGTGGCTTAGTCCGCGCTCCACCGGCGCCAGGGGCTCGCCGGCGAGCTTCGAGACGGCCTCGTCGAGGCCCTCGATCCGGGCCCGGTTGAGGGAGTTGCGACCCGGAAAGGCGCCCTGCTGCGGCGGAAACGTCATCCCGAGCGCCGCCTGGCGCAGGACATCCGGGTCCGTGAGGAAATCGTCGACGATGATCAGGGATGTGCTCAACAGCGGCTTCGGGGTGCGTTTTACTGGACGCGCCGGACCGCCACCACGCCATAGGTATTCTTGAAGCGCATGCGATACCAGCCGAAGCCTTCCTTGGAGACCGTGACTTCCTCGCCGGCGGCCAGCCTGCCACGGAAGCGGCTCGCGTTGGTTTCCGCCCAGACCTGGTCGTTCTCGAGATAGACAATGATGCGGCCGTCACGGCCTCTTTCGATCCTGACGACCCTGGACGTGATCTGCTCGGGCACCCTGGCCGCCTCGATGATCGCCCGCGCGTCCGGCGTGACGGCCGGTGCGGCGCCCGGCTCGTCCGCAGCGCCGGGATCGGGCCGTCCGAAGCTGCGTTCGGCGCTCTGCTTCGCGGCCGCGATGTTCTCGCCAAGCCTGGCCTCGCCCGTCACCGTCTGCTGGGCGATCCGGTCCGCGAGCCGGTCATAGCACTCCAGGCGGGCCTGATGATCGGCCTGCTTGCGGCACTCCAGCAGGTAGGCATCCAGTTGATCCGCGGCGGCCGCCACGCCACAGCAGGCAGTCAGGAGCAAGCAGGCGAAGGTGGGAAGGCGCTGGTTCATGGTGCGCAGGTCCGGGCATCAGGAGAACCAAAGAAAACGGGTTCCGGCCGTAGCCGGAACCCGTTGATCAAGGCATCGAGCCCTGGCTGTCCGGCCTCAGAACTTCATGTGCACGCCGAAGTTGTAGATCCGCCCCCAGGTCCAGCGGCCGGCCTGTGCCTCCTTCTTGGTCGGCTCCCAGTCCGTCACGTTCTGGATCTGCGCGCGCACGTCGATTTTCTCCGTCAGCGCGAAGCTCGAGCCGATGGACGCGGTCGTGACGCTCGGCATCGTGGTGTAAGGACGGCCCTGGTCATCGATGAATCGCAGGGGTTCCGTGTTCTGGGCATCGCGCTTGCCGGAGCCATTATAAAAGAGGTCGATGAACGAGGAGAATCTCCCGAGATCATGCCGGATGAGGACATTCCCGCGCCACGTCGGGTTATTGAACTGCCCGGTCGTGTCGGTCAGGTCAAACCCGGTGTTCGAGATCTCGTTGCGCAGCAGGCGATAAGCGCGCGTCGCGATATCGAAACTGCCGAGGCGACCGATATCGAAACCGTAGCGAATGCCGAATTCGTAGACGGCGAAATTGCGCAACGCCGCGTTGACGTATCCCGACGTGAACGCGTTGATCGCCGGCAACTGGAAGTCCGGACCGCGCACGAACTTGGTGCAGAAGTCGTTCGGGTAGTTGGTCGCGTCGTAGCAGGCCTCCATCACGTTGGTGAGCGTGAACAACACGATCGCTTCCTCGATCTCGATCCTGGTGTAGTCCGCCGAGAGCTGCAGCCGGCCGGGCACGAAGCTTGGCGTGTACACCAACCCGACGTTCAGGCTCTCCGCCTGTTCGGTCTGCAGGTTGATGTTGCCGCCCGCGAAGCCCCGGCGTGACGCGTTGGTCGCAATGCTGACGAAGTCGGTCGGGATGCCCTCCGCCGCGCAATTGCGCTGCCGTGTTTCGGGATCCCCCCCGCGCGTGAGGTTGGCTCCGTGGCAGGGGTCCGCGGCAAACTGGCTGCTCTCGACCACCGGCAGGAACAACTCCTCGACGGCGGGCGCCCGTACCGTTTCGCCGATGTTCGCGCGGATCATCAGATCGCCGAACAGGCTTTCGAACGGACGATAGCTCAGGCCCGCCGCCCAGGCGTTGTCATTGCCGGAACGCGAGTTGTCCATCGTGCGGAACGACGCCTCGATGCCCAGCTGGTGCAGCCCCGGGATCCCCATGTCGGGCGAGAACAACGGCAGCCGGGTCTCGACGAAGTAGTCGTTGGTGCGATATCCGCCGCTCAGTGACGAGTCCGCGAAGCCGATCAGCTTGGTTGTGCCGTCGTCGGCGAATGCGCCGGCCTCGCGGCGATGCTCATACCCGAAAGCCACTCCCAACGGCCCGCCCGGCAGATCGAACAGGCTGCCGCTGACGTAGGCGATCGCGATGTCCTGTTCGAGGCGCGTCTGGCCGATGTTCGTATAACT
>DATKBY010000012.1:0-24888 GCA_035513555.1 Steroidobacteraceae bacterium | reverse complement strand
CGAGGGGTCGTGCCATGAGGATCAAGCTAGCAGGGGCGGGCCAACGAGGCAACAACGCCTTCCAAGTGACCTAAACATCCGCGATCAGCGGCGACACCTGTCGCTGCAAGCGGTGTGACGACAAGTGCCGACCGCCGCATGGTTAGGTAACACCTTGCGCTGGCGATTCATCAGCCTGCACTTCGACCACGAAGTCCAGGACTTGACCGAGGTAATCACCCGTGATTTCCCAGCATCCAGCGGATGGGAACTCGACCATCACCAGCATTGTCCAGCCACCTTGAGATGGGCCTCCGGCATTCAGTGTCTCGCTGCCGTACCAGCGGTCAGACGATGGGAACGGCTTACCCAGCAGATCGGCGGAAGGAACGGTCTTCGGGCAGTTCGCATTTTCCTCAGTCCCAGCTGGCGAGGCCCAGACCAAGGACGCTGCAAGCAGTAATTGTGAAAGCGACGTTGTTCTCATAGGTGCCAACGAACGTCCGCGATCAGCGGCGGCGTGCTGACAAGCGACGACCGCTGCATCGCATAGTTAGGCAACAGATGACAGACTGCCAAGGTGCGCCTCCATGATTAGATCGCGTTGTTGGTCTTGCCCCAGCATGAACACGTGGTCACTTAGAACAGAAAACCCACACTTTCGGTAGAAGGCAATTGCCTTCAGATTCTTTTCCCATACGCCAAGCCAAAGGCAATCACTCCCTGCTTTGGCGGCGACAGAGTAAATAGCGCGCATCAGTTCGTTGGCCACACCACGGCCGTGCCATTTGCTTGAAACGTATATCCGATGTAGCTCTGCAGGTCGATCACCTTTGACGCAGGTTGTTGAGTGTGCCAGTCGAAGCTGGGCAAATCCCACGAGTTCACCAGCGATGTCGGCCAACAGAGTGACCAACTGGGGATCAGATATTTCTTCGCCTTGTATTTGAGTACTGAACTTCTGCGCACAGTGCAAATTAATGTTTTCCGCTGAATTGTCTGCGGCAAACGTCTCGCGAAATGTTTGCTCCGCGACCGCTGCTAGGGACGCGGCGTCAGACAACTTGGCTGGTCGGATCACTACCACTGCGAAATGCCTAATCTGTTGCCTAACTAAAATTGCGTATGAATATGACGTGATGTTTTACGTCATTTCTTGCTGTTAATCACCCCGCCATACCGTAAGTGCCTGTCCAGGCTAGGTATCGATGACGTTCAACGGCGGTACGTGCCGCCATTGAACCTCATCATGTCAGCGCCGAAAACGGCAACTTGAGATAGCTCCGCCCATTCGACTCCGCCGGCGGCGGTCGGCCGCCCCGGATGTTGAACTGTACCGCCGGATACAGAAGCGTCGGCAGTTCGAGTCCGGCATCACGCCGCGTACGCAGTTCCACGAACTCCTGCTCCGTCACGCCATCCCGCAGATGGATATTGCCCCGGCGCTCGGCCCTGACCGTTGTCTCGCAGCGGATCTCGCGCCCGCCCGGCCCGTAGTCGTGGCAGACGAAGACACGCGTTGACGCCGGCAGTTCATAGAGCTTCCGGATCGAGGCATACAGCAGCTTCGCGTCGCCGCCCGGGAAGTCGCAGCGCGCGGTGCCGCCGTCCGGCATGAAGATCGAGTCGCCGACGAACACCGCGTCGTCGATCAGGTAACTGAGGCTGTCACTGGTATGCCCCGGCGTCGCGATCGTCCGCACGGTCAGGGCGCCGATCGCGAACTGTTCGCCGTCTGCCAGCAGCCGGTTGAACTGACGGCCATCCGCCGGAAACTCCGGCCCCAGATTGAGGATGTCACGGAATGCGCGTTGCACGGCGCGGATGCCCTCGCCGATCGCGATCTCCCCTCCGAGCGCGGCCTGCAGGTACGGCGCCGCGCTCAGGTGATCCGCATGCGCATGCGTTTCGAGTATCCACTCGTTTGTGAGCCGCTTGTCGCGCACGAATGACACGACCGCATCCGCGGCTTCGGTCCAGGTCCTTCCGGACTTCGGGTCGAAATCGAGCACCGGGTCGATGACCGCGCACTTCCGCGAGCGCGGATCGGCGACGACATATGTCCACGTCGACGTCGGCTTGTGCAGGAACGGACTGACCTCTAGCGGCATGCCGCGCCCTCAGCTTTGCTGCCGGTCGACCCAGCGTTGCACTTCGGCCTCCAGCACAATCAGCGGCACCGCGCCCGTGCGCAGCACGAGATCGTGGAACTCGCGCCGGTCGAAACGGGGTCCGAGCGCCGTGGCGGCATGCTCCCGCAATTCGACGATCTTCAGCATGCCGATCATGTATGCCGTCGCCTGGCCGGGATTGAGGATGTAGCGCTCGGTCGCCCGGATCGCCGCGTCCTCGCCGGTCGGGCTGTTCTCGACGTGATAGCGGATCGTCTGCTCGCGCGTCCAGCGTTTCGCATGCAGGCCGGTATCGACCACCAGCCGCACGGCGCGATGCAATTCGAGCGCCAGTCGCCCGAACTCGGACCAGGGATCAGAGTAGAAACCCAGTTCCTTGCCGAGGCGCTCGCTGTACAGCCCCCAGCCTTCGGAATACGCGGTGTAACCGCCGAGCCGGCGGAAACGCGGCAGCGATTCCTCCTCCGTCGCGATCGCGATCTGCATGTGATGGCCGGGTATCGCCTCGTGGTACACGAGGGCTTCCAGCTCGTACTTCGGCATCTCGTTCATCTGGTACAGGTTGCCGTAGAACACGCCGGGACGCGTCCCATCGAGCGACGGCCGCTGATAGAAAGCCTTGCCGGCCGACTTCTCCCGGAACGGCTCGACCGCCTTCACCACGACCTCCGACTTTGGCAGCGTGATGAAGAGCTCGGGCAGCTTCGCGCGCATCCCCGCGATGAAGCGGTTTGCATCGGCGTGCCAGGCCGCCCGGCCGGCGTCCGAGTCCTCGTAGTAAAAGCGCGGATCGGTGCGCATGAACTCGAAAAAGGCCGGCAGGTCGCCTTCGAATTCGACCTGCTTCATCACCTTGCGCATATCGCCGTGCAGGCGCGCCACTTCGCGCAGGCCGATGGCGTGAATTTCGTCTGCCGAGAGCTTCGTGGTCGTGAAGTTTTCGAGCAGATAATCATAGTAGCCCGGTCCGTCCGGCAGCTTCCAGATGCCATCGTCGTCGGTGGCCATCTTCGCCGCTTCGCCCGCCCAGGCGATCACGGCCTCGTACCCCGGATTCACCGAGGTCAGCAAGGCAAGCTCCGCCTGCGCCAGCAGCGATTCGCGCCGCGCTTCCTCGATAGCAAGCTTTTCGACCTTGGACTTGAAGTCGGCAAACAGCGGGCTGTCCGCGGGGCCGTCGTCGAATGGCCGTCCGGTGACGATATTGCGCGAGTCCTCGATCACATACGGGAATACAAAGCGCGGCGGCAATATGCCCTGCTTCGCCGCCAGTGCCGCGCGTTCGAGCTGTTGGTCAAGCTGCGTCCGGATCCCCTCGAGCCGCCTGATGTAGGCGACCGCATCCGCATCGGATTCGACGCGATGTGTGTTGATCAGGAATGCGGGCATCGAGACATGCGAGCCGTTCTTGTCGAACCGGTAGTTGTGATTGCGCCAGCGATGCCGCGCGATCCGTCGCTCCTCCGAGCTCTCGAAGACCTGCCACGACAGCCGCGTCGTGTCATCGAGAGCCGCGGGATCGATCGTGGTGCGCAACTCGGCAAGCTGCCGCTCCGATAGCGCCTTGCGCTCGTTGTCTGCGCGTTCGGTCGGGTCCGACCAGCGGTCATAGCCAATCTTGAGTCCGAGCACGCTCGCGAGGGTTGGCTCCATCGCCAGGCGCTCGTCAAGCGCACGCTCGAAGAACGCATTGGCCACCGCATTCGCATCCGGCGTGTCGGCGCCCGCCGCGGCAGGAAATCCGGCCGTAGCGACCGCAAATGACGCGATGAAATGGAGGGTTTTCTGCCGAGCATCGATCATGGCTTGTCCTCTTCACTCCGGGCCCGTCGCGGACGGCCAAGGTAGCACGGATATCCCGTGCGTATAATCACTGCCGTGAGCGACTTCGAGAAACTGGGCGCGTTCTACATCGGTCGCGGCTTCGATCCGGAGAAAAATGCCGATTCCGCCGACCCGCTGATGTACGACTCGCGCGACCTGACGACCCACGCCGTCTGCGTCGGCATGACGGGCAGCGGCAAGACCGGCCTCTGCATTTCCCTGATCGAAGAGGCTGCGCTCGACGGCATTCCGGCAGTCGTGATCGACCCCAAAGGCGACATCTCGAACCTGATGCTGACCTTCCCGGGCCTGACTCCCGCGGAGTTCGAGCCCTGGATCGACGCGGCCGAGGCCGCCCGAAAGGGCACGACGCCCGCCGAGCTCGCCGCGAAGACAGCGGAGACCTGGCGGAAAGGCCTCGCAGACTGGGGACAGGACGGCGATCGCATTCGCCGCCTGCGCGAAGCCGCGGACGTCGCGATCTATACGCCGGGAAGCACCGCGGGCTTGCAGCTTTCCATCATGCGGTCATTTGCGCCGCCCGCGGCCGGCGGCGCAGCGGCCGGCGATCCGGCGGCGACCCGCGAGCGCATCTCGTCGGCGGTCGCGGGACTTCTCGGCCTGGTCGGCATCGCGGTCGATCCGCTCAAGAGCCGCGAACAAATCCTGCTGTCAGCGATCGTCGACAGCGCCTGGAGCGCGGGTCATGCGCTCGATCTGGCGGGACTGATCGGCGCGATCCAGAAGCCGCCATTCGACAAGATCGGCGTATTCGACGTCGAGACGTTCTATCCCGCCAAAGATCGGCTCGAACTCGCGATGGCCATCAACAACCTGCTCGCATCGCCCGGATTCGGCATCTGGCTGGAAGGCGAGACGCTCGACATCCAGCGCTTGCTGTTCACGCCGGAAGGCAAGCCCCGAGTCTGCATCATCTCGATCGCGCATCTCACGGACGCCGAACGCATGTTCGTCGTGACGCTGATCGCGAACGAACTGGTCGCCTGGATGCGGCTGCAGCCCGGCACCGCGGCGCTGCGCGCGCTCTTCTACATGGACGAGGTTTTCGGCTTCTTCCCGCCCTCCGCGATGCCGCCGTCGAAGCTGCCGCTGCTGACGCTCATGAAGCAGGCGCGCGCTTTTGGTCTGGGCGTCGTGCTCGCGACCCAGAATCCCGTGGACCTGGACTACAAGGGATTGTCGAACGCCGGCACGTGGTTCATCGGCCGGCTGCAGACCGAGCGCGACCAGCAGCGCGTGATCGACGGACTGTCGAGCACGCTCGCGGGTGTAGGCTTCGATCGGGCCACGCTCCAGAAGCTGATGGCGGGCATAATGCCGCGCGTATTCCTGATGCGGAACGTCAATGACGACGCGCCGCTGCTGTTTCGCACGCGCTGGGCCATGAGCTGGCTGCGCGGTCCGCTGACGCTGCCCGAGATCACGCGCCTGATGGCGGCACGCCGGCAGGCGGCTCCGGCGACAGCCGCGACCGCGGCAACACAGGCCAAACCCGCCGCGCGCCCGCTGTTGCCGGCGGGCGTTGACGAGCTGTTCCTCGCCGCGAAGCCGGGTGCCGGCGCGCTGGTCTATCGCCCGCGCATCGTCGCGACCACCGAGCTGCACTACGCCGACAAGTCCGCGGGTGTCGACGCCTGGACACGGGGTGCCCGGCTCGCGTCGTTTTCCGATGCCGACGGCGCGCCGGCCTGGGACGAGGCCGTCGCGATCCCGGATCTCGATGCGGTCGTCGCGACGGCGCCGGTCGATGGCGCCGAGTTCGCCGAACTGCCCGCGCCGGCGCTGGCGGCAAAGAACTATGCGGCCTGGAGCCGCGATCTGGCCGCCCGGCTGTATCGGGATGGCGTCGTGGAACTGTTCTCCGTGAAGTCGCTCAAGCTATCGTCCACGCCGGGCGAAAGCGAGGGCGATTTCCGCGCGCGCCTCGCCCAGGCGCTGCGTGAACATCGCGACCGGGAAATCACGCGGTTGCGCGAAAAGCACAGCGCAAAGCTCCAGGCACTGGAGAAACGGCTGCAGACCGCGACGCAACGGGTCGAACGCGAGAAATCGCAGTACTCCCAGCGCAAGCTCGACACCGTGATCTCGATCGGCACTTCCGTGCTCGGCGCGATTTTTGGCGGCAGGAGCGCCGCGACCACCCGGGCCGGATCGGCGGCGCGATCCGCCGGGCGGGTGTTCAGCGAGCGCGGGGACGTCGCGCGCGCCGGTGAAAGCCTCGAATCCCTGACCGCCGAGCGCGACGAACTGCTGAAGCGCATCGAGCGGGATGCGGCGGAGCTCACCGCGACGCTCGATCCGGCCGGTATCGCGCTCGAACGGCTGCGCGTCGCGCCGCGCAAGTCCGACATCGCGATCGGACGCATCGCGATCGCCTGGGAACCCTGGCGCACCGCCGCGGACGGATTTCCGCGCTCTGCCTCGATACTGTGAGACTCATGCACACCCGACGCACGCCTGCACGCGCCCTGTGGCTCCCGGTTACCCTTCTCGCGCTCGTCGCGGCCTGCGGTCGCGGTGATTCCCCGACAGGGGATCCTCCACTCGGCTCATACCGCGGCGTGCTGTCGGTCGCGGGCGGCGACCTGCCCTTCGGCCTCGAACTCGCGGAAGAAGACGGCAAGATCGTCGCCTACCTGGTCAACGGGCCGGAGCGCGCGCGCGCGCCCGATGTGCGTCTCGATGGAAACGCGCTCGAAATCAAGATGCCCGGCTACCCGCACCGGCTGGAAGCCCGCTTCGTCGATGCCCGCTTCGAAGGCACGGTGCAATTCCTGCGGCCGCGTGGGGTCATCAAGTCGGTCCGTGTCGTTGCAGTGCCTGGGCAGGACTGGCGCTTCTTCCCGGAACCCGGTGCGAAGCCTGCGGATTTCTCCGGTCGCTGGGCCATCACCTTCCGCGACCCCGGCGACGGCAGCGAAGGCGCCGCCATCGCCGAACTGACTCAGCGCGGCCACGAGGTCTGGGGCACGGTGCTGCGGCCTTCCGGCGACGACCGCTTTCTCGCCGGCGAGGCCCGCGGCGACACGCTGTTCCTGTCGCGCTTCGACGGCGGCAGCGCTTACCTTTATCTCGCGCGGCTCGGGTCCGACGGCACGCTTGCCGGCGACTTCCACAGTCAGGGTGGAACTCACAACACCTGGACCGGCCGACGGGACGACAAGGCAAAACTCGGGGATCCCACACGGATGACCGGACTGAAGCCCGGGACCGGGCGCCTTGAATTCGCTTTCCCGGACGTCGACGGCAAACTCCATGCATTCCCGGACAAGCGCTACGCCGGCAAGGTCGTCCTGATCACCATCGGCGGCTCCTGGTGCGCGAACTGCCATGACGAGGCTGTTTTCCTGCGCGAGCTGCTTGCTTCGCGCGGGAGCCAGGGCCTTGAGGTCGTGCAGCTCATGTTTGAGTACACGCCCGATTTCCAGAGCGCGTCGGCCGCCGTGCGTGACTTCATCGACAAATTCTCGATCGATTACCCGGTCCTGATCGCCGGCACCACGACGGACGACGATGTGCTGAAAAAACTGCCGCAGCTCGCGACGTTCATGGCCTATCCGACGCTGATCGTGATCGGCCGCGACGGCCGCGTGCGCCAGGTCCACACCGGCTTCAACGGTCCCGCCACGGGCATTCATTACGAAGAACAGAACCGCGAACTGACCGCTCTCGTCGAGGCGTTGTTAAACGAACCGGCGTGATGGTTGACTGGCTTATTACGTAACATATTGATTTTAAATAACTTTTAACTTTTCCAACTCGTTATCGTAATACGAATCATTCTCATTTATACTTTGGGTTCGTTCCTCAGAGAGTCGAGCGACCCATGCGATCCATCGAGCACCGGCTGCTTTGCGCCGCCGTCGGCACCGTACTTGCGACCGCTGCAGGCGCTGAATCCGCACCGCTGACCGGATCGTCGATCCTCGATCGCGTCGTCGTCACCGCCTCGTATACGGGCGCGCGCGAAACCGGCGGCTCCGTGCATTTTCTCGATGCGTCCGTGCTCGAACGGCACTCCCACGGCGACATGAACCGCGTGCTCCGCCAGGTGCCCGGCCTCAATATCGTCGAGGAGGAAGGCTTCGGGATCCGCCCCAACATCGGCATCCGCGGCTCGGGCACCGACCGCAATGCGAAGATCGCCGTCATGGAAGACGGCGTGCCGATCGCACCGGCGCCCTACTCCGCGCCCAGCGCGTACTACTTCCCCCGCCCGCAGCGCATGAGTGGCATCGAGATCAGCAAGGGTCCCGCGGCGATCAAGTACGGCCCGCAGACGGTAGCCGGCGCCATCGGCATGTTTTCCGCGCCGATTCCGGGCGCGCCAGGCTCCGGCCTCAACGGCAGGATCGACCTGATCGGCGGCGAGCACGGCAGCCTGCGCGGCCACGCAATCGCCGGCGGCTGGGTGGATGCCGGTGGCTGGGATGTCGGCATGAGCCTCGAGACGCTGCAGGAACGCTCGGATGGATTCAAGAACCTGGATTCCGGCGGCGATACCGGATTCCGCATCGAGGATTACGTCGCGAAACTGGCGTTCAATTCCGGCGAGGACGCGGCGCGCAGCCAATCGCTCGAACTCAAGTTCCAGCATTCCGACGAGAACTCCGACGAGACTTACCTCGGCCTGACACAGGACGATTTCCGCGCAGATCCGTTCCGCCGATATCGCTCGAGCGCGGAGGACGGCATCGAAGTCGAGCACGACACGATGCAGGCGACGCACCGCATCCAGTTGAGTGGCAACGTGGATCTGACGACGATCGCCTACCGCACCGACACGGCGCGCACCTGGTATAAGCTGAACGACGTGCGCAACGCCGCCAATACGGCGTTCGTCAGCCTCTCGGGCGTCCTTGCGGACCCGGCGGCGTTTCCCGTCGAGTACGCGGCTCTCGTCGGCGAACCGGGGACTTCGAGCGCCGCGGGGGCGCTGCGCGTTCGCAGCAACGCGCGCGACTATTACGCCACTGGCATCCAGACGGTACTGGGCATGGACTTCACGACGGGTGCGGTCGCCCACGACCTGGAGCTCTCGGTCCGCTACCACGAGGACAATGAGGACCGCTTCCAGCACGACGACCTCTACCAGATGGTGGACGGCGCCATGGTGCTGACCAGCGCCGGCGCGCCCGGCACGCAGGACAATCGCGTGGGCTCCGCCGAGGCCTGGGCGTTCTACGCGCGCGACACGATGCAGGCCGGGCACTGGACACTGACGCCGGGCGTGCGCTTCGAGTCGATCTCGCTGAAGCGACGGAACTGGGGAACGGCGGATCCCGGCCGCGACGCCGATCCCGCCGTGTCGAAGAACAGCGTCGATGCCTGGATGCCCGGCCTCGGCATCACGCGCGCTGTCGGCGAGTCGGTTCGCCTGATCGCCGGCGTGCATCGCGGCTTCGTCAATCCCGCGCCTGGATCCTCCGCCAACGCCGAGCAGTCCTGGAACTACGAGGGAGGCCTGCGGTTCGACCGCGGCGCGAGCGCGCTCGAAGCCATCGGATTCCTCGTCGACTACGAGAACATCGTCGGCACCTGCACGGCTTCGACCGGCGGCGGCTGCACGATCGGCGACCAGTACGACGGCGGGCGGGCGCGGGCTCACGGCCTGGAGCTGGTTGCGAGCCATGACCTTGGCAAGTCGCTCGGCAGCCGGTTCGCAATTCCCCTGTCGGCGGTCTACACCTGGACCGACGGCGAATTCGAGAACAGCTTCCAGAGCAGCTTCGAGGAATGGGGCGACGTCGTTGCCGGCGACGAACTGCCCTACGTGCCCGAGCACCAGCTGACGCTGAATGCGGGGCTCGAAGGACAGGCCTGGCGCGTGTTCCTGACCGTCAATTACGTGGACGAGGCCCGTGCCGTCGCAGGCGCCGGCGGGATCCCGCCGTCGGAGCGCATCGAGAGCCGCACGCTCGTCGACCTCTCCGGCGAATACGACGTCAACGAGCGGCTGCGGCTCTTCGTTTCCGCCGAGAACCTCGGCGACGAGACCTACAACGTCGCGCTGCGGCCGGCGGGCGCGCGCCCCGGCGCGCCGCGCACGGTGCTGGCCGGAGTGAAGCTGAGCTTCTGACATACTGCGCGCGCATGCGCGCGGTTTTCCTCGATTTCGGCACGGTCAGCGGCGGGGACCTGTCGACCGCCAGCCTCGAGCAGGTGCTGCCGGGCATCCTGCTGCATGAGCAGACGCCGCAGGAACAGGTTGCCGCTCGCGTCGCCGGCTTCGAGGCCGTGCTCGCGAACAAGTCCGTCATCGACGGCGCCACGATCGCTGCGAATCCGCAGTTGCGTCTCATCGCACTGACCGCGACCGGCGTCGACAACGTGGACGTGGCGGCCGCGCGCCACGCAGGCATCGCGGTCTGCAACCTGCGCGATTACTGCACAACCTCGGTCGTCCAGCACGTGTTCGCGATGCTGCTCGCGCTGACGCACCGGCTCGCCGATTACCATGCGTTCGTGCGCGATGGCGGATGGCAGCGGGCCGGCAGTTTCTCGGTGTTTCCGTACCCGATCCGCGAACTGCGCGGGCTGGTATTCGGCATCGTCGGCCATGGTGCTCTCGGGCGCGCGGTCGGGCGCGCCGCCGCGTCTTTCGGCATGCGCATCGAGATCGCGAACCGGCCCGGCGGCGAGGCCACCGTGGGCAGAAGCGACCTGGACGAATTGCTGCCGCGCGTCGACGTGCTATCGCTGCACTGCCCGCTCACCGATGCAACCCGAAACCTGATCAGCCGGGAACGCCTCGCGCGCATGAAACCCGACGCGGTCCTGATCAACACCGCGCGCGGCGCGCTGATCGACGCGACGGCGCTCGCCGATGCGCTGCGGAATGGCCGCCTGGGCGGCGCCGGCATCGACGTGCTCGAGCGCGAGCCGCCGCCTTCCGGTCACCCGCTGCTGGCCGGCGACATTCCGAACCTGATCGTCACGCCCCATGTCGCCTGGGCCGCCCGCGAAGCGCGCCAGCGCTGCCTCGACGAACTCGCATTGAACGTCCAGGCGTTCCTGGCCGGCGAGCGACGCAACCGCGTCTGCTGAGCGGGATTGCGTTGCATAAGACATGTGTATAGTGATTGACACTCTGTCAAAGTCTGCCTAGACTCCAGCACATGTCTTACGTTGCCGTCCGCCGCGAAGAGGAAAAGGAGCGACGCCGCGCCGAGATGGTCGATGCGGCCGAAACGCTCTACGCCCAAGTCGGCTGGGACGCGGTCACGATGGATCGCGTCGCCAGAAGCGCGCGCCTTTCCCGCGCGCTGCTCTATGTCTACTTCCGCGACAAGAATGACCTGCTGCATGCGATCACCGAGCGGGCCTTGCTCGAGCTTCGCGAGCGGTTCGATGCGGCTACGGCCGCCCATGCGCTGGGCCTCGACCAGGTTCAGGCCATCGGTCACGCCTATGTGCGGTTCCAGCAGGAAAAGCCCTACCGATTCGACGCCTGCAGCCGTTTTCACGCGCATCAGGCCGAAGGCCAGCCGGCCGAGGATGCCTGCGCCGCAGCGGGCGACGCGGTGATGGCCGTGATCGTGCGGGCGCTGCTGCAGGGCCAGGCCGATGGCTCGATCCGCAAGGACATCGGCAATCCGGCGCAGGTCTGCGTGATGCTCTGGGCGTTCACCCACGGCCTGATCCAGATCGGCATCAACAAGACGCAGGAGATTGCGCGCCAGGGCGTCGAGGTCTCGCAGCTGATGGACGGTTCGTTCGCGATGCTGCGCTACATGCTGGCGTCGAAAACCTAGGCCGGCCTTTTTTTTGCCCCCGAATTGACAGATGTCCAGACAATCTACAAGTGCTCAGTTAGCGTTGGTACTGACGGGACTCATTGTCGGCGCGACTGTTCAGGCCCAAGCGCCCGCAGTACAACGCGCCGTCGAAGTGCCGCTGATTCAGCGTGTCGCTGACGAACTCGTTGCAGAGGCGCTCGAAAGCAATCTCGGCCTGACGGCCGTGCAAGCGGGCGTCGACCAGCGCCTGGCGGCGCTCGACGCCGCGCGCGCGCGCTTCCTCCCGACCATCGACTTGCAGTTGCGCTACTCGCAGGGGGACGGCGGCCGCGAGATCGGGTTTCCGGTCGGCGACCTGCTAAATCCCGTATATGCCTCCCTGAACGACCTGCTCGCCGCGCAGGGACAGCCCTCGCCATTCACGCCGGTCGACAACGTCCGCTTCAACTTCCTGCGCGAACGCGAGCAGGACTCGGTGCTGCGGCTCACGCAGCCGCTTTACGACGCGCGCATCGGCGCCGAGCGCAGCGGCGCCGCGTACAGCTACGATGCCGCGCGCTTTGGCCTTGCGGCCTACCGATTGCGGCTCGCCCGCGATGTGCGCCAGGCGTACTACCGCTGGCTCGCCGCGCGCGAATCGATTGGCGTGCTGGAGGCGACCCTTGGTCTCGCGCGCGAGAACGAGCGCGTCAACGACAGCCTGCACCGGAACGGCAAGGTGACGCTCGACCTGAAGCTCCGCGCCGAGGCCGAGCGCCTCGAGGTTGAGCAGCGCCTGCACCGTGCCCGGGGAACCGAGTCGCTTGCCCGCCGCTATCTGAACCTGCTCTGCAACGCCCCGCTCGCGCGCGAGCGGGAAGCGGCTACCGTCAGCGACGCCGACCTGCCCCGGCTCGCCGCCCGCATTCCCGCGACGCGCGGGCCGGCTCTCGAGGACACCGCGCTCGGCCACCGCGCGGAACTGCGCCAGCTCGAAGCCGGCGTCGCCGCCGCCGGGGAATCCGAGCGCGCGGCGCGTGCCGCGATGAAACCGCAGGTCGCTTTCGCCGTGGATGCGGGCAGCCAGGGCGAGGACTGGAACTACGGCGACCAGGATCCCTATGTGCTCGCTTCGGTGATCGTGCGCTTCAACCTGTTCCGCGGCGGCGGCGATCGCGCGGCGATCCGTGCCGCGCGCGCGCGAAGCGCCGAGCTCTCGGCCGGACAGGCGCTCGCCGAGCAGCAGATCCGCATCGAGGTGCAGGAAGCGATCTCCGATCTCGAAGTCGCCGAGGCGTCGCTCGAAACCGCGAGCCGCCGGGTCAAGGCGGCCTCCGCCGCCTACATGATCGTCGCGAAGAAACGGGATCTCGGCCAGGTTTCGCCGGCGGAGTATCTCGATGCCCAGCGCGCAATGACCGAGGCGCGCCTCAATGGAAACGTCACGCGCTTCGAGGCCCTCGGCGCGCTGGCGCAGGTGGAATACGCGATCGGCGGCGTGGAGCAGCAGCCATGAAAACACGGATGTCAGTTGCAGCGATCGTAGCGGCCCTCGCTCTCGCGGCCTGCGGCAACGGCGATGAAGCCGCCAATGGGAAATCGGCGACGCCGGTGCGCGTCGCCTTGGTCGAAACCACGCCCGCGGTCGAGTCGCTGCGCGCGGTCGGCGTGCTCGCGCCGGCGGATGAGGTGCGGCTTGCGTTCAGGACCGGCGGCCTGGTCGATGCGATAAATGTCGAGCAGGGCCAGGCCGTACGGAAGGGTCAGGTGCTCGCCACGCTCGCGGACGACGAGGTCGCATCCGCCGTCGCACAGGCCCGCGCCGTCGCCGACCAGGCGGCCCGCAATCTCGACCGTGGCCGCGCACTTCTCGCGGATGAAGTTGCGACGCGCGAACAGGTAGAAGACCTGACGACCGCGAGTGCGGTCGCGCAGGCGCAGCTGCGCTCGGCGCTCTTCAATGCGCGCCATGCCCGCATCGAAGCGCCCGCCGACGGCATCGTGCTGCGCCGGCTGGCCGAACCGGACGAGCAGGTCGCCCCGGGACAGCCGGTGCTCGTCGTCGGCAACACGGCCGGCGGATGGATCGTGCGCGCCGCGCTCCCGGACCGCGCCGTCGTGCAGCTCGAAACCGGCCAGGCCGCCGACGTGACTTTCGATGCTTTTCCGGGCCAGCGCTTCGCCGCGACCGTGGTCGAGATCGCGGCTGCCGCCGATCCGGAGACCGGCACCTATGAGATGAAGCTGGCGGTCGATCCGGCCGGCGCGCGTTTCGTGCAGGGCCTGACCGCGAAAGTCGTCATCGCGGATGCCGATGCGGATGCGGTTACCGTCGTGCCGGTCACGTCGCTGCTCGAGGCGGACGGACGCGTCGCGGCGGTGTTCGTCATCGCGGAAGGCGGCATCGCACGGCGCATATCCGTCGAAACCGGGCGCCTGTTCGGCGAGCGCGTCGAAGTGCTGAAGGGGCTGTCGCCGGGAGATCGCGTGATCACCGAGGGCGCCGCCTGGCTCGACGACAATGACGCCGTCCGCGTCCTCGGCGGCGGCTGAGCGCGCATGAGCCTCTGGGCATTCTCGGTCAGGCGCTGGCAGTTCACGCTGGTCGTGTTCGCGCTCCTGATCGCGACCGGCATCTGGGCGCTGTCGGCGATCCCGCGCGCCGAAGACCCGACACTCAAGTTTCCGGGCACGCTCGTGCTCGTCAATTACCCCGGCGCGGATCCGGAAGACATCGAGCGCCTGGTCGTCGATCCCATCGAAGATGCGCTCGCCGAACTCGAAGACGTCAAGAAACTGACCAGCACGGCGCTGGACGGCCTGGCGCTGATCGAGATCGAATTCATCTATGGCAGCGACCCGGACCGCAAGTACGACGAGGTGATCCGCGAGGTCAACGTCGTGCGGCCGAACCTGCCGCCGGACGTGTTCTCGATCGAGACGCGCCAGTTCACGCCGGGTACCGTCAATATCGTGCAGATGGCGCTGGTCAGCCCCGATGCCGGCTGGCGCGAGTTGCGCAAGCTCGCCGAGGACCTCGAGGAGCTGATTGAAACCGCGCCGGGCGTGCGCCGCGCCGAAACCTGGGCCTATCCGGATCCGGAGGTCCGGGTCGCCATCGACCTAGAGCGGCTTGCCGCGGCGAAGTTGACGCTCGGCCAGGTGATCGCCGCGGTCGAGGGAGAGAATGCGAGCATCCCGGGCGGCGCGGTGGACGTCGGGCTTCGCCGCTACAACCTGAAGACGTCCGGCAGCTACGAATCGCTCGACGAGATCGGCGCGACGGTGGTCGCGGCGAGCGGCGGCAGCGTCGTCCGGCTCCGGGACGTCGCGGTCATCGGCTGGGCTGCCGAGGAGGAACGCTACCTCGGCCGGTTCAACGGCACGCGCGCGGTATTCGTGACCGCCAGCATGAAGGACAACCAGAACGTATTTGACGTGCGCGAGGCGATCTACTCGCGCTTGCCGGATTTCGAACAGGGACTGCCGGCGGGCGTCCGGCTCGAGCGCGGCTTCGATCAGTCCTCAAACGTCGATCGCCGGCTCTCGAGGCTGCAGCTCGACTTCACGATCGCGATCGGGCTCGTGATCCTGACGCTGCTGCCGCTCGGACTGCGCGCCGCGGGCATTGTGATGATCTCGATTCCGCTGTCGCTCGCGATCGGTGTCGCGCTCCTCTATCTCGCCGGGTTCTCGCTGAACCAGCTCTCGATCGCGGGCTTTGTCGTTGCGCTCGGGCTCCTCGTCGACGACTCGATCGTGGTGGTCGAAAATATCGCCCGAAACATGCGGCAGGGCATGCCGCGGCTTGAAGCCGCGATCGCGGCGACCGACCAGATCTGGCTGGCCGTGCTCGGCTGCACCGCAACGCTGCTGCTCGCCTTCGTGCCGCTGCTGTTCCTGCCGGAAGGCGCCGGCGATTTCGTCCGTTCGCTGCCGGCCGCGGTGCTGTTCACGATCCTGGCGTCGTTCTTCGTGGCGCTCTCGATCATCCCGTTCCTGGCGAGCCGCCTGCTGCGCGGCGGCACGCCGCGCGAGCCGCGGAGCCCATGGCTCGCGGCGCCGCTCGCGCGCCTGCGCGCATTCGCCGATCGTTCCGATGCGCTCGCCGATCGCGTGCTCGGCGCCCTGATGCGGGGCATCCACCGCTTCTACGGACCTGCGCTGCGCTATGGCCTTGCACACCCTCGCGCGACGGTCACGGCCGCGCTCGGCGTGTTCGCGCTTTCGCTCCTGCTGGTGCCCGCGATCGGCTTCAGCCTGTTCCCGACCGCTGACATTCCGCAGTTTCGCGTGCGCATCGAGGCACCGGACGGCGCGAGCCTCGCCGAAACCGACCGGGCGCTTCGCTTTGTCGAGGAGCGGCTCGCCGAAACGCCGGGCCTGCGCTGGTGGTTCTCCAATCTCGGCCAGGAGAACCCGCGCATCTACTACAACGTGCTGTCGCGCAATTCCGCCGCGAACATCGCCGAGGTATTCGCCGAGGTCGAAGACTACGACGCGGGCGATACCGGCCGGATGCTGGACGGACTGCGCGCGGCATTCGCCGAATATCCCGCCGCGCGCATCAGCATTCATCAGTTCGAGAACGGCCCGCCGGTCGCCGCGCCGATCGAGATCCGGGTCATCGGCCCGGACATCGAGACGCTGCGGCTGCTCGCGGGCGACGTCGAACGGCTGATCGAGGCCGTGCCCGGCACCCGCGACTTGGTCAACCCGATGCGGCTGCAGCGCACCGACATCGACCTGCGGATAGATACCGAGAAATCGGCGCTGTTCGGCGTGTCCGCGATCGAGGCGGACCGCACCGTGCGCCTCGCGGTCGCCGGGCTGGCCGCCGGCCGCTTCCGCGAGCCGGACGGAGACGAATACGACATCACGCTCCGACTCCCCATCGGCGCGCGTCCGACGCTGGAGCTGCTGCAGGCCGTGCAGGTGTCCTCGCTGACCGGTCGGCAGGTGCCGCTCGCGCAATTCACCGACCCGCAGTTCCGCACGGCGGCGTCCGTGATCAAGCGCTATAACCGCGAGCGCGCCGTCAGCGTGACGGCGCATCCATCCACCGGCCATGCGACCGACGCGCTGACGCGTCAGGTGGTTGCCGGGCTCGACGCGTTGCAGTGGCCGCCCGGTTACCGCTACGTCGCCGCGGGCGAGGTCGAGGCACGTACCGACAGCTTCTCGGGACTTGGCGTCGCGATGCTGGTCGCCGTGTTCGGCATCCTCGCCGTGCTGGTGCTCGAGTTCGGCAGCTTCCGCTCGATGCTGATTGTGTTCGGCGTCGTGCCGCTCGGCATCATGGGTGGGCTCGTGGCGCTCTTCCTGTCGGGCTACACGCTGTCGTTCACGTCGATGATCGGCATGATCGCGCTGGTCGGCATCGAGATAAAGAACTCCATCCTGCTCGTCGATTTCACCAACCAGCTGCGCGAAAAAGGCCTGGCGCTCGACGATGCGATCGCACAAGCCGGCGAGGTGCGGTTCCTGCCCATCCTGCTGACGTCGCTGACCGCGATCGGCGGCCTGACGCCGCTTGCACTGCAGGGTTCGGGGCTCTATTCACCGCTCGCGCTCGTGATCATCGGCGGCCTGATCAGCTCGACGCTGCTGGCCCGGCTCGTCACGCCCGTGATGTACAAGCTGCTGCCGCCCGTGATCGAGGCGCGGCTTGCGTCCGGACCGGCTACGGAGCGGCCTTATCGACTTCATCCAGCAGGCGGATGATCGCGGAACGCGTCAGCGCTTCCTGCTCCGCGTGGCTGATGGTCGCTTCGCCGTCCGCAAGCGGCTCGATGTAGCGCCCGAATTGCGCGTGGTTGCCGCCCTCGATCTCGACCCATCGAGTATGCGCCGGCAGCTTCGCCTTGTTCGCGAGCACCTTGCCCGCCGCCGCCATGCCGTCATGGGTCGCGTAGATCTTCGTGACGGGAATCTGCAGCTGCGAGAGGTCTTCCGCCCGCGGGTGCGTCGTGGCGATGAGCAGTAGCCCGGAGAGCGGGTCTTCGCCCGCGCCGGCGAACCGTGCCGCGAGCGCCGCGCCCAGCGAATGTCCCGACACCACCCAGCGCGACACTTCGGGCCGTGCGGCCATCACCTGCCGCACCCGCTCGAACACGACGGGCCGGTGGGACTCGAGCGGGGCGCGCACATACGGCAGGTTCACGATGAACACGGGGTAGCCCGCGTCGGCAACCGGCCGCAGCAGCACCCCGTACACGTCGGCGGAGACCCCCGATCCGCAGATGAAGATCATTCCCGTCCGGCGCTGCGCCTGCGCAGGCAGGAAAGCGAGCACGATGCCGTCGTTGCGGACGGTTACCGTCGGGCTGCTCGCCAGCGTCGTGTCCCGGGCGTCCCGGACGTCCCGCGTCCGCAAGGAATCCACCAGCCAGAGCAATGCGACGACCGCGCACAGCAGCAGGCCGGCTCGCAGCCACCTGCGTCGGGCGCGCGTACCGCCGTCAGGTCGCCTAGCTTCCAGCGGCCGCGCCCAGTTTCGTGTTGCGATCGACGACGAGGGACGTCACGACGTCGGCGCCGACGTTGACCATGGTGCGCGTCATGTCGAGCAGCCGGTCGATGCCGAGGATGATGCCGATTCCCTCCGGCGGGATCCCGAACGCGGCCAGCAGGCCCGCGATCAGTGGCAGGGATCCGCCCGGGATGGCGGCGACCGCAACCGCGGACAGCACGGCCAGCATCAGCAGCGTGAGCTGCTGCGCGAAGCTGAGGTCGACGCCGAATACCTGCGCGATGAACAGGACGACGCAACCTTCGTAGAGCGCCGTGCCTGCCATGTTCATCGTCGCGCCGAGCGGCAGCACGAAGCCGGCGACTGCCGGCTGCACGCCGAGCTGCTCGCGCGCGGTGGTGAGCGCGGTCGGCAGCGTCGCCGCGCTCGAACTCGTCGAGAACGCCGTCACCAGGACCGGGCGCATCAGCCGCCAGGTTTCGAGCGCACTGCGCCGGGCCAGCAGCTTGATCCACAACGACATCGTCCCGAACAGGTGCAGCAGCATCACGGTGATGCAACTCACGACAAACACGCCGAGCGCGATGACGATGTCCCAGCCGATCTTCACGATGACGCTGTAGATCATCGCCGGCACCGCGTAAGGCGCGATCGAGAGGGCGAAATGCACGATGCCGGTCATCAGGTCATTGATGAGCCCGAGTCCCGTTCGCAGCCGCCCCCGCTCCGCCGGCGGCAGGCGGATAGCGGCCGCGCCGACCAGGATCGCGAACAGGATCAGCGGCAGCACGTCGCCCAGCATGTCGCGGCTGTTGCCGACGAAGGCGCCGAACAGGTTGCGGGGCATGAACATCTCGACGACCGTCATCGGCGTCACGTCGGGTTGCGTCGCGCGCTGCTGCAGGTCCTGCGCCGCGCCGCCGAATTCGTCCATCAGCCGCGACTGCGCTTCGGGCGGCATCGCCGAGCCCGGCTCGACCAGGTTCATCATGAACAGGCCGAGCGCGACCGCGATTGTCATGTTGACGAAGAACAGCAGGAACGTGCGGGTCGCGAGCGGTCCGAGCTGCGCGAGCCGGTCGAGCTGGGCGATGCCCATCGCAAGCGACGCGAAGACGAGCGGTATGACGACGAAGAACAGCATCCGCAGGAACACCTGCCCGATCGGGTCGAGCACGAGCGTCGCGAATCGGCGGACCGCCGGCAGCAGGTCCGGAAACGCACCCCCGGCAAGCAGCGTCAGGATGCCGGCGATCACACCAACCAGCAGTCCGAGCAGGATGCGGTTGGCGAGTCTGCTGTCGAGTTCACCGGTCATGCCTGGACTCCCTCCGGCGCCGGCCGGCAGGACCCAATGTTAACCTCTGGAACCGGAATCCGGAGACGAACCCTGCGCCGTCGTATTCACGCCGCGCGCCACGTCGAGATACAGGCAGCGCGGACATTCGACGAACAGATCGATCTTCGAGCAGCTGAGCTGCCGGCGTTGCAGCGAGCGACCGGTCATCGCAGCCCCTGATGAAAGGCCGCCGCGCCGCGATGGTGTGCTGGACTAACCCGCTGTTGGATTGGATTCACCCGACCGTGGCGCGGCGGACCATGCGCACAATGCCGCGTCAGGCATCATCATTTCAAGTGGCAATTTGAAATCAACGCGCCGGCTTGCGCTTGAAGCAGGTCGCCGCGTCGCGGGCGCGCGTCTCGATCGCGCTCCATTCGCGGCGCGCGATCAGGTCCGTGGGCGCGATCCAGGATCCTCCGACCGACAGTACATTCGGCAGATCGAGGTAAGCCTGCGCGGAATCCGCCGTGATGCCGCCGGTCGCGCAGAAGCGCAGTTGCGGAAAGGGCGCGGCAAACGCGCGAAGCGCGGCAATGCCGCTCGCGCCGCCTGCCGGAAAGAACTTGAAACAGGAGTAGCCCGCGTCCATTCCCGCCTGGATCTCGCTGGCGGACGCGACACCCGGCAGATAGGGAATGCCGCTCTTGCGCCCGGCGGCGAGCAGGCCCGACGTGGAACCGGGGGAAATCGCGAAGCCGGCGCCGGCATCGGCGGCGCGCTTCAGATCCGCGCGCGTGAGCACGGTGCCGGCGCCGACGGCGATATCCGGCACTTCGCGCGCGATCGCCTCGATCGCCGCGATGGCGGCCGGCGTGCGCAGCGTCACCTCGATGGCGCCGATGCCGCCGCGCAGAAGCGCACGCGCGAGGTCGGCGGCAGCCTCGGCCGATACGATCGTGACGACCGGCATCACCGGCACGGCCGCCAGCAGTTTCTCGAAATTTTCCGCTTTTGACATCAATCAGCGCCTCACGCCGAAGCCGGCATCGTCACTGCGGGGACTGCAGCAGCCTTTCGCCCACGGCCGCGGCATTGTCTTCGCTCGGCCGGAACGCGGCAATAGCCATCATTGCGGTGCAATAACGCACCCGAATGCTCGCAAACGCATTGGTTGCCCAAGGAACTTGCGGGGGCAGCCGTGTTCCTAGCGGGGCCAGCCTCCGATTACGTGCATGGCGCGATCATCCCTGTGGACGGCGGCTGGCTCGCGCGCCAGAGACGGAACCGCGACGAAACGAGTATCCGGCAAGGCCGGACGGGCCTGCCGGGCGTCCGCGGACACCTAAGATGAGTCGGCCGGGCACCACGCGCGGTCCCCGGGGGAGAGTCCGATGAGCACCTCACGCATCTCGTCCGGCGCCTGGCGCCGTTTTTCCACCGCGATCCTGTTGCTGCTCGCAATGTCGCTCACGCAAACCGCTGAAAGCGCGGCATCGCCGCTCGCAAGCGCCGTGCAGCAGCTGCGCCATGCCGCCGGCGTCTGGGAAGTGACCACCACGCAATATGACGACAACGGCGCGGTCGAGCGCGTCGGCTGCGGCACGTACCGCTTCGACTGGGTGGTGCCGGACCGCGTGCTCTCGGGCCGCTCCGACATGCTCGAGTGGAAGCAGAGCGCGGGCCTCCTTTTCTACGTGAACCCCACGCGCTCCACGATCGAGATGACTTCGGTCGGGCCGGACGGCCAGCTGTGGGTAATGACCGGGCCCACCGGCAGCGAGACGCGCACGACACCGCCGACGCTGCTCGCGGACGGGCGCAAGATGCAGCTGCGCTTCACGCGATTCGGCGTCACGCAGAACCGGTTCGAATCGCGCATGGAAGTGAGCCTGGACGGCGGCGAGAGCTGGAAGCCCGGCAATCACCAGCTGTTCGTGCGCGCGGACGACCGGAGCGGCGACAGCGGCGTCGGCCTGCGCTACCGCAAGCGCCCGCAGCAGTACGTACCGCTGACCTAAAGGGGACGGACCTAAAGGGGACGCATCCCTTTGTGCTGGCCCGCCGGGCGGGTGACGAGCGAGCGAATTTTCCGGTTCTTCTCTTTTGAGCGAGCGAGTCAGCCCGCCCGGCGGGCCAGCACAAAGGGATGCGTCCCCTTTTAGCGTTTGGCAGGCACGAGCAGCACCGGCACTTTCGACGTCCGAACGACGCCTTCGGCGACGCTGCCGACCAGCATGTTGTGAACGGCGCCGCGACCGTGGCTGCCGAGCACCAGCAGGTCCGCTTCCAGCCGCTCCGCCTCCGCGATTATCGTCGCGACCGTCGAGCCCTGCAGCAGGAGGGCCGTCACCTCGACACCATCGGCGCGCAGCCGGTCGGCCATCTGCTGCAGTTCCTGGTGCCGTGCATGATGTTCGACGGCGACCTGCCCGCGAACCACTTGCGGCCCCGGCTCGTAGCCGACGAAATCCGGATCCGGCGGCGCCACGTGGACGAGCCAGACGCTGGCGGGGAATGTCGCTGACATCTGCGCGAGCGTCGCCAGCACCCGGTCCGTGACCTCGGAGAAATCGACCGCCGCCAGGATCTTCATGTGGATTCCTCGGTTTGCGACGTACGCAACCACGATATTTCGCGGGTGAGTATATCGACGTAAGCGCGCGTGAAAAGGGACGCCGAGGCGCCCGACAGGTGTGACCACTCGGGCACATCGAGATTCCGCATTTCCGGGTAGTCCTCGAAGTGAATGCCGAAGGCGCCGGTGGTGCGCAGCAACGGTTCCCAGCTTCTCGCCCGCGGTTGGCCGCGCTCCTCGCTTTCGAGGTACAGCCCCGCGGAAGGCGAACGCACGAACACGACCTCGCCGCCGCGCGCGCGGATCATCTCGACGTGCTTGCGCGTTTCCTCACAGATGCGCGCAACGTCAGCATCCTCGAGCAGCGGCTCGCCGCTGAATGGTCCCCAGACCCAGCGAGCATGATCACGCAGGAACTCGTCGGTTTCGAGGCGCGGCCACATCGTCGTCTGGCGGTCATCAAAAACTTCGGACAGCTTCCAGACGTCCCGCTGCGGCCCGCGAACGCCTTCGCGGTCGGTCAAGGCCACGCTGCGATCGATCAGCGTACCGAGACGGTAGCTTTCGTCCAGGAAAGCCACGCGTCGCTGCAATTCGACCCACAGGAGGTTGCCGAATCGCTGCGACGGCGTTTCATCCTTCCAGAAGTCGGTGAGCCCGGCAAACAGCGGGATGCCCGGCCAGTCCGTGAAAAAGATGTCCGGCGTGACGCCAACGACCAGGAGACCCGAGAACTCGCTGTTCTCGGCCAGATCCTTCAGATGCGGGCGCGGATTGGTGCCGGGCAACGCGAGCTGGATCGGCCGGCGGCCGGTCATCTCCTCCCAGACCGAAAGATCCGTATCGAACAGGATGCGCGAAGAACCGATGATCACGACATTGTCGTGCCGACCGGCCGCGACTTTGCGTCGCTCAACCGTCCATTGCGACCTGCTGTCGTCCAGGTCGCCGGCCCGGAGGCCGAGCGTACGCATCCTCCATTCCCAGGCGGCCACCGCCGCGACCACCAGTACCAGCACCAGCCAGCCGATCGCGGCAAAACGCGCCGCCGGAATCTCCCGAACCGCCACCGCATCCTGTGCCTGCGCCTGCGTCATTGTCGCCGCCTAGAACTGGAAGTAGATGAATGCCTCGCCCGAGCCCTGGGTCGTGATCACGGCGAACAGCATCGCCGCAGCCACGAGCCCCGTCAGCCACCACGGCGCGCGCGCCACGACGTCCTCCAGCGTGCGCTTTCGCATCAGCCACTGGATCGCGACGATGCCCGTGATGATCACGGCGACCTTGGTCATGTAGATGGTCGGCAGCACGGCGACGGGCTCTGCCGCGAGCCCTACCATACCCTGCAAGATGCGCGCGGCGCCCTTGAATGTTTCGGCGCGGAAGAACACCCAGGTGATGTTCACGAGCAGGTAGGTCAGCAGCGCGAGCGCCAGCCGGTTCAGCGCGCCAACCGGATCGCCCGCGACGCCGGTGCGGCCGCGGATCCAGCGCTCGCCGGCGAGATAGAGCCCGTGCAGGGCGCCCCAGAACACGAAGGTCCAGCTCGCGCCATGCCAGAGGCCACCGAGCAGCATCGTCAGCATCAGGTTGACGTAAGTGCGCACCTCGCTGCCGCGATTGCCGCCGAGCGGGATGTACAGGTAGTCGCGCAGCCACGTGGACAGCGAAATATGCCAGCGCCGCCAGAAATCCGAGAACCCGATCGCCGAATACGGCATGCGGAAGTTCTCCGGCAGCGCAAAGCCGAGGCAGAGCGCCGTGCCGATCGCGATCGTCGAATAGCCCGCGAAGTCGCAGAAGATCTGCCCGGAGAATGCGAGCGTGCCGAGCCAGGCGTCGGCAAATCCAACCGGTTTGCCCGCACCGAACACGGCATCCGCGCTCTGTGCGAGGCCACTGTCGGCGATCACGATTTTCTCGAACAGGCCGAGGACGATCAGACCGAGGCCCCACAGCATCTGGCTGCTGGTCGCCTGGCGCGGCACCGCGAACTGTGGCACCAGCTGTCCCGGACGCACGATCGGGCCGGCAACGAGCTGTGGGAAGAACGTCACGAACAGCGAGAAGTCGAGCATCGAGCTCAAGGGCTTCGAGCGCCCGAGATAAACGTCGAGCGTGTACGACAATGTCTGGAACGTATAGAACGAGATGCCGACCGGCAGGATGATGTTCCATTCAGGCGGCACCCAGGTGACGCCGACGGACGCCATCAGCGCCTGCCAGTTCGCGAGCAGGAACTCGCCGTACTTGAAGAACGCGAGGAAACCGAGGTTCACGGCAAGCGAGACGAGCAGCCATGCGCGGCGACGCGCGGCGCCCGTGGACTCGTACAGCCGTCGCGCCACCACCCAGTCCACGAGGGTCGAGATCCATAGCAGGATTACGAACGGCGGATTCCACGCCGCGTAGAAGACATAGCTCGCGAGCAGCAGATTGACCTTCTTCGTCGTCCACGAGAACGGCATGCGGTGCAGCAGCAGCAACACCGTGAAGAACACGACAAAGGTCAGCGAATTGAATACCAAGGCGGCTCTTGATTCTGTTTCTTGCCGGCTGGCGCGCGCGAGTATGCGCGAGCGCGCGGGCTTCGGGCAATCGGGTACGGCGCCTCGCGCTTGTGCAATCCCTGCCCAAGGCTAAGATAGGGGCCGCGCGAGCGGGCGCAAAACGCCTAGCAGCGAAGTGCTTTTCTTTTACTAATCAATAATTTGGGGGGGAATATGCGTGAACGCAATCTGATACTGGCCACGGCCGCAATGCTGGCGCTCGTTGCCGGCTGCGCGCAGAAATCCGAAGTGTCCGCAGTCGATCTGGCGGCGGAGGAGAAAGCGATCTGGGACCGCTCGGCGGAATGGATGACGCTCGCGCAGGCGAGGGACGCG
>DATKBY010000011.1:0-6331 GCA_035513555.1 Steroidobacteraceae bacterium | reverse complement strand
ACCGGCAGGTCCCACACCGGAATCGTGCGGCGCGATCCGGACACGCTTTCCCTCACTTGCCCGTGGTGACTACGCGCTCCAGCGTGACGGGATGGAAATAGGCCTCGACGCGCTCGCCCTTCTCGTCGAGCGCGTACACTTCGAAGCACCCGCCGTCGACCTTGACGTTGCGCACTTGCCAGCCTTTTTCCTTCAGCATCGCGCTCAGCTTCTCCTGGGATTGCCAGGTGTCCGGCGATCCCGAGTCGCAGGTGGCAAGGCCCGTAGCGCTTGCGATGTGCACCGGCGCGAACGCGAATGCCGCGGCGATCAGCGCTGCCGCCGACAATTTGTTGGGCATGACTCTCATCCTTGATGACGTGACGATGACTTCATATCAGACACGCGCGGCCGCGTGTAGTGCATTTGAAGGGATAAATGCACGTGGCCCGCCTGCGATGAATTCGGACCCGCGCGAGGGAATTGGCCGCTCCGGCTTCTGATATCACATGTCGTTTCCAGCGAGGTGGCGGAAGTGGCCACAGGCGTCCGCGTTCCTACAGATGCGTTCGCACGCAAGTCCATCGAGGCTTTGCAGGCGGACGCCACATCGCACGGACTCCGGCGGACGCTCGGCCCGCTGCACCTCGTCCTGCTCGGCATCGGTTGCATCCTGGGCGCCGGCATCTACGTGCTTCCGGGCACGGCCGCCGCGAACTTCGCGGGCCCCGCGGTCATGATCTCTTTCGTGCTCGCGGGAACGGCCGCTGCGCTGACGGCGCTGTGCTACGCGGAACTCGCCTCCGCGATGCCGGTATCCGGCTCGTCGTACAGCTACTGCTATGCGGCGCTCGGCGAAGTCTTCGCCTGGGGGCTCGGCTGGATCCTGATGCTCGAGTACACGCTGGCATCCTCGACGCTGGCCGTCGGGTTCTCCAGCTACCTGGTGAGCCTGCTGCGGGACTTCGGCGTGGTCGTGCCGGCGTTCCTCGCCACGCCGTTGGTCGGGACCACCGGCGGATTCTCCGTGAATCTTCTCGCCGTGCTCGCGATCGCGGCGGTGACGGCCGTGCTCTGCGCCGGCGTGCGCCAGTCCGCGGGAGCCAACGCTTTCCTGGTCGTCGTGAAAGTCGCAGTGCTGGCGGTTGTCATCAGCGTCGGCGTCGGCGCCATCGAGCCGGAAAACTGGAAGCCGTTCATTCCGCCGCACGAAGGGGAATTTGCCTTCGGCTGGCCCGGCATCGTGCGCGGCGCGTCGATCCTGTTCTTTGCGTATCTCGGATTCGAGACGGTGTCCACGGCCGCGTCGGAGGCGCGCAATCCGCAGCGCGACATGCCGGTCGGCATTCTCGGCGCTCTGTTCGTCTGCACGGCGCTATATCTCGCGGTGGCCGCCGTCCTCACCGGCGTCGTGCCCTATCGCGAGCTCGGCGTTGCCGATCCCGTCGCGCTGGCCGTGGATCGCATGGGCCGGCCGGGCGTCGCGGTCTTCGTGAAGATCGGCGCGCTGATGGGGCTCGCGTCGGTGCTGCTCGTGAACGCCTTCGGACAGTCGCGCATCACGTTCCAGATGTCGCGCGACGGCATGCTGCCGGCGATCTTCAGCCACGTGCACGAGCGGTTCCGCACGCCGTACCGCGGCATCATCCTGCTGTCAGTCGTCTCCGCGGTGTGCGCCGCGTTCTTTCCGATCGCGATGCTCGCGGATCTCGTGAGCCTCGGGGCGGGGCTCGCATTCGCGACCGTCAGCTTCAGCACGATGTGGCTGCGCTCGCGGCGACCCGAGCTACCGCGGCCGTTTCGGGTGCCGCTCGGCGGCGTCTGGATCGGACGCGCCTGGATCGGATACATTCCAGCGACGGCGCTCGTGCTCTGTATCGCCATGATCCTGCCAGTACTCATCGACATCGGTTTGCAGGCGGCTTCGGGCGAGCCGCTGATGGCTATCTTCCTTGCCCTCTACGTCGCAGTCGGCGCCGCGCTCTATGCGGGCTACGGCCGGCGGCACTCGGCGCTCGCTGGCGGGAGTACGCCGGCTTGACGGCTACGCGGGACATCTTTGCGCCGAAGAACGATGAGCAGGTTCTGCGCCTGGTGCTCGAGCATCCGCTGGCCTGGGTCGTCTGCCTCGACGCCGGCGGATTCCGCGCGACCCCGCTGCCGCTGCGGCCGCGCGCCGGCGCTGACGGGCACATCGAGGCGCTCGAAGGGCATATGGCGCGCTCCAACGCGCAGTACGAGGCTTTGCAGCGCGATGCGCGCGCGCTCATCCTGTTCAGCGGCCCGCAGGGCTACATCTCGCCATCCTGGGTGAGCAACCGGACCTGGGCACCGACCTGGAACTACACGGTCGTGCAGTTCCTCGTGACTATCGCATTCGATGAAACGCCGGCGCGGCTGGACGCGCACCTGCACGACCTGGTGGAGGCGATGGAGCGCGGCCGCCCCGGCGCCTGGCATACGTCGGAAATGGGCGCGCGCTACGAGACGCTCAAGCGCATGATCGTGCCGTTCGAGGCGACCGTCGTGGAGCAGCGTGCGAAGTTCAAGCTCGGACAGGACGAGCGGGACGCCGTATTCACCGATATCACCGAGGCGCTCGACGCGGCGGGATCGGACGCGCTCGTCGCGCGGATGCGGGAACTGAATCCGGGCCGTTGAACGCTGCCTTCAGTGATGCTGGTCGGGCGGCTTGCCGCCGGGAATCTTGGCGAGGTATTGCGTCGGCGCATGGCCGAACGCGCGGCGAAACATCGCGGTGAAAGCGCTCGGGCTGTTGTAGCCGACATCGAAGGCCACCGACGTGACAGGCTGGCCGACCGCGAGCCGCGACAAGGCCTCCATCAGCCGGACGTTCTGCCGCCAGGTGGCGAAGCTGACGCCGGTTTCGCGGCGGAATGTGCGGGTGAACGTGCGCCGGCCCATGCCCGCGATGTCCGCCCAGCCGTCGAGCGGTTCGTTCTGCCCGGGGTCGCGCAGGATCGCGGTGCAGACCTTCACCAGGCGCGGGTCCTGCGGCATCGGCACGTCGAGCGGCGTCGCCGGCATCGCGATGAGTTCCGTCATCAGCAGGTTCATCACCCGCGCGTCGCGTCCTTCGAGGTCGTACTCGACCGGGATGCGGCAGGCCTCGACGATCAGCTCGCGCAGCAGGCAGGACACTTCGATCACGCGGCAGGTCGTCGGCAGGTCGGGAAAAGCGGCGGGATCGATATAGAGCGTGCGCAGCGACACGTGGCCGCGCATATGCGCTTCATGCTCGACGCCCGCGGGCACCCACACGGCGCGCTGCGGCGGTACGACGAAACTCGCCTGGTCGGTGATGACGACTGTCACGCCCGCGCAGGCGTAGATCAGTTGCGCGCGCTTGTGATGATGATGCGGATCGTGATGACCGGGCGGGTATTCGTCGGCAAGCGCGGCGATCGGACGCGGGATGTCCTGATAGTCGGCGCCCTTGGTGCTGCGGCCCATGGTCCTAGCCTATGCTGGCCCGCTCGCGATGACAAATGAGCGCCCGGCGACGGCACCGGGTCAGGTCCGAACCGAGGATGCAGCGATGGACCACGCGTGCGGGGAAGTGGCGTCCGCCAACGGGAGCGACCTGGATCGGGACATCCGTCGTTTCATCCGCAGCCTCGCCGAATCGGTCGCGCGTTTTCCGCAGTTCGACAGCGCGCCGTTCCCGCAGAAGCGCCGCTGGGCCGAGGAGGCCCGGGACCCCTGGGTACAGGGCGGGCCCGAGATGCTCGAGACGTCGAATCTCGAGGCGCCGACGCGACACGGCAAGGTGCGTGTGCGCATCTATCGTCCGAAGCGCGGCGAGCTGCCGGGCCTCGTTTACCTGCATGGCGGCGGCTGGACGCTGTTCAGCATCGATACGCACGATCGGGTGATGCGCGAGTATGCGGCGCGCGCGCAATGCTGCGTGATCGGCATCGATTACGCGCTGTCACCCGAGAGCCGGTTTCCGGTCGCGCTCGAGCAGGTGGTGGACGTCGTTGACTGGCTGCTGGAGCTCGGCCGCGAATGGGGCATCGACGCAAAGCGTCTCGCCATCGGCGGCGACTCGGCCGGCGCCAATCTCAGCGTCGCGACCTGCCTGCTGCGCCGGGACCTCCAGATGACGCCGCCGCTCCGCGGCATGGTCCTGAACTACGGCGCGTTCATTTCCTGCAGTTCCGCGGAAGCCTGTCGCCGGTATGGCGGCCCGGAATACATGCTGGGCTGCGAGGAGATGAGCCAGTACTGGCGCAACTACATGCGCAGCGACGGGGACGCGGACAATCCGCTCGTCTGCCCGCTGCTCGCCTGGCCTGCCGGTTTGCCGCCCGCATTCCTTGCAGTGGCTGAGTGCGACATCCTCGCCGAGCAGAGCGTGCGCATGGCCGGGCGGCTGCAGGCGGCCGGCGTGCCCGTTAAGAGCGTCATCTACTCGGGGGCATCGCACAGTTTCATCGAGGCCATGTCCATCGCCGCCGTCAGCAACAGCGCCCTGGCGGACGCGTCCGACTGGCTCAGGGAGGTTTTCACGCGGGAAGGGGCCGGGGCGCCGCCGTAGGGCCGTGGCCTGATCGCGACGGTTTGCGACCCTGGCGCGAATGCGCCGGGCACCGGTGGGAATAGATTGAATTGAGTACGAGGGGGACTTCGCCATGGATTCCAGACACGCCCTGATCTTTCTGCTCGGTACGACGGCCGCCGGGACCGCGGTGGCCCAGGACGAGCTTGGCGCGGTGGTCGTCACCGCGCCGCGTTACGTGTCCACGGAAGGCAACTCCGCCTCCAAGTCGGACATCCCGCTGGTGGAAATGCCGCAATCGGTCAGCGTCGTTTCGCGCGACATGATCGACCTGCTGAACTGGACCAGCCTCAACGAATCAGTGCGCTATTCGGCTGGCGCGACCGGCGAAGCCTTCGGGCCCGATGAACGCTACGACTGGCTGCAGATACGCGGCTTCGATCCGGTGCAGTTCATCGACGGCGTGCAGGCGCCGATCGGCTCGGTCAACAACACCGGCACCGATCTCTACGGCTCCGAGGCCGTCGAGGTACTGAAGGGGCCGGCTGCGGTGCTCTACGGCCAGTCGCCGCCCGGCGGCATCGTAAACATGGTGAGCCGTCGCCCGCGGGACGAGTTCGGCGGCGAGCTCGAGGTGCAGGGCGGCGAGTACAACATGTGGCAGGTCGCCGCCGACGTGACCGGGCCGATGACGGACCGGGTCAGCGGGCGCATCACGGCGCTGTATCGCGACCGCGAGACGCAGGTCGATTTCCTGACATCGCAGCGGCTGTTCATTTCGCCCGCCATCACGTTCAGGTTCGGCGACGCCACCGAGCTGACGCTGCTCGCGAACTACCAGGATGACGACCTGGAGAACCAGAGCACCGGCTTCCTGCCCATCTTCGGCACCGAACAGCCCAATCCGTTCGGCAAAGTGCCGGTCGGCCGGAACCTCGGCGAGACGGGCTACAACTTCTTCAAGCGCGAGCAATGGAGCGCGGGCTACGACTTCTCGCACAGCTTCAGCGACCGTTTCCGGATCCAGCAGAACTTCAAGTACTTCGACGTCAAGGTCGACTCGCGCGCGGTTTTCGGCGCCGGGCTCGTGGACGACGATTTCGACGGCGTACCGGACGACTTCCGCACGGTCAACCGGTTCGACTTCCCGTTCAACGAGCGGATCGACTCGATGACCGTCGACACGCGCGCCTATTTCGATCTGGGCGGCGGCAACGTCGAGCAGTCGATGCTGTTCGGCGTGGACTACCGCCAGTACGATGGCTTTTCCGAGTTCGGCTTCGGCCTGGCGCCGGCCATCGATCTGTTCGATCCGGTGTACGACGCGGTGATTCCGCCGGCGACGCTGTTCCCGTTCATCAACGAGACCCGCGACCAGGTCGGCGTTTACTTCCAGGACCAGATCAAGGCCGGAAATTTCATCCTGACGCTGAACGCCCGCAATGACTGGGTCGAGCGCAGCCCGGCGGGCGGCGGTCCCTCACAGGACGACGAGGAGTTCACCTACCGCGTCGGCGTCAACTATGTGTTCGACAATGGCTTCGCGCCGTATATCCAGACGGCAACGTCGTTCCAGCCCGTCAGCGGCGCGACCTTCGATGGCGTGCCGTTCGAGCCGACCACCGGCGACCAGATCGAGGCCGGCGTCAAGTACGACGGCCGCAACCTGGGTCCCGGCGTGCGGCTGTTCGGCTCGCTCGCGGCTTACGAGATCGTGCAGAAGAACGTGCTGACGCCGGATCCGGACCACCTTTTCTTCAGCATCCAGGCGGGCGAGGTCGAGGTGACCGGCGTGGAACTCGAGGTGGGAGCCCGTATCCGCGAACGGCT
>DATKBY010000010.1:0-5117 GCA_035513555.1 Steroidobacteraceae bacterium | reverse complement strand
CGTGTAGTCTCCGCCCTGGCAGGAGATCAGGATGTCGCAGCGTGCGAGCTCGGCGGTGTCATTGGCATCGAACACGCGCGCGACCGCCTGGCCGGTCTCCGGCGCCGGCGCGCCGGCCATCGAAGTCGAAAAGAACACCGGAGCGATGCGCGCGAAATCGCCCTCGGCGCGCATGCGCGAGAGCAGCACGGAACCGACCATGCCGCGCCAGCCGATGAGTCCGACCCGGTTCATTCCATGCGACTATAGCGTGACGTTCGGGGGAGAAAGAAATAGCTCGCGGAACATCCGCCCGCGCGACGGGTGTCAACGGCTTGCGCAGAGTCCTGTTGGGACTAGCGACAGGAAATCGTCGGACGAGATGACCGACTTTGCGTCGGCGATGTCCGGGGCGAAGTGGCGGTCGTGATCGTAGAAGGAGACTTTGGCGCGCAGCAATGAGTGGACGCGTTCAAGCGTCGAGCTCGAAGCGAGCGGACGGCGGAAATCGATGCCCTGGGCGGCGGCGAGCAGTTCGATTGCCAGGATGCCGCGCGTGTTCTCGGCCATCGGCCCTAGGCGGCGGGCGGCGAATGTCGCCATGCTGACGTGGTCCTCCTGGTTTGCGGACGTCGGCAGGCTGTCGACCGATGCCGGGTGCGCGAGCGACTTGTTTTCGGAGGCGAGCGCCGCGGCCGTCACCTGCGCGATCATGAAGCCGGAATTCAGGCCGCCCTCGCGCACCAGGAATGCCGGCAGCTGGCTCAGGCTCCCGTCGATCAGCATCGCGATGCGCCGCTCCGCAAGTGCGCCGATCTCCGCAAGGACGAGCGCCAGGTTGTCCGCGGCGAATGCGACCGGCTCCGCGTGGAAGTTGCCGCCGGATAGCACCTCGCCTTCCTTCCCGAATACGAGCGGATTGTCGGAGACGCCGTTCGCCTCGATGCCGAGCACGCGCGCAGCGTCGATCAACTGCTGCAGGCAGGCGCCGGCGACCTGCGGCTGGCAGCGCAGCGAATACGGATCCTGCACGCGGTCGCAGTGTTCGTGCGAACGGCCGATGTCGCTTTCGCCGAGCACCGCGCGGAATGCGGCGGCGATCGCCGTCTGCGCCGGCTGGCCGCGCGCTTCTTGGATGCGCGCGTCGAAGGGCACGCGGCTGCCGAGCGCCGCATCCACCGCCATCGCGCCGGTCAGAATCGAGCCGAGCAGCAGGTCTTCCGCCGCGAACAGCGCCTCGAGCGCGAGCGCGGTGGACACCTGGGTGCCATTCAGGAGCGCGAGGCCTTCCTTGGGCCCGAGCACCAGCGGCTCCAGCCGCACAGCCTTCAGCGCCGCGGCGGCATCCTGCTCGCGTCCGTTCACGCGCACGCGGCCCTCGCCGATCAGTGCCAGCGACAGGTGCGCCAGCGGCGCGAGATCGCCGGAGGCGCCGACTGAACCCTGGCCCGGCACCAGCGGAAGAATGCCCGCATTGACGAGCTCGAGCAGCCGTTCGACGACCTCCGCGCGTACGCCGGAAAAACCGCGCGCGAGGCTTGCCGCCTTCAGCACCAGAACGAGACGCACCGTCGAGTCGGCGAGCGGCTGGCCTACGCCCGCCGCGTGCGAGCGCACGATGTAGAGCTGCAGCTTCGCGAGCTCGTCATCGGAAATCCGGGTCTTTGCGAGCTTCCCGAAGCCGGTATTGATGCCATAGAGCGCCTCGCCGGATGCGAGCCGCCTGCCGACGGCCGCGAGCGATTGCTCGACGCCCGCCCGCCAGCCGTCGGCTAGCGCGATCGCGTCCCTACCCCGCATGATTCGCCGCAGGTCCGCCAGCGCGATGGCGCCCGGTTTCAAATTGAGTTTGCTCACGAAATTCCGCCGATCGACGGCAGGTCGAGCCCCTGTTCGCGCGCGCAATCGATCGCGCGTTCGTAGCCGGCGTCCGCGTGGCGCATGACGCCGCTGCCGGGATCATTGCGCAGCACGCGCGCAATGCGCAAGGCGGCAGCCGACGTGCCGTCGCAAACGATAACCAGGCCGGCGTGCTGCGAGAACCCCATGCCGACGCCGCCGCCGTGATGGATCGACACCCAGGTCGCGCCGCCCGCAGTCGAGAGCAGCGCATTCAGGAAAGCCCAGTCGGAAACAGCGTCGGAGCCATCCTTCATCGCTTCGGTCTCGCGGTTCGGGCTCGCGACCGAGCCGGAGTCGAGATGATCGCGGCCGATCACGACCGGCGCCGACAGCTCGCCCGTCGCGACCATCTCGTTGAACGCAAGCCCGAGCCTGGCGCGGTCCTTCAAACCGACCCAGCAGATGCGCGCCGGCAGGCCCTGGAACTTGATGCGCGCGCGCGCCATGTCGAGCCAGCGGTGCAGGTGCGGGTTGTCCGGAATCAATTCCTTCACCTTCGCATCGGTGCGATGGATGTCCTCCGGATCGCCGGACAGCGCGACCCAGCGGAACGGCCCGATGCCTTCGCAGAAGAGCGGCCGGATGTAGGCGGGCACGAAGCCCGGAAAATCGAAAGCGTTCTTCAGGCCTTCTTCGAGCGCGACCTGGCGGATGTTGTTGCCGTAATCGAAGACGACCGCGCCCTGCGCCTTCAGATCCAGCATCGCCTGCACGTGGATCTTCATCGAGGCGCGCGCTTCGCGTTCGACGCGCGCCGGATCGCTTTGCCGCGCGTCCACCGCCTGTTGCACGGTCCAGCCACGCGGCAGGTAACCGTTGCGCGGATCATGCGCCGAGGTCTGGTCGGTCACCGCGTCCGGCACGATGCCGCGGCGCGCGAGATCGGGATAGACGTCGGCCGCGTTGCCGAGAAGCCCGACCGACAGCGCGCGATTAGCGCGGCGGGCCTCATCGATGATTGCGAGGGCTTCGTCAAGCGCTGTCGCCTTGCGATCCACGTAACCAGTACGCAGCCGGAAGTCGATGCGGGATTCGTCGCATTCAACGGCGAGCATCGAGAATCCCGCCATGGTCGCGGCCAGCGGCTGCGCGCCGCCCATGCCGCCGAGACCCGCCGTCAGGATCCAGCGCCCCGCGGCATCGCCGGCGAAATGTTCACGCGCGCAGGCGCCGAAAGTTTCGTAGGTACCCTGCACGATGCCCTGCGAGCCGATGTAGATCCAGGAACCCGCCGTCATCTGCCCGTACATCATCAGGCCCTTGCGATCGAGCTCGTGGAAATGCTCCCAGGTCGCCCAGTGCGGCACGAGATTCGAATTCGCGATCAGCACTCGCGGCGCATCCGGATGCGTCTTAAACACGCCGACCGGCTTGCCGGATTGCACCAGCAGGGACTCGTCGTCCTTCAGCCGGCGCAACACCGACAGGATCGTGTCGAACGCCTCCCAGTTCCGCGCCGCCTTGCCGATGCCGCCATATACGACGAGCCGGTCCGGATGCTCGGCGACCTCCGGATCGAGGTTGTTCTGGATCATCCGGTACGGTGCCTCGGTCAGCCAGCTCAGGCAATTCAGCGTGTTACCGCGTGGCGCACGCACCGGGCGCGGCCCGGACGGGGCGGGTTTCGGCTTGGCGTTCACGATGCGCGAGAATAGCGCGGGCCGGCGCAAAATGCGCCTCGACTAGCGCCGTGATACCCGATTGATGATCAGGACGCGAACTTTCGCTCCACTGCGTCGTAGTGATCGATGATCTGGCGCACATACTGGCGCTTGCTGAGGTAGCTGCCCGGATAGAAGCTGCGCTTGAAGCCATAGATGATGATGGACTTCAGGTCATGGCGGTCGAGGCCCAGATGCTTGACCGCAAGCGCGAGCTCGTTGGTCACCGTCGTGTTGCTCATCAGCCGGTTGTCGGTGCAGAGCGTGGTCGATACGCGCTTTTCGCGCAGCTTCCGGAAAGTGTGCTGGTCCAGCCATTTCAGGTCCGGATTGGTCTGCAGGTTGCTCGTCAGGCAGACCTCGAGCGTGATGCGCCGGTCCGCAATGTAATTGCCGAGCTTGTCCACGTACAACTCGCGGTTCTCGATCTCGGGATCGCGGATCTGGTCGGCCTCCAGCAGGTAGGTGCCGTGGCCGATGCGATCCGCATGCAGGTCGGTGATCGCCTGGAAGATGGATTCCGGCCCGTAGGCTTCGCCCGCATGCACCGTGCGCTTCAGAAAGTTCCGGTGCGCGTGCGCGAAAGCTTCCTTGTGCGCGCTCGCCGGATAGCCCGATTCCTCGCCGGCGAGGTCGAAGCCGACGACCTGCAGGTCCAGCGTGTCGCGCGCGATGACAGCCGCGCGCGCGAGATCGAGCGAGGCCATCGCATACAGGTCCTTCGGCCGCGTGAACGGGTGCGCGGCAAAGAGCGTGCCGTAATAGCTGCTGAACCCCGCCGTGAACATCCGCAGCGCGCAGCAGATGATGCCGTACTCGAACGGCGGCTCGCGGCCGGCCGCAATGTCGGCGCGGCGGTTGTAGGCGTCGCGCGCGCGGCGCAAACCGCGGTCCACGGCCGCGATCACCTCGACGGCGTCGAGCCCGGGACGCACATGAAGCTGCGGCGCAAAGCGGACTTCCAGATAGCGCACGCCCTCGGCCTGATTGTCCTCGGCCAGTTCCGACGCGATGCGCTCCAGCGATTCCGCGTCCTGCATGACGGCAACCGTGTACTGGAAGCCTTTCAGGTAGTCGCCGAGGCTGGTGTAACGCTCCTTATATACGGTCTCACGCAGGCCGCCTTCCGTATAGCTCGGCAACTCCACCCGATGCTCGCGGGCAAGCTCGATCAGCGTCGGAATCCGGAGCGACCCGTCGAGATGAACGTGCAGGTCGGTCTTCGGCAGTTCGGCAATGAAGGCGGTGGAAATCGGGGATTCCGGCACAAGCGCTCCGGCAGCAATGCGACAGGCTGCAGCATAACGCGGCGGCGGGAGCCTCCGGTAAACTCCGCGCGTGACCACCATTGAAACCCAGAGCTGGACCCGGGTGATCCGGAATGCGACGGTCGCAAGCTGCGTGCCGGGCAAGCCGTATGGCCTGATTCCGAGGGCCGCGATCGCGCTTGCCGGGGATCGCATCGCCTGGACCGGCAAGAATCGCCTGCTGCCCGAACAACTCCCGAAACGCCTGGCCGTCACCGATGCGCGCGGCGCGCTCGTCACACCCGGGCTCATCGACTGCCACACGCAT
>DATKBY010000009.1:0-42497 GCA_035513555.1 Steroidobacteraceae bacterium | reverse complement strand
GTCGGCCAGAGCAACATCGTTGGCCGGCCGATGGCGCTCGAGCTGCTGATGAAGGCTGCGACCATTACCGTGTGCCACAGCGCGACGCACGATCTCGAGGCACACGTCGGCGCGGCCGAGATCCTGGTGGCCGCGATGGGCAAGCCCCGATTCATCCCCGGCGCCTGGATCCGCCCCGGTGCCGTGGTCATCGACGTCGGCATCAACCGCCTGCCCGACGGACGCTTGGTCGGCGACGTCGCGTTTGACGAGGCGCGGGAGCGTGCGGGCCACATCACGCCCGTTCCGGGCGGTGTCGGACCGATGACCATCGCCGTGCTCATGAAGAATACGCTCGAGGCTTCGACCCGCCGTCAGGCCGCCGGCTGAAAGATCCGCCTACTTCCAGCGCCAGGTCGTGCCGGTCGGGCTGTCTTCCAGCAGCACGCCGCGGGTGGCCAGTTCGCTGCGAATGCGGTCGGACTCGGCCCAGTTCCGGTTCTTGCGCGCCTCGATTCGCGCCTGCAGCAGCCGCTCGATCTCCGCCGGATCAACGACTTCAGCGTCCGCCGGCACGCCGCCCGTCAGTTCGGAGCGCGTCGCGAGCCAGGCGGCGGGTTCGTGCTCCAGGATGCCCAGAAGCGAACCGAGCCGGCGCAGCTCGGCGGCAAGCGTCCCGGCGCGCTCCCCGTCGCCGGCCGTCTTCGCGACATTCAGCTCGCGCGCGAGACCCTGGAGCGATGCGAGCGCCTCGGGCGTATTGAAGTCGTCGTCCATCGCCTCGGCGAACGCCTCCGTAAAAGGGGTCGCATCCCCTTCTGATAAAGGCGATAAAGGGGACGCAACCCTTTTTTCGGCCGGATAAAGGGTTGCGTCCCCTTTGTCGGTGTCACGGAGGGCGAGGTAGAGCCGCTGCAGGACCGCGTCCGCCTGCCGCAGGTTTTCCTCGGTGTAGTTGACCGGGCCGCGGTAGTGGCTCGACACCAGGAAGGCGCGCAGGACTTCGGGCCGCACGCGCGGCAGCACGTCGCGCACGGTGAAGAAATTGCCGAGCGACTTCGACATTTTCTCTTCATCGACCCGCACGAATCCGTTGTGCATCCAGATATTGGCGAACGGCGCATCGCAGGCCGCGCAGCTCTGGGCGATCTCGTTCTCGTGGTGCGGAAACTTGAGGTCCATGCCGCCGCCATGGATGTCGAAGTGCTTCCCGAGCAGCGCCATCGCCATGGCCGAGCATTCGATGTGCCAGCCCGGACGGCCCGTGCCCCAGGGCGACTCCCAGGCCGGTTCACCGGGCTTTGCGCGTTTCCACAGGACGAAATCGAGCGGGTCGCGCTTCGATGCGTCGACCTCGACGCGCGCTCCGGCGCGCAGGTCCGCGAGCTTCTTGCCCGACAGCCGGCCGTATTCCTGGAATCGCGCGACCGCATACAGCACGTCTCCGCTCGTGCCGACATAGGCGAAGCCGCGCTGTATCAATGTCTCGATCAGCCGGATGATCTCGCGCACGTGAGCCGTCGCACGCGGCTCATGATCGGGCTTCAGCACGCCGAGCGCGGCGAGGTCTTTATCGGTCGACGCGATGTAGCGTGCGGTCAGCGCTTCGACCGTCTCGTTACGCTCCCGCGCGCGCTGGATGATCTTGTCGTCGATGTCGGTGATGTTGCGGACATACTTGACCTTGTAGCCGCTTGCCGCGAGCCAGCGGCGCACGACGTCGAATGCGATCTGGCTGCGCGCATGGCCGACGTGAATATGGTCATAGACGGTCATGCCGCAGACATACATGCCGACCTGCCCCGGCACGATCGGCTTGAACGTTTCCTTGCGCCCGCTCAGCGAATTATGGATTTGCAGCATGCTTGCTCAGTCGGCCCGAATCTGCGCGGCATTGGCAAGTCTTTCGCGCACTAGCGGCGCCGGTATCGCGGCCAGCAACGCCGCGAGCTCGGGCCCGTCGTGGCGGCCGGTCAGCGCAATTCGCAACGGCCGGTACAGAGCCGCGCCCTTGCGTCCGGTGCTGGCTTTCAGGCGCTCGGCCAGCGGCGCGAGCGCCGGACCTGTTTCGGCAAATACGTCCTGCGCCGCCTCGAAGAATCCGGCGCCCGCCTCCGCGACCTGAGCGCGGTCTTCGGCTGTCAACGCAGGCAGTTCGCCCGTCAGCACTGCGAGCCAGTCGCGCGCGTCGTCGGGGAGCAGCAGATTGCCCCGGAGGAGTTCTGCGGCTTTGACGCGCTCCACGCGCGGCCAGCCGTCCGGAAATATCGGCGCCAGCCAGTCCGCTGCCGCTTCCGGCGCAAGCCGCAGGACCGCTTCGCGCTGCCAGTGCTCGAGTTGCGTGCGGTCGAATTTTGCCGGCGCCCGCCCGAGGTGATCGGCACGGAACACGGCCGCGAGGCCGTCGCGGTCGATCCAGCGGTCGGGCGCGCCGTGATGACCGAGACGCAGCAGATAGTTGGACACCGCGTCCGCAAGGAAACCCTCCTCGCGCAGCTGCGCGACCGTCACGCTGTTGCGGCGCTTCGACTGCGGCAGGCCGTCCGGATCCAGCAGCAGCGGCAGGTGGCCGTAGACCGGCCGCGGCAGCCCGAGCGCCTGCAGCAGCAGGAGCTGCCGCGGCGTGTTGCTCAGGTGGTCGTCGCCGCGCAGCACGTGGGTCACGCCCATCAGCGCATCGTCCAGCACATTGCAGAAGAAGAACACGGTGCCGCCGTCGGCGCGCCGGATGAGGAAATCCCCGAGGCTCGCGGCCGCGATCGACTGCGGCCCGCGGACTAGGTCGTCGAACTCGATATTGCCGGACTCCGGCACGCGGAAGCGCAGCGCCGGTCGCCGGCCCGACGCAAGCCTGGCCGCGCGCGCCGTCGCGTCGAGTCCTCTGCAGGTGCCCGGATAGCGCGGCGGCTGACCGGAGGCAAGCTGCGTCCTGCGGGCGATGTCGAGTTCAGTCGCCGAACAGAAGCAGGGATAGGCATGACCCAGCTGCTCGAGGCGATGGTAATGCTCGCGGTAGATCGCGCCGCGTTCCGACTGCCGGTACGGACCCTTGCCGTCGTCGCGGTCGGGCCCGGCATCCCAGGCGATGCCGAGCCAGTCGAGATCGGCCATCTGGGCAGCCGCATCCCCCGCGCCTTCGCGGGCCTGGTCGGTGTCCTCGATGCGGAGCAGAAAACGGCCGTTCCCGGCGCGCGCGAACAGGAAGCTGAACAGCGCCGTGCGCGCGTTGCCGGGATGCAGCGCGCCGGTCGGACTCGGTGCAAATCGCGTGACGAGGTCGGATTTCATCGCCGGCACAGTTTAAGGTATCGGACCGGGCGGCTCACGCGCCCGGTGCGCTACTATTCCGCCGGGGTCCGAACGATGCCGATACTCGCCTTGACGCTGCTGTTTCTGTCGTGGGTGCCGCTGGCGCAGGCGGATGAACTGCCGTCGTCGCTCGCGCCACGCGTCGCCTTCGAAACGTCCCATGGCAATTTCACCGTGGAACTCGATGCCATGCGGGCGCCGCTGACGGCGGAGAATTTCCTGCGCTATGTCCGCGACGGCGCCTACGACGGCACCACCTTTCATCGCGTCATCGCGAATTTCGTGATCCAGGGCGGCGGCTACGATCTGGAGCTCCGGGAGCGACAGCCGCGCGCGGCGATCCCGAATGAGAGCGGCAATGGCCTGTCGAACCGCCGCGGCACGCTCGGGCTCGCCCGCGACGAAAATCCGCATTCCGGCTCCTCGCAGTTCTACGTCAATCTGGTGGACAACCTCGCGCTCGACCCTTTGCCCACCCGCTGGGGCTATGCGGTGTTCGGGCGCGTCGTCGAAGGCATGGAAGTCATCGACCGCATCGCTCACCTCAAGACCGGGACCGTCGCGGCGTTGGGCGCTGACGTGCCGGTGGAACGCCCCGCGATCAGGCGCGCATGGGTCATCGACGACCGGCCGCCGACGCCCGCCGAACCGCAGTGACCCGCTGGTTCGCGTCGGATCTGCACCTGGATCCGGCGGCGCCGGAGATCGCGGGACGCTTCCTGCGCTTCGTCTCGGGACCGGTGCAGGGAGCTCATGCGCTCTACCTGCTCGGCGACCTGTTCGAAGCCTGGCTCGGCGACGACGATCCGGAGCCCGCCCATCGCGAGGTGATTGCAGCGCTCGCGGCGCTCGCCGCAACCGGCACGCTGGTCTACGTGATGCGCGGCAACCGTGATTTCCTGATCGGCGAGCGGTTCTGCGCGGAGGCCGGCGCGATCCTGCTGGAGGATCCGGCGATCGTCACGATCGGCGGCAGGCGCGCGCTGCTGTCGCACGGCGACGGCCTGTGCGTGGACGATGCCGCCTATCAGCGGCTACGCGCGCTGGTTCACGACCCCGGCGTCCGCAACGGATTCCTGGGCCTGCCGCTCGCCAGCCGGCGCAAGCTTGCGACCGAGGCCCGCGCCGGCAGCCGCGCGCACCTCGCGGTCACCGACGATTACATCACCGACGTGAACCAGGCTGCAGTCGAAACCCTGATGACGGACGCGGGCGTCGATCTGCTGATCCACGGCCACACCCACCGTCCGGATGTGCATCGTTTCGCCCTGGGCGCAATGACCGGGACACGCATCGTGCTCGGCGACTGGCATGCGACCGCGCGGGTGCTGCAGTGGGACGAAGCCGGCTGGCGGCTGGTGGCCTGCCCCGCCTGATCAGCGCTCTTTCTCGTCCTGCTCGAGTTCGCGCGCGGCGTCCAGCAGCCGCTCGGCGCTGGGGTAGCGGCGCTGCGGGTCCTTGGCGATGCAGTTGCGCAGCAACTCCTCGAAGCGCTTCAGCTCCGCGTGCAGTTCCGGTATCGGGGAATTCGCGTGCTTGTAGATCACCTGCATCGGCGTGCCCGCGACGTAGGGCTTGCGGCGCATCAGCATCTCGAAATAGATGATGCCCAGGCTGTAGATGTCGCTGCGCTCGTCGGTTTCGCGGCCGTGGCCCTGCTCCGGGCTCATGTAATACGGTGTACCGAAGATTTCGCCGCTGCCGGTAATAGCGGCATCGAGGGCGAGCTGCTTCGACATTCCGTAATCGATCAGCGCCACGGACGATTCGTCGCGCAGCATCACGTTGCCGGGCTTCAGGTCGCGGTGCAGCACGCCCGCCCCGTGCAGCACGACCAGCGCCTCCGCCATCTGCCGCAGGAACGTCAGCGCCTGCAGCGGCTCGATGCCGGTCCGGATGCGCGCGCGCAGGTCGCCCAGCGGGAAGTACTCCATCGCGATGAATGCGTGATCGTCTGCGACGCCGAAATCGTGCACGCGCGCGACGTTCGGGTGATTGATGCCGGCCGCGATCTGGTACTCGCGCAGGAACCGGTCGAACGTCCTGGCTCCCGAACCGCCGTCCGGCGGCTGCCGCAGCACTTTCAGCACGACCTCCTCGCCGGTCCGCTCGCTTCGCGCGAGAAAGACGCTCGATACCGGGTTTTCGACGAGCTGCCTGACGAAACGGAAGCCGCGGATGTTCGCCTCGCCGAAGCGGACCGTGCGCGGTTCGTCCTCCTGCCTCGGGGCGGAAACCGGAGTCGAACCGCGGCGCGCCTGTGCGCCGCGAAGCGCCGCGATCAGACGGCCGTGGTCGATCTTGCGGCCCGACAGGCATGCGTGCGCGCCGGCAGCGGTCGCCGATTCCTCCGCTTCGGCGGTCACATTCCGCATCAGGTAGATCACGGGCGGAAAGCCATTCCGGCGGCTGAGGTCGCGCAGCCACAGGCCGTCGCCGTTTCCCGGCGTGTCGCCGAGCAGCACGGCATCGTACGCGCTCCCCGAAAAGTCCGGCGGCAACGGCCCGCTGGCGACCGGATCGTACTCGGCGATCGACGGCGAATCGAAGCCGGTCGAGACATGCTGGGCCAGCAACCGCCGGAATTCGACCTGGTCGTCGATGATCAGAACGCGCACGCTCATGGCCGTATTCTACATGGGCTGTCCGGACGCCGGCGCGAGACGCAGCGCAAGGACAATGTCGCCGACGTTCGTGCCAGTGTCGCCGGTGCAGACGAGATCGCCGGTCGCTTCGAGCACGACGCCGCTGTCGGCGGCGGCCAGCGAGACATCGACATTGCATCCGGCAAGGCTCGCGCGTGCGATCGTGCCGCCGTCGACGATCGCGCCGGCGTCCTCGCTCCTGCCGTCCCGCCCGTCCGTGCCGGCCGCGAGCACCAGGAACTCCGCATGACCGGCAATGTGCTTCGCCGCTTCCAGCGCAAGATGCTGGCAGCGACCGCCGCGTCCGGGCGTCGCCGGCAACCGCACGACCGTTTCGCCGCCCCAGGCCTGCAGGCCGACGGGGCCCAGCGCCAGTTCGTGGCAGACATGCCGCGCGGCGGCAGACGCTTCTCCGGCGAGTCTCGGCACTCTCCGGACGGCGGTTATTCCGGCCTGCCGCGCGGTGCGCAGCACGGCATCGAGCGCGTCGTCGAGGCTGCCGACCAGCGTGACTTTAACGCCCGCGAGCAGGCCGGATCCGACCAACGCAGGGTCATCGCGCGGCACATCCGAAATCATGAGACCTTCGACCGCGCATCCCGCGAACAGGCGCGGGAGCCTGCCGGCCTTGATCCGCGACAGCCGGCCGCGCCGCGCATTCAGTTCCTCGATGTCCATGCCGCTCGCTTCGGACAGCGCGTGCAGCTCGCGCAGTTCTGCAAGCGTGACGCCGGCGGCAGGCACCTCGAGAAGCGCCGACGCGCCGCCGGACACGCAAAGCAGCACCCGGCTGCCGGCCGGCGTCGCCGCCGCGAAAGCGAGCGCCGCGTCGCCCGCGCCGAGACTGCGTTCGTCCGGCACAGGATGTGCCGCCTCGCGGCAGTCGAATCCCGGCAACGCTGCGAGCGCGTGGGGAATGCCGCCGTCGGGCGCGACGACCAGCGCGCGCGAAAGCCGGGCGCCGAGCGCATCGCGCGCGCCCAGGGCCATCGATGCCGCGGCCTTCCCGACCGCGAGCAGGCTGACTGGCCCGCTGCGCGGATCGTTCGCGAGCGCGGCACGCACCCGCCGGCGCCCATCCACCGCAGAAAGCGCCGCGTTCAGCCAGTCGAGCAGCAGGGCGCGGCGGGAATCTGCGGCCTGCGCGTTCATCGCGCCCGGGTCAGACTGCGCGCGCCGTCCGCCCACCCGGCAGCTCCAGCATGCGCTGCGCGCGCACGCCGTCCGAGCGGTCGCGCTCGATGCGCGCCAGATACTCCCCGGTAACGTCTCCGGTCACGTACTCGCCCGAAAAGCAGGACGTATCGAAGGCCGTGATGCGCGCATTGTCGTGGCGGCAGGCGGCGACCAGGTCGTCGAGATCCTGGTAGATCAGCCAGTCGGCGCCGATAAAGGCCGCGACGTCGTCTTCGCTGCGGCCATTCGCGACGAGTTCGGCGGCGACCGCCATGTCGATGCCATAGACATTCGGGTAGCGCACGGGGGGCGCGGCCGAGGCGAAATAGACCTTGCGCGCACCCGCCTCACGGGCGAGCTCGATGATCTGGGCCGAGGTCGTGCCACGCACAATCGAATCGTCGACCAGCATCACGTTGCGGCCGCGGAATTCGAGGTCGATCGCATTCAGCTTGCCGCGCACGGATTTCTGGCGCATTTCCTGCCCCGGCATGATGAACGTGCGCCCGATGTAGCGGTTCTTGACGAATCCCTCGCGGTACTTCACGCCGAGCGCCAACGCGAGCTGCAGCGCGCTCGTGCGGCTGGTATCGGGTATCGGGATCACGACGTCGATATCGTGGCCCGGGCGCAGGCGCTGGATCTTCTCGGCGAGCTTCTCGCCCATCCGCATGCGGGCCTTGTGAACCGAAATGTTGTCGATGATCGAATCCGGCCGCGCAAGATAGACGTACTCGAAGATGCAGGGCGTGTGCTGCGCCGCCGCTCCGCACTGGTGCGCGTGCATGCGCCCCTGCATGTCGATGTAGATGGCCTCGCCCGGCCCGACATCGCGCACCAGCGAGAAACCAAGCATGTCGAGCGCCACGCTCTCGGATGCGAGCATCCACTCCGGCCCGCGCGGCGTCTCGCGCTTGCCGAGCACGAGCGGGCGGATGCCGTGCAGATCGCGGAACCCGGCGATGCCGTGGCCGACAATGAGCATCACGGCGGCATAGCCGCCGCGACAGCGCCGGAACACGGAATCGAGCGCGCGGAACACGTCGGCGGCCGCCGGCTTTGCCGCCGTCGAGCGTTGCAGCTCGCTTGCGAACACGTTCAGCAGCACCTCGGAATCGGACCCTGTATTCAGGTGCCGGCGGTCCTCGGCGACCATCGTCCGCGTGAGCGCCTCGGCATTGGTCAGGTTGCCGTTGTGGCCCAGGCCGAGGCCGAACGGCGCGTTGACGTAGAACGGCTGGGATTCGGCGGCGCCGTCGCGTCCGGCGGTCGGGTACCGCACGTGACCGATGCCGGCATTGCCGACCAGCTGGCGCATGTCGCGTCCGCTGAACACGTCGCGCACCAGGCCCGCATCCTTGCGGACGAACAGCGCGCGTTCGTCCATGGTCATGATGCCCGCGGCATCCTGGCCGCGGTGCTGCAGCACCGTCAGGGCATCATAGATCCGCTGGTTGACCGGGGAGGTCCCGACAATGCCGACGAGGCCGCACATCGCGTCAGCTACCGGGCTTTTCGGCGGCTTTCTCGTACAGCGCCTCCGCCGCAGGCTCGGCGTAGCGCTCGAGCCAGTTCGCGATGGCTTCCGCAGCGGGCATGGTCCGGGTCTTCTGCCACCACGGCTCTTCGTCGAGGTTGACGGCGCGTCCGGCGATCACGATCAGGCCGACGATCACGATGCCGCGCATGAGGCCGAACACCGCACCGATCAACCGGTCCATGACCGCGAGACCGGCCGCGCGGTGGGCGAAATAGGCGACCGTGCCGCCGATACCCGCGCCGATGACCAGCACCAGGAGGAACACGATCGCGCGCCCGGCCCACTCGCGGATGCCGGGTTCGCCGAGCGCGCCGCCGAGCCAGGGATCGACGAGATAGGCGAAATGCCAGGCCAGCCAGATAGCGACCAGCCATGTCAGGAGCGCGATCGACTCGCGGATGAATCCGCGGATGTAGCCGAGGATGCCGGAGGCCAGCAGGATGATCGCGAAAAGATGGTCGGCGCCGTTCATCGTGCGGTCGCTCCCGTCAATGGGTGGCGCATTCTAGCCGATCAGGGATGCGGCGCGACGACCGGCTGGAATCCGTCCTTGCGCAGGCGGGCGGCGATCGCCGCCGCGCGTTCACGGTCCTGCTCCGGACCGACGCGCACCCGGTGCAGCACTCTTCCGTCCGCCCGATACTCGAGCACGAACGCTGCATAGCCGTTTCCTCGCAATCGCGCGACCAGGGCATCCGCTTTTTCGCGCGTCGAGAAAGCGCCAAGCTGCACGGCCCATGCCGGCTGGCCGGGAGCTACGCCGGCAGGCGTATCGGCCGACGGACGCACGGGTTCGGTCGCTGGCGGGCGTCCGGCGGCCGGCGGTGGGGCTGCCTGCGGCAGCGGCTCATCGACGACCGTCCTTCCGGCATCCGGCGACAAGGGTTCGGGCACGGGCTTTTCCTCCCGCGCGGGCTCGTTCGTGGCCTGCACCGGTATGACGACAGTGCGCCGGTCGGCGATTCCCGCGACATCCGACTCGCGCGCGGGACCCTTGAGGAGCGCAGGCACGAAAAGCACGACGATCGCGACCAGCACGAGCGCTCCGACGAGCCGTTCCCTCACCTGAACTTCCATGACCGGCGGATTGTAGCCTGCGGGATTCGATCAGGCCGCAGCGCCGAGACAGGCGAGCGCCGGACCCACCGTCAGGAACGAGCCGAACACGAGCACGCGGTCCCCTGACGCGCAAATGGCCTGCGCCGCCTGCATCCCGGCTTCCACGTCGACGGCAATGTCCGCCGCCTGGCCGGTAACGGTGGCGATGCGCCGCGCGAGCTCGGCGGCCGCGAGCGTCCGGGCACCGGACAGTCCGACGGCGATCCACCGCTCGACGCCGCCGGCAAGCGGCCTGACAATGCCTTCGATGTCCTTGTCGGCCAGGATGCCGCAGACCGCAATCGTACGGCCGCGGGTCGGCCGTGCTGCGAGGCTGGCGGCGAGCGCCTGCGCCGCGTCCGGGTTGTGAGCGACATCCAGGATCCACTCCGGCTCGCCGCCAATGACCTGGAACCTCCCGGCGAGGCGGACCTGCTTCAGGCCCGTGCGGACAGCCTCGTCAGGCACCAGCACCGCAGGCTCGGCGCCTTCGAGCACGGCGAGCGCGGTTACCGCATTGGCGAGTTGCGCACTGCCGGCGAGACCCGGCAATGGCAGTTCGCGCCGGCGCGAACCGACGCCGATGTAGTCCCAGCCATCCGCGCGCTCGACGAAATCGAAATCGCGGCGAAATCGACGGAGCCTGGCGCCGCAGGCCGCCGCCGCGCGCGCGACGCTTTCGGGCATCGCGCGCGAGCCGAAGATCGCGGGGCGGCCGGGTCGGAAAATGCCTGCCTTCTCGACGCCGATCTCCTCGATCGTGCCGCCCAGCCATTCGCAATGATCGAGGCCGACCGACACCACGGCCGCGACATCCGCATCGGCCAGGTTGACGGCGTCCAGCCGCCCCCCCATTCCGACCTCGAGCACCGCGACGTCCACGCGTTCCTGCGCGAACAGCAAGAAAGCCGCGAGGGTGCTCCATTCGAAGAACGTGAGCGAAATGTCGCCGCGCGCGGCGTCGATCCGCGCGAACGCGGCGACGATGGCGGCATCGTCAGCGTCGCGCCCACCGGTACGGATGCGTTCGTTATAGCTGACGAGGTGCGGCGATGTGAACAGACCGACGTCGTAGCCCGCCGCCCCGAGCATGGCATCCAGATAAGCGCAGACGGAGCCCTTGCCATTCGTGCCGCCGACCGTCAGCACCGTGCGCGGGCGCGGCAGGGCAAGCCGCCGCCAGACCTCGCCTGCCCGCTCCAGTCCGGGGTCGATGGCGACCGGATGCGCCACCTGCTGCCAGGCGAGCCACTCCGCGATCGTGGCGAAACGCACGCTCCGCGCTAGCCGGAAACCGCCGGCACCTTCATCAACATGCGCAGCAGCGAAGCGATGCGGTCGCGCAGGTCGCGCCGGTCCACGATCATGTCGATCGCGCCGTGATCGAGCAGAAACTCGCTGCGCTGGAAGCCTTCGGGCAGGGTCTCGCGCACCGTCTGCTGGATCACGCGCGGTCCCGCGAATCCGATCAGCGCCCTGGGTTCGGCGATGTTGATGTCCCCGAGCATCGCGAGGCTCGCCGATACGCCGCCCGTCGTCGGATCGGTCTGCACCGAGATGAATGGCAGGCGCTCGCGCGCGAGTGCCGCGAGCGCAGCGCTCGTCTTGGCCATCTGCAGCAGCGACAGCAGCCCCTCCTGCATGCGCGCGCCGCCGCTTGCCGAAAAATTCACGACGGGACAACGGCGGCCGATCGCATGCTCGACTCCGCGCACGAAGCGTTCGCCGACCACGGAGCCCATCGAACCGCCCAGGAAGCCGAACTCGAACGCACTCGCGACCAGCTCGATGCCATCCAGCGTTCCGGCCAGCACCACGATCGCATCGCGTTCCTCGACGCTCTTCTGGGCCGCCGCGAGGCGGTCGCGATAGCGCTTGTTGTCACGGAACCGCAGCGGGTCCTCAGGCTGGATGCCGGCGCCGATCTCCATCGTGCCGTCCGGATCGAGGAAATGCGTGAGGCGTTCCCGCGCGCCGATGCGCATGTGATGCGCGCACTTCGGGCAGACCTGCAGGTTGCGCTCGACCTCCGGCCGGTACAGCACGGAATCGCAGGCCGGGCACTTCATCCACAGGCCTTCCGGCACTGAGCGAGTACGCCGCTCGGTCTTGATGCGCGACGGGATGATCTTCTCGAACCAGGTCATGTCCGCGTTCCTTCAGGCGCCAGCGATCATAGCCCAAGGCCGGGCCGGGACGAGATCGGGTACCTGCAGCGACGCCGGATAGCGCACCTTCCAGAGATAGAGTCCGGCCGCGGGAGCCGTGACGCCGGCGCGGCTGCGGTCGCGTGCGTCCAGGATCTGGCTGATCCAGTTCGGCGAACGCTTGCCCTCGCCGACCTGCATCAGGGAGCCGGCAATGTTCCGGACCATGTGGTGCAGGAAGGCGTTCGCCGTGATCTCGATCGTCACTAGCGCACCGTCGCCGCTGACGGCGATCGCGTCCACGTGGCGCTTGGCGGTCGGCGACTGGCATTCGATGGCGCGGAACGACGAGAAATCATGTTCCCCCCCCAAAACCTGGGCGGCCTCGTGCATCGCGGCCACGTCGAGCGTTGCGCGCACCCAGCACACGCGGTCGCGCAGCAGCGCAGGCCGCGTCGCGCGCTGCAGCAGGCAGTAGCGATAGCTGCGCGCCAGCGCCGTATAGCGCGCGTGGAAATCGCGGTCGGCCTCTATCGCCCAGTTCAGCGCGATGTCGGGCGGCAGCTCCCTGTTCGCACCGAGTACCCAGCCGCGCAGCGGCCGGTCGGCGGTGGTGTCGAAGTGCGCGACCTGACCAGTCGCGTGGACGGCCGCGTCGGTGCGGCCGGCTGCGACCGCCGATACGGGATGGTCCGCGACGGAAGACAAGGCCTGCTGCAGGCAGTCCTGGATGGTCGGCAGCCCCGGCTGCGACTGCCATCCCGCGTATCGCGTGCCGTCGTACTCGAATCCGACGGCTATGCGCCGGAGCGCTGTGCTCACGCTCCCGGCAGGGAATCGATCAGCCGGCGCGCTTCCTGCTTCTGCGAGGCGCTGCCTTCGGCCAGCACTTCCTGCAGGATATTACGGGCGCCGTCCGGGTCGCCCATGTCCATGTACGCGCGCGCGAGGTCGAGCTTCGTGCCGACTTCGCTCATCGTGACCGGCTCCAGTTCCGACAGGCGCGGGATCTCGCTGACCATGCTGTCGCGGGTGGTCGGCGCATCGTCGGAATCGTCGGTGGCATTTCCGACATCGAGGTCGATGCCATCCGTTTCGAACTTCGGCAGCATGGCCGTCTCGCTTGTGTCGCCGACCGGCAACAGCGCCGTCCCGTCGTCGTCTTCCGCGCGCCGCACCTTCCGGGTAGCTTCGTCGCGCCGGCCGATCATCGTCGTGTCGTCGCCGAGCTCGGTGGAAAATGCGGTCGCGTCCTCCGCGTCGGTCAGCTCGCCCAGGTGCCCGTGATCGAGTCCGAGATCGTCGATCGCCATTTCCGCCGTCGAATCCGTCGAAATGGCCGGCTGCTCGCTGGCCAGCTTGTGGCGTTTCAGCGTGGGCGTTTCGACCGTCGGTGTTTCGGATGACGGCAGTTCGAGCGTCGGCAACTCGACCGTGCCTGGCGTCGGCTTGCGGACGATCTCCTGGGTCGTCGTGGGCGACGCAGGCCCTTCGTCCAGGTTGAATTCGATTGCGGTGTTCTCGCCCGTCGCGGCGTCGCTGTCGGTCTGGGCAGCGGCCGTGCCGAGGTCGAGGTCGAGCCCTTCGTCCCCGTCCGGCGTCGACAGCAGGTCCAGGTCAACCAGATTGTCTCCGCCTTCGAGCGAGAGGTCGACGCCCGCGTCCTGTACGCCGCCCGCAAACATCGGTTCGGTCGGCGCGAGCTGGCTGCCCATGATCACCATGCGGTCCCAGTCGCCGCCCGGCCCCAGCGACTTGTGCAGGTCGCGCGCGACATTGAGGAACTGAGCCGTGTCGCCGGCGACGAAATGGATCTCCGCCAGCTTCAGCTTGAGGTCATTCCGATCCGGCGAATGCTGCAGCGCCCTGCGCACCAGGTCGACCGCCTGGTCGTACAGGCCGTAGGCCATGTGGAAATCGGCCTCCGCCAGCGGATCGGCCTGATCGAGGTCGAGCGCGGCCTCGGCGCTGATCGTCTCTTCGTGGCCGGCGCCGACCGGTCGTGGCGCTTCCGGCTTCGGGCGCGCAATCGGACGCTCTTCGACCACGAAATCCTGGTCCTCGAAACTCACCGGGCGTTCGAGCCCGGCGGTCCGGTCGCCGGTCGCGAGCGACCGCAACCGCTTGGTCTCGGTCGGGACCGGCGCGGACTCCGGCAGTTCGAAACCCTTGAGCGCGACACTGACGTCTTCGTCGCGCCGGCGGCGGAAATAGCCGAAGCCCAGGATGCCGATCAGCAGCAGGGCCGCCGCCCCGAGCAGGAACATCCAGTTCTCGGTGAGGCTGTCGACGAACGATTTTTCCGCGGCAACTGGCGGCGCCTCGACCGGCGTTCTTTCGGCCGGCGGTGCCGGCGCGGGTTCCGTCGGCCGCACGTCGTCTTCCGGTGCCACCGGTGCCTCGTCGACGGGCGGCGGAACAGCGGCCTGGTCAGCGGCAGCCTGATCGGCGGCGGCCTGCTCCGCTGCCGCTGCTTCGGCAGCACGCCGCTCCGCGAGATTGCGCTGCAGCTGCGCGAGCTCCTGGTTGCGCAGCTCGAGCAGCCGGCGCTGCTCGGCGATGTCGCGTTCCAGCGATTCGATCTGGGACTCGACCCGGCCGCTGGTTTCGGCTGCGCCGGTGCCGGTGTCGGCGACGCCTTCCTCAGGAGTCACGAGCCGCAACTGTCCGCTCTCGGCACCGCGCGCTTCGCGCCAGGCCGCGGTCTGGCGCCTGACTTCGGCAGCAGCATCCGCCGGGGCGATGTCGGCGTATTCAGAGGCGTCCGGCACGCGCAGGATCGCTCCGGCGCGGAGGTGATTGATGTTGCCGCCGAAAGCCTCCGGATTGGCCCGGAACAGGCCGAGCATCAGGCGCTGCGTTGCCTGGCGGTCGCCGTCGGTCATCGACCCGGCGATTCCGTAGAGGGTATCGCCACGCACCACGCGACGCGTTGTGCCCCCGCTATCCTCGGGCGCACTCACAGGCGCGCCAACAGGCGCTCCGGCAGGCGCTCCGGCAGGCGGCATCGCAGCGGGCGCCGGGGCGCTTTCGCGACGCGACGGAGCCGGCGCCGGCGCCGGCATCGTCGTCGGCGCCGTGACCGGTTCGGCCGCCTGCCTCGCCGACGGCGCGGCCAGCACGGGCGGATCGAGCAGCACGGTGTACTCGCGCAGCAGCCGGCCGCGCGCCCAGTTGACGTCCACGAGGAAGGAAACGAAAGGTTCGCTGATGGCTTCACGCGAACGGACCAGAAGGACACTACGACCGTCCTGGCCGCGTCCGACGCGGAATTCGATCGAGTTCAGGAACGCCGGCCGGTCGAGGCCGTAGCGCTCGAACACTTCGTTGGTCGCGAGTTCTGCCTTGAGTGCTGCGAGTTCCTCGGGCGTTGCAGCGACCAGATCGATCTCGGCCGACAGCGGCTCGTTGAGCGCCGAATTGAGCCGGATCTCGCCGAGCCCGAGCGCAAGCGCCGCCGCCGGCGTCAGAAGCATCGCCGAAACAAGTGCCCGCAATTTCCAGCTCATCTTGACTCCCCAAGGCCGCGCCGCCGTTCCGAGCCCCGGCTGCGAGCATGTGAAATGGGTGTGAAACCGATCACAAGTCCCTGATCCTTTGGACTATAGCTTACACGCCGAATTTACCAAAATCTTGCCCCGCGTCACGCAATCGCTGGGCACGGAAAAGCTGGGCCGGACGACTGGGCCATGCCTTGATTCACAGGCATCAGCGGGTGATGTCGGGGGTCGGCGAGATGGCGTCCGCGCACTGGGCGCGATGGCGCAGCGTGTGGTCCATCAGGACGAGCAGCAGCATCGCCTCGACGATCGGAACCGCCCGCAGGCCGACGCAGGGATCATGGCGCCCGGTCGTGACGATTTCGGTCGCCGCGCCGTTCGCGTCCACCGTGCGGCCCGGCACCTGGATGCTGGATGTCGGTTTGAATGACACATGCACCAGCAGGTCCTGCCCGGAGCTCAGGCCGCCCAGCGTTCCACCGGAATGATTCGATGCAAAGCCGCCCGGCAGCAGTTCATCGCGATGCTCGGATCCGCGCTGCCCGGCCACCTGCACGCCATCTCCGATCTCGACCGCCTTCGCTGCATTGATGCCCATCATTGCGAAAGCGATGTCGGCATCGAGACGATCGAACATCGGCTCGCCGAGACCGGGCGGTACGTTCTGCGCGCGAAGCGACACGCGCGCGCCGGCCGAATCGCCGTCCTTGCGCAGCTGCCAGAGAAAGTCCTCGAGCAGCTGCAGCTTGCCCGGATCGGCACAGAAGAACGGATTGCCGCGCGCCGAGGCGAGATCCACGCAATCGAGCCGGTGCGGCCCGGCCTGCGACAGCCAGCCGGCAACCTCGATGCCGTGTTTCTCGCGCAGGTACTTGCGCGCGATCGCGCCCGCTGCGACCGACGCGACGGTGATCCGGGCGGAGGATCGCCCGCCCCCGCGATGGTCGCGGAATCCATACTTCTGCTGGTAGGTGTAGTCGGCATGCCCGGGCCGGAACCGGTCCCTGATCTTGTCGTAGTCGCGCGACCGGGCATCGACGTTCTCGATCATCAGTCCGATCGCCGTTCCCGTCGTGCGGCCTTCGAACACACCGGACAGGATGCGCACCTGGTCCGGTTCCCTGCGCTGGCTGGTGTGACGCGACGTGCCGGTCCGCCGCAGCTCGAGGTCGCCCTGCAGGTCGGCTTCGGAGAGCTCGAGCCCCGGCGGGCAGCCGTCGACGATCGCGCCGAGGGCGGCTCCGTGACTTTCGCCGAACGTGGTGACGCAGAACGACAGGCCGATGGTGTTGCCCGACATCGTGCTACTCCGGCAAATCGCTAGTGCGCAGCAGAAAGACGCCGCCGCCGCCGTGTTCGAATTCGAGCCACGTGAACGGCAGCGTTCGATGACGCCGCCGCACCGCCGCGGCCGTATTGCCCGTCTCGACCACGAGGATGCCGCCCGGTGTCAGGTGCCGCCTGGCGCCTTCGAGGATGCGGTCGATGATGGCAAGGCCGCCGCCTGCCGCGCGCAATCCGAGCGCGGGCTCCGCGCCGAACTCCCGCGGCAGCCGGCGCATCTCGGTCACGGAGACATACGGCGGATTGCTCACGATGACATCGTACCGCCGACCGCGCAGGCCGACATAGACATCGGCGCGCCGAACCGTTACGCGTCCCGCGAGCCCGTGACGCCGCACGTTGCCGCGCGCAACCGACAGGGCGCGCGCCGACACGTCGGTGGCATCGACTCGAGCCCGCGGCAATGCGTGCGCGGCGGCAATCGCGATACAGCCCGAGCCGGTGCCGATATCCAGCACACGCCGCACGGCGCCCGGGTCGGTCCACGGCGCGAAGCCGCGCTCGCACAGCTCCGCGATTGGCGAGCGCGGCACGAGGACGTCCCGCGTCACCCGTATCTCGTGCCCGGCGAACCAGGTGACGCCCGTGAGGTATGCCGACGGTATGCGTTCCGCAATGCGGCGCCGGACCAGCGCCGCGACCGCCGACTCGGCTCCTGGCGGGAGCATCAGCCGGTAGCTTGCCGGGGCGGACGCATGCGCCAACCCGAGCGCGTGGAACACGAGTGCAGCGGCATCGTCGCGGGCATTGCCGGTACCGTGCCCGTAGTGCAGACGCGCCCGGTCGAGCCGCTGCGCGGTCTGATCCAGCAGTTCGCCGACGGTGCGGGGAGCGGAACCTGCCACGGCGCGCGGGCTCTTTTTCATCGGCGCGAGTCTAACCGGCTGGAGCCGGGATCGTCCGCGGCATTGTGGGATACTTTGCAGCGAAATGAACCGTGCAATCCTCGTCGCCGTGGTCGCGCTCTCCGTGCTGGCGGGCGTCGTCGCGGCGTACCTGCTCCGACGCGAGCCGCCGCCGGCGCCGCTTCTGCACGCGACCCTGTTCGATATGCCACGGCCGATGCCCGCGATGCAGCTGACGGACCATGAGGGACGCACGTACGGCGCCGAACGGCTGCAGGGTCGCTGGACGTTCCTGTTCTTCGGCTTCACGAATTGCCCCGACATCTGCCCGACCACGCTCGCGACGCTCGCGGCCGTCCGCGCAGGCCTCGCCGACCTGCCGGCGCCGGAGCGGCCCGAGGTCGTGCTGGTCAGCGTCGATCCTGCGCGCGACACGCCGGAAGTCCTCGCGCGCTACGTCGCGCATTTCGATCCTTCGTTCGCCGGAGTGACGGGAGATGCTGCGGCCATCGAGGCGCTGACGCGAGAGCTCGGCATCGCGGTCGTCATCGGCGCCCCGGGCACCGACGGCTCTTATACCGTCGACCATACGGCTGCCATCCTGCTGGTCGATCCGGACGCAGCCTGGACGGCCGTGTTCGGAACTCCCCACCGGGCGGAGACGATTGCCGCAGATTACCGCGCCATCGTCGACCGGCGATCGCGATAGTACCGCGATGGATGGCGGTTTCCGCGATCGCGCCTTCATCGGCCTGCAGCACCTGCTGCCGCAGCACGCGCTGTCGCGCCTCGTCGGTGCGGCGGCGAGGAGCCGCATCGGTTTCCTGCGCCTTGCGCTGATCCACGGTTTCCTGCGCCGGTATCCGGTCGACCTGTCGGAAGCGGCGCGGCCCGATCCGCGCGCTTACCTGAGCTTCAACGATTTCTTCACACGGCGGCTGCGGTCGGATGCACGGCCTGCGGATCCGGACCCGCGTGCTGTGCTCAGTCCGGTGGACGGCATCGTGAGCCAGGCAGGCACGATCGACGGCGACGCACTCGTGCAGGCGAAGGGCATCGGCTATTCGGCGGCCGCATTGCTCGGCGGAGACGAGGCGGCAGCTGCGGCGTTTGCCGGCGGAGCCTTTGCGACGCTGTACCTCGCCCCTCACCATTATCACCGCATTCACATGCCGATCGCGGGAACGCTCAGGCACGCCCGCTTCGTGCCGGGCGATCTCTATAGCGTCAACGCGGCGACGGCAGCCGCGGTGCCGGGACTTTTCACGCGCAACGAACGCATCGCGTGCCTGTTCGACACCATCGCGGGTCCGATGGCCGTCGTGCTGGTCGGAGCGCTCTTCGTCGGCAGCATGAGCCTCGCCTGGACGGGCATCGTGCGCCCGCGCACGCGCCGTGCCGTGACCGAGTTGCCGGCACGCGATCCGTTCATCGCGCTCGATCGAGGCGCCGAGCTCGGCGGTTTCAACATGGGCTCGACCGTCGTCGTGCTGTTCGGCCCGTCGGGACCGACGCTGGCGCCGGGACTCATCCCCGGCAGCGAAGTTCGGGTCGGCGCGCGGCTCGCGACGCTCCCGTGAGCGGCAGCGACTGGCGCCCGACCGCGGACGCGAGCGTGATCCGCCATCGCGCGGCGATGCTTGCGCGGGCGCGCGCATGGTTCGCGTCGCAGCAGGTGCTCGAAGTCCAGACCCCGCTGCTTTTGTCGGCGGCCGTCAGCGATCCCGCGATCGAGTCGATCGCCGTATCGCCCGGTTCCGGGCGCCGGCAGTTCCTGCAGACGTCGCCCGAGTACCCGATGAAGCGGCTGCTCGCCGCCGGGATCGGCGATTGCTACCAGATCTGCCCGGTATTCCGCGACGGCGAGTCGGGGCGCCTGCACAGCTGCGAGTTCACGATGATCGAGTGGTACCGGCTCAGCTTCGGCATCGAGGAACTCCAGCGCGACGTGGCAGGCCTGTTGCAGGCGACGACAGCGGGTCTCCGCCGGTTCGCGCCGGCGCGTTCGCTCACCTACCGCGAGGCCATCGGACAATCCTGCGGCCTGGACATCCGGGGCGCCTCGGTCGGCGACATCGCCGCCACACTCGCGGCGAGCGGGATCCGGCCCGTTGCCGCAGGGGACTGGGACATCGACGCCTGGCTCGACCTGCTGATGGGCGCGGTTGTCGGACCGGGACTCGGCTTCGATGCACCGGTGTTCGTGCGGGATTATCCCGCTTCGCAGGCGGCGCTTGCGAAGCTCCGCGTAGACGACGATGGCACGCCGGTCGCCGAGCGTTTCGAACTCTACGTGGATGGCATCGAGCTCGCGAACGGGTTTGATGAGCTCGGCGATGCGGGCGAGCAACGCGGTCGCTTCGAGCGGGACCTGGCCGAGCGGCGCGCGCGCGGCCAGCCCCTGAACCCGCTCGACGAACGCCTGCTGGCCGCGCTGGCGCACGGCCTGCCCGGCTGTTCGGGCGTTGCGCTCGGCTTCGACCGGCTGGTGATGGTCGCGCTGCGGCTGCCGGATCTGGCGTCGGCGATGAGTTTCACGGACGATCGCGCCTGAGGAGTCGGATGCACCCACTACACCCCGGCGACGGCGATCTGGCGCAGCAGGCCGCTGGCCTGTTTTCGGGCGAGCGTGATCCGTGGGCCAATGCCGCGAATCTCGCGGCATTGCTGTTCGAACACCTGCCCGACGTGAACTGGGCCGGTTTCTACTTCCTGCGCGGCGGAGAACTGGTCGTCGGCCCGTTCCAGGGTCGAGTCGCCTGTGTGCGCATCGCGCCAGGATCGGGAGTGTGCGGCACGGCAGCCGTGTCGCGCCGCACGCTCATCGTTCCCGACGTCCATGCCTTCGCCGGCCACATTGCCTGCGACCCGGCGTCGAACGCGGAAATCGTCGTGCCGCTCGTGTCGGGCAACCGCCTGATCGGAGTACTGGATCTCGACAGCCCGACGGTGAATCGATTCAACGAGGCGGATGCGGAATTGCTCGAGAGGCTCGCAGCACAGCTCGTCGCCGCCAGCGACTGGCGCCTCGCCGGGATCGACGGATTCCAAGACGCCTGATAAAAGGGGTCGCATCCCCTTTTCCGCTTTCATTAGGGATCGGCACCGCAAAAGGCACAAAGGGGATGCGACCCCTTTTATCCGGGCGTTACTTGACGCGTGCGATGTAGGAGCCGGTGCGCGTATCGACGCGGACCACTTCACCCTGATTGACGAATAGCGGCACTTTCACCGTAGCGCCGGTCTCCAGCTTCGCGATCTTGGTGCCGCCCGTGACGGTATCGCCGCGCATGCCGGGATCCGTCTCGACGATCTTGAGCTCGACGTGCGGCGGCGGCGCGACGCCGAGCGGCTGCCCGTTCCACAGCGTGACGATGCAGACGGTGCCGTCCTTGAGCCACTGCGCGGCCTCGCCGACTGCGGTTTCGCCCGCAGCGAACTGTTCGAACGATTCCGGCTGCATGAAATGCCAGAACTGGCCGTCCGCATAGAGAAACTGCATATCCACGTCCACGACGTCCGCCGCCTCCAGCGAATCGCCGGACTTGAACGTGCGTTCGATCACGCGGCCGGTGCGCAGGTTGCGGATCCGGACGCGGTTGAACGCCTGACCCTTGCCCGGCTTCACGAATTCGTTCTCGACGATCGAACACGGATCGTTGTCGAGCATGACCTTCACGCCTGACCGGAATTCGCTGGTGTTGATGCTGGACATGGGACTTCGCCGCCGGAACCCGGGCCGGCCGGGATGGGTACTGGAAAAGGGCGCGTATGATAGCCGCTGCCCGGCCCACGGGCCACCCTGCACCGGAGCATGACGCCGGTCGCGATATTCAGGCTTTTCAAGGTGCTAGTATCCTGCCCTCACCCGCTGGCATGGCGTCCACGGAGCCGGAATTGAAGCAACCCGCCGCCGTTCCGATGATTGCGCTGACGCGCAGCCAGGACAATGTCGAGGCCATCAACAAGGCGCTGCGCAACGCCGGCCATCCCGTCCACGTGACCTGGCTGCCGGATGCGCGCGACCTCGGAGACGCGTTGACCCAGGCGTCGGCCGAAATGCTGATGCTGTTCGCCGACGAGGGTATCGTCGACCTGTCGAGCGCGATGGACTTCCGCGCCCGCTTCGCTCCGGACGTGCCGGTGCTGATTGTCCGCGACAAGCTCGACGAGGATGTCATCGCCCAGGCGCTCGCGCTCGGCGCGCAGGATGCGGTCACGCTGTCGAACGTCCCGCGCCTGCAGCTGGTCGTCGGCCGGGAACTTCGCACCTATCGGCTCGACCGCGCGCTGTCGTCGACTCTCGCCTCCGCACGCGAATACAAGAAGCAGCTGCAGCACATCGTGGAGGGCTCGACGGATGCGATGGCACAAATACAGGAAGGCATCATCGTCGACGCGAATCCGGCCTGGCTCGCGCTGTTCGGATACTCGAACGCCGAGGAAGTCGTCGGCACGCCGCTTATGGATGCCTTCGATCCGGACGATCACGCCGCGATCAAGGGCGCGCTCGTCGCCTGCATGCAGGGCAAATGGTCCGGCCACACCCTGCATGCGTCGGCACTCGTCGTCAGCGGTCACACGCCGTCGCTCGAGTTCCAGCTCGTCCGCGCGGAGTTCGACGGCGAACCCTGCGTCCAGGTCTGCGTGCCCGCGCGCGTGTCGGATTCCGGCGAGTACGAGCGCAAGCTCGAGGACGCGATGCAGTGCGACCCGGCGACGGGATTCATGCACCGACGCTATTTCATCGAGAAGCTGCGCGCGCGCCTCGCCGAGCCTGCCAGGGCCGGCGTGCGGTGCCTCGCCTACGTCGAGCCCGACAAATATGAATCGCTGCACGAGGAGCTGGGCGTCCTGGCCGGCGAGGATTTCCTGACCGACTTCGCGCGGCTGCTGCGCGAGCAGGTACAGACGGGCGACCTCGCGGGCCGCTTCGGCGGCCACGGATTCATGCTGCTGATCGAGCGCGGCACCACGCAGGACGTCGAAGCCTGGTCCGAGCACGTCGTGCACAAGGTCGCGACCGAAGTGCTTCAGGCCGGGGCGAAATCCCTGTCGACGACCTGCACCGTGGGTCTCGGTCCGGTACCCGCCGAGGTGCGCGCACCCGAAGGACCGGCGAACGACGCTTATCTCGCGCAGCGGCAGGGCCGCCAGCTCGGCGGCAACCGCGTGCAGATCCTCGAACACACCGGCGCGATGATCCGCCTGCAGGACCAGGACCGCGCCTGGGTCAAGCAGATCAAGGCCGCGTTGATGGAGAACCGTTTCCGGCTGGTGCAGCAGCCGATCGCGAGCCTGGTCGGCGAGGATCTCGGCATGTTCGACGTCCTGGTCCGCATGCTGGATGAACAGGGACAGGAAGTGCTGCCGAACGTGTTCATGCCGGCGGCCGAGCGCAACGACCTGATGAAGAACATCGACCGCTGGGTCATCGGCGCGGCCATGTCCTTCTGCGCCGCCCGCAAGCCCGGCGCGTTGTTCGTGCGACTTTCCCAGGAATCGCTGTCCGACGGCTCACTCGCCGGCTGGCTTGAAAACCAGCTGCGCTCGAGCAAGATCGAGCCGGCACGCATCGTGTTCCAGATCCGCGAGGAAAACGCGGCCCAGCAGATCAATGACGCGGTCGCATTGCAGAAATCGCTGCGCAAGCAGGGATTCCGCTTTGCGATCGAGGGCTTCGGCCTCGGCCGCGACACCGAGCGCCTGCTCAACCACCTGACGCCGGACTTCGTCAAGATCCACGGCGCGCTGATGCAGGGCCTGTCAGCGGACCAGGACAAGCAGGCGCGCGTCAAGTCGATCATCGAGCTCGCGCGCGGCTGCAAGGCAGTCACTATCGGAGAACGCGTACAGGACGCAAACACCATGGCGGTGCTCTGGCAGCTCGGCGTCGAATTCATCCAGGGCTATTTCGTCAACGCGCCCGAGGAAGTCGTGCTCGGCTGAGGCACGGATCACGCCGGCCTTCGCGAGCGGGGCGGGCCGTCGTCGCGAGCGAGTGAATAAGTTCGGGCTGAACGAGCGAGCGATTGCGGCCCGCCCCGCTCGCGAGGGCGGACGTCACTCAACGCTGAGCCGATCCACCTTTCTCCAGCCGCGCGGCAGGACGGCGCCGCGCTGGCTGCGTTCGCCGCGGTAGTCGGCGAGATCCTTCCAGGAGAGCGTCATTTTTCGCTCGCCGCAGTGCACAGCGACCGTCTGTTCGGGCGCGACAACGATTGCGGCGACCATGAGTTCTTCGCCGGTGCGGGATTTCCTGCCCGGGATGCCGAAGATCAGGTTGCCGCGGCCCTTTTCCATTTCAGGCAGCTCGGAGAGCGGAAAAGCCAGCAGGCGGCCGTCGGAATTCACCGCGACGACGAGCGCGCCCTCGAGCGCCGGCGCCGGCGCAGCCGGCAGCACCTTGGCGTTTTCCGGCAGCCGGAAGACGGCCTTGCCGGCGCGGTTGCGGCCGGTGAGCGACTCGAGCTTTGCGATGAAGCCATGGCCGGCATCGCAGGCGAGCAGCCATCGGTCGTCCGGCTCGCCGATCAGCACGGCGGCGAAAGTCGCGCCCTCCGGCGGATCGAGCCGGCCCGACAGCGGCTCACCCTGCCCGCGCGCCGACGGCAGCCCGTGGGCCGGCAGCGAATAGGCACGCCCGGTCGAATCCAGGAACACCGCCTGTTGCGTGCTGCGGCCGCGCGCCGCGGCCTGGAACGCGTCCCCGGTCTTGCAGGAAAGCTGCTGCGGATCGATGTCGTGCCCGCGCGCCTGGCGCACCCAGCCGAGCGTAGACAGCACGACGGTCACCGGTTCCGCCGTGACGAGTTCCGTTTCGGCTATCGCCTGGGCCGCGGCACGCTCGACGATGCGCGTGCGCCGCGCATCGCCGTAGGTCGCGGCATCGGCGAGCAGCTCCTCGCGGACCAGCTTCGTGAGCTTCGCGGCGCTCTTCAGTGTCTTTTCCAGATTCTCGCGCTCCGCGGCCAGCTCCTTCTGTTCGCCGCGGATCTTCATCTCCTCGAGACGCGCGAGGTGGCGCAGCTTGGTCTCGAGAATCGCTTCCGCCTGGGCATCCGAAAGCTTGAATCGCTTCATCAGCACCGGCTTCGGTTCGTCTTCCTTCCGAACGATGCGGATGACCTCGTCGAGATTCAGGAAGGCGATCAGCATGCCGTCCAGGATGTGCAGCCGCGCCTGGACCTTGTCGAGCCGGTACTGGAGCCTGAGCTTCACCGTCGCCTTTCGGTACCGCAGCCATTCGATTAGCAGGTCCTTGAGCCCGAATACCTTCGGCCGCCCATCCAGCGCGATGACATTAAGGTTCACGCGATAACTGCGCTCGAGGTCGGTCGTCGCGAACAGGTGCGTCATCAGCTGCTCGACGTCGACGCGATTCGAGCGCGGCGTGATGACGAGCCGGGTCGGGTGCTCGTGATCGCTTTCGTCGCGCAGATCCTCGACCATCGGCAGCTTCTTGGCGCGCATCTGCCCGGCGATCTGCTCCAGCACCTTGGCGCCCGAGACCTGGTACGGCAACGCGGTGACGACAATCTCGCCGTCCTCCATCTCGTACACCGCGCGTGCGCGAAAACTGCCGTTGCCGGTCTTGTAGATCGCCCGCAGTTCGCTCTTCGGCGTGACGATCTCGGCCCCGGTCGGCAGATCCGGCCCGAGGACGTGCTTGCACAGGTCGCCGAGCGTCGCGTCCGGCTCATCCAGCAGCAGCACGCACGCGGCCGCGATTTCCTTCAGGTTGTGCGGCGGAATGTCGGTCGCCATGCCGACGGCGATGCCCTGCGTGCCGTTCAGCAGCACGTTCGGCAGCCGCGCCGGCAGCAGCTTCGGCTCCTCCATCGTGCCGTCGAAGTTCGGCGCCCACTCGACGGTCCCCTGCGCGAGCTCGGACAGCAGCGTCTGTGCATAGGGGCGCAGGCGCGACTCCGTATAGCGCATCGCCGCAAAGGACTTCGGATCGTCGGTCGAGCCCCAGTTGCCCTGGCCATCCACGATCGGATAGCGGTAGGAGAAATCCTGCGCCATCAGCACCATCGCCTCGTAACAGGCGCTGTCGCCGTGCGGGTGGTACTTGCCTATGACGTCGCCGACCGTGCGCGCCGATTTCTTGTGCTTCGCCCCCGCGGCGAGGCCGAGCTCGCTCATGGCGTAGATGATGCGCCGTTGCACGGGCTTCAGGCCGTCGGCCAGTTGCGGCAGCGCGCGATCGAGGATGACGTACATCGAGTAGTCGAGGTATGCCTTCTCGGTGAATGCGCGCATCGGCTGCCGCTCGATGCCTTCGAAGTCGAGTGACTGTTCCTGCATCGTCAAACCGTCGCCAGGTTGCCCTTGCTCTCGAGCCACTCGCGCCGGTCGGCGGCGCGTTTCTTGGCGAGCAGCATGTCGAGCAGCTGGTCCGCGCCGTCCTTCGCCTCGAGCGTCAGCTGGACGAGGCGGCGCGTGTCCGGCGCCATCGTGGTCTGGCGCAGCTGCAGCGGGCTCATCTCGCCGAGACCCTTGAAACGCGTGATCACGGGCTTGCCGCGGATGCCTTCGGCCTGGATCTGGTCGAGCCTGCCGTTCTTCTCGTGCTCGCCGAGTGCGTAATAGACGTTCTTGCCCACGTCGATGCGGAACAGCGGCGGCATTGCGACGTACACATGCCCGGCGCTGACCAGCGGCCTGAAGTGCCGCAGGAACAGCGCGCACAGGAGCGTCGCGATGTGCGCGCCGTCGGAGTCTGCGTCCGCAAGAATGCAGATCTTGTGGTAGCGAAGTCCCGCCAGGTCGTTGGACGCCGCGTCCACGCCGACCGCGGTCGCAATGTCGTGCACTTCCTGTGACGCCAGGATGTCCGCGGCGTCCACTTCCCAGGTATTCAGGATCTTGCCGCGCAGCGGCATGACGGCCTGAAAAGCGCGATCGCGCGCCTGTTTCGCCGAGCCCCCGGCCGAATCGCCTTCGACCAGGAACAGCTCGCAGCGCGCCGGTTCCTGCAGCGTGCAGTCCGCCAGCTTGCCGGGCAGGGCGGGACCGCTGACGATGCGCTTGCGCGTCACGCGCGCGGCCGCGCGCGTACGCTCCTGCGCGTTGCCGATCGCGAACTGCGCGATCTTCTCGCCGGCTTCCGGATGCTGGTTCAGCCACAGCGCAAACGCGTCCTTGACCACGCCCGCGACGAATGTGGCGGACTCGCGCGACGAGAGCTTTTCCTTGATCTGGCCCGCAAACTGCGGATTCTGCATGCGCACGGCGAGCACGTATGCGATCGATTGCCAGACATCTTCCGGCGCGAGCTTCAGGCCGCGTGGCACCAGATTGCGGAACTCGCAGAACTCGCGCACCGCGTCGGCGACGCCGGTGCGCATTCCGTTGACGTGCGTGCCGCCCTGGGGCGTGGGGATCAGATTCACGTAGCTTTCCGCGATCGACGCTTCCGAGTCGGGCGCCCAGCAGAATGCCCAGTCGGCGATCTCGTGCCCGCCCTTGAAGTGACCGGTGAACGGCTCGTCCGGCAACCGCCCCGCGTCGCCGAGCTGTTCGACCAGGTACGCGGCGAGATCGCCGGTGAAGAACCATTCCTCGGTCTCGCCGCTCGCCTCGACCGTGAGCTTCACGCGAAGCCCGGGACACAGCACTGCTTTCGCCTTCAGCACGTGCCTGAGGCGCGGGATCGAGATGGCGGCCGTATCGAAGAACCCGGGATCCGGCCAGAAGTGCAGCGTCGTGCCTGTGCGGCCGCGCTTGATCTCGCCGACCGCCTCGAGCTTCGAGACGACCTTGCCATTCCTGAAGCCAATGTTCCATTCGCGCCCGTCGCGCCGGACATTGCACTCGAGGTGCTTCGACAGCGCGTTGACGACCGACACGCCGACCCCGTGCAGCCCGCCCGCGTGCTCGTAGTTGCGATCGGAGAACTTGCCGCCCGAGTGCAGCCGCGTCAGGATAAGCTCGACGCCGCTGACCTTCTCTTTCGGGTGGATGTCGACCGGCATGCCGCGGCCGTCGTCGTCCACCGACACCGAGCCGTCCTTGTGCACGGTGACCGCGATGTTCCTGCAATGGCCCGACAGCGCTTCGTCGACGCTGTTGTCGACGACCTCGTGCACCAGATGATTGGGACTGCGCGTGTCCGTGTACATGCCGGGACGGCGGCGCACGGGTTCGAGGCCCGTCAGGACCTCGATGTCCGAGGCGGTGTACGACTGGCTCATCGCGTCCTTCGAGCAGGCCGGCGGATCGCCGGCGCGGGCGATTCTAGCAGCCGCGCGGTTGCGCGCGGGCCGCGATCAGTCCAGCTCGCGCGCGAGCGCTTCGATCGACTCCGCCGATAACGGGGTCGCATGCCGGTACTGCGGTAGATCGGTGCCCGCGACGACCGCGCCGCCCGCCTTCACCGCAGCCCGTGCCGCTTCCGGCAGTTCGAAGCGCAGCCAGTGGACCGCGGAGGTTTTTTCAAGGTTTGCCCGCACCAGATCCTCGTCGGCGATGCCTGCGATGCGGCCGCAGCCCGGCAGTTCCACGTAGCACCGGTCTTCTATTCCGCGCAACCTTGCCAGCGCCTCTGCGCGTTCGCCCGGATCCGGATACTCGATCATCATCGTGACTTTCCAGTTGCCTCCGTCCGGAATCAGCGGATTGTAAGCGTCGAGTTCCTCCTGGATGCCTGCCGGCTCGAAGATGCGCTCGATGCGCAGCATCTCCTGGACCTGGTACTGGATGGTCAGCCGGTCCTCGAACACCCAGGTCATGTTCGGTCCGATCGCGATCGTGCGGTGGCGCTTGTGCGCCAGGACACGGGCGCGAAAATCGTTGCGCGAGCGCGCATATTGCTCGAGCCCCATCAGGTCGGCCGGCGCCAGTGCTTTCGTGTCGGTCCGGTTCATCGCCTCTGCCTCATATTCCGTAGGCCTGGCGCAGGAGCGTCAGGGGGTGGCGCGGCTGGCGCGCGTCCGACAATCCGCTTGCGATCTGGTGGCCCGCCAGCGGGCAATCGCTCGACAGTCGTGCCTCCGGCGCCGCGGCGACGCGCTGCACGACGGGACGCGCGATTTTCATCGACACTTCATGGTACTCGCGCTTGACGGCGTACGTGCCGTCGTGACCGGTGCAGCGCTCGATGGTCGTGAGTTTCGTGCCCGGTACGAGTGCGAGCACATCGCGCGTCTTGAGGCCGATGTTCTGCACCCTCAGGTGGCAGGGCACCTGGTAGGCGATCTCGCCGAGGCCGGCCCGGAAATCGGTGCGGAGCAACCCTTCGCCGTGGCGCATCATCAGGTATTCGAAGGGATCGAAAGTGCGCCGCGCCACCGCCAGCACCTGTGGATCGTCCGGAAACAGCAGCGATAGCTCGCGCTTCAGCATCAGCACGCAGGACGGCACGGCCGCCAGCACGTCGTGTCCCGTTGCGACCAGCGCCGCGAGCGCAGGAATGTTGCAGTCCTTCAGTTTCGAGATCGCGTCGAAGTCGCCGAGTTCGAGCTTCGGCATGCCGCAGCAGCGCTCCCCGGCGGCAAGCGCCACGGGAATGCCGTTGTGTTCCAGGACGGCGGCCAGGTCGGAGACGATATCCGGCTCATTGCGATTGCCATAGCAGGTCGCGAACAGCGCCACCTTGCCCGTCGTGCCCGCCGCGGGCACGGCCTCGAGCGCCGGCCTCTGACGGCGCGCTTCGCGCTTGCGGAAAGTGTCGCCGTGAAATACCGGCAGGCGCACCGCAGGATGCACGCCGAGCAGCCCGTCGAGCAGCTTGCGCCCCGCGCCGCTCGCATTCGCGGCATTGACGATCTCGCGCACGACCGGGATCCCGGCGATCCGGCCGACGACATCCGTAGACGACAGCAGCCGGTCGCGGACCGATGCGCCCTGGTCCTTCAGCCGCACCGCCTTCGCGCGCAGCATCAGGTGCGGAAAGTCCACGTTCCACTCGTGCGGCGGAACGTACGGACACTTGCTCATGTAGCACATGTCGCAGAGGTAGCAGTGATCGACCACCTCCCAGCGCGCATCCCGCGGCACGGCCGCAACTTCGCCGGTCGGCGTACCGTCCACCTGATCGAACAGCACCGGAAAGGCGTTGCACAGGCTGAAGCAGCGCCGGCAGCCGTGGCAGATATCGAAGACGCGTTCGACTTCGCGGTCGAGCGCGTCGGCATCCCAGTACCCGGGGTCCTTCCAGCCGATCGGATGACGCGTCGGCGCCTCGAGGCTGCCCTCGCGCGCAGTTCTGGCCGGGCCTTCGCTCACGCGGGCCGGCCCGATCGGGCCACGGCACTCAGTTGAGCTGGTCCAGTGCCTTCTGGAACCGGTTGGCGTGCGATCGCTCGGCCTTCGCGAGCGTCTCGAACCAGTCCGCGATCTCGTGGAAATTCTCGTCGCGGGCGGCCTTCGACATCCCGGGATACATATCCGTGTATTCGTGCGTTTCGCCGGCGATGGCCGCTTTCAGGTTATCTGCCGTCGGGCCGATGGGCAGCCCCGTCGCCGGGTCGCCGACCTGCTCGAGATATTCGAGATGCCCATGGGCGTGGCCGGTCTCCCCCTCCGCCGTCGAACGGAACACGGCGGCGACGTCGTTGTAGCCTTCCACGTCCGCTTTCTGCGCGAAATAAAGGTATCGGCGGTTGGCCTGCGATTCCCCGGCAAATGCCGCCTTCAGATTCCCTTCTGTCTTGCTGCCTTTCAGGTTCACGGTGTGCCTCCTCGGTTCCGCGGCGCGCTGGCCACTGATTTAGACAGATTCTAACACCGGATTTGCCCCGTGGAAGCGGGGCCGGCGCGAGACCGGCGGCCGGACGCTCGTTGACCCCGCCCGCGGCGGCTGTGAAACTGCCGGCCCCACCGGCCGACCCGGACAGCTGAACGTGACCCGAGCGAAACCGGCCACACCGGACTTCGAGGCGGCACTGGCCGAACTCGAACAGATCGTGCAGCGGCTCGAACAGGGCGAGCTGTCGCTCGAGGAATCGCTGCGGCAGTTCGAACGCGGCGTCGAATTGACGCGCAGTTGCCAGAAGGTGCTGCGTCAGGCGGAACAGAAGATCCAGATACTTTCCCGTAAAGGGGACGGCGACGCCGCCCTGCAGGATTTCACGGCGCCGGACGAAGCCTGAGCGCGCCACCGATGCTGGCCGAATCCAAAGGGGCGAACTGGCAGGCGCTGTACCGCGAGCGCGTGGATGCCGTGCTCGAGAAGCGGCTGCCGCCGGACGACACCGAACCGGAGCGGCTGCATCGCGCAATGCGGTATGCGGCGCTCGGTCCGGGCAAGCGCATCCGTCCGCTGCTCGTCTACGCAACCGGCCATGCGATCGGGCTCGCAATGGACGCCCTCGATGCGGCGGCCGCGGCGGTCGAACTCATTCACGCCTATTCGCTGGTGCACGACGACCTGCCCGCCATGGACGATGACGACCTGCGCCGTGGCCGGCCGACGACGCATCGCGCGTTCGACGAGGCCACCGCAATCCTCGCCGGCGATGCGCTGCAGGTGCTCGCATTCGAAATCCTGTCCGAGGATCCGCTCCCCTCCGCCGGACCGGCCAGCCGGAACGACATGATTCACCTGCTCGCGCGCGCGAGCGGCACGCAGGGCATGGCGGGCGGCCAGGCCACGGATCTCGCGGCGACCGGAAAGCGGCTCACGCCGGCCGAAGTCGAGGAGATGCATGCACGCAAGACCGGCGCGCTGATCCAGGCCGCCGTCCTCATTGCCTGCGCAGCGTCGCCCGAACTGCCGGCGGCTGACCGCGCGGCGCTCGAGCGCTACGGCGGCGCCATCGGGCTCTCTTTCCAGATCGTGGACGACCTGCTGGACGTGGTCGGCGACCCTGCCGTGACCGGCAAGGCCGCGGGCGCGGACGCGCTGCGAGGCAAGCCGACCTATCCGGCCGTCGCCGGCGTCGCGGCCGCGCGCGCGCGCGCGACGGAACTCGCTGAGCTCGGCATCGCCGCGCTCGCGGAATTCGGACCCGAAGCCGGTCAGCTGCGCGAGTTCGCGAGCCAGCTGATCATTCGCGGGCGCTAGCGCGGGCGCGCATGCCGCAGGCGCCGCGCCTCCAGTAAACTGCCCCCATGAGCGATGCGAAGCGGGCCGGGCTCCTGGATTCGATCGACACCCCGGCCGACCTGCGCGCGCTCGGGCGCGAGGAGCTCGGGCAGCTTTCGGTCGAGCTTCGCGATTACCTGATCCACACGGTCGGCCCCATGGGCGGCCACCTCGCCGCGGGTCTCGGCAGCGTCGAACTCGCCGTTGCCCTGCATTACGTCTTCGACACGCCGTACGACCGCCTGATCTGGGACGTTGGCCACCAGGCCTATCCGCACAAGGTCCTGACCGGACGCCGGCAGCGGCTCGGCAGCATCAAGCAGCGCGGCGGGCTGGCGCCTTTTCCGTCGCGCGCGGAGAGCGTCTACGACAGCTTCGGCGTCGGCCATTCCAGCACGTCGATCAGCGCGGCGCTCGGCATGGCGATCGCCAACCTCGCCGCCGGCAGCGACCGGCGCGTCGTTGCCGTGATCGGCGACGGCGCGATGAGCGCGGGCCTGGCATGGGAGGCGCTCAATCACGCCGGCAGCGTCAACGTGGATCTGCTGGTCGTGCTGAACGACAACGACATGTCGATTTCGGAGAACGTCGGCGCCCTCTCCAACTATTTCGCGCGGCTGCTGTCGGGGCGCATGTACTCGCACCTGCGCGAGGGCGGCAAGCGGGTGCTGCGCTCGATGCCCTCCGCGTGGGAACTGGCGCGCCGCTCCGAAGTGCATGCCAAGGGCATGGTGCTTCCCGGCACGCTTTTCGAGGAGATGGGCTTCAATTACATCGGGCCGGTCGACGGTCATGACGTCGATGCGCTCGTCACGACGCTCGGCAACATGCGCATGCTCCCCGGGCCGCAATTCCTGCACGTCGTCACGCAGAAAGGCAAGGGCTACGCACCCGCCGAGGCCGATCCGATCAAGTGGCATGGCCCCGGGCCTTACGATCCGGCGAGCGGCACGCTCTTCAAGGAAAAAGCCGCCGGGCCGTCGTACTCGCAGGTGTTCGGCGCATGGCTCTGCGACATCGCGGAACAGGACCCGCGCATCGTCGGCATCACGCCGGCCATGCGCGAGGGCTCGGGGCTCGTCGAGTTCGAGCAGCGGTTCCCCGAGCGCTACTTCGACGTCGCAATCGCCGAGCAGCATGCGGTCACTCTGGCGGCCGGCCTCGCCTGCGACGGACTGAAGCCCGTCGTCGCGATGTATTCCACGTTCCTGCAGCGCGCCTACGACCAGCTGATCCACGACGTCGCGCTGCAGCGCCTGCCGGTGGTATTCGCGATCGATCGCGCGGGCCTGGTCGGCGGCGATGGCGCGACGCACCAGGGCGTGTTCGACCTGACCTATCTGCGCTGCGTGCCGAATCTGGTCGTCATGGCGCCGGCCGACGAGAATGAATGCCGCCAGATGCTCTACACCGCGGTCAGCCTCGATCAGCCGGCGGCCGTGCGCTTTCCGCGCGGACGCGGGCCCGGCGTCGCGGTGCAGCAGGCCATGCAGGCCTTGCCGGTCGGGCGGGCCGAAACGCGGCGGCACGGCGGCAGCGGCCTCGCGCTGCTCGCCTTCGGCACGATGGTGACGCCGTCGGCCGCGATTGCCGAGTCGCTCGACGCGACGCTCGTCAACATGCGCTTCGTGAAGCCGCTCGACGAAGCGCTGGTCGCGACCGTCGCCGCGGAACACCGCGCAATCGTCACGCTGGAGGAGAATGCCGTCGCGGGCGGCGCGGGCTCGGCGGTGCTCGAGCACCTGCAGCGTATCGGAGCTTCCATTCCCGTACTGCAGATCGGCGTGCCCGATGCCTTCGTCGAGCACGGCACGCGCGAGGACAACCTGGCCGCGGCCGGCCTCGATCTTCCTTCCATCAGGGCCGCCATCGACCGATTCTGGCGGGGCCAGTCGCTGCCGCGCGCGCTCCCGGCCGGCTAATCAGTACCGCCATGGTATGATTTCGCGATGAATGCGAAACCTTCCAGCTGCGCGGTCACGCCGATCATCGACGACGTGCAGGGCCGCCAGGACACGCGCCGGATCCCGATCGACCGCGTCGGCATCAAGGACATCTACCACCCGGTCCGGGTCAAGGTCCGTTCGGGCGGAGAACAGCACACGATCGCGAATTTCAACATGTACGTGCACCTGCCGCACAACTTCAAGGGCACGCACATGTCGCGGTTCGTGGAGATCCTGAACGAGCACGAACAGGAAATCTCGGTCGAATCGTTCAACGCGATGCTCGAGCAGATGGCGCTGCGCCTCGACTCCGAAGCCGGGCACCTCGAAATGAGTTTCCCGTACTTCATCATGAAGAAGGCGCCGGTCAGCGGCGTGCAGAGCCTGCTCGACTACCGCGCAACGCTCGCGGGCGAACTGAAGAACGACAGGGTCGAGACCTGGCTTAAGGTCATCGTGCCGGTCACGAGCCTCTGCCCGTGCTCCAAGAAAATCTCCGATTACGGCGCTCACAATCAGCGCTCCCACATCACGATTCGCGTGCGCATCGCCGAGCACGTGTGGCTCGAGGAGCTGATCGATATCGCGGAGCAGGAAGCTAGCTGCGAGCTCTACGGCATCCTGAAGCGGCCCGACGAGAAGTACGTGACCGAGCGCGCCTACGACAACCCGAAGTTCGTCGAGGACATGGTCCGCGACATCGCGCTCAGGCTCAATTCCGACGAGCGCATCCGCGCCTACAGCGTGGAATCAGAGAACTTCGAGTCGATTCACAACCACTCGGCTTACGCACGAGTCGAGCACGACAAGGACACCGAGTCAACCTAGTGTGCTGACCGGCCCGCCCCTGGCGGGCCGGCTAGCTCGCGACGCGAGATTCGCCGTTCTGGAGGCGCGAGATCAGCGCCCGGAGAAACACCTTGTTGAAGCGCAGCTGGCACGCGGAGGATGCCTGTTCCAGCAGCGTCGAGCTGACCTGCAGCAGCGTCACCTCGTCGCCGGCCACGACCGCGGCCTGGCGTTTCGCGCCGCGCAGGTAGCTCGTCTCGCCGAAGCAGTCGCCGGCCTCGAGCCGGCCGATCCTGACGCCGTCGCGCTCGACCGAGCAGTTGCCGCTGACGATCACATAGAAGCGGTCGTCGACGCCGCCCGCCCGCACGATTTCGTCGCCGCGCGCGTGCGTCTGCCAGGTGCCGGCGCGCAGCACCTCCCAGATCTCGCCGGACGAGAAATCGTGAAAGAACTTCAGCCGCCGCAGCAGGTTGAAATGCTCCTGGCGGTCGACCCGGCCCGACTGCGAACGCTGCTGCGCATGTATCTTCGCGATCGCATTGGCGAACTCCGCGCCATTCGGATAGCGCTTGTCGGGTTCCTTGTGCATCGCCGTCGCGACCACGACTTCCAGCTCCGGCGGCAGGTCATCCCTGATTGACAGCATCGGCGGCGGCGTCGCGTACACGATCTGGTGCAGCAGCTTTGCGAGCGCGCCCGCGCGGAACGGCCGGTGGCCGGTCAGCAACTCGTACATCACGGCACCGAGCGAATACAGGTCGGAATGGTTGGTCAACTCGAACGACTGCACCTGCTCCGGCGACATGTAGCTCGGGCTGCCGGCAATGCCCTCGATGCGCGAGAAATCCGCGTCAGCGTGCAGCGCGATGCCGAAATCGATCAGGCGCAGGTCGCTGTCGGTGGTCAGCATCAGGTTGCTGGGCTTGATGTCGCGGTGAATCACGCCGCGCGAGTGGGCGTAATGCAGCGCCTTTGCGCACTTGAACATCAATGTCAGCACGTCTTCGATCGGCAGGAGATTGTTGGGGCGCGTGTACGCGGAGAGTGTCCGCGCGCCGTGGATGAATTCGGTGACGACGTAGTAGTAGCCGTTCTCCTCGCCCGCGTCGTAGATCGGCATGATGTTCGGGTGCTGCAGCATCCCGACCATGTGCGCCTCGGACAGGAACATCTTGCGCGCGACCTTGGCGCGGGCGGGGTCTTCGTCGCCGGCGATCCGGTAGGCCTTGATCGCGACGTCGCGGCCGTAATTCGCATCGTGCGAGAGGTAAACCGTGCCGGTGGAGCCCTTGCCGACTTCCCGGATCACTTCGTACTTGCCGATGCGCTCGCCGATGCCCGCATCGCCCTCCGCGGGTCGTCGGATGGTCGGCACAGTTGCGGTTACGATGGCGAACTCCTCCAGCCAGTCCGGCAGGCGGAAGCCTCCGGAGACCGAGTGAGCATATTTCGTCAAACCGGGATGGAACCGTGACCCGGATCGCGCTTCGTCCGCAGCCTCGGGGTCAGTCTCCGAAGTGGTCGAAACCGTGACCCGGCTCTCGCTCGGGCGGCGCGCCATCGATGCGCACGCCCGCGTCCTCGCTGACGACGCCGATCCGCCGCAGTACGGCGCCCGCTTCCAGCGCGGCCAGCCGGGCGCGTTCCGCAGCCGGCGCAGTGAACAGCAATTCGTAATCGTCACCGCCGCCGAGCGCGAAGCGCAGCCTCGCTTCGGGACCCGCGACGGAACATAGTCCGGCCGACAGCGGTAATTCCCGGCTGTCAATGTCCGCGCCGACACGGCTGGCGGCGCAGAGCTTTGCCAGATCCCCCGCCAGCCCGTCTGAGACGTCGATGCACGCGGTCGCGATGCCGCGCAGCGCCACGCCGAGCGCGACTCTCGCTTCGGGCAGCTGGAAGCGGTGCAGCAGCGCATCGCGCGCGCGGCCCTGCCCCGGCAGCCGGCCTTGCAGGATCGCAAGCCCCGCGGCAGCGTCGCCCGGCGTACCGCTGATCCACAGGTCGTCGCCGGGCTCTGCCCCGTCGCGCCGGAGAGCCTGCCCCGCCGGCACCGTGCCGGCGAGCGCAATCGTCGCTGTCAACGGTCCGCGCGTCGTGTCGCCGCCGGCGAGCGCCACGCCCGACCGGCGCGCGAGGGCATCGAGGCCCGAGGAGAATCCCGTGAGCCAGTGCTCGTCGGCCGAGGGCAGCGTGAGGCCGAGGAGCGCCCAGGCGGGCTCCGCGCCCATGGCTGCGAGATCCGACAGATTCACCGCCAGTACCCGGTGGCCGACGAAGCGCGCGTCCATGCCCGCGGGGAAATGCGAGTGCTCGACGATCGTGTCGAGCGTCAGCACGAGTTCGGCGCCCGCCGGCGGCGCAACGAGCGCGGCGTCGTCCCCGACGCCGAGCAGCAGGTCGCTGCGCGCGGCGCCGCGGCGCGTGAAATGCCGATCGATCAGTTCGAACTCGCGGGACGGCATGAGGGGTTCAGGCGACCTCGCCGCGTTCCGTCGCGCGGAGCCCGCGCGAGGCCTTGTCGAGCACGGCGTTCACGTAGCGGTAACCATCGGTCGCGCCGAAACGCCTGGCCAGTCCGACCGCTTCATTGATGACGACCTTGTAGGGAATATCAGACTGCGACATCAGTTCCCAGAGTCCCAGCTGCAGGATGGCATGTTCGACCGGATCGAGCCGCGCGGGTTCGATGTCCGAATGACGCCGCAATTCCTCGTCGAGCGATGCCGCCCCGTTGCAGACCGCCTCCAGCGCCAGGCGGAAGTACGCGTCGTCGGCGCGCGGAAAATTCGGGTCGGTGCTGTACTGCCCGTGCAGTTCCTGCCAGTCCTGTCCGCCGACCAGGCGTTGATAGAGCGCCTGGACGAGCAGCCTGCGGGCGGCGCTGCGCGCCTGCGCGGACTGGCGCGATGCATTCGTCACGGTCGTTGACCCAGCTTTCGGATCAGCGTCGCGAGCCGGATCGCCGCGAGCGCAGCGTCGGCGCCGCGGTTGCCTTCGCCGCCGCCGGCGCGCTCCTCGGCCTGCTCGACGGAATCGGTGGTCAGTACGCCGAATGCGATCGGTATGCCGGTATCGTCCGCGATGCGCGCCAGTCCCGACGCGCACTCGCCGGCGACGTAATTGAAATGCGCGGTCTCGCCGCGAATCACGGCGCCGACGGCGATGATCGCGTCCGGTCGTCCGGCCTCGGCGACCTTGCGCGCGATCACCGGCAGGTCAAATGCGCCGGGCACCCGCACGATCGACAGCGCCGACGGCGCCGCACCGTGCTGGAGCAGCGTTTCCACGGCGCCACCGAGCAGGCGCTCGACGATCGATTCGTTGAATCGCGCCGCGACGATCGTAATGCGCAGCCCCGCCGCATCCAGATCCCCTTCGATGACGCTCACGCCGCGCATGCCCGGAGTATAACGCCCTCGCGACGCCGCTCAGTCCTCGTAACCGGTGATTTCAAGTCCGAAGGCGGCGATGCCGCGCAGCTGCCGCGGCGCGGACAACACGCGCATGCGGCGCACGCCGAGATCGCGCAGAATCTGCGCGCCGATGCCGTGGGTCCGCAGCACCGTGCCGCCTTCGGCCGCCGCATCGCCTGCGTCCAGCGGCTGCCGGGCGGCACGCAGCGATTGCAGCAGCGCACCGGTGGCGTCCTGCTGCCGCAGTACGACCAGAATGCCCGCTTCCTCGCGCGCGATGCGCGCAAGCGCCGCACGCAGCGTCCAGCCATCATTGACCGGCTGCAGCGCGAAATCGTCCCGCAGCACATCATGCACGTGCACGCGAACCAGCACCGGCTCCGATGCGCGCGGCGCCCCGCGCACCAGCGCCGCATGCAACGTCTGGTGGACGCGGTCTTCGTACCAGACCATGCGGAACGGGCCGAATTCCGTTTCGATCATGCGGTCGGCCACGCGGTCGATGCTGCTTTCGTTCGCCAGCCGGTAACGGATCAGATCGGCGATCGAGCCGATCTTCAGCCCGTGTCCGGCCGCAAACCGCTCGAGATCCGGCCGGCGGGCCATCGAACCGTCCTCGTTCAGGATCTCGACGATCACCGATGCCGGCTCGAAACCGGCAAGCCGCGCGAGATCGCAGCCCGCTTCCGTGTGTCCGGCACGGGCGAGCACGCCGCCGGGGCGCGCCATCAACGGAAAGACATGCCCCGGCTGGCGCAGGTCTTCCGGGCGCGCGCCGGGCGCGACCGCCGTCGTGACGGTCAGCGCGCGGTCTTGCGCGGAGATGCCCGTCGTAACGCCCTGCGCCGCTTCGATGCTGACGGTGAAATTCGTGCCGTGCCGGTCGCCCCCCTGCCCGACCATCAGCGGCAGTCGCAGCGCCGCGCAACGCTCCGGTGTCATGGTCAGACAGATCAGCCCGCGCCCGAACCGCGCCATGAAATTGATGTCCTCGGCCCGCACGCGCGCCGCCGCGACAACCAGGTCGCCCTCATTCTCGCGATCTTCGTCATCGACAACGACGACCATGCGCCCGGCGCGCAGCTCGCTGACCAGTTCGTCGATGCTGTTCATGGTTTCACGCGTTGGTCGAGCAGGCGTTCGAGGTAGCGCGCCAGGATATCGACTTCGAGATTCACGGCCTGGCCCTTCCGGACCGAGCCAAGCGTCGTTGCGGCGCGCGTATGCGGCACGACGTTGACTCCGAAGGTCTCGCCGGCCACTTCATTCACGGTGAGACTGACGCCATCGATGGTCACCGATCCCTTGGATGCCACCAGGCGCGCGACCGATGGCGGTGGCGCAATCACGAACCGGAGCGAACCGGCAACTTCGCGGGCTTCGTCGATCCGCGCCACGCCGTCGACATGGCCTGTCACGAAGTGGCCTCCCAGCAGGCCGCCGGATGCCAGCGCCGGCTCGAGATTCACCGGGTCGCCCGGTGACAGGCGGCCGAGCGTCGTGCAACCGAGCGTCTCCGCCGATGCGACCGACCGGAAGCTCTCCGGTCCGATGCTGGAGACTGTCAGGCAAACGCCCGCGACACAGATACTGTCGCCCGCTTTCCATGTCCCGGACGGCAGGCGGCCGCAGCCGATCTCGAGCTCGAGCGCACCACCGGCCTGCCGCACGGAGACCACATGCCCGATGACGCGCACGATGCCGGTAAACACGGCCGCTCAGTTCCGGTCCGGCATCAGCGTGAGGCGGAGGTCGCCGCCGATGAGGCGCTGATCCACGATCGAGAACGCCATGCGATCCTTCATCGCCGAGATCGCCGGGATCTCCGCAACCGGCCGCGCGTCGGCGCCGAGCAGCACCGGCGCTATGTAGAGGATCCACTCATCCACCAGCCCTGCGGCGAGCAGCGCGCCGCCGAGCGTCGGCCCGCATTCGACCAGCAGCTCGTTGATCTCCTCCTGCCCGGCAAGCAGTCCGAGAGCGGCCGGCAGATCGAGACCCCGTTCACCGGCGGGAACATCGAGCAACTCCGCGCCTGCCTGCGCGAGCGCCGCGCGGCGCGCGGCATCGCGGCTCGCGGTCAGCACCAGCAGCCGCCCGGGCGGCGTGACAACGCGCGCGGTCGGCGGCATTCGCAGTCCCGAATCCAGCACGACCCGAAGCGGCTGCCGCGTGGCTTCAGGCAAGCGAACGTCAAGACGCGGATTATCCGCGAGGATGGTCGCAACACCCGTCATCACGGCCGAGGACCGCGCCCGGAGCTGTTGAACGTCGGCGCGTGCGCCGACTCCCGTGATCCAGCGGCTCTCACCGTTCGCAAGCGCCGTGCCGCCGTCCAGGCTTGCCGCCAGCTTCAGCCGCAGCCAGGGCCGGCCGCGCTCCATGCGCGACAGGAAGCCCGCATTCAGCGCACGCGCCTGATCGGCGAGCGGACCTTCCTCGACCTCGATGCCGGCTGCGGCAAGGCGCGCGGCTCCGCCCCCGCTGACGCGCGGATTGGGGTCGCGCACCGCGTAGTGGACACGCTTGATGCCGGCGGCGATCAGCGCGTCGGCGCAAGGCGGCGTGCGGCCCTGATGACAGCAGGGCTCGAGCGTCACATAGGCGGTCGCACCGCGGGCGCCGGATCCCGCCGCCGCCAGCGCCATCGCCTCGGCATGCGGCAGGCCAGCGCGTTCGTGCCAGCCTTCTGCGATCACCCGCTCGCCTGCGGCAATGACGCAGCCGACGCGCGGATTCGGATCGGTGCTCCGGAGACCGCGCCTGGCCAGTTCCAGCGCCCGCTGCATGTGGTCCCGGGCCACGTCGTCTGACGCATTCATCGCTTGCTGCGCGCGTCGCGACCCTGCGATGGCAGCAGCGACATCTGCCCCGCGGCCGGGTCGCCGGGGCGGCCCTTGCCGAGCTTCTCGATCTGTTCGCGGAAGGAATCGACATCCTTGAACCGGTGGTAAACCGATGCGTAACGTACGTAGGCCACCTCGTCGAGCAGGCGCAATTCCTCCATGACGATCTCGCCGACCGTTCGCGACGCGACCTCCCGCTCCCCGAATGTGCGCAGCCGATGGCTGATGCGCTCGATCGCGGACTCGACCTCTTCGCGACCGACCGGACGCTTCTCCAGCGCCTTCATGATGCCGCCTCGCAGCTTGTGCTCGTCGAATGGCTGGCGCGACTGGTCGTTCTTCACGACCTGCGGCATCACGAGTTCCGCGGTCTCGAATGTCGTGAAGCGCTCGCCACAGGCCTGGCATTCGCGCCGCCGGCGGATCTGATGGCCCTCGCCCGCGAGCCGCGAATCCGTCACCTTGGTATCGTCGTGATTGCAGAATGGGCAGTGCACTGCCGCCCTCCGGTGCCTTCAGGCGTATACGGGGAAACGCCCGCAGATCGTAAGGACTTCGGCGCGCACGCGCTCGATGGCCGTCCCGTCGCCCATCGCATCCAGCACGTCCGCGATCCAGCCGCCTACCTGCCGGGCTTCCGGTTCGCCAAGTCCCCTCGTCGTGATCGCCGGCGTGCCGATCCGCAATCCGCTCGTGACGAAAGGCGGACGCGGATCGTTCGGAACGGCGTTCTTGTTGACGGTGATGTGCGCGCTGCCGAGCGCCGCGTCTGCATCCTTGCCGGTGTAGTCCCGGCCGATCAGGTCGAGCAGGAACAGGTGGTTGTCGGTTCCGCCGGACACGACGCGATGCCCGCGGTCCTGCAGCGTCCTGGCCATGGCACGGGCGTTCGCGACGACCTGCTGCTGGTATGCCTGGAAATCCGGCGACAGCGCCTCGAGCAGGGCCACCGCCTTGGCCGCGATCACGTGCATCAGCGGCCCACCCTGGATTCCCGGAAACACCAGCGAGTTGAGTTTCTTCTCGATCGCGGGATTGGCGCGCGCCAGGATCAGGCCACCGCGCGGGCCGCGCAGGGTCTTGTGCGTGGTGCTGGTCACCACGTCGGCAAATGGCACCGGATTGGGTGACAGGCCGGTGGCCACCAGGCCAGCCACATGTGCCATGTCCACCAGCAGGTACGCACCCACCGCATCTGCGACGCGACGGAAACGCGCCAGATCCAGATGTCGCGAGTAGGCGGAGAAGCCGGCCACAATCAGTTTCGGCTTCTCGGCCAGCGCCACCTGCTCCATCTGGTCATAGTCGATGCGGCCATCGTCGGCCTTCAGGCCGTAGCTAACCGCCCGGAACAGCCGGCCGGAGAAATTGACCTTCGAGCCGTGCGTCAGGTGGCCGCCATGGTCGAGGCTCATGCCGAGCATGGTGTCGCCGGGATTGATCAGCGCCAGGAAGGCGGCGGTATTGGCCTGGCTGCCCGAATGGGGCTGAACATTGGCGAAGTCGGCGCCAAACAGGCGTTTGGCCCGGTCGATGGCCAGCTGCTCGACCACGTCGACGTGCTCGCACCCACCGTAGTAGCGCTTGCCCGGATAGCCCTCGGCGTACTTGTTGGTCAGCACCGAACCCTGCGCCTCTAGCACGCGCGGGCTGGCATAGTTCTCCGAGGCGATCAGCTCGATGTGTTCTTCCTGGCGCAGCCGTTCGGCATTGATGGCCTGTGCCAGATCCGGATCGAAGCGCTCGATCGTCATCGACTCGGAATACATGGGAATCTCGCACCCTCCAACCAAAAGGGCGCTCATGTTACCCAAAATCCCCGGGCTCAAGCGGCCAGCAGCGCGGCCACCACCGCACACCAGCCGGCAGCGATGTTGGCGCG
>DATKBY010000008.1:0-2667 GCA_035513555.1 Steroidobacteraceae bacterium | reverse complement strand
AAAAGGGATACTAAAAGAGGTCGCATCCCTTTGAAAGGGGTGCGTCCCCTTTTAATTACTTGATGGCTTTGATCTGGCCTGCGAGCCGGCTCTTGTGCCGCGCGGCCTTGTTCTTGTGGATGATGCCCTTGCGCGCCATCGAATCGATGATCGGCGATGCGACCTTCAGCGCGGCCGCCGCCTCGGTCTTCTTTCCGGCATTGATGGCTTCGATCACCTTGCGCACGGCGCTGCGCACCTTGCTGCGATGGGCGACGTTGCGGGCGCGGCGAACGATGGCTTCGCGGGCGCGCTTTTCGGCTGATTTGGTGTTGGCCATGAGGGCGCGCATTGTCCGGGTGCAGGGGCGGGTTGTCAACGCGCTATAGTGCCCGGCGCATGTCCCACGGATTCATGCGAAATACCACCATCGTCGGCTCCCTGACCCTGCTGTCGCGGGTCACGGGGGTGTTGCGTGACATGGTCTATTCACAGGCCTTCGGCGCAAGCGCCTTCATGGACGCCTTCCTGGTGGCGTTCAAGATCCCGAATTTCCTCCGTCGGCTGACTGCGGAAGGCGCGTTCTCGCAGGCCTTCGTGCCGGTAATTTCCGAGTACCGGATCCATCGTGACCATGCCGAGGTGCGCGCGCTGACGGCGGGCGTCGCGGGCGTCTTCGGGACGATCTTGTTCGCAATCACGCTGGTCGGCGTGATCGCGGCGCCGGTGCTCGCCTATGTGTTCGCGCCGGGTTTCCACGAGGACGGCGGCCGGTTCGACCGCACCGTGGAGATGCTGCGCTTCACCTTTCCGTACATGTTCTTCATCTCGCTGGTCGCGCTTGGCAGCGGTGTGTTGAACAGTTACGGCCGCTTCGCCGTGCCGGCCTTCAACCAGACGCTGCTCAACGTGGTCATGATCGTCGCCGCGGGCGTGGTCGCGCCGAACTTCTCGAATCCGGGCCTGGTGCTCGCGATCGGCGTGTTCGTCGCGGGCGTCGTGCAGCTCGTCGCGCAGTTTCCGGCGCTGTACAAGCTCGGCCTCCTGCCCAAGCCGCGCTTCGACCTCGCGCACGAGGGCGTGCGGCGCATTGCCAGGCTGATGCTGCCCGGGATCTTCGGATCGTCGGTTGCGCAGGTGTCGCTGCTGCTCGATTCGATCATCGCGTCCTTCCTGATGGTCGGCAGCATCTCCTGGCTCTACTACGCGGACCGGCTCGTCGAGTTTCCGATGGGCGTCTTTGCGATCGCGCTCGCGACCGTGATCCTGCCCGGGCTCTCGTCCCATCACGCCAACCAGTCGGCGGACAAATTCAGCACGACGCTCGACTGGGCGCTGCGCCTGACGATCACGATCGCGACGCCGGCGGCGGTCGGCCTGCTGATGCTTGCCGGACCGCTGATCGCGACGATCTTCGGTTACCGTGCTTTCGGCGCGAACGACGTGCTGATGTGCGGTTACGCGCTGATGGCGTACTCGCTCGGGCTGATCGGCTTTTCGCTGGTGAAAGTGCTGGCGCCGGGGTACTTCGCCCGCCAGGACACGCGGACCCCGGTCAAGGTCGGCATCATCGCGCTGTCGGTCAACATGGGCTTCAACCTGGGCGTCGTCGTGCCGGCGCACCTGGCCGGATTCGCCGTGCCCCATGCCTTGCTCGCGCTGTCGACCGGAATGTCCGCGCTCCTGAACGCTACGCTGCTCTATCGCGGGCTGCGGCGCCAGGGCGTTTACGCACCGACGCCGCTCCTGAAGCGGCTGCTGCCGCAGGTGCTGTTCGCGAGCATCGCGATGGCGGGATTCCTGTGGTGGGCATCGGGCGACTGGCTGCGCTGGACGGCCTGGGGCGCCATGGAGCGCATGACGCAGCTTGCGCTCTGCATCGCGGGCGGCGCTTTCATTTACTTCGCGGCCCTGTGGATCGCCGGCGCGCGCCCCCGCGACCTGAAGTCATTATAATCGTGCCGGCAGGATTCCTGGGAATGCGGCGGGACCATGTTGATCCGACGCGGTTTGACCCCCTGCCGGCATGACGACCGCGGGTGCGCCGTCGCGATCGGCAATTTCGACGGCCTGCATCTCGGGCATCAGGCGATCCTGGCCGTCCTGACGGAACGCGGCCGCGCAGCAGGCCTGCCTGCGGCCGTGCTCACATTCGAGCCGCACCCGCGCGAATATTTTGCGCCTGCGCAGGCGCCGGCCCGGTTGATGCGGTTGAGGGACAAGACGGAAGCATTGGCCGCGTCCGGTATTGTCGAATTGCGGGTGCTGCGGTTCGGTGCTGCGCTTGCCGGCATGGACGCGGATACATTCATCGGGCAGGTGCTGGTTCAAGCGATGAGGGCGAAACGCGTGGTGATCGGCGAGGGATTCCGGTTCGGGCGGGGCCGCGACGGCGATGTCGCGATACTGCGCCGTGCCGGCATGTCACGCGGATTCGCGGTCGATGAAGTCGTGCCGCACCGTGTTGCCGGCAACGTCGTGAGCTCGAGCCGGGTGCGCGAAGCGCTCGCGGCGGGCCAGCTCGGCGAAGCGCGCGCGCTGCTCGGACGCTCGTTCCGCATCGGCGGACGGGTCATCGCGGGCCAGGCACTCGGCGCGCGGCTCGGATTCCCCACGGCGAATATCCGACTGCATCGCCGCGTGTCGCCGGTCGCGGGCATTTTCGCGGTGCGCGTTTCGGGCGCCGGT
>DATKBY010000007.1:0-30930 GCA_035513555.1 Steroidobacteraceae bacterium | reverse complement strand
CCGGCGCCGCGGAGTTTCCGGATCACGGCGCGGAGCGCCCGCGTCGCCATCACGTCGAGGCCGTTGGTCGGCTCGTCGAGCAGCAGGTTCTTCGGGGAATGCACCAGCGCGCGGGCGAGCGCGACCTTGATGCGCTCACCCTGTGAGAAGCCCTTCGCGCGGCGGTCGGCGAAGTCCGCCATTTCCAGTTCGGCCAGCAGCTCCTCGACGCGGCGTGCGCAGTCAGAGGGCAGGAGACCGTGCAGCTCGCCGAAATAGGCGACGTTCTCGCGCGCCGTGAGCTGCGGATAAATCCCGGCGGCATGCGGCAGCACGCCGATCGCGCGTCGCGTCGCGAGCGGATCCGCCGTGACGTCGATGCCGTCGACGGCCGCGGTCCCCGCATCGGGCCGGAGCACCGTGTAAAGCACGCGCAGCGTCGTCGACTTGCCTGCGCCGTTCGGACCGAGCAGGCCCGTGATGCGCCCGTCGCGCGCCTCGAAACTGACGCCATCGATCGCGCGCACCGCCCCGAAGCTTCGGCTGAGACCCTCGACCCGGATCATGGCGCGCTGCCGCTGAATGACAGGAAGAAGGGGGCCGGCCGGATCTGGTCCACGCAGGCCGTGTCGAGATCCGCCGCGGAGGCCGCGTCGATGAAGCCGCGGATGAGGCGCTGTACGCAGTACAGGCGCGCCTGCCCGTGGCCCTGGCCGGGCACGACGACGTGCAGCGAGCGTTCGAAACCCGCGGCCGCGGTGGCGCCGTACTCGGCGGGTGTCGCGGGATCGAAGCCGCCGGACAGCAGCAACGCCGGCACGGCAGAGGCGAGCGGCTCGCCGAAGTCGGGATCCACGGGGCCGCGTGGCCAGACTTCGCAGATCGCCGTCATGCCGTCCTGCATCAGCGGACCGAGATAGGTGCGCTCGAGCTCCGCGCGGTCCACGGCGCCCGCGAAGCGCGGCGCATCTTCCGCGCAGACGACCGAGTGATGCATGCCCATCGCGATCATGCGCTCGAGGTCGTCGCCGATCATCTCGGCCTGGGCGGCGAGCGGCGCATAGTTGCCGTTGGTCGCCGCCTCGTGCAATACGAGCGGCAGCAGCGACGCCATGCGCGCCGAATAGGTCAGCATGCGCGCCATCGTGATCAAGTGGCCGCGCGTCACGTCGAGCTTGCGGGTCTCGCCCGTCACCGGATCGGCGAGGCTGACCGGAATCGGGGCACGCTTCAGCCGTGCATCCACGCGCGCGAACTGTTCCGCGAGGGCGGGAAATCGTTCGTTGCAGTCGGTATCGGCGGCGCAGCGCTCGAATACGCGATCGAGGGCGCGCTGCGATTCGATGGCGATCTGCGGCACCAGCGCGAGCGTCGGCGGCACGACCGCATCGAGCACGATCGAGCGCGTGCGGCCGGGAAAGCGCCGGGCATAGTGCTGCGCGACGCGCGTGCCGTAGGAGCCGCCGATCAGGTTGAGCTTGGCATAGCCGAGCGCGGAGCGAACCGCCTCCAGGTCTCTGACCGCGATGCTGGTTGTATAGAACTGCGGGCGGCCCGGGAGCGCCGCGAGGCAGTCGCGCGCGAGTTCCCGTAGCTGATCCGGCGTGAGTTCGTCGGATTCGATGGCGTCTTCCGGCATGTCGCAGTCGAGGCGATTCGAGCCGCCGGTGCCGCGCTGGTCCACGAGCACGATATCGCGCTCGCGGCGCAGGCCCGCGTACGCGCCGAGGACCGGTGCGTAGGCTTCGATCGCACCCTGTCCCGGCCCGCCCGCGAGCAGGAATACCGGATCGGGTTTCGCCCGGGTCGCGATGGCGGGCACGACCGCGATCGCGAGGTCAATGGTGTGGCCGTCCGGCTCGGCGGGATTCTCGGGCACGGCGAGCCGCCCGCAGCGCGCCGCGATCGAGACGAGCCCGTCGGCATCGCTGATGCGGCAGTCTTCGAGGACTGGCTTCGCGCCAGCGAGGTGGCCAAAGAGCGCACCCAACAAGAAGGCCGCCATCAGCCCGGCGCGCGAATGCAGACGGTCGGTCACCGCGTGATCATACAAAAAAGGGGATGCGACCCCTTTAGGGAGCAGCGCGCTTCGCGTAGTAGCCGTCGAAAACGGTCGACCAGGTCTTGCCGGCGTTGGTCGTCGCTTCCCAGTGCTGGCGCACGCGGCCGTCATCGAGCGGCGTCCAGGTGATGCGCTGGATGCTCTCCTTGCCGGCCGTCGTCGATAGCACCATCGAATTGCCTTGCAGCGCGCCTTCCAGGTAGAGCGCGCCGCCCTGGTTGTCGATCCAGGTCTGGTGCCAGAACTTGCGCTGCGCGTCATAGAAATTGAGGCTCGTTCCTTCGTAGCCGAGCGGCGTCGTGTACTGCTCGAGAATCGTGCAGCCGCCGTTGATGCGCGTGATGCGGCTGCGGCTGCTGGAACCCGGCGTCGCGGGCGCCATGACATCCCACTCACCGAGCCAGAAATCGAACTGGCGGAATTCCGGACTATTGCAGGGCTTGTGGGGTTCCATCAGCGCGCTGAATCGCGGATCGCCCTGCAGCGACTTCAGTTCCGGCGCCGCCATGACCGCGTGATAGCGAATGGGGCCGGCCACGGCCCAGGATTTCAGCGTCTCGAGCGCCTGGTCGGTTTCGCCGCTGGCGGCGCGGGCGCTCGCGAGACGCAGCCACGCAACGGGGTTGCCGGGACTCGCGGCGACCAGTTTCTGGTACGCCGCGGCGGCCCTGTCCCAGTCCCGCGCCTCGAACAGCCGCGCGGCTTCCTCCGGTGTCGCCGCCAATGCGCCGGCGGAGACCGTCAGCCCGCAGATGAATATGGCCATCACGCCTCGCATGTCCGTGCTCCGGTACGAGTCTCCGGACAGCATGACGCAGACGGGCCCCCGCTCGCTACGCCCCGGCGCTGCCCGCACTCGCTCCGTCGCAGCCGAATCGCGTTACCATACCGCCCCCAAAACAGGCCCGGACATGCACTCGTACGACGTCATCGTCATCGGCGGCGGACACGCCGGCACCGAGGCGGCCCTCGCGGCCGCCCGCAGCGGCGCGCACACGCTGCTCGTGACCCAGCGCCTCGATACGATCGGCCAGATGAGCTGCAACCCCGCCATCGGCGGCATCGGCAAGGGCCATCTCGTGCGCGAAATCGACGCGATGGGCGGGGCGATGGCGCGTGCCGCGGATCGCGCCGGCATCCAGTTCCGCACGCTGAATGCGAGCAAGGGACCGGCCGTGCGCGCGACGCGTGCGCAGGCGGACCGCAACCTTTATAAGCGCGCGATCCAGGACCTGCTGCGCGCGCAGCCGAATCTTGACCAGCATGAAGGCGAAGCGGCGGATCTCATCGTCACGGGCGGGCGCGTGACCGGTATCGCGACGACGGCCGGCGCAACGATCAGCGCGCGTTCGATCGTGCTGACCGTCGGCACCTTTCTCGGCGGGCGCATGCACGTTGGCCTCGAGAGCAGCGAAGGCGGTCGCGTGGGCGATGCGCCGTCGAATCGCCTCGCCGCGAGGCTGCGCGAACTCCCGTTCGCCGTCGGCCGCCTGAAGACCGGCACGCCGCCGCGTCTCGACGGGCGCACACTCGATTACTCCGAAATGCAGCGCCAGCCGGGCGACGAGCCGCGCCCCGTGTTCTCGTTCCTCGGTTGGCGCGACGGGCATCCGCCACAGCGTCCCTGCCACATCACGGCGACCAACGAGCGCACGCACGAGATCATCCGCGGCGCGACCCATCGCTCGCCGATGTTCACCGGGATCATCGAGGGCGTCGGCCCGCGCTATTGCCCTTCGGTCGAGGACAAGGTCGTGCGCTTCGCCGCAAAGACCTCGCACCAGATCTTCGTCGAGCCCGAGGGCCTCGACACGCCCATCGTCTATCCGAACGGCATCTCGACGAGCCTTCCCGCGGACGTGCAGCTCGAGTTCGTGCGCAGCATCCGCGGGTTCGAGCAGGTGGAGATCACGCGGCCGGGCTACGCGATCGAGTACGACTACTTCGATCCGCGCGGCCTCCACGACAGCCTCGAGACGAAGCCGCTCGCCGGCCTCTGGTTCGCAGGCCAGATCAATGGCACGACCGGTTACGAGGAAGCCGCCGCCCAGGGCCTGCTCGCGGGCATCAACGCGGCGCTGGCCGCCTTCGATCGCGGGCGCTGGTCGCCGCGCCGAGATGCCGCCTATCTCGGCGTGCTGGTGGACGATCTCATCACCCAGGGCGCGATCGAGCCCTATCGCATGTTCACGAGCCGCGCGGAGCACCGGCTGCTGCTCCGCGAGGACAACGCGGACCTGCGCCTGACACCGATCGCGCGCGAACTCGGACTCGTTGACGATGTGCGCTGGGGATTCTTCTGCGCCAAGTGGGATGCGGTCGAGGCCGGCCGCGTGCCGGAAGGGTCCGATCCGCGGCTGGTCGAGCAGGCGACGCTCGCGATCGAAGCGCAGGCTAAGTACGCGGGTTATATCGAGCGCCAGCACGCCGAGGTCGAGCGCCAGCGCCGGAATGAGGACACACGCCTGCCCACCGGCATTGACTATGCCGTGGTCGCCGGCCTGTCCCACGAGGCGCGCGAGCGCCTCGCGAAATGCCGGCCGGACACCCTCGGCCAGGCTTCGCGCCTGCCCGGCATCACCGCCGCGACCATCTCCATCCTGCTCGTGCACCTGAAGAAGCGCACTCGCGCCGCATGAAGCGGGCAGGCTTCGCCGCATGCGCAGCCGCGGCGATCGCCTTTCTCGGCCTGGCGGCCGGTTGCGGAAACCCGGGCCCGGACGATGCGGCGGAACTGCGCCGCGGCAACGGCAGCGAGCCGGATTCGATCGACCCGCAGCTCGCGCGCATGGAAGCGGCGATGACGATCCTGCGCGATTGCTACGAGGGCCTCGTGTCCATGGCGCCGGACGGCATGGCGATTCCCGGCGCCGCCGAGTCCTGGTCAGTGTCGGAGGACGGCCGGCGCTATACATTTAAATTGCGCGCGACAGCGCGCTGGTCGAATGGCGATCCGCTCGTCGCCGAGGATTTCGCCGCGGCCTTCCGCCGGTTGGTGGATCCGGCGACCGCTTCCCAGTACGCGCTGATGCTGGAGCCGGTTCTGAACGCGACCGAAATCGTCGCGGGCCGCAAGCCGGCGGCGTCGCTCGGCGTCACGGTGTCCGATGAGCGCACGCTGATCGTGGATCTCACGCAGCCGAGCTCTTATTTCATCGCGATGCTCTCGCATCCGAGCACTTTTCCGGTGCACCGCCCGACCCTGGCGGCGCATCCGGCGGAGGCGGCGCGCCCCGGCACGGCGGTGACGAATGGCGCCTTCGTGCCCGTGGAGTGGCAGATCGGCTCGCACATCGGTGCGGTGCGGAACCGGCATTACTGGAATGACGCTGGCAACGGCCTCGACGCCGTGCGCTACGTCCACGTCGCCGACCCGGTGACCGAGCTCACGCGCTTTCGGGCGGGCGATCTCGACGTCACCTACACGGTGCCGCCGGGCGAGGTCGCGCGCCTCGAGCGCGAGCTGCCGCAGCAGCTTCGAATCGCGCCCCATGTCGGCGTCTATTACTACGGCTTCGCGCTCGACCTGCCGCCATTCCGAGATGCGCCGAAGCTCCGCCGTGCGTTCGCGATGGCGGTGGACCGCGACCGGCTCGTGAGCCAGATCCTGGGCGACGGCGAGCTGCCAGCATACGGCTGGGTGCCGAAGGGCGTCGCAGGCTATGAAGGCCAGCGCTTCGACTGGGCCGGGCTCGACCGGGCGGCGCGGGAAGCCGAGGCGCGGCGGTTATATGCGGAAGCCGGTTATTCGGCGAAGAAGCCGCTTTCCGTGGAGCTTCGCTACAGCAAGAGCCCGCTGCACGATCGCATCGCGCTCGCCGTGACCTCGATGTGGCGCGAGGCGCTCGGTGCGGACGTAACGCTGCGCGCCGAGGATTTCCGCGTGCTGAAGCAGGCGATCGACGCGCGCGAGGCCGTGCTGTTCCGTGGCAGCTGGATCGGCGACTACAACGACGCCTACTCGTTCCTGCAGATCCTGAAGGGCGGCTTCGGCATCAACCTGCCGCGCTATGCAAGCGCCGCCTACGACGCTGCGCTCGAGGAGGCCGGAGCCGCGTCCGGCACGGAGCGGGCGGCATTGCTGGCCGCGGCGGAGCGCCAGCTGCTGGCGGACGTGCCACTGATCCCGCTCTATTTCTATGTCTCGAAGCACCTGGTCGCGCCGCGCGTGCGGGGCTGGTACGACAACGTCATGAACGTCACGTACAGCAAGGATCTCGCACTCAACTGATCGGTGCTTTGATGTCCGGCAGGGTGTCCGGACGGTGTCCGCGGACACGGCCGGCCACTTGCGGCGTGCCGCCGCCCAGAAATATTTCATTTAATATCAATGCTTTACACGAGCCGGCGACTTTGGCACGCCGGTTGCAATGGTGAATACGAGTTGTTGAGTAAGCCATGAAGATAACGAGCCTCAAACCTTTGACGAAGCTCGGCGGAAGCGCCGGCTCGGCGACTGATGAATCCATCCGGGGCACCGAGGCCCAGGACGTCACCGTCGAGTCGGCGCCCAACCGCCGCAAGCGCATCCTCCAGATCGGCATCGGCGCGGGCGCGCTCGCGCTGGTCCTCGTCTTCATCGCACTGTTCCGCGGCTGGGCCGCGTCCGAGTTCACGATCCCGCGCGAGCGGCTGCGCATCGTCACCGTCACCGAAGGCCCGTTCGTGCGCGACGTCTCCGCGCAGGGCACCGTGGTCGCGGCCGTCAGCCCGACGCTGTTTGCGGTCGCGCCCGGCAACATCAGCTACCAGGTTCGGGCCGGCGACACGGTCAAGGCGAGTCAGGTGCTGGCGACGCTCGTGAGCCCGACACTCGAGAACGAATACCAGCGCGAGCGCGCGACGCTCGACAGCCTCGACACGGCGCTGCAGCGCCAGGGCATCGAGATCCGCCGGCAAAAGCTCCGCACCCAGGAAGAGTCGGACCTCGCCAACGTGCAGATCCGCGCCGCCGAGCGTGAGTTCCAGCGCGCGCAGTCAGCCTGGGACAAGGGCGCGATCGCCGAGCGTGACCTGCGCCGCGCCGAGGACGAGCGCGAATCCGCGCGGCTTTCCTACGAACACGCGCGCGAAACCGCCGATCTCGAGCGCTCGAGCCTCGATCTCGACCTGCGCGCGCGCCGGCAGGACCGCGAGCGCCAGGGCTTTGTCGTCGCCAACCTGAAGCGCCGCGTGGATGAACTCTCGGTGCGCTCGCCGGTGGACGGCATGGTTGCGAATCTCGCGGCCGCCGAGAAGGCGAGCGTCGCCGAGAATGCGCCGCTGCTGACGGTCGTGGACCTGACCGCATTCGAAGTGGAGTTCCAGGTCGCCGACGTCTATGCGCGCGACATCAAGGCGGGCATGGAAGCGCAGATTTCGCTCGATGGCCAGCAGCATCGGGGGCTGGTGACCGCGATCTCCCCGGAAGTGCGCTCGAGCCAGGTGACCGGCCGCGTGAAGTTTGCAGGCACGCAGCCGGCGGGCCTGCGGCAAAGCCAGCGCGGATCCATCCGCATCGTGATCGAGCAGCGCGCGAAGGCACGCAAGTTCGAGCGCAGTTCCGACATCACGTCGGGCACGCGCCAAGTTCACGTCGTCGACGGCGACCGCGCGGTGCTCCGCCCGGTCGAGCTCGGCGCCGCTTCGGTCGGCGAGATCGAAGTGATCAAGGGGCTGGAGCCGGGCGAGCAGGTCGTCGTTTCCGGCCTAGCCGATTTCCGCGACGCACCCGAATTACTGATCAGCGACTGAGGAGCGATTTTCCCATGCTCGAAATGCACGGCATCAGCAAGATTTACCGCACGGACCTGATCGAGACGCACGCACTGCGCGATTTTTCGCTCAAGGTCGGCGACGGCGAGTTCGTCGCGGTCACGGGCCCGTCAGGTTCCGGCAAGACGACGTTCATGAACGTCGCCGGGCTCCTCGAAACTTTCGACACCGGAACATACAAGCTCGACGGCGAGGACGTCAGCCGGCTGTCGGATGAGGCGCGCTCGAAGCTCAGGAACGAGAAGATCGGCTTCATCTTCCAGAGCTTCAACCTGATTCCCGACCTCGACATCTTCGACAACGTGGATGTGCCTTTGCGCTACCGGCGGCTCGCGAAGAAAGACCGCGAACAGCGCATCAGGAGCGCCCTCGACGTCGTGGGCCTGACCTCCCGCATGCACCACATGCCCTCGCAGCTCTCGGGCGGCCAGCAGCAGCGCGCCGCGATCGCCCGCGCGCTCGCCGGCGATCCGCGCTTCCTGCTCGCCGACGAGCCGACCGGCAATGTGGATTCGCTGATGGCGCGTCAGGTCATGGACCTGCTCGAGCAGATCAACGAGATGGGGACGACGGTGATCATGGTCACGCACGACCCCGAGCTCGCGCGCCGCGCGCACCGCAACGTGCATATCGTGGACGGCCAGATCTCGGATTTCCGGCCCTACGAGCCGCGCGACGAGGCGCTGACCGGCATCGGCGTCGCGCCGGTCGCGGCCACGATGTCCCCGGCCTGAATCGCGGAGAGCACCCATGCTTGGTTACTACTTCCAGCTCGCAATCCGGAACCTGCGCCGCAATCCCGGCCTGACGGCGCTCATGATCGGCGCGGTCGCGCTCGGCATCGCGGTCTGCGTGATGACGCTGACGATGTACCGCGCGATGTCCGGCAATCCGATCTGGTGGAAGAACGACGTCCTGTACGCGGTCACCATGGACTTCTGGGATCTGAACGAGGATCCGAACGACCGGAAGCCGGAACTGCCGCCCTGGCAGCTCACATACCGCGACGCGCTGGCCGTCATGGAGTCCGACATTCCCGATCGCACGGTCGTCATGCACAAAGCGGTCGGCGTGCTCTCCACGGAGGACGGCGCGGTGCGGCCGGAGCGCGTGTTGACCCGCGTGACGAGCGCCGATTTCTTTGCCGCCTTCGACGTGCCGTTCCAGTACGGCGGTACCTGGAGCGCGGAAGCCGACCGCGCGCCGGAGCCCGTGATGGTGATCTCCCGCGCGATGAACGAGAAGTACTTCGGCGGTGCGAACAGTGTCGGCAGGCAGATCCGCTGGGACGACCGGGAATTCCGCATCGTCGGCGTGCGCGAGCACTGGCAGCCGATGCCGACGTTCTACGACGTCAATAACGGCAGTCTCCAGGAGTCCGAAGAGGTCTACATTCCGTTCGGGTGGAATGCCGCAGCCGAGATTTACGCCGCCGGCAATACGAATGGCTGGAAGCCGGAGGAGATCAACACCTACCAGGATTTCCTGAACTCCGAGAGCATCTGGATCCAGGCCTGGGTCGAGCTGCCGGACGCCGCGACGCGCGAGCGATTCCAGGCCTTCCTCGACAACTACGCGTCGAGTCAGAAAGCAGGAGGGCGTCACCAGCGGCCGATCAACAACCACCTCACGCCGGTGGACAAGTGGCTGGCCGACAACGACGTCGTCGGCAACGACGACCGCGTGCTCGTCGGCCTGGCGTTCGCGTTTCTCGCGGTGTGCCTGCTGAACACGGTGGGACTGCTGCTCGCCAAGTTCCTGAACAACGCGGCGATCACCGGCGTGCGTCGTGCACTCGGCGCGAGCCGTCGCCAGGTGTTCCTGCAGCATCTGGTCGAGGTCGGCGTGATCTCGGGCATCGGCGCCCTGTTCGGCCTCGCGCTCGGCACGCTCATGCTGATGGGCCTGCGTGCGCTCTACACGCTCGACCCGACCGACACCGGCGGCACGCAGGCGATCGCGCACGTGGATGTCACGAGTATCACGACCGCGCTCGGGCTCGCTCTTCTCGCAACGATCGCCGCAGGGCTCTATCCCGCGTGGCGGATCGGCCGCATCCCGCCGGCCGTCTACCTGAAGGCACAGTGACATGACAGCCTGGAACATCCGTCCCATTGCTTCGGCTCTCTGGCGCAATCGCACCGGCGCGCTGCTGGTTGCCCTGCAGATCGCGATCGGCCTTGCGGTGCTCGTCAATGCGATCTACGTGGTCAAGCAGCGTGTGGACAAGATCAACCGGCCGCACGGCATGGACGTCGAGAACATCTTCATCATCGCCAGCACCGGGTTCAGCCGGGACTTCGATTACGACGCGTCCTGGCGGGAGGATCTCGTCTACCTGCGGGACCTCCCCGGAGTGAAGGCCGCCACGCTCGTCAGCGCCATTCCCCTTTCCGGGAGCGGCAGCTCGAACGGCTTCAGCAGCCAGCCGTCGAAGCCGGGAGACAACGGGGTGCCGGCCAACAACTTTGACGTGGACGAGCAGGCGATCGAAGCGCTCGGCGTCAAGCTCGCGGCCGGCCGCAATTTCGCGCCGCACGAAATCCTTCCGCCGACCGACGGCTATGAATTCGCGCCGCAGGTCATCATCACCCGGGATTTCGCAAAGGCGCTGTTCCCGGAGGACAATAACGCGCTCGGCAAGACGATCTATGACGGATTGAACCGCCCGTCCACGGTCATCGGCATCATCGAGACCATGCACGGCTCCTGGGTCGGCTGGGACAAGCTCGGTCAGGTGATGCTGGTGCCGCGCATCCGCAGCGGCCCGGCCGCAATCTACATGGTGCGCGCCGAGCCCGGCCGCCAGGCGGAGCTGATGCGCACGGCCGAAGAGCACCTCGCGTCCAGCAACCCCGACCGGCTGCTGCGCTGGGTCCGGCCGATGGAATACTTCGTCCGCCAGTCGTACCTCGACGACCGCAACATGGCGATCTTCCTGACCAGCGTGACGAGCGCGCTGCTCGCGATCACCGCGCTCGGCATCTTCGGGCTCGCGACCTTCAACGTCAGCACGCGCATCCGCCAGATCGGCACGCGCCGGGCCGTCGGCGCGCGGCGGCTCGACATCGTCCGGCACTTCCTGGTCGAGAACTGGATGGTCACGACCGCGGGCATCGTCGCGGGCTGCGGCTTCGCGCTCGCGATCGGCTACTGGATCTCGATCAAGTACGAACTGCCCCAGCTCGACCTGTACTACCTGGTTGGCGGCGTGCTCGGCATCTGGCTGATCGGGCTCGCGGCGGCCCTGCAGCCGGCCCGCCGGGCCTCCGCGATCTCGCCTGCGGTCGCTACGAGGACGGTCTAGACTGCTGTGGCCCTTGCAACCGATTCCGGAGTCCATGCATCCAAACCCATGAAGGAAAAGGACGAACAGGGACTCCAGGACAGTTTGGGCGAGCGCACCGTACTCGTCATCGATGACAGCGAGGCCGTGCGCACGGCGCTCGACGTACTGCTGTCGATGCACGGCGCCCGCGTGCTCGGCGCCGAATCGGCCGCCGCCGGCATGGATCTGCTGGCGCGCGAGCCTGTCGACCTAGTCGTCCAGGACATGAACTTCCGGCGCGAGGCGACTTCCGGCGAGGAGGGCGTGACGCTGTTCCGCCACATCCGCTCGCTGCACCCGGAACTGCCGGTGATCCTGCTGACCGCGTGGACGCATCTCGAGACGGCGGTCGAGCTCGTCAAGGCGGGCGCCTCCGATTACGTCGCGAAGCCCTGGGACAATGCGCGGCTGCTGACCACCGTGCGGAACCTGCTCGATCTGCAGACCGCCCGTGCGGAAAACCGCGCGATCCGCCGCCAGCGCGCGGCAGCACGCGCCGGACTCGCCGCGCGCTTCGAGCTCAAGGGACTCGTCTACGAGAGCGAGGCGATGCAGGCGCTCGCTTCAACCGCCGCGCGTGTCGCGCATGCCGACGTGCCGGTGCTGATCAGCGGCCCGAATGGCGCCGGCAAGGAAGTGATCGCCGACATCGTGCAGGCGAACTCGGCCGTGAAATCCGGGTCGTATGTGAAGGTCAATCTCGGCGCGCTGCCGGATACTTTGATGGAAGCGGAACTCTTCGGCACGGAAGCCGGCGCCTTTACCGGCGCGAAGGCGCGCACCGGGCGATTCGAAGCGGCCGACGGCGGCACGATCTTCCTCGACGAGCTCGGCAACCTGTCGGCGCTCGGGCAGGCGAAGCTGCTGCGCGTGCTGCAGACCGGCGAATACGAACGGCTCGGCTCCAACACGACGCGCAAGACCCGCGCGCGCGTGATCGCCGCGACGAATGCAAACCTCGCGAACCTGATCCGTGAGGGACGCTTCCGCGAGGACCTGTTCTACCGGCTGAACGTGATCGAGCTCGAAGTGCCGCCGCTGGCCGCGCGCCAGGACGACATCCAGCCGCTCGCGCAGCATTTCCTGGAGCCCGGATTCCGGCTGTCGCAGGACGCGCTGCGCGCACTCGTGCGATACCAGTGGCCGGGCAACGTGCGGGAGCTGCGAAACGTCATCCACCGTGCCTGCCTGCTGTCGGTGGATACCGTTGTGACGGCCAAGGCGCTGGCGCTGCCGATCGTCCAGGAGCCCCCCGACGGTTCGCACATCGACCGGCAGACCATCGAACAGGCGCTTTTGCTCGCCGACGGCGTCGTTGCGCACGCGGCGCGTGACCTCGGCCTGTCCCGTCAGGCACTCTATCGGCGCATGGAAAAGCTCGGCCTCAAGACACCCGTCGACCCAGGCCGGACATCAGCAACTAACGGCTGATGGCCGGTAAGCCGCGCGCCAGCTGGTCGCTGGCCGGCCGCATCGTCCTCGTGCTTTGCACCGTGGCGATCGTCGTCGTGGCCGCGGCCTTGTTGCTTCACCACTACGTGGAGTCGCCCTGGCTCGCCGGAGCGGCGGCCCTGCTCGTCACGCTGCCGCCGTCCATCCTGATCACGTCCCGGCTCTTCAACCGCTGGAGCAACAGCATCCGCGCGGTGACCGACGGCATCGGCAGCCTGCGAGACCGCGACTTCAGCGTCAGCGTCACGCCGACCGGTCCCGACGAGATCGGTGACCTGACGGCCGCCTACAACTCGCTCGGCGACAACCTGCGGCGCGAACGGCTCGATCTCTACCAGCGCGAACTACTGCTCGACACGGTCGTGCAGACGACGCCGCTCGCGCTCGTGCTGACCAATGCGACCGACTCGATCGTGTTCGCCAACATCGCGGCGCGCCAGCTGTTCCGCGGGGGCCGTAAGCTCGAAGGCCTGAACTTCCGCGCGCTGCTCGAGGAATCGCCGCAGCCGCTGCGCGAAGCGGTGGACGGCGGCACGGATACGCTCTTTACGGTACACGCAGGCGCCGAACCCGACGTTTTTCACGTGAGCCACCGGCCGTTCTTCCTGAACAGCCAGCCGCACCGGCTGCTGCTCTTCAAGCAGCTCACGCGCGAGATGGCTGCGCAGGAAGTCCTGATCTGGAAGAAGGTGATCCGCGTCATCGCGCACGAGCTCAACAATTCGCTGGCGCCGATCTCTTCGCTGGCGGCTTCGGGGCAGACGCTTGCCCGGGCGCCGGATCCTGATCGTCTGGCACGCGTGTTCTCGACCATCGAGGAACGCGCCTCGCATCTGGCGACGTTCATCGACGGTTATGCGCGCTTTGCCAAGCTGCCGCGGCCGCGGCCGGCCGTGGTGCAGTGGGAGCCGCTGCTGGCGGGCCTGAAGGACAGCCTGTCGTTCCGCGTTGCCGGGCGGCTGCCGGCGCAGGATGCGTGGTTCGACGCGCCGCAGATCGAGCAGGTGCTGATCAACCTGGTCAAGAACGGGATCGAATCGGGTTCGCCGGAGGATGACGTGACGCTCGCGGTGCAGGAACGCAACGGCGGCATCACCATCGACATTGCGGATCGGGGCAGCGGACTCAGCGAAGAGGTGCTGCGCGATGCGCTGCTGCCGTTTTATTCGACCAAGCCGAAAGGCACGGGGCTCGGGCTGACGCTCTGCCGCGAGATCGTGGATGCGCATGGCGGCCGGCTCAGCATCGCCAACCGGGCAGGCGGCGGTGCGATCGTCACGGTGTGGTTGCCGCAGCCGGAACAGGAATGAAATCGGGCGCGTCGCTCACAGTCAGGGGAGCAGGCAATGAAGACATTCTTCGATTTTGAAGTGGACGCTATCGACGGCGGCAAAGACCTGCTGGGGCGCCAGAAAGGGAAGGTCGTGCTTGCGGTCAACGTCGCCAGCAAATGCGGATTGACACCGCAGTACGCGGGGCTCGAAGAGCTGCACGAGGAGCTCGCCGGCGAGAATTTCGCGGTCGTCGGTTTTCCCTGCAACCAGTTCGGCGCGCAGGAGCCGGGGAACGAGATGGCGATCCAGACTTTCTGCGCCGCCAACTACGGCGTGACCTTCCCGATGAGCGTCAAGCTCGAAGTCAACGGCGCGGGGCGCCATCCGCTGTATGCCTGGCTCACCGAGCACGCGAACGGCCATCCGGGCGACATCCAATGGAACTTCGAGAAATTCCTGATCGGCCGCGACGGAAAATTGCTGCAGCGCTACGCGCCGACGACCAAGCCGCGCGACAACGGGCTGATGCAGGACATCGCCGACGCGCTATGACGGGCGCGCCGGCAATGCGGGACTATTTCTTCTTCTTCTCTTTTTTGCTCTTACGCTTGACGTCCTGGCCGTGGGCGCGCTTGTAGGACTGGATGTCCTTGAAGCGACCTTGCTTGTCCCGCACGGCGTAGAGCTTCTTGCCGGAACTGCTGCGGTGGGTGGTTCGTGTAGCCATTGCGTTCCCTCCGGTCAGGCCTTGGCGCCGAAACGATGAGCGAAACTTAGCACGAAAGGCCCGGATTTGCGGTCCGCCTGTGGAAATAGGGACCTGCGCCGCTTAGTATTTCGACGCAATGAAGACCTCCCGCGCCCTTCTGTCAGTGCTTGCCGCCATTGCATTCGGGCTGGTCGCGTCCGCGGCAGCCGCCGCCGATGCGGAGAATGGGCGCAAGCTCGCGTATGCCTGCATGGGCTGCCACGGCATCGAGAATTACAAGAACGCGTATCCAAAGTACTCGGTGCCGAAGCTGGGTGGCCAGAGTGCGACCTACATTGTCGGGGCGCTCGCGGAATACGATTCGGGCGCGCGCTGGCATCCGACGATGCAGGGCTATGCGGCAACGCTCTCGGAGCAGGACCGGGCGGATCTTGCGGCCTGGTTTGCTTCTCAGTCGGCGCGCAAGCCCGGCGCGAAACCGGTCGGCAAGCTGCCGGAGGCTGCTGCGGCCTGCACCGCCTGCCATGGCACGGACGGCGTCGGCAACATCGCCGAGAATCCGACGCTCGCGGGGCAGCACGCGGATTACCTCGAGCAGACGCTCAACGACTACCGGCTCGGCAAGCGCACGAACCCGATCATGGGCACCTTCGCGAAAGCGCTGACGCGCGAAGAGATCCGCATGCTGTCGCGGTACTACTCGCAGCAGCCCGGCCTGACGACCCCGCAGCTCTAAGAGGGGTCGCATCCCATTCCGGTTTAAAGGGGACGCAACCCTTTACCATGAATCCGTGAGTTTTCCGGTATCTACAGAAAGTAAAGGGTTGCGTCCCCTTTAAAGGACCCTTTACTTCAGCTTCTCGAGGAACAGCGCCACTGCCCACTGGTAGTAGTCGACGTTGTCGCGCTTCGCGAAGCCGTGGCCTTCGTTGAGGCCGACGAGATACCAGACCTCGCCGCCATTCGCGCGGATCTTCGCGACCATCTGCTCGGATTCGGTCACGGGCACGCGCGGATCGTTCTGGCCCTGCACGATCAGCATCGGCTTGTTGATCTTCCCGGTGTTGTTGAGCGGCGAGATCTTCTGGAGAAACTCGCGCATCTTCGGATCGCGCTCGTCGCCGTACTCCGGCCGCCGCAGGTCGCGCCGGTATTCCGCGGTGCTTTCGAGGAAAGTCACGAAGTTACTGATGCCGACGATGTCGATCGCGCCGCGCAGGCGGTCGTTGTAATGCGTCATGGACGACAGCACCATGTACCCGCCGTACGACCCACCGATCAAAACCACGCGCGAGGCGTCGAGATCGTCCTGCGTCGCGATCCAGTCGAGCAGCGCACCGATGTCGCGCACCGAGTCTTCGCGCTTGTAACCGTTGTCGAGCGCGACATAAGTCTTGCCATAGCCGGCGGAACCGCGCACGTTCGGCAGGATGACGGCGTAGCCGAGCTCGGCCACCCACTGCTGCACGTTGGTGCTGAAGATCGGCCGCGACTGCGCTTCCGGCCCGCCGTGGATGCTGATCAGCACCGGATGCGGGCCCGAGCCCGCCGGCCGGTACACCCAGGCCGGGATTTCTCGCGCCTTGCCGTCCACCTTGTCGAAAGTCGGATAATGCGCGAGCGTCGGCGCGACCAGCGTCTTCGCATCGATCGGCCCGATCTCGCTTTGCGTCCAGCGCGCGAGGCCGCCGTCCGCGACCGTCCAGACCCAGACGTCCGACGGGGCGTTCGGCGTCTGCATGCCGAAGGCGAGGCGCTTGCTCTCCGGATCGAAGCCGAACGAGCCGATGACGCCGAACGGCAGCTGCGGCGGCGTGAGGTCCTTCTTCGCGACGAGATCCATCACGCCGATGCGGCTCGCACCGTCCTCGTTGACCAGGTAGGCGAGGTAGCGCCCGTCCTTCGACAGTGCGATGTTGTCGATGCCCCACTTCACGTGATCGGTGAGCGGCGTGACCTTTCCGCTCGCGAGGTCCACGTAGCGCAGCGTGCGGAACTCGCTGCCGAGGTCCGAGGCGATGTACACGCCCTTGCCGTCGCGCGAAAATTTGCCGCCGCGCGCCGCTTTCACCTTCGCCGGCTCGATCTCGCGCTTCTCGCGCGTCGCGAGGTCGTAGGTCCAGAGATAACTCTCGTTGATCGAGACGAAATGGATCAGCAGCAGCGATTTACCGTCCGGCGACCAGTCGACCGCGTTCCAGCCGACCGCCGGCGCTTCGAACACGAGCTCGGGCAGGCGCCGGTCGAGCGGGTCGTCGATGTAGACGTCCGTGGCGACGCCGGTGCGCGCCGTCCACTGGAAGGCGTACTTCGTTCCATCGGGCGACCAGACGCCCGTGCCCACGCGGCCCCGGCCGTCCGTCAGCCGAACCGGATCGGCGGCGGCGGGATCGAGGTACTCGAGCTGGAAGTTCTCGTTGCCGCCCGAATCGCGCACGTAGACGACGCCCTTGCGCGCGCCGGTCGGCGACCAGCTGCCGCCGTTCACCGGCTCATCGAAGAACGTAAGCTGCGCGCGCGCGCCCATCGGCCGGTCCACGACGTGCAGCTGGTTCGTATTGCCGAAGCGGGTCGAGATCGTGATGCGCCCGTCCGGCGTCCAGCCCTCGAAGGAGGAGCCGCGCGCGAACTGGTAGCGGCGCATCTTCTGGATCAGTTCCTGCGGAATCTCGGGTATTCCCTCGATCGCCAGATTGCCGCGGACGACGCGTTCGACCTCGGCGGCGGAAGCATGGAATGCGAGCAGCGTGGCGGCGGCAATGAACAGGCGGAACATCGGCGGCTCCGGGATGGTCTTTGCAGGGTGGGCGGCTAGATTGCCACAGAGTTGCTGCCCGCACGACCCCGGGGCGCATGCGATCATTGACCTGGAGGCATTTCATGACGACCTACAAGGTGGGCTACATCGTCGGCAGCATTGCCAGCGCATCCATCAACCGCAAGCTCGCGAAAGCGCTCGTGAAGCTGGCGCCCGACGGGCTCGAATTGACGGAGATCCCGTTCCGCGACCTGCCGATCTACAGCTATGACTTCGACGCGGATTACCCCGCGCCCGCCCGGGCGTTCAAACAGGCGATCGAGGACGCGGACGCGATCCTGTTCGTGACGCCGGAATACAATCGCTCCATACCCGGCGGCCTCAAGAATGCGATCGACTGGGCGAGCCGGCCCAGCGGCAAGAATTCATTCAACCGCAAGCCCACGGCCGTGATCGGAACGTCCCCGGGAAAGATCGGCACCGCGATTGCGCAGCGCGAGCTGCACAGCATCCTCGATTACTGCGATTCTCCGCAGCTGACGTCGCCCGAGCCCTACATCCAGTTCACGAAGGACATGATCGACGATGAGGGCACGATCAAGGACGACTCGACGAAGAAATTCCTCGGCAAGTTCATGACGGAATTCCACGCCTTCCTCGGCCGCGTCGGTCCGCGGGCCGGCGCGTGACCGGAGCTTCGATGACCGGGAAAACGACGAGGTTCCGCGCGGGCGTCACGGCCATCGACGCCGATTACGTGCGCCCGGGGCTTGCGGCCTCGCATCTGGTCGTTGACTCCGGCCGCGCCGCGTTCGTGGACACCGGCACGACGCTGTCGTTGCCGAACCTGCTCGGCGCGCTCGCGGAGCAGGACATCGATCCCGCGGACGTGGACTGGGTGCTCGCGACGCACGTGCACCTCGATCACGCGGGCGGCGCGGGTGCGCTGATGCGGGCGTTGCCGAACGCGCGCTGCGTCGTGCATCCGCGCGGCGCGCGCCACCTGGTCGAGCCGTCGAAACTGATTGCGGGCTCGATCGTGGTCTATGGCGAGGAGCGCTATCGCGCGCTGTACGGGGACATCGTGCCGATCGACGAAGACCGCCTGTTCGTGCCGGCGGACGGCGCAAACGTGACGCTCGGCACGCGCGTGCTCGAGCTGATCCACACGCCGGGCCATGCGCTGCATCATTACTGTGTCGTGGACCCGGAGCACGAGCTGATCTTCTCCGGCGACACCTTCGGCATTTCGTATCGCGACTTCGACGTCGACGGACGCGAGTTCATCATGCCGACCACGACGCCGGTGCATTTCGATCCGGACGCGCTCTGCCGCTCGGTGGACCGGCTGATGTCCTATCGTCCGCGGTCGATCTTCCTGACGCACTACGCGGAAGTACGGGACCTGCCGCGGCTCGCGCGGCAGATGAAGGAGCGCGTGCAGGCATTTGCCGATCTCGGCCGCCGCCATGCATCGGATTCGCATCGCGCGGACCGGCTGCGGCAGGGCATGTTCGCCGAGCTCGACGGCTGGCTCGACGAGCACGGCTATCCGGGCGACGATACGAGACGCCACTATCTTCTCGACGACGACGTCGAGCTCAACTGCCAGGGCATCGAGGTCTGGCTCGACAGGAAATGACATGAACGCATTCAAGGCCTATCGCATCCACGAGCGCGACGGCAAGGTCGCCGCCGGCTTCGAGTCCATGACGGTGGACGCGCTGACGGCAGGCGACATCGTCATCAAGGTCAGGTACTCGAGCATCAATTACAAGGACGCGCTCGCCGCGACCGGCGCCGGCAAGATCCTGCGGAAATACCCGCTGAACGGCGGCATCGACCTGTCGGGCGAGGTGGTCAGCACGACCGACGACCGCTTCCGCGTCGGGATGCCCGTGCTCGTGACCGGCTGCGGGCTCAGCGAAAGCTTCGACGGCGGCTATGCCGAGTACGCGCGCATCGCGGGCGATTCCGTGTTCGAGCTGCCGATGGGCATCGATCTCGCGCAGGCGATGGCGATCGGAACCGCGGGATTCACGGCGGCGCTCGCAATACATCGCATGGAGCACAACGGCCAGACGCCGGCGAAAGGACCGATCGTCGTGACCGGCGCGAGCGGCGGCGTGGGGTCGATCGCGGTGGACCTGCTCGCCGGCCGCGGCTATGAAGTCGTCGCCGTCAGCGGCAAGGCGGAAGCGGACGATTACCTGAAGTCGCTCGGCGCCGCGCGCATCCTGCTCCGCCAGGAAATCGACCTCGGCAAGCGGCCAATGGAGGCGACGCAGTGGGGCGGCGCAATCGATAACGTCGGCGGGGAGATACTGACCTGGCTCACCCGCACTGTCGATTTCTGGGGCAACATCGCGAGCATCGGGCTCGCCGGCAGCCATAAGCTCGAGACGACGGTGATGCCGTTCATCCTCCGCGGCATCAACCTGCTCGGCATCAATTCGTCCGCGACGCCGCGGGACGTGCGGCTCGTCGTCTGGAAGCGACTCGCGACCGACCTGCGGCCGCGCAGTTTCGACCGGATCGTCACGCGCACGATCGGCTTCGACGAGCTCCCGGGCGCCTTCGACGATTTCCTGAAGGGCCGCTCGCTCGGTCGCACGGTCGTGAAGATTGCCTGATGTGAGCGCGGCCGATACCGGGGCGCGGCTGACGGCGGGCGTGCAGGCGCTCGACATTGCGCTCACGCCGGCCCAGGTGCAGGCGCTGGTGACGCTGATCGGCGAACTCGCGGAATGGAATACGCGCTTCAACCTGACGGGCATCACCGAGCCCCTGGAGATGGTCGACAAGCATCTGCTCGATTCGCTGGCGGTCCTGCCGCACCTGCACGGCCTGCGGATCGCGGACGTCGGCACGGGCGCGGGCTTTCCGGGGCTGCCGCTCGCGATCGCGAACCCGGGCCGGCGCTATACGCTCGTCGAATCGACCGGCAAGAAGGTCGGATTCCTGAAGCATGTGGTCGAGTTGCTGGGGCTTTCAAATGTCGAGCTTGCGCATGGGCGCGCCGAGACGCTGCGCCCGCACATGCCCTTCGACCGGGTCATCGCCCGCGCCCTCGGCACGCTCGCGGACTTCGTGCGGGTTTCCGGGCACCTGCCGGGGCGGGGCGGGCGGCTGCTGGCGATGAAAGGCCGCGTGCCGGATGGCGAGCTGAAGGCGGTGCCGAAGGGCTGGAAAGTGGTTGCCGTGCACCCCATCCGCGTGCCCGGGCTCGATGCCGAGCGCTGTCTCGTCGAACTTGCTAGGGTTTGAACCGATGAATCGGATCATCGCGGTCACGAACCAGAAAGGCGGCGTCGGCAAGACGACCACCGCCGTCAATCTCGCCGCGTCGCTCGCGGTGACGAAGCGCCGCGTGCTGCTGGTCGACCTCGATCCGCAGGGCAACGCGACGATGGGCTGCGGCGTGGACAAGCGCTCGCTTGAGCGGAGCGTCACGGAAGTGCTGATGGGCGAGTGCGCCGCTGCGGATGCGATCGTCGCGCTCGAGCAGGGTGAATTCGACCTGCTGCCGGCGAACCAGGACCTGACGGCCGCCGAGGTGCGGCTGCTGACGATGCTGGCCGGACGCGAGCACCGCCTGGAAAGGGCGCTCGAGCCGGTGCGCGCGCGCTACGACATGATCGTCATCGACTGCCCGCCGGCACTCAACATCCTGACGGTCAATGCGCTGACCGCCGCGGATTCCGTACTGATTCCGATGCAGTGCGAGTACTACGCGCTCGAGGGGCTGTCGGGGCTCGTCAATACGATCGAGCAGATCCGCGACTCGGTGAATCCGCGGCTGCAGATCGAGGGCATCCTGCGCACGATGTTCGATCCGCGGAACAACCTGTCGAACGACGTCGCGGCGCAGCTCATCGAGCATTTCGGCGATCGCGTGTTCCGCACCATCATCCCGCGCAATGTCCGCCTGGCGGAGGCGCCGAGCTTTGGCGTGCCGGCGATGTTCCATGACCGCGAATCGCGCGGCGCGCTCGCCTACCTCGCCCTCGCCGGCGAGATGATCCGCCGTTCCGAAGAACCCGCCGAAGCCGAGCTCGTCGTCGAAGCCCAGCCCCCCGCCGGCGCCGTCCCCTTCTAAAGGGGTCGCATCCCTTTTGAAGTCCCGGAAGCGGGACGCGGACACTTCCGGACGTCCCGCGAGCGGGATCGGACACGAGATTCGGACGCGGCGATCCGACGGCATAATAACTATAATAACAATAATATCAAGTAGTTAAGCGTGTTCAAACCAAGTTGGCACGGTCCTTGCTTTATAGAGGACAGGAGGACGAAAGCCATGAACACCCTGATCTATCGTAACTACCGCTCCGTTGTTGCCTCCCTGGCCGCCGTCGTGATCGTCGGGCTCTCCGGGTTGACGCTGGACCGCGGCCACGAAGGCGCACTGCGCACCGGCACCGTCGAGATCGGCGAACTGACGACCGTGATGGTCGGTGAAACGGCGATTGCCGCGCTGCCCACCGTGGTCGTTTTCGGCAGCCGCGACGTGCAGCTCGCCGACCGCAATGCGAACCATGCCGACGCCCAGGGCTGAGGACTCCGCGGCCGTGGTCCGAATGGATGTCCCTGCCGACGCGCAGTGGACCCGCGTGCTGATCGCGGTCGTGCTCGGACTGCTGTTCGCCTGCAGCATGCTGCGGCCGGTCGTGGACACGCCGAGCGTGCGTACGCTGCTGCCGGAGCTCCGCTCCATCGCCGGCATCTCCTGCCTCGTCATCTGATTCGACGGAGACCGCAATGGATCGGCCACGCCCGCAGGAAAATTTCAAGCGCCGGAAACTCGCCTGGGTGGTCGGCGGCTTTCTCGCGCTGTCGGGCGTCGCATTCGCGATCGCCAAGCTCGAGCCCGGCGCGCCGTCGGTCGCACGCGAGCAGCTTTATCTCGATTCCGTAAAGGAAGGGACGCTGGAGCGCAAAGTGCGCGGACCCGGCGTGCTGCAGCCGCGCGAAGCGCGCTGGCTCTCGACCCGCGTTGATGCGCGCGTGGACCGCGTGCTGGTGCGCGCGGGCGAAACCGTCGAGGCGGACACGGTCATAGTCCAGCTCTCAAATCCCGAAGTCGAGCGCGCAGCCGATGCCGCCGCGCTCGAAGTCGCCGCTGCACGCGCCGAATACGCCGCCGCCCGCCTCGAACTCGAAAGCCAGCGGCTCGACCGCCGCTCCTCGCTCGCCGAGGCGCGCGCGACGGCGGAATCCGCGCGCCTGCAGTCGGTCGCGGAAGAGCTCGCCTTTAAGACCGGCGCCGTATCCGGACTGCAGTCGCAGCGCTCGAAGATCCTCTCGACCCAGCTCAGCGAGCGCGCCGAGATCGAGGAACAACGCCTGGCGGCGCTCGACGCCGCGGTCGGCGCCCAGCTCGAGGCGCGCATGGCGCGTCTGCGGCAGCAGGAACGCGCGCTCGAAGAGCGCCGCCTGGCGGCCGATTCCCTCAAGGTCCGCGCCGGCATCGCGGGCGTCGTGCAGAGCGTGCCGGTGCAGGAAGGCCAGCAGCTCGCGCCGGGCGCGAATGTCGCGCGCGTGGCGAAGCCCGACACCCTTTATGCGGAACTGCGCATACCGGAACTCGATGCGCGCGATCTCGCAGCGGGCCAGCCTGCCAGCATCGACATGCGCGACCGCCTGGTGCGTGGCCACGTCGTGCGCGTGGACCCCGCGGTCGTCGCCGGCGCCGTGCGCGTCGAGATCGACTTCGACGAGTCGCTGCCCTCGCAGGCGCGGGCCGACCTGTCGGTGGACGGCACGATCTCGATCGAGACGCTGAAGGACGTGCGCTTCGTCGGCCGCCCGGTCGGCGCGCAGTCCGAGTCGAGCACGACGGTATTCCGCGCCCGCCCCGGCGACCGCGTCGCCGAGCGCGTGCCGGTGAAATTCGGGAAGGCGTCCGTGAACCAGATCGTCGTGCTCGAGGGTCTCGAGCCGGGCGACATCGTGGCGCTAGCGGACACCACGCAATGGTCGGGCAAGGACCGACTGGTCATCGACTGAAGCCATCACAAAACGGAGCAGAACGACATGCAGCAGCAAGCCATGATCAGTCTCGAGGGCGTGACCAAGGTGTTCTACACCGACGACCTGGAAACCCACGCGCTCGACGGCATCCACCTGGACGTCGGCAAGGGCGAGTTCCTGTCCATTTCCGGCCCGTCCGGCTGCGGCAAGTCCACGCTGCTTGCGATCCTCGGCCTGCTCGACATGCCGACCGAGGGTCGCTACGCCCTGACGGGCGACGACGTCACCTCGCTCACGCCCGCGGCGCGCGCGAAAGTGCGCAACGAACGCATCGGCTTCATCTTCCAGGCCTTCAACCTGATCGGCGACCTGACGGTGCTGCAAAACGTCGAACTGCCGCTGACCTACCGCCAGGGCATGAGCGCCGACGAGCGCCGCAAGGCGGCGATGCATGCGCTCGAGCGCGTCGGCATGTCGCATCGCGTCAAGCACCACCCGGCGCAGCTCTCGGGCGGCCAGCAGCAGCGCGTCGCAGTCGCCCGCGCGCTGGCCGGCAAACCCGCCATTCTGCTGGCCGACGAGCCGACCGGAAACCTGGATTCGCGCAACGGCGAAGCGGTGATGAACCTGCTGCGTGAACTGCATCGCGAGGGCTCGACCATCTGCATGGTCACGCATGACCCGCGCTACGCGGACTACGCGGACCGCAAGGTGCAGCTGTTCGACGGCCGAGTCGTGGACGAGAACACGTTGATCGACCTGTCGTCGCGTCGCGCGGCCAAGGCCTGAGGGGATACCGATGCGCGCATTCATCGAGGAACTCAAGGCGGCGGTCGCGGGCCTCGGCCGCGCGCCGGCGTTCACGTCACTCGCCGCGGGCGTGCTGGGGCTCGGCCTCGGCGCGGTAATCTTCATGTACGGCGTGGCGGACACGCTCATGATGAAGCCGCCGCCGTACCCCGACGCCGGCCGCCTTTACAGCATCGCGACGATCGACGGTCAGGCGCCCGGCGACTACGACGAATCGATGGCGCCACAGGATTTCCTGAAGGTGCGCGAGGCGCTGACGCAGTTCGAGGCGATCGGCGCGATCTACGGCGGCACCGCCTATCTCACCGGCGACGGCCAGGCCGAGCGCTACGACGGCGGCTTCGCTGACGGCCACATATTCGACGTGATCGGCGTCGCGCCCGAGATCGGCCGCACCATCCTCCCGCGTGACACGGTGGAAGGCGCGGCGCCCGTGGTAGTCCTCTCCCACCGGCTGTGGACCGAGCGCTTCGACTCCGATCCGGGCGTGATCGGGCGCATGGTGCGCGTGAACGGCACGTCCTCCGAGGTCATCGGCGTCATGCCGGAGGGCTACACCTTCCCGGCCACCAGCGCGCTCTGGGTCGCGAATCAGCAGGATGCGACACGCATCCCGCGCAAGGAGGCCGTGAGCGTCGTCGTTTTCGGCCGCCTGCGCGCGGGCGGAAACCTCGACCTGGCGCAGCAGGAACTCGGCCCGGTCGCCGCCGCGATCAAGGCGGAGGTCGGCCAGCAGGCTTTCAACGGCTACTTCGAGCTCGTGCCGATCGCTGCCGGATTCGTCGGCAACGAAGGCGCGACGCTCGTCTGGACGCTGCTGATCGCGGTCGGATTCGTGCTGCTGATCGCCTGCGCGAACGTCTCGAACCTGCTGCTCGCGCGCTCGGCCTACCGCGTGCGCGAGACGACGGTGCGCTCGGCGCTCGGCGCCAGCCGCGGGCGCCTCGTCATGCACATGCTGGCGGAAGGTTTCGTGATCAGCGCGCTCGCGACCGGACTCGGCTTGCTGCTCGCATCCATCGCGCTGGATGGTTTCCAGGTGGCGATGGCGCGCCTGATGGAGGACAGCCCGAGCTGGTGGGCCTTCGAGATAGACTCCCGCGCCGCGGGCGTGGCCGTGGGCGCCGCGCTCCTCTCCACGCTGCTCGCCGGCCTGCCGGCGGCGATCCGCGCGTCGCGGCCTTCGCTCGATGCGCTGCTGCGCGACGGCGGCCGCACCGGCACCGGGCACGCGATTGGCAAGATCGCCTGGACGCTGGTGGTGTTCGAGGTGGCGCTCGCCTGCCTGCTGCTCGGCGTCTCGGCGCTGATGACCAAGAGCGTGCTGAACGCGACCTCCACGGACGTCGGCGTCGAGACCGCCGACATCATGACCGCGCGCGTCGGGCTCACCGCAGGCACCTACCCGGCGAAGCAGGAGCAGGCCCGCTTCTGGGACTCACTGGTGCAGCGCATCCAGGCGCAGCCGGGCATCTCGGCGGCGACAGTCGTGACCTCGCTGCCCGGCCACGGCAGCGGCGACGGCGCGGTATCGATCGAGGGCCGTGATTACGGCGACGTCTCGACCAAGCCATTCGTCAACCACGTCACAATCAGCCCCTCCTACTTCGAGACCTTCCGTATCTCGGCGCAACAGGGCCGGCTGCTCGACAGCCGTGACAGCATGGACTCGCTGCCCGCCGTCGTCATCAACGAGAAGATGGTGCGTGACATGTTCCCCGGTGAGTCGCCGCTCGGAAAGCGCATCAAGTTCGATCTCGCCGAGGAGGACATCTGGTTTACCGTCGTCGGCGTGGTGCAGGACATCGTCCAGGAGCAAAGCGGGGAGATCGAGCCCGTCGTCTACATACCGGTGACGCAGCGGCCCGAGCGCTTCCTGAGCATCGTGGTGCGCGGCCAGGGCGAGCCACGCTCGCTGGTCGCTCCCATCCGCACGGCGCTTGCGCAGACCGACCCGGACCTCGCGCTCTATTGGCTACGGACCTTCGACGAGTCGCGCATGATCCGCACTGCCGGCTTCCGCATCGTCGGCACGATGTTCGCGGTGTTCGCGGGCGTGGCGTTGGTGCTCGCGGCCGCGGGACTGTTCGGCGTGCTCGCGTTCCACGTTGGCCAGCGCACGCGCGAGATCGGCGTGCGCCGGGCGCTCGGCGCCGACGATAAACGCATCCTGCGCATGATCATGCGCGCGAGCGGCGTGCAGATCCTGCTCGGCGTGGCGATCGGCATGACGCTGCTGCCGCTGATGGGCCGCGGCCTTGGCGACGTTCTGGGCCAGGTCAGTCCCTACGATCCGGGCATCTACGCCACGGTCGTGGCGCTGATGATCGCGGTCGCGATCGCGGCGACGCTTACGCCGACCCGTCGCGCGCTCAAAGTGGATCCCGCGGCGGCATTGCGCTACGAGTAAGGGCCGTGCACGATCCGCCTGGTGCAGTCGCGCATACTGATTGCGGATGACCAGGCCGACATCCTCTCGGCGCTGAAGCTCCTGCTGAAGCGCGAGGGATTCGACGTCGCGACCGCGACGTCGCCGGCCGGAGTGCAGGACGTCGCCGCGCGCGAGCACATCGACGTCGCGTTGATCGACCTGAACTACACGCGCGACACGACCTCGGGCGAAGAGGGCCTCGAGCTCGTCGATCACCTGCGCAAGCAGCATCCCGAACTGCCGGTCGTCGTGATGACTGCCTGGGCGACCGTCGAGGTCGCCGTGCAGGCGATGCGCCGCGGCGCGAACGACTTCGTTGAGAAACCCTGGAACAACCAGCGCCTGCTGTCCGTGCTGCGCAACCAGGTCGCGCTCGCGCAGGCGCGCCAGCGCGGCCGGCGGCTCGCGGACGAGAACGCGATCCTGCGCGCGAGCGACGGCGCGAATCTCGTCGCGACGTCGCGCGCGATGCAGGACATCGTGCGCCTCGCGCGGCAGGTCGCGCCGTCGGACGCGAGCGTGCTGATCACGGGCGAGCCCGGCACCGGCAAGAGCCTGCTCGCGCGGCTGATTCACGACTGGTCGCACAGGGCGGAAAAGTCCTTCATCTCCGTCAACGCCGGCGGCCTGCCGGAAAGTGTGTTCGAGAGCGAGATGTTCGGGCACGTCAAGGGCGCCTTCACGGACGCCAAGGCCGATCGTTCCGGGCGGTTCGAGCTGGCCGACGGCGGCACGCTCTTCCTCGACGAGATCGGCAACGTCCCGCCGCCGCAACAGGCGCGGCTGCTACGGGCGCTCGAGACCGGCGAGTTCGAGCGCGTCGGCTCGTCGCGCACGCAGCGCGCGGACGTGCGCGTGATTTCCGCGACCAACGCCAACCTGCCGGCGATGATCGCGGACGGGCGGTTCCGCGAGGACCTGCTGTTCCGCATCAATACGGTCGAGATCCGGTTGCCGCCGCTGCGCGAGCGGCGCGAGGAGATCCTGGAGCTCGCGACCGCCGCACTAGAAAAGAAGGCCGCGCAGTACGGGCGCGAGGTGACCGGCTTCGATGCCGGCGCGCTGGCGGCGCTACAGCACTACGGCTGGCCCGGCAACGTGCGCGAACTGAATAGCGTCGTCGAGCGGAGCCTGCTGCTGACGTCGGGCACGGAAGTCGGCGTCGCCGATCTGCGGCTGTCGCCCGGGCGCGCAGGGCCGCCGTCACTGGAAGAGATGAGCCTCGAGGATGCCGAGCGCGCGCTGATCCGGAGCGCGATCAGGCGCAACGGCGGCAGCGTGCCGGCGGCGGCGGAAGCGCTCGGGCTGTCGCGTAGCGCGATGTACCGGCGGATCGAGAAGCTGGGGCTGAAGCCGGACGAGTTGTAGTCAGCTGCAACTGGCGCGCCGCCCGGCGAACGCGCACACTTTGCCGACGTGATGGACGACCCTGAAACGCCGCGCCGGCCACTGCGCACCCGACCGGTGACGCGCAACAAGGGACTTCCATTCCAGGCCCGCATCGTCATCATCGCGCTCGCGGGCGGCCTGCCGGCGCTGATCATCGCCTTCCTGCTGCTGCCGGAACTCGAGGTGCTGCCATCCGTGCGGCGGCTCATCGTCGTGCTGCTGCTCGGCTTCTGGGTCGCGTTCGCGGTCGTGCTGTATCGCGCGACGGTCGAGCCCTTGCGCTCGATTGCGAACCTGCTGGAAGCGTTGCGCGGGGGCGACTATGCCGTGCGCGGGCGTTTCGGTCGCAAGGGCGACGCGCTCGGCGACATCGTGCTCGAATCCAACCGCCTCGGCGCGACGTTGCGTGCGCAGCGCTTCGAGGCGATCGAAGCCTCGGGGCTACTCAACAAGGTGCTGGCGGAAATCGATGTCGCCGTGCTCGCTTTCGACGGCGACGAGCACATCCGCCTGGCGAACCGCGCGGCGGGAGTGCTCCTGAAGCGTCACCCGGACGCGCTGTACGGGCTGACCGCGGAGGAGGCGGGCATGACGGGCCTCGTCGAGGGCCCGGCGGTGTCGAGCGAGTCGTACAGCTTTCCGGGGCGAAGCGGGCGCTGGCAGATCATGCGTGAGACCTTCCGCGAGGGTGGGCGCCAGTTCTGGCTGCTGGTCATCACCGATCTCAGCCAGGCGCTGCGCGAGGAAGAGCGCCGTGCGTGGCGGCGGCTCATCCGGGTGATCTGGCACGAGCTTAATAATTCGCTCGCACCGATCAAGTCCGTGATCGAGACCAGCCGCGATGCGCTCGCGGCCGGCCCGCCCACTGCGCAGGAACGCGCGGACCTGGCGGAAAGCCTGGCGCTGGTCGCCGAGCGTGCCGAATCGCTGCGCCGTTTCCTGTCGCGATACAGCGAGCTCGCGCGGCTGCCGGAGCCGACGCTTGTCGACTGCAATGTGGCGACGCTCCTCGGACAGGTCGCGGCCGTGCAGCCGCCGGGGCGCGTGCATATCGCGATTGCCGACGGGCTGGTCGCGCGCGGCGACGCGGACCAGCTTCAGCAGGCGCTGATCAACCTGGTACGAAATGCGGTCGAGGCGACGCCGGAGGGGGCGCTGCCCGTCGAGGTGCGCGCGCGGCGCGGCAAGGAAGGCATCGTGTTCGAGATCGAGGACAGCGGCCCGGGCGTCGCGAACCCGGACAACCTGTTCGTGCCGTTCTTCACGACCAAGCCCGGCGGCAGCGGCATCGGGCTCGTGCTCGCCCGCCAGGTCGCCGAAGGCCACGGCGGCACGCTGTCTCTGCAGAACCGCCCCGACCGCACTGGCTGCATCGCCCGCCTCGTCATCCCGTAAGGAATGTACGAATGTACGACCCGGCACCAGGAGTTAGGATGGCGGTTATGAGCGACAAGAAACGGGGGTTGGGCAGGGGACTGGAGGCGCTGCTTGGGCAGACCACCACCAGGCCGATGCCGGGCGTCCCGCCGGCGCGCGACCAGCTCGCGCATCTGCCCGTCGACCTGCTCCAGCGGGGCGCCTACCAGCCGCGCCAGGACATGCGCGAGGAATCCCTCTCCGAGCTCGCCGACTCGATCCGCGCACAGGGCATCGTGCAGCCGATCGTCGTGCGCCCGGTCGGCATGCCCGGCCCTGGCGAATCGCAGCGCTACGAGATCATCGCCGGCGAACGCCGCTGGCGCGCCGCCACCCAGGCCGGCCTGACCGACATCCCGGTGGTGCTGCGCGAGGTCGACGACCGCGCCGTGATCGCGATGGCGCTGATCGAGAACATCCAGCGCGAGGACCTCAACCCGCTCGAGGAAGCCCAGGCCCTGAGCCGGCTGATCGACGAGTTTTCGCTCACCCACCAGCAGGCCGCCGAGGCCGTGGGCCGCTCGCGCGCCGCGGTCTCGAACCTGCTGCGCCTGCTCGAGCTGCCCGACGGCATCCGCAAGCTGCTCGAGGACAAGTCGCTGGAAATGGGCCACGCCCGCGCCCTGCTGACCCTGGCCCCCGCTGCGGCCCTGTCGCTGGCGCTCGAGGCCGTGGCCGAGGGCTGGTCGGTTCGCGAGGTCGAGCGCCGGGCCCAGATGCTGGGCAAGGGCCAGATCCCGGGCAGGAAGCCGGCCAAGCCCAATGGCAAGAAGGTGGACGCCGACATCGCCGCGCTCGAGCGCGAGCTGTCCGAGAAGCTCAGCGCCAAGGTCGCGGTGCAGCACGGCCGCGGCGGCCGCGGCAAGCTGGTGATCAGCTACCACGGCCTGGACACCCTCGACGGCATCCTCGAGCGCCTGCGCCGCGGCGATTGACCCGGCCCCGGGGTAAGTCCTTGCGCGGAAAGGGGAAGGTTGGCATAATCCGCGGCTCGCTCCGCACCTGCCCCACGGCCCCGGCCCCGGAAGTGCGATTCCGGCCCTTGGCGGAGCGCCTGCACCATCCCGAATCGCATGCGCCTGCCGGCCCCCAGGGCCAGCCGCGAGGGGCCGCCGCCGCCCGGGCTATGGGTGGCCAGTCCCGACCCAGGAGTTGACCATGAGCCGAGTTTGCCAAGTTACCGGCAAGAAAGTGATGACGGGTAACAACGTCTCGCACGCCAACAACAAGACCCGCCGCCGTTTCCTTCCCAACCTGCACGAGCGCCGCTTCTGGGTAGCCTCGGAAAACCGTTGGGTGAAGCTGCGTGTTTCCGCCAACGCCCTGCGCACGATCGACAAGAACGGCATCGACGCCGTGCTCGCCGATCTCCGCGCCCGCGGCGAAAAGATCTGAGGAGGACTGAACCATGGCATCCAAGCGCGACAAGATCCGCCTGACGTCTTCTGCCGGCACCGGTCATTTCTACACGACCGACAAGAACAAGAAGACCACCCCGGCCAAGATGGAGATCAAGAAGTACGATCCCGTCGTCCGCAAGCACGTGATGTACAAGGAAGGCAAGATCAAGTAAGCCCCGCGGCTTGTTGATCGCTTCC
>DATKBY010000006.1:0-50321 GCA_035513555.1 Steroidobacteraceae bacterium | reverse complement strand
GGGGCGACGCTTCCCGTGTTCGGCGGCTGAATCCGCGTGCAGGAAAAAGCGACCAGCATCGAGAAAGCGGTCGGCCTGATTCGGAACGGCGACGTGGTCGCGCTCCAGAACATGGCGACGCAGGCGGCGCCGATGGCGCTGGTGCGGGAAATGATCCGCCAGCAGAAGCGCAGTATCGGCCTGGTAGTGCTGGTCGGCGGCATCGCGGTCGACTGGCTCGCGGCTGCTGGCGTGATCGACCGGCTGATCGGTGCGGCGGTCAGCATGGAGCAGTTCGGGCTTTGCCAGCAGTATCGGGCGGGCGTCGAAGCGGGCCGCATCCGGGTGGAAGAGCTTTCCGAAAGCCTGCTCAATGCGAGGCTGGGCGCGGGCGCGCGGCAATTGCCGTTCCTGCCGAGTCGCGGCGCGATCGGCACGGACCTCGTTGCGCAGAATCCCGACAATCTCAGGATGATGGACGATCCTTTCGGCGGCCGGGCTGTAGTCGCCTGCCGCGCGCTCGTGCCCGACGTCGCGCTCGTGCATGCGCACCGGGCAGACCGCTTCGGCAATGTCCAGTACGAACCGACGGCCATGTGGCCGGATCTTGCCGTCATGCCGTACGCCGCGCGGCGCGTGCTGGTTACGGCGGAAGAGATCGTGGACAGCGAAATCCTGCGCCGCCATCCCGAGCGCACCGTCCTGCCCGGATTCATGGTCGATGCCGTGGTGGAAGTGCCGTTCGGCGCGCACCCCACGTCATTCTTCCCGGCTTACGGCTATGACGAGTGCTTCCATCGGGCGTGGACGGAAATCTCGCGCGATGCCGGCCGGACTGCGGCCTTCGTTGACAATCAGCTGCGCACGCCGCGCTCGCAGGCGGAATACCTCGAGGCCGCCGGCGGCGAGCAGATGCTCACGAGAATTCGTGCGCGGGAGAGTACGGGAGGATGAGCGGGCGCTCCGGAGACATGGCCGTGGACTACAGCATCGACGAGCTGATGGTGACCGCGCTCGCGGCGCATTTCGTGGATGGAGACCAGGCATGCAACGGCATGGCTTCGTTCATTCCGGTCGCGGCGTTCATGCTGGCGCGCATGACCCACGCGCCGGAGCTCATCTGGATCGCAAGCTCAGTCGGGCTCGAACCGCGGCCGAAACGGATACCGGCATCCACGCTGGAAGCGGCACTGTGGCGCGACTCCATCATGTACATCGACCAGTACACGGATTTCTGGAACCTGGTGCTGAATGGCCGCTGGATCACCAAGTTCTGCGTCGGTGCCGCCCAGATGGATTGCCACGGCAACGTCAACAACTCCGTCATCGGCGACGACTACCACCGGCCGGAAGTCCGGCTGCCCGGCACTGCCGGGCTCGCGGACCTGTGCTCGATCGGCAAGGATCTGTACTACTGGCACCCGGATCATTCCCCGCGCAGCTTCGTGGAAAAGGTCGACTTCATTTCCGGCGCGGGCTATCTCGGCGGCGGTGACGCGCGCGCTCGCCTCGGGCTCGGCGGAGGGCCGCAGGCCGTTGTCAGCAATCTCGCGGTGATGGACTTCCACCCGGAGAGCAGGCGGATGCGCCTGAAATCGGTGCACCCCGGGGTGACGGTGGAACAGGTCCGTGCGGCGACGGGTTTCGAGCTTATGATGCCGGAGGGCGCCCTCCCGGAAACCGCGTCGCCCACGCCGCCGCAATTGCAGCTGATCCGTGAGGTGATCGATCCTGACGGAATGCGAAAGAGCGGGTTCAGGACCCGCGTCACATCGTGAGAAGGCGACGACCATGCGGGTGACCGTCGAAGCGAATCCCGCCGCCGCCGCGGCGGCTGCGGCCGAGGCGCTTGCCGGCGCGATCGCCGCTGCGGTCAACTCGCGCGGCAGCAGCGCGATCGCACTGAGCGGCGGCCAGACGCCGTGGCAGATGCTCGAGGCACTGCGCGGCCACGCGCTGCCGTGGCATGCGCTCCACGTATTCCAGGTGGATGAGCGCGCCGTGCCGCCCGATGACGAACGCCGCAACTCGCGGCGAATCCGCGAGTTGCTGTGCCGCCCAGCCGCGCTTCCCACGGCGCAGTTTTACGCGATGCCCGCAGAGCATGCCGCGCTCGATAGCGCGTCCGACGAATACGGCCGGATGCTCGCGCGTCATGCCGGGGAACCGCCGACGCTCGACGTCGTGCAGCTCGGGCTCGGTCCGGACGGACATACCGCTTCGCTGGTGCCGGGAGATCCGCTGCTCGAGCGCGCCGGGCTCGAAGTCGGCGTCAGCCTTCCCTACCAGGGCACGCGAAGACTCACGCTCACGTTCGCGCCACTCAATCGCGCACGTCATGTTCTCTGGCTGGTGACGGGCGCATCCAAGGCGGAGATGCTTCGCCGCCTGGTCACCGGCGATCCGGCGATCCCCGCAGGTCGGGTGGCCCGCGCGCAGGCGCACGTCGTTGCGGACGCCGCGGCAGCCTCGCTGCTGCCGCCGGCATTATCCTGACATCCAGCGGCTGAGCAGCGGTTCGACGCGCAGGCGGGCGGGAATCCGCTCCGGCCCGATGCGCCGATCGAGCTCCTCGTGCCAGTGATAGATGCGGCGTTCCTGGTAGTTCAGTGTGTTGCCGCGATAGGCGCGCGATTGCACCGATTCCTGAATCTGCTCCGCGAAGCAGGTGTCCTCCGCGAGGATGCGCTCGAAGTTCGCGAGGCGCTTCTCCCACAGCGGGTCGAGGTCGCCGCCGCCCCAGTCGGGCGCAAACCATGCGACCTCGATCTCCATTTCGCGCGGTCCTGCGGGCCAGAACAGCAGGAACGGATTGCCGGCGGCATCAATCGGCGTCACCAGATTCGGGTAGAAGTTGAGCGACAGGTTGTTGGCGGAGACGATCTCGGTGGCCGTATCGATGCGGCGCATGCCGCGCGTGCCCGGATCCCGCCATTCCGGATCCCGGTGCGGCGTCAGCATGATCGAATGGCCGCGCGGCCAGAGCGCGATGCTGGAGCCGCGATAGTCGAGGAAGCGGTCCGCGGAGTTCGCATGCATGGTCTTCAGGTGGTACACCTCGAGGAACGCCTCGAGCAGGACCTTGACGTTGCACGTGACGTGAAAAGAGCGGCGGCTGACGAAACGCAGCTGTGACGGCTGGATCTGCGCGAGGTATTCCGGAATCAGGCCGAGGTGGGCGAGCAGGGGCTCGGCATCGGGATCCTCGTTGATGAAGATCCAGTTGCCGAAAGCCTCGCAGCGGACCGGTAACAGCGGAAAGTCCGCCATGTCCAGCCCGACAAAATCACGGCGGTCGCGCAGGCCAATCAGTTTGCCGTCGAGTGAATAGGTGAAGCCGTGGAATCCGCAGACGAGCCCGTCGACCTTGCCGCTGCAGGCCGTGACCAGGGGAGCTCCGCGGTGGCGGCAGGTGTTGTAGAAAGCGCGGACCACGCGATCCTTGCCGCGCAGGATCAGGATCGGAGACCCGGTCTGCTTGAAGAGACGAAAGCTGCCCGGGTCCGGCAATTCGTCGGCGTGACAGGCGTACAGCCAGGATTTGCACCACAGATGTTCCTGCTCGAGCGCCAGGAATTCCGCATCGACGTAGCGACCGGCGGGAATGACGGGCAACTTCGGAAATCCGTCCGGAGGCCCGGTACGTTCAGACTCATCAAGCATGCTGCGCTTGAGTCGCGCTACGGTCGACGCATCCATCCCGGCGCTCTCCGGCGGCGGCGAATGCTCATTATAGGAGCGCGGCCGACGCGGAACAAACAAGCCTGACTGTTTTTATGCGGTTCCGATCGATAGAGTACGGGCATCTCCCGCGCGCAACCGGCGAGGTGTCGCGTGTCAGAACTGATTCTCCATCATCACGATCCATCGCCATTTGCCGAGAAGATCCGTCTGGCATTCGGCATCAAGCAGCTGGCATGGCGGTCCGTCCAGCTCTCCATGGTGATGCCGCGACCCGAGCTCATGCCGTTGACCGGCGGCTATCGCAAGGTGCCGGTGCTGCAGGCCGGCGCGGATGTCTATTGCGATACCCGGCTGATCGCGCGGGAGCTCGAGCGCCGCTATCCCGCGCCGCCGCTCTTTCCGGCCGGCAGCGAGGGGCTCGCGCTCGCACTCGCCTCGTGGAGCGACCGCACGTTCTTCGAGCCTGGCGCGGCGCTCGCAATGGCGCTCAACCGCGCGTCGATCCCACAGGAGGTCATCGACGATCGCATGGGCTTATTCAACTTCATGGATTTCGACAATCTGGAGGCGGAAGCGCCCCATATGCTCGCCCAATTCCGTGCGAGCCTGGCGCTCGTGGAGCGGATGCTCGCCGACGGCCGGTATTTTCTGCTGGGCGAGGCCGCGGGCTTCGCGGATATCGATGCCTGGTTCCCGGTATGGATAGCGCGCAGCAACTTCGGGATCGCGGGGGCGCTCTTCGCACTCTTTCCGCGGCTGCTCGCCTGGGAGGCACGCATGGCTGCAATCGGGCACGGCATCCGTTCCGAGCTCGACGCCCGCGAGGCGCTCGCGATTGCACGTGCGTCGGATCCGTTGACGGCCGCCGGCGTCGATGCCGGCGATCCCCAGCAGTTCCGCTGCGGCGATCGCGTGACGGTCACGCCGGACGATTACGGCCGCATTGCCGTCGAAGGCGAGCTGGTCACGCTGTCAATCGACGAGGTCGCGATCCGGCGGGAGACGGCGGAAACGGGCGCCGTGGTGGTCCACTTCCCGCGGCTCGGCTATCGTGTCACGCAGGTCGCCTGAGACCCGGACCGGGATCCACATGAACTTCATCCTGACGGACCAGCAGCGCGAGATGCAGGAATCGGCGCGCCGCTATGCGCGCGAGCGCCTCCCTGCATTCGCCGCGCGCTGCGAGCAGCACGACGAGCCGCCACCGCCCGAGCTCGTTCGCGAATACGCCGGGATGGGCTTCCTAGGAATCAACGTCGCGGAACGCTATGGCGGTCTCGGCCTCGGCAACGTCGAGGCGCTGATCGTCCTCGAGGAGCTCGCGAAGATTTCCGGCGCCGTTGCCTTTCCGGTATTCGAATCCTGCGTCGGACCGGTGCGCGCCATCGAGCATTTCGCGGACGAGGCATTGCGCCGGCAGGTGATCCCCGCGGTCTGTCGCGGTGAAAGGATGGTGGCCGTCGCGATGTCGGAGCCCGAGGCTGGTTCCGCACTCACGGACCTGACGACGCGCGGCGAAAAGCGGGGCGACAGGATCATGCTGAACGGCACCAAGCGGTGGTGCTCGGGCGGCGGCCATGCGGACGGCTACCTCGTGTACTGCCGGCTTTCCGAGGCGGCGGGTTCCGCCGGGATCGGCGCGGTGTATGTCGAAAGCGGCACTCCCGGAATGAGCTTCGGTGCGCGCGAACACCTGATGGGTTTCCGCGGCGTGCCGTCCACCGACATTTTCTTCGACAACTGCACGGTGCCTGCCGGGAACGTGGTGGTCGATGCCGGCGGATTCCGGAAGCTCATGGAAGCCTTCGACCTCGAGCGCTGCGGCAATGCGACGATGGCGCTGGCGCAGGCGGCGGGGTCCCTCGAAGACGTGCTGGCCTACGTCCAGGAACGGCGGCAGTTCGGCAAGCCCATCGTCGAGTTCCAGGCCGTCCAGATCCGGCTCGCCGAAATGCGGATGCGCGTCGACGCCGCGCGCCTCCTGATCTGGCGCGCGGCCGCCAATGCGGAAGCGGGGCTTCCGTCAGTGCTGGATTCGTCGATCGCGAAGTGCTTCGCCAACGAAATCGCCCGCGAAGTCTGCGGCCACGCGGTGCAGCTGATGGGCGGCTACGGCTATTCGCACGAGTACCCGATGGAGCGTCGGCTGCGCGATGCCTGGGGCTGGGGAATCGCGGGCGGCGCGATCGACATTCAGAAGGTCAACATCGCCGCCGCGATGGTGGGCCGGCGCTTCGACCAGCGCCGCTGACGCGGCGTCAGGAGCCAAGCGCGACCTCGACCTGGTCTTCCGCGATGCGCAGGCGATGGTTTGCGATCGACGCCGTCGCAGGCAGGCCGAGTACCCGGCCGTCGCGGATGTCGAACGACGCGCCGTGCAGCGGGCAGATCAGGCGATAGCCGCGAAGCCGTCCTTCGCACAATCTCGCGTAGGCGTGCGAACAGGTGTTATCGAGCGCAAACCAGCCGTCGCGCCCGTGACAGACGACGATCTCGCGACCTTCGATGGTAAAGGCCCGCATCGTTCCCTCCGGCAGTTCGTCGATGCTTGCCAGCCGGTGCCAGTTGCCGCTCATGGATCCCCGCGCACAATCCGATCGGCGAACGATATCCGACGCAAGCGCGGGGAAACAGACTTGACCGCGCGCTGCCGCCGCACCATCGTGCGGCTTCCGGGATTCGCGAGGGACCGCCCATGGCCATAGTGACATTCATTTCCCGCATGACCGTGAAGGCAGGGCGGGAGCGGGAATTCGTCGAGCATTGCAACCGCCTTGCCGCCCGCGTCCGCGCGAGCGAACCCGGCACCCTGTACTACGAATTTTTCCGCCTGCGCGAGCCATGCCGCTATGCCGTGATCGAGTCGTTCGAGGACGAGGCGGCCGAGCACGCCCACATGAACTCGCCGCTGCTCGCCGAGCACGGACCCGGAATCATCGATTGCCTCGATGGCCCTTACGTCCGCGAGTACCTGGATCCGTTCACAGCGCCCTGACTGTTCTCAGGGGTTCGGTGCCGTCCCAGTCGAGTGCGGCTTCGCGGACGCTGCCGAAGAACTCATCGATCGCCGGGCAACGCTGGATGAGCTCGATCATGGCTCCGGGGTGGCTGCCGGGCAGGGAATCGGAGTCGAGGTAAGCGAAGCGAATGCCATTGGCGGCCGAGCCCGACTGGATGGCTGCGATTCCCTTCCCGGCGAGGGCTTCCAATTGCACGGCGATGGAGTCGGTCAGGACGCCGACGTGATGCAGCCCGCCGGCGCGCACACCGGGGAAATCCGTGTACACCGTCGTCACTTCGTCGTGCTGCTCGATCAGCTCGACCTGCACCGATCCCCACTGCGCGAGCGCCGCCGACATGTCGAAGCTGACCGGTGCGCCCCGGTAGCTGCACTCGGCAAACCGAATGTGCTCGAGCAGGAAAAACGGTCCGATGCCCAGCCTGGCCCAGTGGCGCGCGGCGCGCTCGAGGTCGGGTACGACGAAACCGAGTTGCATCACCGGCCCGAACAGGGCCGCGGCCGCACCGGTCATCAGCCGACCCAGTCGTAGAAGGCCAGATCCATCCCGGCCACGCCGCCGTCGAGGCATTCGAGGATCGGGGGCACGAGCCGGTCGTGAAAGGGCGTCGCCTGGTGGAACTCGAATGCCGCCTGGTCCTTGAAGCGCGCATACACGGCATAGTACCCGGTCCGGTCGCGAAGCCTGACGACGTCATAGACGATCGTTCCGGATTCAGACTCGTGCGTGAGCGACGAAAGCTCGCGCTGCAGCTTCTCGAATTGCTGTTCCTGGCCGGGCTTGACGCGGAGCGTCGCGAAAAATACGGTCATGGCGTCCTCCTCAGGTCAGCTTGAGTTCCCTGATCAGCGCGTCGCGCAGCCTGAACTTCTGGATCTTGCTCGAGGACATCGGCCACTCGGTCACGAACCGCACATGCCGCGGCACCTTGAAGCTCGCGATTTCGCCCTTGCAGAAATCGATGAGTTCCGCGTCCGTCGCGCGATGATCGGCGCGCAGCTCGACGAAGGCCGCGGGCACCTCGACATACTTCGCATCCGGAATTCCGACCACTTGCGCGAGCTTGACGGCGGGGTGGCGCTGCAATTGCGCTTCGACCTCCGCGGCGGCGACGTTTTCACCGCCCACCTTCAGCATGTCCTTGAAGCGGCCGTGGAACATGACCGTGCCTTCGTCGTCGACAGAGCCGATGTCGCCCGTGTGAAACCAGCCGTCGCGATCGAGCGCCTGCGAGGTCTTTTCCGGATCGCGGTAATAGCCTTCGAACAGGCTGTAGCCCCGAACCAGTACCTCGCCGTGCTTCCCCGTCGCCGCATCCCTGCCGCTTTCCGGGTCGATGATCCGCACCTCGAGACCGGGCAGCGCGCGGCCGAGGCGCGTGATGCGCAGGTGTTCCGGCTCGTCGGGAGATCCCGTCGTCACCGTTCCCGCGGTTTCGGTCATGCCGAAACTGCCGACCTGTACCGCGGCCGGCATCGCTTTCATGATGGGCTCCGCCACGCCCGGCGGCTGCACCGCGAAGTTCGAGTTCATCAGGCGGATGTTCGTCAGGTCGCGCATCGCAAAATCAGGGTGATAGATGAGTCCCTGCATGATCGTCACGAAGCAGGGATAGGTGACGGTCACCTTGTAGTCCTCAAGCATCCGAAGCGCGACACCGGCGTCGAACTGGCCCATCGTAAGGTAGGTGCCACCGACATCGAAGGTCGCGAGCATCGGCAGGACGGCGGCGATATGGAACATCGGCAGGGGCGACCAGAGCCGGTCGTCGCGCACCAGCTGGTAGCGATGGCGGCCGAGCGCGATCGAGTTCCTGACCTGTGCCTCGTGTGTGATCAGACAGCCTTTCGGATTCGCGGTCGTTCCCGAGGTGTAGAGCATCAACGCCACATCGCGCACCCGCGTGCGCAGACGCGTCTCGTGCACGCGCGCCTCGGGAACCGGCTCGCCCGCGGCCATGAAATCCGCCTCGCTCACGAAGCCCGGCGCCGTTTGCGCGCCGATCAGCACAATGCTGCGAAGCTTCGGCGCCGACGCAAGGCGGAGGCTTTTCGCATCGCGCTGCCCCGCCAGGTCAGGCAGCGCCTGTCCGAGCCGCTCGACGAAATTGACCTGCTCCGCGATTGAATCCGTCGTGAGCAGGGTGACGAGGTCGGCGTTCTCGACCACGTAGCCGATCTCGGTCGAGCGGTAACGTGCGTTGATCGGGACGATGACCGCGCCGCAGAGCGCGATCGCAAAGTAGAGCTCCATGAACTCCGGGCAGGTATGCATCAGGAGGCCGACGTGGTCGCGCGGGCGCACGCCGAGCGCCTGCAGGCTGCGCGCACGGCGGAGCGCGAGCGCGGCAAGCCCGGCGTAAGTCTGGCTCGAGTCCGGGAATATGAGCGCAGGCTTGTCGGGATCGCGGTCCGCCGCGTTCAGGAGCAGGTCGCCGATGGTGGTGACGGAAATCCGCAGGCGCGCGAGGTCCTCGCCCGAGTAGGGCTCGAACGGCGCCGCGGCCCCTGGCCTCTGCGACGTCGACGATTGCTTCCTCGCAGTCACTTGCTGTTTCCTGCGTCGCCGTCAGCGCGCTTCGGGCCCGAATGCGAAAAGCACGTTACCCGGCATGTGGAAGTAGATGCCGTAGCCCGATGCTGCGAACAGCATGCCGTCCCGTACCACCGGGCCAGCGCCGCCGCCGAAAGAGCCGCCGCGCGCCGTCCCGCCATCGGTGGTCTGCACCTCGCGCGTCGTGTCGTACTGCCACAGCACGCGACCCGTCTCTGAATCGTAAGCACGAAGGCGGCCATCCATGTGGCCGGCGAGCACCGCGCCGGGCAGGGCGGTGATCGCGGCCGAAATGCCGGAGTCGCAGAAATCACGCCCGGCGCAGACGTCGTCGGCCGGCTGCGACCAGAGCAGCTTCCCGGTCGTGATGTCGAGCGCGTAGAGGCCCGGCCGCGCCTCTTCCTCGTAGGTCTTCCCTTCCACGTGCTCGTCGCGCATGTCCGAGATCGGGACGAACAGTCGCTGTCCGTCCGTCGCCATGCCGAAGTGCACGCCGCCCTGGATACCGCCGCGGCCGACCTTGTTGCGCCAGAGAGGGGCGCCCTTCTTCGCGAGATCGAGCGCGTAGACGTCGCCGGATTTCTGGCCTGCAAGCAGCAGGTCACGTCCGTCGGCGTCGCGAGCAATGATAGTGCTGGCGCCGAAATCGAAGTCGGGACCGTCCTCCGCAGGACAATTGGGATTGTCCTTCAGCATACAGGCGACGTTCCACGCGTCGCCACGGGTCATCTGGCGGTGCCAGAGCAGCTTTCCGGTGGCGAGATCGAATGCGAGCAGCGCATCGCTGCGATCGTTCGCCGGCGACGAATAGTTTTCCCCCGTGCCGAAATAGATCAGTCCGCGCCGGCTGTCGATCGTCGGGCTGTTCCAGACGGGCGCGCCGGAGGGTGCGAATATCATCGTGCCCGCCGTTGTGCGGCCGAACTCGCGCGGCGTTTCATCGATCGTCCAGGCTTTCCACGCTGTCCTGCCGCTCGCGGCGTCCAGCGCGATGACGGATCCGCGGAAACTGCAGCAGGGATACTTCGGGTCGGCGGCGGACGTGACTTCCAGTGACGAGACCGGAACGTAGAGCCGGCCGTCATGTAGGACCGGCGCACCGGTCACGGTCGCGTTCGGATGGTCGTCTACTTTCGTGACCCAGGCGAGTTCTCCCGTCGTCGCATCCACGGCGTAGACGCGCGCGATGAGGTCGGCGAAGTACGCAAGCGGTGGCGGTCCATTCCCGCCCGGCTCCGCGTCGGCGATGACGACCGGCGTGCGGACTTCGGCGCTCGCGCGGAAAGTCCAGCGGACGCAGCCGGTCTCGCGGTCGAGCGCGTAGACCGTCCCGTCCTGGCTGCCGATGAACACGGCGCCCAGGGCGATCGTCGGCTGGGAGCGCACGCGTTGCGCGCCCGGAAAAGCGAACGCCCACTTGAGCTCGAGCCGCGGCAGGTCCGCCGGGGCGAGGCCTGCGACGTCGGCGGGAATGAACCGATGGTTCTCGGGCGAGACGCCCCAGCCGGTGCCGCCCGGCCGATGCAAGCGATCGAAGGCCCGCCGCGGCCCGTCGCAGCGTGGCGCCCGGTCCTGGATCGCGGCCTGCCCGGGCGTCTGGCCGGTCAGGTATTCGGCGACCGCGCGGCGCTCGGCCGCGGTCAGATCCTGTGCCTGCATCTTCATGAGCCCGTCGTCCAGCGCCGCGAGGATTCCGTCGGCCGGCATCATCTCGAGGAACATCCGGTGCGGTGCCCTGGGCACGCCGCCCTGGTGACAGGAGGCGCAGGCGCGCTGATAGACGCCTTCGCCCGGCTGGGCCGCCGCCGCGGCGGCGTCCGACGCGGAGCCACGCCCGCATGCCGACAGCCCGACGGCGGAGGCGAGCAGGAGCGCCGGCATCGACTGCATCGTCGGGAGGCGCGCGCTCACTGGATTGTCAGCGCATTGTCGAGGACGAGCTCCGCGCCGTTGATGAAGCGCGACTCGTCGGAAGCGAGGAAGACCACGACGCTCGCGACGTCCTCCGGGCGTCCTAGGCCGGGGCCGCTCTTCGTGTAAAACTCGTCGGGAATCTGCAGAAGCCGGTTGGCCTCGGCGACCATCGGGGTGTCCGCCGCACCGGGATGGAGCGAATTGCAGCGGATGCCGTACTTCTGCATCTGGCACCAGACGGCGACGGCCTTTGTCATGCTGCGGATGGCGCCCTTGGCGGCGCTGTAGGCGAAGAACATGGGATAGCCGAGGTGGGTCGCGATCGAGGACATGTTCACGATCGAGCCGCCGCCCGAATCGCGCATCGCCGGGATCGCGTGCTTGCAACCCAGAAACACGCCCTCGCTCATGACCGCGTTCTGCAGGCGGAACTGCTCGAGGGTCGTTTCCTCCGGCGTCCCCGGAATGACGATGCCGGCATTGTTGACCAGCACGTGCAGGCCGCCGAATTCGGCCACCGTGCGGGCGATGATTTCCTTCCAGCGCTGCTCGTCGCGCACGTCCTGCGTCAGGAACAGGGCAGTGCCTGCGCGCCCGGCGTTGAGCGCATCGGCGACGGCCCGACCTTCGGCTTCCTTGACGTCCGTGACGACGACCTTCGCGCCCTCGCGCGCGAGCGCCTCGCAGTCGGCCCGGCCTAGGCCCTGCGCGCCGCCCGTGACGATCGCCACCTTGCCAGCCAGACGTGCCATGCGCCGCTCCACCGAGAACCGGACCGGGAAAACGCGAGCCGCGAACTTATCAGTCAGCCGTGCCTGTTTCAATCACCTTTGACTTTTCCAGACAGCGTGGACATGCTTGCGTCCATGAACCGCAGTGCGGCGACGGCCGAGAGCGAAGAAGAGACGAAGCTGGCCGGCTGGCAGGCGCAGAAGAGCGCCGCCACCCGCAGCCTCATCGTGGAGGCCGCGATCAAGTGCTTCGTCGAGCTCGGCTACGCTCGCACGACGACGACCGCGATCGCGGAGCGGGCCGGGCTGTCACGCGGCGCGATGCTGCACCACTTCCCCTCGAAGGTGGATGTGGTCCGCGCGGCGGTCGAACACCTGCACGCCAAGCGCCTCAAGGCCTTCCGCAAGGCGGTGCAGCGCACGCCGACCTCCGGCGACCGGGTTCACTCAAACTTGGAGGCTTACTGGCAGCATGTCCGCCACCCGATGTTCGTCGCCTTCTTCGAGCTGGTGGTCGCGGCGCGAACCGACCCGGAGCTCGCCGCAATCCTGAAGCCCGCCCGCGAGGCGTTCGAGGACGAGCTGCACCGCACTGCGCGGCAGGTGTTTCCCGAGTGGCACACCGACGACTCGACCTTCGACGTGGCGCTCGACCTGACGCGCTACGTGCTCGAGGGCATGGCGATCAGCATCCACATGCACCGCGAAACCGACCGCGACCGCCGCGTGCTGGCGTACCTCGACGAGAAGCTGCACGAGTTGCGCGACGGCCGCGTCGCCGCCAGGACGGAGTGAACCGCGTCGGTCAGGTCCGCCAGTCGTCGCTGGTGTATTCCATGTAGGTCGCGGCGGCGGCGGCGACATCGATGCCGAAATAGCGGGACACGATGTGCAGCGCCATGTCGATGCTCGACGTCCGGCCGCCCGCGGTCGCGATTCGACCGCTGTCGACGAAGCGCAGGCCGCGGCGCAGCTTGATGTCCGGAAACTCCTTCGCGAAGGCGTCGAAGAAATCGTGATGTATCGTGGCGGATATGCTTTACAGCAAACCCGCCCGCGCGAGCTGGAATGCGCCCGTGCACACCGACATCGTGACATCGGTGCCAGCGCTCACGGCGGCCAGCCACGCGCGTGACTCCGGAGAACTGCGCGGTCGCCGCCGTATCCAGTGCCGCACCCTGTACATGGCGAGCTTGACCGCGGCGCTCCTCGAGCCGCGCGCCAAAGTCGAGATCGAAGCCACCGCCGTCATTTGACCCCGGCGCCGAACTGATGGCGCAGGTCGCGTTTCAGCAACTTGCCGTTTGAATTGCGCGGTAGCCCGACGACCAGCTCGATGCGGCACAGGCGCTGCTGCTTGCCGAGCCGCGCGTTGGCCCAGTCGCGCAGGACCTCGGCATCCTGCGTCGCCAGGCCGTCCCGCAGCACGACCAGCCCGAGCGGTGTCTCGCCCCATTTCTCGTGCGGAATGCCGATGACGGCGCAGTCGAAGACCGCTTCGTGCATCTTCAGGACGGCCTCGATGTCGGCCGGATAGACGTTCTGCCCGCCGGACAGGATCATGTCTTTCTTGCGGTCGACAAGATGCAAGTAGCCGTCCTCGTCGATCCGGCCGATGTCGCCCGTCCGCAGCCACGGCCGCCCGGATCCGTCCAGCCAGATCGCTTCCGCAGTGGCTTCCGGCCGGTTGTGATAGCCGCTCATCACGAAGCGTGACCAGCCGACGATCTCGCCGGCCTCGCCGACCGGCAGTTCGCGGCCTTCGTCGTCGATGATGCGCAGGTCCGTACCGGGAACGGGCTTGCCGACCGACGCCGCATGCGTCTCGAGGTCCTCCGGGTCGAGTGTCGTGATGATGCCTTCCGTCAGCCCGTAGAGCTCGATGAGTTCGCAGTCGAACTCGCGCGCGACGCGCCGCTTCATTGCCGGGAGCATCGGCGAACCGACCGTGCACATGCTGCGCATCGACCGCAGGTCGAACGACCGGAATTGCGGATACTCGAGTACCAGCTGGAACTGCAACGGGACCATCGCGGCGTGGGTGCAGCGGTGCCGCTCGATGAGCCGGAGGAACTCGACTTCGTCGAATTGCTCCATCACGACGATCGAACCACCGGCCAGGAAGCTGCAGAGCATCGCGAGCCAGCTGATGTTCGAGAACAGCCCGACCGGGCAGATCGCGACCGTCCCGGAGTGGTAGCGCAGCGCGATTCCACAGTCGTAGGCCCATTCATTGCGGCGCCGGTGCGAGTGAACGATTCCCTTCGGCAGCGCGGTCGTGCCCGAGCTGTAAATGATGTTGCAGGGATCGTCCGGCTGCGGCTCGACCGGACAACGTGTGGCTTCAGCCGCATCCCGCCAGCGTGCGTAATCCGTCCATCCTGCACCGCCGTCCACGCAGATCCAGCCCTTGCCGGTGACCGCCGCGAGGCGCCCGCGCATGGCATCGAGCCGGGCACGTTGCTGCGGCGTCGCGATGACGACGCGTACGGCCGCGTCGGCGAGCATGCCTTCGATGCCGTCGTCCGATACCGACAGGTTGAGTGGCACGACGCAGGCGCCGGCCTTGATGGCGCCGAACAGCGTCTCGACCATGGGGATGCCGTTGTTCATCAGCACGCCGACGGCGTCGCCCCGCCCGATGTCGAGCGACCGCAGGGCATTGGCGACGCGCTCGGTGTTGGAATCGAACTCCCGCCAGCTCAGCGCCGTCCCGCCGCAGCTCACTGCGAGCTCGGCGCTCCGCCAGCGGCCGTGCAGGCGCAATACGTCCGGGATCAGCGGAACAGGCGCGGCCAGCGGCTCCGCTTCATTCACGCCGCGGTCCAGCCGCCGTCGATCGCGAGGGCCTGCGCGGTGACGTTCTTCGCCGCATCGCTCAGGAAGTATTCGACCGCCGTGGCGATCTCCGCGATCGTGATGAAGGATCCCTTCGGCATCGGCCGGAGCATGATCTCGTTGATCACGCGTTCCTCCGGCAGGTCGTGTTCCGCGGCCTGGCGCGCAATCTGCTGATCGACCAGCGGCGTGCGCACGTAGGCGGGACAGATCGTGTTGACCGTGATATCCACGTCGCCATTCTCGAGCGCCACCGTCTTCGAAAGCCCGATCAGCCCGTGCTTCGCGGCGATATAGGCGCTCTTGTAAGGCGAGGCGACCAGGGAGTGGATCGAGCCGATGTTGACGATGCGCCCGTGGCCGCGCGCGCGCATGCCGGGCAGCGCGGCGCGCATCATGTTCGCGGCGCCGACCAGCATCACGTTGACCAGCAACTGCCAGCGCGCCGGGTCGAAATCCTCGAGCCGGCTGACGTGCTGCAGTCCCGCGTTGTTGACCACGACCTCGACGGGACCGGTGATCGGGTCGGCGAAGAGCGCGGCGGCTGCGCCGACATCGGACACGTCGAGCGCCGCCGCGTGCGCCCGCCCGCCCGCGGCTTCGATGCCGCGCGCGACAAGCGCGGCCGCCGCGCCATCGAGGTCGGTCACGACGATGCGATGACCGGCTTCCGCGAGATGAACCGCGAGCCCGGCGCCGATGCCGCTGCCGGCTCCGGTGATCAGAATGTTGCGCTTGTGCAAGTCGCCTCCCGCGCGACAATATCGCCCGGCGTAACGCCCGGCCTCCTACGTTAGTACTATTCCCGATAGGCGCGCCAATGGCGACAGTCCGTACCGGGTTCACGAGGAAGCCACGACGATGACATGCGACCGGATTCTGCCGCGGTCGGCAATGATTCTGGCGGCCCTGGCCTGCGCCTTCGGAGCGGCATTTAAGGCGGATGCAAAGGACGCGCTGCCGGCAGAAATCGTCGGCGAGCCGATCCGGCGGGTATTCGACGGAAAGGAAGACGACCTGCTGAGCGGCGGTCTCGGCACCGAAGGCCTGCGTGGCCCGCCGCCGGGGTTTGCCGATCCGCTCAGGCCGACCGCTCTGGAACTTCGCCGCCGCGCGATCTGGACCAATTATCGGAGCCTTGCGGACCTGACGGACGCAGGCGGATTCGGGCGGCTCTCCGGCCCGCGCGTCGGGGAATTCATTGCCGGCATCGAGTATCTCGCTGCCGTACGAAAGCCGTCTGGCGATGGCATCACGACCGCGATGTTGCAGATCCCGTCCGGCTTCGATGCGGCAAAGCCGTGCCTGGTCGTGGTCGCCTCTTCCGGTTCGCGCGGCATCTATGGCGCGCTACCGACCGCGGGCGAGTGGGGCCTGCGCAAAGGTTGCGCGGTCGTGCACACCGACAAGGGCACCGGCACCGGCTTCCACGATCTCGATACCGGCACGGCGTATCGCATCGACCTGGTCGCGACGACGGACGCGAACGATCCGCTGCTCACCTGGCGCGCTCCCGCCACGGACGCACTGGCGAAATGGCAGCGCAGTCATCCGCACCGGATCGCTGTCCGCCATGCGCACGACGGCGAAAACAGCGAACAAGACTGGGGCCTCTACCTGCTGCAGGCGGTGGAAGCGGGCCTCGAGCTGCTGCAGCGCGAGTTTCCGGCGACCGCCGATCGCGCAGCCATCGCTCGCGAGCGGACGCTCGTCATCGCCTCCGGCGTTTCGAACGGCGGCGGAGCGGTGCTGCGCGCCCTGGAGGCGGATCGGGAAGGCCTGCTCGACGGCGCCGTCGTCTCCGAACCCAATGTCTCGGTCGAGTCTGGCCGGCGCGTTGCGATCCGCATGGGCGAGGCGGTAATGGTGACGGATTCGCCGCCGGCGTTGTTCGATCATGTGCTGCTGCACTACCTGTTGCAGCCGGCCGCCGTGCTGGCGCCGGAACAGTCGACGGCGATGACTGCGATCCCGGAGACGCTGCGCGCCGGGCTGGAGAAATGGACCGCGGATCTGGCGGAACGCGGCCTCGTTTCAGGCAACTCGACCCGCGAGCGGGCGCGCGACGCGCGGCGGCAGCTCGAGGCAGCGGGTGTTTTGCGCGAGGCACTGGATGGCGGCATCGCCAATATCGCCTTCGGCGTCTGGCCCGCGCTCGCGGCGGCCTATGCGAGCGCTTACGCAGGGCTCGGGCCGGAGGCCTCACCCTGCGGGCTGTCGTATGCGCCGGTCGATGCCGCCTCCCAGGCGCGCGCGTCAAGTGCCGAGGAGCTCGCCCGCCTGGCGGCGGAATCGAGCGGCATACCGCCGACGGGCGGCATCCAGATCGTGGATGGTGCGGGGCGATTCGCCGCGTTCGGCAGCTTCGAGCATCTGCTGTGCATGCAGGAGTTTGCGAAAACCGCGCCACTTCGCGCAGGCGTGCGCGCGGTGCGGCTGCGCGCGCGAACGGGCAGAACGCCGGTGATCGTTGTGCACGGCCGCCTGGATGCGCTGATTCCCGTGAATTTCAGCTCGCGCGCCTGGTATGCGCGGTATCTTCAGCACGGGGGACGCACGGCGCATTACTACGAGATCGAGCACGGGCATCACTTCGATGCATTCAACGCGCTGCCCGGCTGGGGCGAGCGCTTCGTGCCGATGCAGCCGCAGCTTCAGGCGGCGATGGACCTTATGCATGCGCACCTCGCCGACGGGCGTCCACTGCCGCTAAGCCAGGTCGTCCGCTCGCAGAGGCGGGATCTCGTCGATGGCAAGCCTGAACCTGTGACGACGGAGCATCTCGGTCGAATCGTGGAAGAGCCCGCGGCCCACGCAATTCGATTCCGTCGCGGGACGCTCGAGATTCCAGAGTAACTACGGCCGCGCCAATCGCGCGGCCGGGAACCCCGCAGCTCGCTCAGAGGAGAAGAATCGGAAAATTCGCTCGCTTGCGGGGATTCCCGGCCGCACATTGGCGCGGCTGTGGCCGACCGGCAATCATCTAGCCCCGAGCGCGATCAACATTCGGTGGACGCTCGTGAGCTGCGCGCCGTTGCGGGTCGCGTAGTCATCGCCGGAGTATCCCCACCAGTCCCAGCAGCCTTTGGGGTTGAAAGGATAGATAAAGCTGCGCGCGACCTGCGGGTAGACCACGACGATGCGGTTCACGTCGGCCCAGCGGTTGTAGCCGGCGTTGCGGACGAATTCGTCGCCGACGAAACCGCTGCCCTGCCGGCATCCATGGAAGGCGACGTGCAGCCGGCAGGGTTTGCCGGCGCTGCAATCCGCCGGAACGAAAAGATAGCCCTCGTCCGCGAGCGACGCCAGCATGCCGCCTTTCTTGTAGCGCTCCTGGTCGAAGGCGATCAGTTCGCCCTCGACCGGGCCCGACGGATTCCGCAGCCCGTCATAGAGGTGCCGCAGCAACAGGCCCGCGGCATCGTAGGAACAGTCATTGATCCACGGCGACTCGGCGATGTCGCAGGCGCCGCCACGGCCGTCGGCGGGGAAACCATGGGCCGCGGCGACCTGGGTTTCATAATGAATGCGCTCCGGCGGCAGGAACTCGCGGTAGAAACGCAGCAGCGAGTCGGTGACCGCGGCGCCGACGATGCTGTCGCGCTTGCCGTGGAAGAGCCAGACGCGATCCGGGGCGATCCACGACGGATCGTCGATCGCCTCGGACTTGGCGTATTCGCGGACAGCGGCGATCGAAGGGACGATCTCGGGCCCGCTCGCGCTGCCCGCCATGCAATCGTCCAGCGCGCGTACGAGCGAGCCCCGCGCGCAGAACCAGGGCCCCGCGGCGATGACGGCGGCGCCGATGACGTCCCGGGAGTAGGCGACCTGGTACTGAGTCGCCATGTAGCCGCCGGCGGAAACGCCGGAGACGGTCAGGCTGCCCGGCAGGATGTTGAAGCGGGGCAGGGGCTCGGCCGCCTGCGCAGCGAAAGCCGTGCAGGCGGCGAGCACGAGCGCGAGTCCAACGGTCCGGGCGCCATCCATGGCGCCGACGATACCATCAGAATTTGACGCTGAAACTCCCGAATACCTGGCGCGGATTCCCATAAAAAGCCGTGATTGTGCCGCCGCCAAGGGTCGGGAAGTTGTAGCCGGCGATCTTGTATTCCTTGTCGCCCAGGTTCTTGCCGTGCAGGCCGGCCTGGTAACGGCGGTCGCTCGAGGTCCACACCAGGCTCGCGTCGTAGAGTTCGTACGACGACTGGTCGAGCAGCGGGTCGGCCGTCTCGAACTGCTGCGTGTCGCCGCGGTGTGTGACCGCGCCGATCAATGCGAGCGCGCCGTCATTGCCGAACAGCGAGAGCGGCCATTCGTAGCGCATCGACAGGTTGCCGGATGTCTCCGGCGTGTTCTGAAAGTCCCGCAAATCCGAAATGTCCGTCAGCACGCCGCCGACGGCGACCAGCCACTCGTCGTACTCGGCGTCGATGTAACCGAAAGCGAGTGTCGCCGAGAACGCGTCGGTGAACTGGAACACGCCCTCGAGCTCGATGCCCTGGATGGTCGCGGCCGCCGCATTGGTCGTCGCGCCGGCGAAGCTGTCGTCCACGCCGTCGCCATCGGTGTCGATCGCGACCGAGGCCGGCACCTGCACGTCCTCGTAGTCGGAATAAAAAATCGCAAACGCAGTACGCGCCCGCCCGCCCGCGAAGCTCGCTTTCCAGCCGAGTTCGTAGGAATCCACGGTCTCGGGTTCGAATCCTTCGCCGACTTCCGGCGTGTTGTAGGCGCCGCGCGGATCGAAGCTACCGCCCTTGAAGCCCTGGCTCCACGAGGCATACAGGTTGTGGTCGCCATTCGGCCTGAAGGACACGCTCACACGCGGCGAGAAGTCCGTGTCCGTCCGGCTGCCGGTGAACTCGGGCACGCCGTCCGGATCCGGCACGGTGATCGATATCGCCGCGTCGTTGCCGAAATAGGGGGAGCCGAGTCCGACATAGAGCTCTCGATAGACGAGCGCATCGCGCTCGTCCTCCGTATAGCGGCCGCCGACGGAGACGCTCCACTGGTCGTTCAGCGCGTAGCTCATATCGGCATACGCTGCCCAGGCTTCGGTACCGAAGTCGCCGAGCGTGAATGACGTCACGCCGAGGTCGCCCAGGATGACGTCGAATGCGTCGAACGCGTTGGCGTCGAGGTAGTACAGGCCGAACACGCCGTCGATGCGGTCGTTGGCGTAGTTCAGCTGGAATTCCTGGCTCAATTGTTCGTTTTCGTAGACGGCCGGCACGTCGAAGTGATCGTCCGGCAGGCTGTCGAAGTCGATTGGCGCGTCGGCATCGTCCTCGCGGTAGGCCGTCACCGACTTGAACTTCCACTGGTCGTTGATCTCGACGTCGATCGTCAGCGCCAGGCCGCCCCCCTTGACCTCCTGGTCCAGGGTCGTGATCGAGGACGGAATCGTCGTGATGCCGCCACGGCTGTCGAACACGTTGGACAGCACAGGTGCGCCCGTTATCGTGTTGACCGTAAGGCGATGGCCGTCCTTGTTGGTCGAGTCGTCCACGGTGTAATCGCCGGCGAGGCGCACGAACACCTGGTCCGACGGCTCGAACTCGAAGCTCAGGCGGCCGGCCAGGATGTCCTTGTCGTACTGCTCGGCGCCGGTGAAGAGATTGGTGCCGAAGCCGTCGCGCTGGAACGACGCGAGCGTCGCGCCCATCCGGAAGGTATCGGTGACCGCGACGGAACCGGTGACGACGGCGTCGATCTGTTCGTATTCGCCGACCGCCAGCCTGAGCCCGAGTTCGGTTTCTTGCGGCAGCCGGCGCGTGACGTACTTGACCGCGCCGCCGATGGTGTTGCGCCCGTACAGCGTGCCCTGCGGGCCGCGCAGCACTTCGATGCGCTCGACGTCGTAGATGTCCAGCACCGCGCCCTGCGGCCGGGCGAGATAGACGTCGTCGAGATAAATGCCGACGCCTCCCTCGAATCCCGCGACCGGGTCCTGCTGGCCGACGCCGCGGATGAAGGCCGTCAGCGTCGAGTTCGTTGCGCGCGAGACCTCGAGCGTCACGTTCGGCATCGACTGGCCGACCGCGACCAGGTCGGGCACGCCCATCTCCTCGAGCGTTTCGCCGGACACGGCCGACACGGAAATCGGCACGTCCTGCAGGCTCTCCTCGCGCTTGCGCGCCGTGACGATGATGTCGCCGAGCGCCGTGATCCCTTCCTGGGCGATCGCCGGCGCCGGCAGGGCCGCGGCGATGGCGGCGGCGAGCAGTACGTTCCGGGTCGAAGAAAGCCTGGTGGTCATTGGGTTCCCCATGTGTTGCGGATGCGCTCGGCAGCTGGCGTCGGTATGGCCAGCGTCGCGGGGAAAGGTACTCCCGGGGGGCGGGGGCATCACTTGTACCTTAGTAGCATTCCCGCCCGGTACGGCCCGGCCAATGATGCCGGGCCGCCCGACAACCCTTGCGGCGAGGACACGCCATGCTGAGCATGATCGGCCTGCTGCTGGGGCTATTGCTCCTCATCGTACTGACGATGCGGGGCGTCGAGCTCCTGCTGGCGGCGCCGCTCTGCGCCCTGCTGGTGGCCGTCACGAGCGGCTTCGAGCTGTTCCCGCAGCTCGCTGCCGCCGGGGCTCCTTCGTTCACCGGCGCGTACATGACCGGATTCACGGGCTTCGTGACCTCGTGGTTCTTCATGTTCCTGCTCGGCTCGCTGTTCGGCAAGTTCATGGAAGCTTCCGGCGCGGCCGAAAGCGTCGCGCGCTTCATCGTCGGCCGGCTTGGCACCGGCAGCGCGATCCTCGCGATCGTGCTCGCCTGCGCCGTGCTGACCTACGGCGGCGTCAGCCTGTTCGTGGTCGCGTTCTCGGTCTACCCGATGGCGTTGTCGCTGTTCCGCGCCGCCGACCTGCCGCGGCGCTTCGTGCCGGGCGCGATCGCCTTCGGCTCGGTCACGTTCACGATGACGTCCGCCGGCTCGCCCGAAATCCAGAACTGGATTCCGATCCAGTACCTCGGCACCTCGCCCTGGGCCGGCTGGCAGGTTTCGCTGGTGGTCGCGATCGTCATGGCGGTGCTCGGCTCGATGTGGCTGCGCTTCATGCTGCGGCGCGCCGTCGCGTCGGGCGAACGTTTCGTCATGCGCAGCGACGACCCGGAGGTCGGCGATCGGCCGCTGCCGCATCCGCTCACGAGCCTGCTGCCGCTCGTGGCCGTGCTCGGACTTTCATTCGTGTTCCACGACGCGCTGCGCGAGTCGGCGCTGATCATTGCGCTCTCCGGCGGCATCGTCATGAGCCTGTTGATTCACTGGCGTTTCATCGGCGGCATGCGCGAGCCGGTTGCGAGCGGAGCGCTCGGCGCGCTGATCGCGATCGCGAATACTTCGGCGGTCGTCGGCTTTGGTGGGGTCGCGAAGCTCTCGCCGGCGTTTCAGCAGGCGGTGGACCTGGTGACGCAGATTCCCGGCCCGCCGCTGGTCGGCGCCGCGATCGCGGTCACGCTGATCGCCGGCCTCACGGGCTCCGCATCCGGCGGCCAGGCCATCGCGCTGCCGATCCTGGCGCCGCATTACCTCGCGCTCGGCGTCGGCCCGGAGGCGCTGCACCGCGTCGTCGCCCTGAGTTCCGGCGCGCTCGATTCCCTGCCGCACAACGGCTACGTCGTCACCACCATCCGCGCGATCTGCCGCGAAACCTACCAGGGCGCGTACCCGGCACTGGCAGCGCTGACGGTCATCGTGCCGGCGCTCGGCACGGCGCTCGCAGTGCTGTTGTTCAGTCTCTAAACTGAGGCAATGCCGGGCCCGCTGCTGCTCGCCCTGATCGCGCTCGCCTATCTCGGCGTGCTGTTTGCGATTGCGTGGATCGGCGACCGCTGGGCCGCGGCCGGGCGCCAGCCGATACCGCGTCCGCTGATCTACTCGCTGTCGCTCGCCGTCTACTGCACGTCCTGGGCTTTCTACGGCACGGTCGGGCAATCGGCGCGCCTCGGCTGGCCGTTCCCGCCGACCTACGTCGGCACCATCCTCCTGTTCCTGCTGATTCCCGCGCTGCTCGCGAAGCTGATCAGCGTCAGCCGCCGCGAGCGCATCACGTCGGTGGCAGATTTCATCGCGGCGCGCTACGGGCGCGACCGCACGCTTGCGGTTGCCGTCACGCTGATCGCCACCTGCGGAATCATTCCGTACATCGCCCTGCAGTTGAAGGCGATCGACCTGACCTACAACACGCTGACGGCGGCCTCCGGCGGCGCGGTGGTCGGCGATACGGCGATCTATGTCGCGGCGACGCTCGCGCTGTTCGCGATCCTGTTCGGCACGCGACACGTGGATGCGACCGAGCACCACCCGGGCATGATGCTGGCGGTCGCGTTCGAGTCCGTGATCAAGCTGGTCGCCTTCGTCGCGGTCGGCGCGTTCGTGACCTGGGGCCTGTTCGACGGCTTCGGTGACATCGCGCGCCAGGCCGCGGCGCTGCCCGCGCTCGCGGCGCGGGCCGAGCAGTCGAGCGCGTCGCATTACCTGTCGCTGGTCGTGCTCGGTTTCTTCGCGATCTTCTGCCTGCCGCGGCAGTTCCACGTGGCCGTTGTCGAGAGCACGGGGCCGCAGGACCTGCGCATGGCGCGCTGGGTTTTTCCTCTTTACCTGGTCGCGATCAGCGTGTTCATACTGCCGATCGCGAATGCCGGACTGATCCGTGGCAGCGGCGATGTCGACCTGTTCGTGCTGGGGCTGCCGCTCGCGGCCGGCGCGGATGGCCTCGCGCTGTTCGCTTTTATCGGCGGGCTGTCGGCCGCGACCGGGATGGTGATCGTCGCCTCGGTCGCCCTGTCGACGATGTTCTGCAACGAAGTTGCGATGCCGCTCCTGATGCGCGCGATTCCGGCCTGGCGCGCGCGCCAGGACCTGACCGGCGCGCTGCTGACGGTGCGCCGCGCGGCGATCGTGCTGTTGCTGCTGCTCGGCTGGCTGTATCACCGCTGGATCGCGCAGAACGATGCGCTCGCGTCGATCGGCGAGATTTCCTTCGCCGCGGTCGCCCTGTTCGGGCCCGCGATCATCGCGGGGCTCTACTGGCGCGGCGCCAGCCGCGCGGGCGCGATCACGAGCCTGGCGCTCGGATTCGCCGCCTGGGCGTGGACACTGCTCGTGCCGACGCTGATCCAGGCCGGCCTGTTGCCCGCGACGCTCGCGGAAGCAGGGCCGGCCGGCGTTTCATGGCTGCGCCCGACGGCATTGTTCGGGGTCGACTGGCAGCCGCTGGCACACGGGCTGTTCTGGAGCATGGGCCTCGCGACGCTCGGACTCGTCGCGGGATCGCAGGTCGGGCGGCGCGCGCTGCTCGAACGCGTGCAGGCGGCGTCGTTCGTGGATGCGCAATCGGTACGGCCGTCCGAGGATTCCGGATCGGCCGTGCCGCAGCTGACGGCGCGCGAGCTCCGCCCGCTGGTCGAGCGCTTCATCGGCGGCACGCGGGCGGCGCGCCATTTCGCGGATCTCGGCTGGCGCGGCGGCGAGAATGCGCGCGCGAGCGCGGAACAGCTGGAAGCGACGCAAAGGCTGCTGGCCTCGGTCGTCGGCGCATCGTCCGCGCAGCGCCTGGTCGATGCGGCGGTCGCGGGCCGCGAGGTGCCGCTCGAGGACGTCGTGTCGATCGTCGGCGGCGCTTCGCAGGCGCTGGAGTTCAGCCGCGAGCTGCTGCAGTCCACGCTCGAGAATGTCAGCCAGGGCATCAGCGTGGTGGACGGCGATCTGCGGCTCGTCGCATGGAATCGCCGCTATGTCGAGATGTATGCCTATCCTCCCGGGTTCCTGCGCATCGGCCAGCCGATCGAGGAAGTGCTCCGATTCAATGCCGCGCGCGGCCGGCTGCGCGACGGTGACAGCGAGGGCGCGATCGAGCGGCGGCTGGCGCATCTCGCGCGCGGCACGTCCTATGCCTTTCAGCGCACCGGCCCGGACGGGACGGTGCTCGAGATCCGCGGCAACCCGATGCCCGGCGGCGGCTTCGTCACGAGCTACACGGACGTGACGGAATACAAGCGGGCGGAGGAGGCACTGCGCGTCGCCAACGAATCGCTGGAGCAGCGCGTGCGCGAGCGAACGCGCGCGCTGTCCGCGATGAACGACGAACTGCTCGATGCGAAGGCGGAAGCGGAACGCGCGAACGCGGGCAAAACGCGGTTCCTCGCGGCGGCCGGGCACGACCTGATGCAGCCGCTGAACGCGGCCGGCCTGTTCGCCGGGGCGCTCGCACAAAAGACGCGCGACGAGGGGCAGCGCGGGCTGCTGGCCGATCTCGAGGGCTGCCTGCATTCGGCGGAAGGCCTGATTTCCGACTTGCTCGACATCTCGCGTCTCGATACCGGCGTGATCCAGCCCCGGATCGAAGACCTGCCGCTTGCGGGCTTGTTCGATTCGCTCGATGCGGAATTCCGGCTAGCCGCGGCGAAGCGCGGGCTCGAGCTCTGCATGCATCGAAGCCGCGTCGTGATCCGCTCCGATCCGAAACTGCTGCGCCGGGTGCTGCAGAACCTGATCGGCAATGCGCTGCGCTACACGAAAACCGGCCGCGTCGTGGTCGGCGTGCGGCGGCGCGGCGATCGCATACGGCTCGAAGTCTGGGATACTGGCATCGGCATCCCGCCCGAGCAGCAGTCGCAGGTGTTCGAGGAGTTCTATCGCGGCGGCGGCCGGCGCGAGGCCGACGACATGCGCGGATTCGGGCTGGGCCTCGCGATTGCCGAACGCATCGCGCGCGTGCTCGGCCACGACATCGGTCTGCGATCCGCGCCGGGCCGCGGCTCCGTATTCTGGATCGAAGCGCCGCGCGGAGCGCCGGTGGCGGCGACCGTGCCCTTGCGGCCGCATGCGCGTATGGGCGGGGCGCTTGCGGGCGTGCGCGTGCTCTGCATCGACAACGATCCGGCGGCGCTGCGCGGGCTCGCGACGTTGCTCAATTCATGGGGATGCGAAACGCTCGCGGAGCAGGGTATCGAGGACCTGGTCGCGAACCGGCGGCTGCAGGGCTGGCGGCCGGCGGTCATCGTCGTCGACTATCACCTGGAAGGCGGCGCAACCGGGCTCGACGTCGTGCGCCATCTGCGCGCGGTCGAGCGCATTCACGCCCCGGTGCTCGTCGTCTCGGCGGACGCCAGCGATGCCGTCCGCCACGAAGCCGAGGCGCTCGACTGCATCTTCCTGCGAAAGCCGCTGAAGCCGCTCGCCGTGCGCAGCGCCCTCGCGCGCCTGCTTGAACTGAACGGCGCCGCTTAAAGGGGACGCAACCCTTTTTGTCCGGCGTGCCGACCGGGCTGGCTCGCGCGCTCAGAAGAATCGGGAAATTCGCTTGCTCGCCACCCGGCCGGCACGCCGGACAAAAAGGGTTGCGTCCCCCTTAGCGCGTCCGGCAAGTCGGCGTAAAGGGATGCGACCCCTTTAGCGACCCCTTTAGCGGGCGATCTCGAGTTCGCGGAAGAGGAACGAGGCCTGGGTACGGTTGCGGACGCCGAGCTTTGCGAGCGCGGCGGAGACGTGGGCCTTGACGGTCGTCTCCTCGATCGACAGTTCAGCGGCGATCTGCTTGTTCAGGCGTCCGCGGGCGACCAGTTCCAGCACGCGGTACTGCTGTGGCGTCAGGCTGTTGAGCCGTGCGGCGAGCGTTTCGCGGGTCTCGTTGCCCGGTACCGCTGCGATACCGGGCGGAAACCACTGACCGCAGTCGGCCACGGCGCGAATCGCGGAAATCAGCTCCGCCTGCGCGGCGGATTTCACGACGTAGCCGGCTGCGCCGAACACCTGCGCGCGCCGGATCACGCCCGGGTCCTCGTTCGCGGAGACGATCATCACGGCGGTGCCCGGGTACTGATTCCGCAGCCACGCGAGCGGCGCGAAACTGTGGGCGCCGGGCATCAGCAGGTCGAGCAGCACGAGATCCGGTTCCGGCCGCAGGGCCATGGCGGCACGGAGCGAATCCACGTCGTAGGCCTCGATCGCCTCGGCCTCCGGAACAGCCTGTGCCAGAGCCTGGCGCAGTGCCGCCCGGAACAGGGGATGGTCATCGGCCACCAGCACGCGCATGGCGATATCTTAAGCCCCCGTGCCTAAACGGCCCGCCGGATGATGTCGCAGACCGCGTCGATCGCCGGTTTGCGCGAGGTCGTCGGCCGCCACGCGGCGCCGATCATGCGCGACGGCACGGGCGGCGAGAACGGCCGTGTGACCAGGCTGCGCGCCGAGGCAAACGGGCCCTCGGCCGCGAGTCGCGGCAGGAGCGTGATGCCCAGGCCGGCCGCGACCATCTGGCGCAGCGTCTCGAGGCTGGTCGCGCGGAAATCCTGTTCCTCGGTGCCGGCGAGCTCGCAGACTTCCAACGCCTGATCGCGCAGGCAGTGGCCTTCCTCGAGCAACAGCAGCTTCTCGCCGGCTAGGTCAGCGGGCTTCACGCGCCGGCGCGTCGCGAGGCGATGTCGTTCCGGCATCGCGACCAGAAATGACTCGCTGAACAACGAGCGCGTCTTCAGGTTCTTCGTCTCCGCCGGCAGCGCGAGGATGGCGAGATCGAGTTCGCCGCTGACCACCCGCTCGATGAGCGGCGCCGTCTGATACTCGTGCAGCATGAGCTGCAGGTTCGGCAGCGCGCGGCCGAGCCGCGGTGCGATGCGCGGCAGCAGGTAGGGGCCGAGCGTCGGGATCAGTCCGACCTTTAACTGGCCGGAGAGGGGGTCCTGCCGCGCCCGCGCGACTGCCCGGATGTCGTCGGCATCGCGGAGCATGCGCCGCGCGCGTTCGACGACTGCTTCCCCGGCCGCGGTCAGGGCGATCCTGCGGGGCCGGCGCTCGATCAGGGCCACGCCGAGGAACTCCTCGAGCTTGCGGAGCTGGGTGGACAGGGTCGGCTGGCTGACGTGGCAGCGTGCAGCGGCCCGGCCGAAATGCCGGGTTTCCGCCAGCGCCACGAGATATTCGAGGTCCCGGAGATTCATAGGTACAGTCTATCACAACGATACTTACAATCGATTGTACAAATGTAACAGGAAGCCGCATCCTGCGACTCATCCAGTGGGGCGCAGGTCCCGCACACACACAGGAGTGACGACATGCTGAGCGTTGGAAGCAAGTTTCCCGAATTCAAGCTGACGGGCGTCGTTAACAACGACGTCAATCAGGCGTTCCAGGAGTTCAGCGACAAGACCCATGCGGGCAAGTGGCTGGTGGTGTTCTTCTGGCCCAAGGACTTCACGTTCGTCTGCCCGACCGAGATCGCCGGTTTCGGCAAGCTGAACCGCGCATTCAAGGACCGCGATGCGCAGCTGCTGGGCGTCAGCACGGACTCCGAGTTCGTGCACCTGGCCTGGCGCAAGTCGCACGAGGACCTGCGTAACCTGCCGTTCCCGATGCTGTCCGACATCAAGCGCGAGCTTTCGACCGCGCTCGGCGTGCTCGACCCGGAAGCGGGCGTGGCACAGCGCGCGACGTTCATCGTGGACCCCGAGGGCGTGATCCGCTTCGTCTACGTGACCGACCTGAATGTCGGCCGCAGCCCGGAGGAAGTGTTGCGCGTGCTCGACGGCCTGCAGACGGACGAGCTCTGCCCCTGCAACTGGCAGAAGGGTGAAGACACCCTGAAGGCGGCCTGACGTGGACGCACTCAGCGATCGTATCCCCGATTACGCGCGCGACCTGCGGCTCAACCTGTCCACGGTGTTGACGCCGCAGGGCGCGCCGGGACTGAGTCCTTCGCAGCTGTGGATGACGGCGCTTGCCTCCACAATCGCGTCCCGCAATGCCGAGCTCGCGCGCGTGGTCGAGGCCGAGGCGTCGGCGAAGCTGTCCAGCGCCGAGATCGAAGCGGCGCGCTCCGCCGCCGCGATCATGGGCATGAACAACGTGTACTACCGCTTCCTGCATCTCGTCGAGGATGACGAGTACGCGAAGCTGCCGGCCCGTCTGCGCATGAACGTGATCGGCAGCCCCGGCATCGCCAGGGCGGATTTCGAGCTGATCTCGCTCGCGGTGTCCGCTGTGAACGGCTGCGGCAAGTGCGTGACCGCGCACGAGCGCATCCTGCGCCAGCACGAGGTGAGCCGCGAGGCCGTGCAGTCGGCGGTTCGCATCGCCTCGGTCATCCATGCCATTGCCGGCGTGCTCGACTACGAAGACGCCCGCGCCGCCTGATCCATCGGTGCCGGGTCGTACATTCGTAGTCTGGCAACCAGACTACGAATGTACGACCCGGCACCGATGGATCTATTATGCGCGCATGAACTGGCGCATCGCGTTTATCGGCGGTGGCGTGTATTTCGTCACCGCTTTCATCCTCAGCCTGATCGTCGCGCCATTCATCCATTCGCCGGACACCGGCATCCTGGTGGAGATCTACCGGGCAACCGCCGTATTCTGGCGGCCCGAACTCAACGCAAATCCGCCCGATGCCTCGCTGATGTTCCGTGTCCTGATTCCTTCCGGGATTCTGGCCGCGCTGCTCGGCGCAGGCATCTACGGGCTGATCCGTCCCTCGCTGACGGGCGCGGCCTGGAAGCGCGGCCTCAAGTTCGGAGGCATAACGACCGTCTTCTTCATCATCCACTCGCTCGGCTTCCGCCGCGTGCTGAACCTGCCGGACGAGTTCTGGATCTGGAGCATCGTGGGCTCGGTGATCGTTAACCTCGGCAGCGGCGCCGTGCTCGGCTGGATCTCGCAAAAAATCTCGCCGGTCGGCAGTCAATGAGCCTCGAAACGCTCGACTCGCGGTTCCCGCGGAAACGCGCCGTCATTACCGGCGGGGCGAGCGGTCTCGGCCTCGCGACGGCCGAGTTGCTTGCCGCGCACGGCTGGCGGCTCGCCTTGCTCGACCGCGATGCCGGTCGCCTGGCTGAGGCCGTTGCATCGCTGCGCGCAAAAGGCAGCCCGGATTGCGAAACGCACGTCGTCGATACGACCGACGGAACTGCCGTCACCGCGGCGATCGACGCCTTTGCGAATCGCCAGGGCGGCCTCGACTTCGCGATGAACTCGGCAGGCGTCGCGGTCGCGGGCGACTTGCTCGAAACCTCGACCGCCGACTGGGAGTGGATCCTCGCAATCAACGTGATGGGCATCGTTCATTCCTGCCGCGCCGAGGTGCCGCACATGGTCGCGGGCAAGGGCGGCCTGATCATCAACGTCGCGAGCGCGGCGAGCTTCACCTGCAGCAGCCGCATGATCGCCTATAACGCGTCGAAGGCGGCGGTAGTCGCGCTGTCCGAGACGCTGTTCCAGGAAATGGCGGAGCACGGCGTGCACGTTGCCGCCGCGATGCCTGGCTTCTTCCGCACGCGGCTGATGGAGAATGCGCGCGCGCCCGCGGACGCGCGCGGCTTCGCGCAGAAAAGGATGGATCGGTCGAATCTCGAGGCGGACGTCGTCGCCCTCGAGATCGTCACGCGCGCTGCGGGAGGCGCCACCCATATCGTGCTGCCCGCGGGTTATCGCTGGCTGTGGCGATACAAGCGTCTCGCGCCGCGTACATTCCTGCGCTGGCTGGCGGGCAAACGGCAGCGCACTTTCCGCAGGAGCTGAAGCCATGTATCTCTGGATGAAGGCCTTGCACATCTTCGCCGTGGTGATCTTCCTCGGAAACATCATCACCGGCGTGTTCTGGCACCGGCACGCCGCGCGCACGCGCGATCCGCGGCTGCTCGCCCATACGGTTGACGGCGTGATCCAGAGCGACCGGCTGTTCACGATGCCGGGCATCTTCGTCATCGTCGGCACCGGCGTATACGCGGCCATGCAGGCCGGCCTGCCCTTGCTCGGCACCGGCTGGATCCTGTGGACGCTGATCCTGTTCGGAATCTCCGGCCTGATGTTCATGTTCTTCGTCGCGCCGCTGCAGAAGAAGCTCCGTGCGCTCGCGCAGGAAGGCACCGCGAAAGGATCGTTCGACTACGACGCATACCACCGGCTCGCGACGCGCTGGGAGATCACCGGCACGATCGCGACGCTGACGCCGCTGATCGGCCTCGTGCTGATGGTAGTCAAACCGTCGCTGTGAGCTCGTCTCAGGCCACGGGCGCCGATTTCCAGACAAGCGTCTGGTTGTTCGCCGGCATGCGGTGATCGGCGGCCAGCCGGAAACCGGCCGCCTGCGCCAGCGCGTCGACGGCCTCGAAATCACGGATGCCACTGCCCGGATCGCGCATGCGCAGGAATGCGTCGAACTCAGCATTGCTGTCCGACGTGTATTCCCCGCCGTACCGGAATGGCCCGTAGATCGCGAGTACGGTCTCCGGCTTCATCACGGCCGGCAGGCCCGCGAAGAACGCCTCGACCTCGGGCCAGTGCATGATGTGCAGCGTGTTCGCGGTGAACACGCCGTCCACCCGGCGCACGTCCCACGGCGATTCGCTGACATCGAGCAGGACCGCAGCGCGCAGATTCGCCGGGCCCTCGTTGAAGATGCGCTTGCGCAGGCCGGGCATCGCCTCGGCGGTTTCCGTGGGCTGCCAGACGAGCCACTTCATCGCGAGCGCGAAGTGCACGGCGTGCTGGCCGGTACCGCTGCCGATCTCGAGCACATGCGTGCAGCCGGCAAAGGCTTCGCGCAGCACCGCGAGGATCGGCTCCTTGTTGCGTTCGCAGGCCTCGGAAAAGGGCAGCATGGCCTCAGTATCGCGCGTTGGTCAGGCGAGGGCGAAGGCCCAGGCGATCGCGATCAGCGCGACCGCGGCGAGCCCGGTCATCCATTGCAGCGTGTGGCGTCCCGGCGCCGGCATCGGCAGTTTCGCGCAGAGCGCGCCGATGCCGCTGCCGACACCGAAGCCGACGAAATGCGCGAGCACGTCGGTGTTCTCGCCGCCGGTGCCGGTGAATGCAAGGAGCGCGATGCCGCCGATCAGCGGCGCGCTTCGACGCATCCACGGCGACCAGTCCTGCAGGTGACGCCGCCAGCCGTAAGCCGCGACGAGACCGAGCGCGGTGAAGACGGCGGTCGATGCGCCGAGCAGGTGATGGGTCGGCGGGTGCAGCAGCGCGTCGATGCCGTAGGCGACGGCGCCGCCGACGAGGATCAGGAGCCAGGCCACGCCCGGCCCGAACAGGCGCGCAGCCGGATAGCCGAAGATCGCGCCGAAGGCGAGGTTCGACAGCAGATGCAGCACGTCGCCGTGCAGCGTCAGCGCGGTGAGCACGCGCCACCATTCGCCGCGCTCGAGGAATCCGGCATCGAGTACGCCGGCGGATTTCCAGTTCTGCTGCCCGGCGTGCACGAGCGTCGCGAACGTGACGATGACGAGGACCGCGGCGTATCCGATCACGCCGTAGAGCGCATGGGGATGTTTCGGCCACGCCACCGGCGGCGTCGGGCGGCGGTTCTCGCGCTGGTACTGCCGGACTTCATCCAACGCGCGCGAATGGTCCTCGGGTTGCACCCAGAGGCTGGTGCCGGTTGCCGTGGTACGCCGCTCGTAGGGAATGCCGGCGGCGTCGAGCACGATGGCGTAGTCCGCGCATTCGGCACTCGGCAACTCCGGCGTCAGGGGAATCGGGATCAAGGGAACCGCCTGTCGGGACGCAAGGTCTCTATACAATGATGCCGTAGGGTCGGGTATCAACCAGGGAATCTCCCATGTACGCACCAGAACGCGAACCAATCCGGGATCCTGACGAGCGGCTGGGCCGCTGGATCCTCGTCGGCGGCATCCTGATTGCCCTCGCCGTCGGCGGATGGCTGTGGCAGCGCCAGAAAGGCGCCGATACGCCGGAGGCCGTCACCGATCAACCGGTCGCCGCGGCCGGACCGCGAATCGAGCACCCGATCGAAACGCCGGCCGGCACGGATCCGGCGCTATCAGCGCCCGAGGAAGCGGCAAAACTCGTCGGCGAGGACAAGTTCCAGGCGATGTTCGTGCCGGAGGATTTTGTGCGCAAGGTCGTCGCGACCGTCGACAACCTGGCGCGCCCGAAAATCGCCACGCGCATGAACCCGGCGAAACCGCCTGCCGGAGACTTCGCGATCGTTGGCAGCAACGAGGAGATCGTGCTCGGCGCGGCGAACTACGAGCGCTATGCCCAGTGGATTGCGCTCGTCGATGCGCTCGACCCGGATACGACGGTCGAGCTCTATCGCAAGATGTATCCGCAGCTGCAGGCGGCCTATGAGAGCCTTGGCAATCCGGACGGCTATTTCAACGATCGCGTGATCGAGATCCTCGATCACTTGATCGCGACGCCGACCGCGCCGGACACGATCGTGCTGAAGCAGCCGAACGTGTTCTACGAGTTCGCGGATCCCATGCTGGAGGCGGAGTCTTCGGGGCGGAAGCTGCTGTTTCGCATGGGTCCCGGTAACGCCGCGCGCGTCAAGGCGAAGCTCCGCGACATCCGTAACCGCATCGCTTCTTAAAGGGTTGCGTCCCCTTTGGAAAGCATTTCCGGTTCCATTACGGTGACGAGACGCGGCGCGTCGCGCACGCTGCGCCGCGCGCCGCGGATCCAGAGCACGGCACCTTTCCGCACCGGAACCTCGCGCCCCGTCGCGCCGAGGATGGCAGCTGCCGTTTCGCCGAGCGTCGGCTGATGGCCGACGATCAGCACGGCATGCGGCGCATTGGGCCAGCCGGCCGCCGCGATCAGGGTCGATGGCGCCGCCTCGGGCGCCAGTTCATCCAGCACTTCGACCGGCAGGCCGAGCGCCGAAGCGGTCTCCTGCGCGCGCCGCGCGGGCGACGAGAGCACGCGCAGGCCCGCTGGTAGTCGCTTGCGCAGCCACCCGGCGACCGCGCGCGCCTCTCCATGCCCGCGCTCGGTCAGCGGCCGGGCCAGATCCGGCGAGCCGTCGGCCGCATCCGCATGACGCCAGAGCAGCAGATCCATGAGATCAGGACATCCGCCGGACGGAGAAGTGCCGGCCGACCGTTTCCCACTGGCGCGCTTCGGACTCGAGCGCCGCAGCCGTCAGCGCATTGCGCGCCAGCCAGGCGCGCGGCAGCCCGAGCGAGAATCGCGAATCGCCGGCGGTCGCCTTGAACGCCGGCAGGCGCACCCGCGTGCGGCGGCGCAGCAGCGTGGAAGCCAGCCGGAGCGCGAAGACAAGACACCAGTCTCTGTTATCGATGCCGTCATTACGGAGCTTTTCCAGCTTGCCGCGGTGCGCGAGCACCACGCGCGCGAGCCGTTGCTGCTCGACGCGCGAGAAGCCGGGCATGTCGGCATTCGACAACACATAGGCCGAATGCTTGTGATACTGGGCATGGGCGATCGACAGCCCGACTTCCGCGAGCCGCGCGGCCCAGTCGAGCAGCAGGCGGTCCTGATTCCTGGTCGCATCGTCGGGCTCGACGAGCTGGTCGAAAATGCGCAGCGCGAGATCGCGAACGCGCGCCGCCTGCGCCGCATCGACCTGATAACGGCGCATGAACTGCACGACCGTTGCTTCGCGCATGTCGCGATGTTCGACGCGCCCCAGCAGGTCGTAGAGCACGCCATGGCGAAGCGCCGCATCCGAAACCGTCATCTGCTCGATGCCGAGCTCCTCGAACACGGCGTACAGCACCGCGAAGCCGCCGGGCAGCACCGCGGCACGCCCCGGTTTCAGGCCGGCAATGCGGTCCGGATCGGCGCGTTCCGACTTCAGCAGCAGCTCCCGCAACCGTTCGAGCGCCTCGCGCGTGATGCCGTTCGCGACATAATCGTTCGCGACCAGAATGCCTTCGATGCTGCGCGCCGTGCCGGACGAGCCCACGGCCTCCTGCCAGCCATACCGCCGGTAACCGCGCGCGAGGGCGGCCACTTCCTGCCTCGCTTCCAGCACGGCGGATTTCAGCGCAGACTTGTCGATGCGCCCTTCGGGGAAGTGGCGCAGGCTCGCGCTGACGCAGCCCATGTACAGGCTTTCCATCAGGCGCGGCCGCAGGCCCTGGCCGACGATGAGTTCGGTCGAGCCGCCGCCGACGTCGACGATCAGGCGGCGATTTTCCGCGGGCGGGAGCGCATGCGCCACGCCGAGGTAGATGAGACGCGCTTCCTCGCGGCCGGCGATGATCTCGATCGGAAAGCCGAGCGTTTCGCGCGCCTCGCGCAGGAACTGCGGAGAGTTCTTCGCGACGCGCAGCGCGTTGGTGCCGACGGCGCGCACCGCGTCGCGCGGCAGTCCGCGCAGGCGCTCGCGAAAGCGGGCCAGTGTCTCGAGCGCGCGCGACTGGCTCGCGCGGTCGAGGCGCTTGTCCTGCGTCAGCCCGGCGCCAAGCTGGACCTGCTCGCGCAGGCTGTCGAGGGGGTAGATCTGCCCGTCGACGATGCGGCCGACCAGGAGATGAAAACTGTTGGACCCGAGGTCGACCGCGGCGAGATTTTCGTGGCGGGCCATGTGCCGGGCACGGTAGCACCCGCCCGGCGCAGGCGTAAACCCGGGCTGTCATGGCCTTGTAACTTTCGCGCGGGAAGCTGATGAGCCGCATGACCACTAACTCCGCGACCGCCACGCCGCTGCTCAACCGCGAGCTCGGCATGCTCGCATTCAATCGCCGCGTGCTCGCGCAGGCGGCGGACGCGTCGGTGCCGCTGCTCGAACGCCTGCGCTTCCTGACGATCGTCTCGTCGAATCTCGACGAGTTCTTCGAGATCCGCGTCGCCGGCCTCAAGGAGCAGGTCCGGCTCGGCATCACCGATGCCGAACGCGACGGCATGACGCCGAAGGAGACACTCGCGGTGGTCACGCAGGAGGCGCGCGAACTGAGCGCGAGCCAGTACGCCCTTCTGAACGATGTCCTGCTGCCGGCGCTCGCGCAGACCGGCATCCGGTTCCTGCGCCGCGGCACCTGGACAGACGCGCAGCGTGCCTGGGTGCACGATTACTTCGTGCGCGAGGCGCTCCCCGTGCTGACGCCGATCGGGCTCGATCCCGCGCATCCGTTCCCGCGGGTTTTCAACAAGAGCCTCAACTTCATCGTCGAGCTCCAGGGGCGCGACGCCTTCGGCCGCGGCTCACGGGTCGCGATCGTCACGGCGCCGCGCGTGCTGCCGCGCGCGATCCGGCTGCCGCCCGCGATCGCCGAGGGCGATCATTCATTCGTGCTGCTGACCTCCGTGCTGCACGCGCACGTCGCGGAACTGTTTGCCGGCATGACGGTGAAGGGCTGCTACCAGTTCCGCGTGACGCGTAACTCCGACCTGTTCGTCGACGAGGAAGAGATCAAGAACCTGCGCATCGCGCTGCAGGGCGAACTGCTGCACCGTCATTTCGGCGACGCGGTGCGCCTCGAAGTCGTCGAAGAGTGCACGCCCGCGATGATCGACTACCTGATGCAGCAGTTCGCGCTCGATGAGCAGGACCTCTTTCACGTGGACGGTCCGGTGAACCTGTACCGGCTGCGCGAAGTGCTGTCCCACATCGACCGGCCGGATCTCAAGTACCCGCCGTTCATACCGTCCGTTCCGGCGGCGCTCGAGGTGGGCGATGACGATCTGTTCGAGACCATTGCGCGCCAGGACGTGCTGCTGCACCATCCGTTCCAGTCCTTCGGGCCCGTGCTCGATTTCATCCGTGCGAGCGTGACCGACCCGCGGGTAATCGCAATCAAGCAGACGGTGTACCGCACGGACGCGGAGTCCGAGCTGATACAGGTGCTGATCGAGGCGGCCCGGGCCGGCAAGGAAGTCACGGTGGTCGTCGAACTGCTCGCGCGCTTCGACGAGGAGGCGAACCTGCGATGGGCCGCGCGGCTCGAGGAAGTCGGCGCGCATGTCGTTTACGGCGTTGTGGGCCTGAAGACGCACGCGAAGATGGCGCTCGTTGTCCGCCGCGAACCGGGGCCGGAAGGGTCGGTGCTGCGCCGCTACGTGCATCTCGGCACCGGCAACTATCACTCGGCGACGGCGCGGCAGTACACGGACTTCGGATTGCTGACTGCAAACGAGGAGATCTGCAGCGACGTCAACGAGGTGTTCAAGCAGCTCACCGGCCTCGGCCGCGCGAGCCGGCTGAAACATGTGCTGCAGGCGCCGTTCACGCTGCACAAGCGCCTGGTCGAGGCGATCCGGAACGAAGCGCGCATCGCGCGCGAAGGCCGGCCGGCGCGGATCGTCGCCAAGATGAACGCGCTGCTCGAGCCCGCGATCATCGACGAACTCTGCGCCGCGTCCCAGGCCGGCGTCCGCATCGAGCTGGTCGTGCGCGCCATGTGCGCGCTGAAACCGGGCGTGCCGGGGGTTTCGGAGAACATCCGCGTGCGATCGATCATCGGCCGCTTTCTCGAACATACGCGCGTGTTCTGGTTCAGGAACGACGGTGCCGATGACGTCTGGCTCTCGAGCGCGGACTGGATGGACCGCAATTTCTTCCGCCGCATCGAGATCTGTTTTCCGGTGCTGGACCCGCGCCAGAAGCGCCGGGTGATCCGCGAGGGGCTCAAGCCCTATCTCGAGGACAACTGCCAGGCGTGGGTCATGAGCGCGGATGGCGGCTACCGGCGACAGAAACCGAGCCGCGGCAAGCGCAACTCCGCGCAGGAGGAACTGATCGCGCTGCTGTCGGGTTGAGAGGGGTCGGACTTCAAAGGGGACGCAAGCCCTTGCCTGGGCCAGCCGGGCGGGCTAGCTCGCTCGCTCAGAAGAATCGGAGCAATTCGCTCGCTCGCCACCCGCCCGGCTGGCCCAGGCAAGGGGATGCGACCCTTTTAAGGCGACCCCATTCAAGGCGACGCGGTACGCCAGACTCCCTCGCGCCGCGGATCGGCGGCGCCGATCGTGCCGCCGTCGGCGGTGAACACGATGCCATGCAGCCCGGATTCCTCGCCGCGGCCGGACTTCACCGTAATTCCGCGCGCTGCCAGGCCTGCCAGGATCGCTGGCGAAAACTTCGACACTTCACCGAAGTAGTCGCCGCCGCGGGCGATCAGGTTCGGCAGCTCGATGGCCTGCTGCAGCGGCAGCTCCCAGGCCAGCAGTCCGACCAGCGCTTTCGCGTTGTAGGCGAGGATCGCGGTGCCGCCCGGCGACCCGAGCGCGGCGACGAGCCGCCCGTCGCGATTCAGAACGATGACGGGCACCATGGACGAACGCGGGCGTTTCCCGCCGGCGACCGCGTTGGCAACCGGCGCACCGTCGATCTCGGGACGGAATGAAAAATCCGTGAGCTGGTTGTTCAGCATGAAGCCGCCAACTGCGCGGCCGGAACCGAACAGGGACTCGACACTAGTTGTGATCGATACGACGTTGCCTGCCGCGTCGACAACGACATAACTGGAGGTTCCACTCGATTCGCTCGTCGCATCCGGCCCGCGCTGGATCGGCGCAGGAACCCCGGCAACCGGCGCGGGACCCGCCGCGGCGCCGATCAACTCGGCCCGGCGCCGCAGATACTTGGCATCCAGCAACCCACCGACCGGAACGTCAACGAATGCGGGATCGGCAACGTACTGGTCGCGATCGGCGTACATCAGACGGCTGGCTTCGGCGAAGACATACCAGGCTTCGGGGTCCGACGACTTGAACAGGCCGATCTCCTTCTCTTCGAGCATCGCGAGCAACTGCAGCAGCGCCACGCCGGATGAAGGCGGCGGCGGGACGCAGACGACATACACGAGGAACGGGCCGCAAACCGGTTCACCGATCCTCGGCTGGTACGCGTCGAAATCGCCGGCCGTCAGCTTGCCGCCACGCGGTTCGGCGCGAGTGCGTTCGATGATCGCATCGCGAAGCGGCGGCTCCAGCAGCGCGCGCGGTCCCTGGTGCGAGATCTGCTGCAATGTCTGTGCATAGGCGGGATTGCGGAGCAGATCGCCGGCCTGCACCGGGCTTCCGTCCGCTCGGGAGAATATGGCGCGCACATCGGGTTCAGCGGATTGCGGAAACGTTCCGTTCACGAAGCGTGCCAGGCGCTGCGGCACCGGGAATCCGGTATCCGCGGCAATGAGCGCGGGCTTCAGCAGCATCGGCCATGGCAGCGCGCCGTGACGCGCGTGCAGTGCACCGAGCATCGCGAGCGCGCCCGGCACGCCGGTCGAGCGACCGGAAAGCACCGCATCGCGGTACGACAGCGGCTCGCCCTGAGCGTCGAGGAACAGCGCCGCCGTCGCCGCGGCCGGTGCGGCCTCGCGTCCGTCGTAGGCCGTAATGCGGCCCGTCGCTGCATCGAAATACAGCAGGAACGCGCCGCCGCCGATGCCGGAACTCTGCGGCTCGACGAGGCCCAGCATGGCCTGCACGGCGACCGCGGCATCGGCAGCGGTGCCGCCGGCCCGCAGGATCTGCAACCCGGCTTCGACCGCTATCGGATTGGCGGCGGCGACACCCGCGGTACGGACACCGGGGACTGCTTCGACGGCCGGCGCCGGCGCGATCGCCGGTTGTTGTGCGACTAGCGGCGCGCAGGCGACGAGGCCGGCGGCGAGGACGGCAAAGAAAGGGCGCATGTGCCTATTCGGCCAGTTTTGGCGGCGCCTGCCAACCCGAGTCGCGCGCCGCCGATTCTGCGGCGGCGTCCAGCGGTTCCCCGTCGATGGCGGCATCAATGGCATGCAGAACCGCCATCGGCATCGCCGCCGCCGGCCGCAGCTCGCCTTCCTGCTTCGCCGCCGCCGCGATCACCTGCAGCCGCCATTCGGAGCCAGCGCGACAGGCGAGTCCGGCCAGCGGCGCGTCCTGCTGCAGATGGAAGGCGCGGCAGTAAGCGCCGGTGCGGTCGCGGAAACTGATGCCGACGCGCACGTCATCGACGCTGGTGCCGCCCGCGAGCTGGGTCGTCAGCGCGTAATCGAGCTCGCCTTTCGCGATCAGACCGGCGCCCGATTCTTTCCAGGGCGGCGCGGGTTCGCGCAGCAGGAACAGCCCGACCAGCAGGCCGATCGTGACCGAGGCCGCGATCGCCGCCCAGTACGGCAGGCGCACCGGCGGAATCGCGACGGGCTCGGCTCGTGCGCTGCGGTGATCGGCCAGCCGGACGACCGGCGCCGCGGCCGCTGTCGAGACGAGTGCCGCGAGATTCGCCGGCACCGGCTCTTCGAGCACGTCCTGGTACGCCTCCTGGACGCGCGCGGCCAGCCGGCGGTGGCGCTCGACGGCGAGGGCGACTTCCGGATCGACCGCCATAGCGGCCTCGATCTCGGCGCGCTCGACCAGATCGAGTTCGCCGTCGGCGTAGGCCATCAGCATCTCGTCGGAGAATTTCATCCCAGCCCCCCGCCAGCATCACCGAGCATCGCCTGCAGTGCTTCGCGGCCGCGTGCGAGCCGGCTGGTCAGCGTGCCGATCGGAATGTCGAGCACCTCGGATGCTTCCTTGTAAGAAAGCCCTTCGACGAGCACGAGCGCGACGGCGAGCCGCTGGTCCTCGGGTAGCCGCGCCATCGCCGCCTGCATGGAGAGCGCGATGTCCCGCATCTCGGCGGACGAGTCGCCGATGGCGAAGCCCGCTTCCTCGGGCGCATGCACGCGGTCGCGCCGGCGGCGCGAGCGGATCTCGTCGATCCATGCGTTTTTCATGATGCCGAACACCCAGCTGTCGAGCCGCGATTCCGGCCGCCACTGCGCGGCGCGGGCCAGAGCTTTCTCCAACGCCACCTGCACCAGGTCGTCCGCGTCATGGACGTTTCGCGTGATGGCCCGGGCGAAGCGCCGCAGCCGCGGCAGCAGTGCGCCGAGTTGCCCGCGGACCTGGTCGGACGGCGTTGGCGTACTCATGAAGGCATACGTCCGGAAGAGCCGGTTTGTTCCCCTGTGGATGAAACGCCTGAACTGGAACGTATTCGAAACAGGAGCCGCGCGGCAGGATGCTAGCATTTCGCCGGTGGGTCTCCGACCTGTGTCGTGACACAGCCCGGGAGCGGATGTATGAAACGACTGCGCAACGCCATCGGCTCGCTGCTGATCACCGTCGTCGCCGCGGCCACCGCTTCCGCGCAGGTCGGCGTGCCCGGACTACCGCAGCTGCCGTTGCCCGTGACGCCGCTGCCGGACCCGGTGACGGGGACGCTGCGGACCGCGCAATCCGTGCCGCGCGAGGATCTGCGGCGGCTGCGCATCCGCGAGCTGCTGCGCACCGAACGCGACACCGTCGAGGCCGATCCCGCCGGTGAGCCGATCCTGCGGCGCCAGCTCGGCGCGCTGTCGCCGACGCCCGAGGCGCTCGAGCGCGCGCTCGCCGCGGGCTTCACGATACTGAGTGAGCAATCGCTGGAAGGCCTCGGCCTGCGTCTCGTCGTGCTGCAGGCGCCCGAGGGAATGTCCACGCGCCGTGCCTTGCGGCGGCTGCGCAATCTCGATCCGGACGGCAGTTACGACTATAACCATCTGTATCTCGACAGCGGGGTCGAAGCTTCCGCGGAGCAAATTCCGGCTGATGCAACGAATATGCCGGTGCCCGGGCCGGCGTCTGCCATCCGCATCGGGCTGATCGACACCGGCGTCGATGCGGGACATCCGGCGCTCGCGGGGGCGAACATCAAGATGCATGGCTGCGACGGCCGGCCGACGCCCGCGTTTCATGGCACGGCGATCGCGTCGCTCCTGGTCGGACGCGATGCCGGCTTCGAAGGCATGCTGCCGGGCGCGACGCTCTATGCCGCCGATGTGTTCTGCGGCCACGTCGGCGGCTCGCTGTCGCTGCTCGCCGTCGAGCTCGACTGGATGGCGCGCGAGCGCGTGCCGGTCGTCAACATCAGCCTGGTCGGCGCGAAAAGCGTGCTGCTGACGACGCTCGTGCGCGTGATGGGCGAACGCGGGCATCTGCTCGTCGCGGCCGTCGGCAACGACGGGCCGGGGGCTCCGCCGCTCTTTCCCGCGGCGTATCCGGAAGTGGTCGGCGTGACGGGCGTGGACGCGAAAGAGCGCGTGCTGCCGGAAGCCTGCCGTGGGGAGCAGGTCGATTTCGCCGCGCGGGGCGCGGATTTCCGTGCCGCGCAGATTGGGGCCGGGTTCAACGACGTGCGCGGCACCTCGTTCGCGACGCCGATCGTCGCGGGATTGCTCGCGTCCGCTCATACGACGGTCGATCGCGACAACGCCGCCCGCGTGCTGGAGGCGCTGGCCGCGGTCGCGACCGACCTCGGCCGCGAAGGCATCGACACCACCTATGGCCGCGGGCTGGTGGGCGCGCCCCTTAAGCCCGGCTGGGAGTAAAAGGGGTCGCATCCCTTTGCGCAACCGTTTGAACATAATCCGCAAAAGGATGCGACCCCTTTGGAAGAAACCGCCACCCCAGGACGTAGTTGTTTCTGAGAACCGCGGATTGGCCGCGGGATCACAGGAGCAAGTCCATGAAATATCGTAACTTTCTGACGAGTGCTGCGGTCGCCGCGTGCCTTGCGACGGGCATCGCTGCTGAAGCGCAGGTATTGGGCGGCAACGTCGGCGGCGGCCTCGGCGGCTCCGTGACGGGTGGCGCCGGCAACCTCGGTGCCACGGGCGGCGGCACGTTGAACGGCACGCTCGGCGCCGGTACCGATGCCTTCGGCCGCGTACGGGACACCGGGTCGCGCGCCAAGGATCAGGCGCATGAGCGCGTGGATGACACGCGTCAGACCGCGGACAGCGTGCGGAATCAGGCGGAGTCCGTGGCGATCGGCGCTGAAGCAACGGCCGGCGGTGCGCTGGATGGCGCCGTCAGCACGGCGGATGGAGCCGGCGGCACGCTGGACGCAGCCGCAAATGCAGGCTCGGGCGTTGATTTCGCGACCGGGGAGCCGGCTATGAGCGAAGGCGAACCGGTGGTCAGCGACGACGAGCCGGCCGCGCCGAAGCGCGCAAAACGCGCGAAGCGCGAGCGGCAGGCGGCGGAGCAGCCTCCGGCACCCGAACGCAAGGTCAAGGCCAAGGCCAAGGGCAATGCCGGGGCCGACGGCGGCCTCGAGGCCTCGGGCGACGGCCAGGCCTCGCTGAACGCCAATGCCTCGGCGAATGCGGACGCCTCGATCGAGAAGTGATCCGGGACAGGCGGGACCGGCGGCGGGAGGACTTCCTCCCGCCGCTTTTTTTTGGACTTGCCAGGCAGGCCATCCAGGCGTAAATCTGAAAGCGTGGATAAGCTGTAGGAGGATCCTGCCAATGCACGACGAGCTGACCACGTTGCCCGGTGTCGGGCCGGCGATCGCCGCCGATCTTCGACACCTCGGCATTCACTCGATCCGCGAACTCGCCGAATCCAATCCCGAACAACTCTTCCAGCGACTGCAGAAAATCACCGGACACGAACAGGAGCCCTGCCTGCTGTACACGTTCCGCTGTGCGACCTATGCCGCGCGCACGCCGGAGCCGCAACCGGATCTGCTGAAGTGGTGGAACTGGAAAGATCGACGACTCGAAGACTGAATTCAGGTATCAAAAGAAAGGCCCCTTGCGGGGCCTTTCTGTTTCGATGAAGGCAGCAATTAAAGGGGACGCACCCCTTTAAAGGGATGCGACCCCTTTGCGCTTCAGCCAGGCGGCGCGGCTTCCGCAGCTTCGCCTTCCGCAGGCGCTGCGTCCTTTGGACGATCCGAATTATAGATATCGCGGATGATCAGCCACTTGCCGTCGATGTTCTGCTGGACTTCCATGTAGTTGCCGCTGTCGACCGCCATCCCGGTGGCGTCGTTGACCGTATACGAGCCGGAATGCCAGGCGAGGTCGCCCGATGCGCCGACCGTATCGTTGTCGACGGCATTCAGCGTGACCCCCGCGGCCCGCGCTGCGGCGCTGTCGGTCGTGAGCAGTTCACGGATCGCATCGCGGCCGACGGCTGCCGGATAACCGGGCGCCATCAAGATCGCGTCGTCGGCGTACATCGCCACAATCGTCTCGACGTCGCCGGAATTGTAGGAAGCGAGCCAGGTACGCACATCGCCCTTGGCCTTGGTCTCGAACGCCGCCAGGTCGACGGTCGGCGCCTTCTGGCAGCCGGCGAGCACGAGCAGGCCGACTGCCACGATTGCGGCTGATTTCAGGATGTTCATTGTTCTCCCCGATAGAGTTTGAAGTTCGGGCGCTGATCGCCCTTGCGCACCATCGTACTCCTTCTCCGGGAACAGCATGCGCGACCTGAGCCAAGGGTCGGTCGGCGCCGATCGCGATCGGCATGCTGGGCCAGACGCTCTATTTCCTGATCGACCTGTACTTCGTTGCTCGATCACGTCTGGTACCCGCCACGAGTCGCTGACCGCTCCCGAGCAGCGCCTGGATCGCAGCCGGGGTGACCCCCGCGATTTCGGCGATTGTCCTGTCCGAGTACCCCTGACGTGCCAGCGCGAGAAGAATTGCGGGATTACGGGTCATGCACTCCTGCATCCAGGCAGAGCCGCGATTGCGACAGCTGGAAGGGTTGCGATTTTGCGGGTGTATCGCCAGCCCCTGCCGTCCTCATTGCGTTGTCGGTCTTGTCCGATCCTGCCGCCAGTCAGGACAGGAGCGCAATCTCGACGCGCTTGTTGCGCTTGCCTTCGTTCCTGATCCTTAGCACGCGGATGCCGCCGATCTCGCCGATGTTCGCGACGTGCGTGCCGCCGCAGGGCTGCAGGTCGATACCGGGTATCTTCAACAGGCGTACGCGGCCCGCGCCACGCGGCGGCTGCACGCTCATCGTCTTGACGAGCTCGGGGCGCGCGTCGAGTTCCTCGTCGGTGATCCAGACCGTCTCGGTCGCAATCGCGCGTGCGATCAGCGCGTTGGTTTCCTTCTCGATGTGTGCCGCATCGAGCAACTGGATGTCGATATCGAAATCGAGCCGCGCCTTGTCGGGCGCGATGTTGCCGCCGGTGACCGGCGCGGTGACGACGCAGGACATCACGTGCAGCGCCGTGTGCAGGCGCATCAATGCATGCCGCCGTGCCCAGTCGAGTTCGAGCGTCAGGTTTTCGCGAGGCTCCGGCGATACGACGCCCGCGGCGAAAAAACTGCGCACGGTGCCGGGCGATTCGCCCTTGCGGGTGTCGACGATGGCGATGCGCTCGCCGTTCTCGCGGGTCACGAAGCCGGTGTCACCCGGCTGGCCGCCGCCCAGCGGGTAGAAAATCGTGCGATCGAGCTCGATCCAGCCGGCGCCGGCGGCGGTGACCTGCGCCGAGACGCTCTTGAGGTAGGCGTCATCGCGAAACAGCAGTTCGGTGGCCATTCCGGCCAGTGTAAAAGGGGTCGCATCCCTTTATGAAAGGGGACGCACCCCATTGCTAAAGGGATGCGACCCCTTTGCAGGCGCTGATTCAGGGATCGGGGACGAAACCGCCCGCGAACGGGTCCGGAACCTGCCGGGCATAGTGATGGCGGGGCTTCGGAATGATGCCCTGGGCGACCAGATTGCGTTCTGAGTCGTAGAAGATCCGGATTATGGCCTCCGGCGTCTCGCTCGCACGCTCGAACCGCGTGTAAACCGCACCGGAATCGAGGCGCTGGCCATGGCCGGTGCCCAGCCGGCCCTCTTTCTCCATCCGCCCGGCCGAACGACTGGCCGAATCGCGCTCGCCGGCGGCAGCGGGGGGCGCCGCCGGCGCCTCGTCGGCCGAGCCGCTGGCTGACCGATTCCACCCGGTCATGGGGTAAGCGATCTGCTCGCGAAATAGCGCCACCCCGATGACGCCCACATTGTCCGGGCGACCGGTGCGGACGGCATACGAGTCGGGCAGGGAGGTGAAATAGAAGGCCGCAACCTCCTCCATGTTCTTGCGCCAGCCCTCGACTGCCAGCCGGCCACGGGGGTCGATGACGTAGCCACCCTGGTCGGGGGAGGCCGTGCGCCCGGAGAGCACGTTGACCCCGTCCACGGAGGTGACGGCGAGCACGCGTCCGCGCGTCCTGTTACGCAGCCGGATCTCGTACTCGTGTCCCGGCTCGCCGGCCACATGACGCTCGCCGGCATGCCAGTAAACAGGCAGCAGTCGGCCCGTCGTCCGGTCGAATATTTCGACGTCGGCGGGCAGTCCGGCGGCGGCGGCCAGGGGACACAGCAGAGCCATCAGCGCGACGGCCCGGAGCGCGTTCGGATTCATGTTGGACTCCAGTGAGATGTGACCTGTCAGCTCTAACGCCGCGGGGTCCGTGATCGGGTTGCCGGGGTCGCAAGGCCCGTTTTCTGTCGTCCAGACGTGAATTGCCGATTGATTATTGAGTTGTTCGTGAACCAGATGCTTATACCAATCCAAAAAACCAAGATTTTCCGCGCGACGAACCGCGCTCCGGCTGCGACCGGACGCCGGTTTCCGTTATTCCGGGTACCTATGATCGGGCGATGAAAAAACTCATCGCCTGCCTTGCATGCATGCCTCTGATCGCCGCCGCCGCGGACTACGTCGAGGCGATCGGGACCGCCCAGATCACGGGTCTCGAGAACACTTATCCGGCCTGGTCGCCGGACGGGCGACGGATCGCCTTCGCGAGCAACCGGGCCAATGCCGCTTTCGAGGCTTTCGATATCTATGTCGCCAACGCCGACGGCAGCAACCCGGTTCGGGTGACCTTCGGTGACGGCGTCGAGGGCCGCGGCTCCTGGACCAAGCCCAGCTTTTCGGCGGACGGGCAGCGCATTCTCTGCACGCGCTCAGTCGGCTCGAGCGTGGATATCTTCGTCATCACGTTGCGGCCTTGAAGGGTGGCTGCTTACACCTGATTCGGATGTTTATATCCATCCGGTAACAGACGATTCAAGGCTCGTCTAGGCGGGCGATTGCCCGCCTGACGAACGCTGCAAGCTCAGCGGGTAGCTGGGGCCGTGGATCCGCATCGGTCGTGCCGGCATCCAGCAGGCGCCCGTGCCCCGGACCCGGTAAGGCGAGCTGGCGGACTGCAGTTCCGGGATGCCTTTTTCGATCCCGGAGAGATCGTCGAGCAGCGCGGCGAGCTGCGTCTCGTCCAGCCAGGCCTGATCCGATCCGGTATTGTTCTCCATGACGAAACGCAGGCCCCGCATCCGCTCGCCAGGCCGGCCGGTGTCGCTGGCGATCACCGCGGCGACGGCGACCGAGGCGTCGGTGCTGCGGAGGGATCCGACGTCCTCGTCGAGGTCGAGAACGACACCCGGCTGGGCGACGAACGATTCGAGGTCGGTGGAAACCGGCGATGGACGCGCGTCGCTGAACGCGACTCCGGACGGAATGGTCATGACGATGGCGAGCATCGCGAGGAGCGGAAAAATTTTCATGTCAGTACGGCTCGCCGTTCTTGTGAAAGTATCCGCCGCCTGATGCCGATGCGCGCCAGCACAGATCGACATCCGGATAATGTGGACGGTCTTCATCTTCGCGGTTGCTGATCTCGAGATAGACCGCGGGTACGGTGCCGCGATTGATGAGCTGATGACCGTCCTCGTGACCCGCCGGAAACCCGGCGCACTGTCCGGCGCAGAGCGTCCGTTCGCCGGCGTCGGTCACGAGCGTCAGCTCGCCTTCAAGTACGTAAACCAGTTCGTCTTCGTGCGTGTGCCAGTGGCGCATCGACGACGCGGCGCCGACGCCGAGCGTCGTGTGATTGACGCCGATCTTCGTGAGTCCCGACGCATCGCCGAGCGCGCGTCTTTCGCGCGGCAGGCACCGGGAACGGAATGGATCCGGGTAGCCGCAATGCGAATTCGCCGCGGTATCCATGGGGACGACAGGGGTGGCAATTGATTTCATGTGATTACACTGCTATACGATGTGTATAAACATCCGATAAACGGGCCGTCCAGATGCCGAAAAAACACGCGAAAGGCAGCGTTTCGCCGCCGGATGCGAATATCCCGCCGAAAGGCGCCGGCCGCAAGCGCGATGCGCTCAAGATGACGACGCGCGCGTTTCCGCGCCTGAAGCCGGAGGCAGCGCCACGCGCCGGATGGGTGCGCGCGATACGCGAAGCGCTTGGTATTTCGCAGTCGCAGATCGCCGCGCGTGCGGGCGTCTCGCGCGCGACCGTTCAGCAATGGGAGCGCGCCGAAGCGAGACGGCGCATTACGCTGCACAGTCTTGATCGTGTCGCTGCCGCAATGGGTTGCCAGGTGGCGCTCGCGCTGGTGCCGAAAGGCGGATCCCTCGACGACGTGCGCAAGCGCCAGGCACTCGCGCGCGCGGAACAGATCATCAAAGAGAAGCGCGAGGCTCAGTCGAAGGACGAGCTGCCGCCGCGCGAACTCGCACGACGCCGGGAACGCCTGGCGGCAAAACTGCTGCGCGGGAGTCCGCGCAAGCTCTGGCGCTTATAAAAGGTATAAAAGGGGACGCAACCCTTTTCCGCCTTCCTTCGGAATTAGTCGGAGGGAAAACCGAAAAGGGTTGCGTCCCCTTTAAAAGAGAACGGCGGCCGGGTTAGCGGCCGCCGTTCGTTCGAGGCTCAGAGCTTAGGACTGCGGGGCCTGTTCGGGGACCTGTTCGCCCTCGATCAGCGTCAGTGCTTCCTTCAGCTTGGCCACGCCCTCGGCTTCGTTGCCTTCCGAGCACAGCTTCGCGCCTTCCTCACGGAGAGTCTGCGCCTGGCCGACATCCGCCGAGTTCGCGGTCATCACGTCCGTGTCGAACTTCGTCTGAAGCGACGCACAGGACTCATCGGTCGCGACCGGCGCGGCCTGGTCCTGGGCCATGGCGAACGAAGACGCGAGAACTGCGGCGCTTGCCGCGGCAATCAGATAACGAGATTTCATCAAAAATACTCCTTAATGGTTTAGCCCCTTGCGCGCTATGAAACCACGACTGGCGCAATTCAGCAGATCACCGCGTCGGCTTTCAGCGACATAATCTCCCGCGCGGTCAGGCCTAGTTCCGCGGCGAGGACCTCGCTCGTATGCTCTCCAAGGACCGGGGGCGGACGTTCGTACTCGAGGGCAGTGCGCGAGTACAAAACAGGGTTCCGGACCTGCGGAAGACGCCCGCCAGCGCCGTGACGCAGCTTGAAACGCAGCTTTCGGTGAACTACCTGGGGTTCTTTGAATACCTGTGCGAGGTCATTGATCGGTCCGCAAGGTACGCCAGCCTTCGCGAACAGTCGCAGCCAGGTCTTTGTAGGCTTCTTCCTACACAGACTGTCGATTATCGGAATGAGCCCCAAGCGATGTTTCACGCGCCCGGCGTTCGTGCGAAAGCGCTTGTCCTTCGCCAGCGCCGCGCGCCCAGCGGCCGTGCAGAACGCCGCGAACTGACGGTCGTTGCCGACCGCGAGCATCACGTAGCCATCTTTCGTCGCGAATGCCTGGTAAGGAACAATGTTCGGATGCGCCGTGCCGCGCCGCCCCGGCGGCTTTCCCGTCATCAGGAAGTTCAGGTTCTGGTTCGCGAGCGCGGCGACCTGGGTATCGAGCAGGGCGAGATCGATGTACTGGCCGCGGCCCGAGTGCTCGCGTTCGTGCAGCGCCGCCGTGATCGCGCCGACCGCATAAAGTCCCGTAATCAGATCCGACACCGCGACGCCTACCTTGACCGGTCCTGCGCCGGGTTCGCCATCCGGCACGCCGGTGATGCTCATCAATCCCGACATCGCCTGGATCATCGCGTCGTAACCCGGCTCGTCTTTCGCCGGACCGTCCTGGCCGAACGCGGAGATCGAGCAATAGATGATCTGCGGATTGACGCCGCGCAGCGCCTCGTAATCGAGCCGGTACTTCGCGAGCTTGCCGACCTTGAAGTTCTCGATGACGACGTCGGCGCGCATCGCGAGCGAACGGATCAGCTGCTGGCCGGCCGCCTTCGTGAAATCGATCGCGATCGACAGCTTGCCGCGATTCGCGCTCGCGAAATACGCCGCGTCGCCGGTGGGCTTGCCTCTGGCGTCCGAGATCCACGGCGGCCCCCATTGCCGCGTATCGTCGCCGGCGCCGGGCTTCTCGATCTTCCAGACGGTCGCGCCGAAGTCCGCCAGGCATTGCGTCGCCCACGGTCCGGCAAGGATGCGGCTCAGATCGAGGACCTTGATGTCATGTAGCGGGCCCATGCCCGTCTATTATGTGTGCGCCGGCAGGGCGAAGGAATCGGCTTGGATGCAGTGACGGTATAGATGAAGCGCCCGTTACACTGGCCATCCGCATGATCCGCGGGACGCTATTCGAGAAGATCTGGAGTGCCCACGAAGTCGTGCCGGAGACGGTCGACGCTTCTGCCGTGCTCTATGTGGATCTGCACCTGACCCACGAGTTCACGTCGCCGCAGGCATTCGCGCAGCTGCGGGCACATGGGCTTCCGGTGCGCCGCTCCGACAGCACGCTCGCGACCCCGCCGACCGCCATCGCTGCCGCGATCGCGGGGCGCGTGACCGATCCGCGGGAGTTCGCGTGCTGATGTCCGGCGTCACTCATTTCCGCTCGCGTACGGTGGTGCTACGGGCGGCGCCCGGGATTCGCGATCGATCCGTTCGCGCGGCACTGCCTGATGCATGGGGTGGACGAACTGGGCTACCTGGTGGCGCGCCTGCCGGAGATAGAAGCCTGGGAAAGGGCTTGCGAGGGCGCCAGCCGGCCCGGCGGGACGGCTTAAATGTCATAAGGATGCAACTGCGCGGGTGCGCGAGTGTCCGATGTAAGCCGGGTCCATCGAGGTGACGCAATTGGCGTTAAACTAAGCGGACACGGCTGAAGCTATCAGGATCGCACGGGGAGTTTCATGGAGAGACTTACGATGAACAGAAAATCACTCGCGCTGTTACCGCTGCTGCTGGCGGCATTTGCGTTCGCGGCCTGCGGGAAGAAAGCGCCGGAGGATCCGGCTGCCGCGGAGGATCCCGCGGTGCAGGCGCAGATCGACCAGAGCGAA
>DATKBY010000005.1:2500-46252 GCA_035513555.1 Steroidobacteraceae bacterium | reverse complement strand
CGGTTAAGAGGTCGGCCCTAGGCCGGGCGCGAACGGCGCGGCGTGAAGAACGGCGCCTGGGGGCGCGGGCGTAGCCCCGCGGCGACAACCAGGGAGCGGGGCGCGTTGCCGCTTTCGACCTGGCGGGCGATCTCGAGGAAGCGCACGCGCCAGGTGGCGCGGCGCGCGGACAGGATGCGGATCTTCATGACAGACAGACTATGCGATGGCGCGAAAGGTTTCCGTGGGGGAATTCTCAACGGTTGTGATGACAATTCTGCGAATCCCGTTTCAGACCGCCGGCTACACCATCCGCAGCGAGACCACGCTGGCGGCGACGGAGGCGCCGATCGAGGCCAGGAAGGCGACGGCGACGGTGGTGAGGACGAGGGTGATCATGGCTGGCTCCTGGTGGGTGGTGCGTTGTCGATGGACGCACTCTAGGAGCGCCGGCCGGGGGCGGCCAGCCGAAAGCGACGAAATGCGGAAAATGCGGGGTGGGCTGCCGGATTCCTGCCGAAAGTCGCTCCCGCGCAGGCGGGAGCCCAATGACCTGGACCCCCGTCTGCACGGGGGTGACGGCGATTAGAGCAAGGCCCGGGACAGCATCTTCATCGTCTCCTGCTCCAGCCACGCCACCGGCAGCATGAGGATCAGCTGGAAGAGGATCAGGACCAGCACCGGGGTGATGTCCACCCCGCCGATGGTGGGCACCGCCCGCTGGAAGGGCCTCAGGAACGGGCGGGTCAGGGCGTGGAAAAAGGGCGCCACGGGGTGATGGGGGTTCACCCAGGACAGCACCGCCTGGATGATCACCGCGCCGATGAAGATGTAGATCGACAGGCGGATGAGCTTCACGAACGCGAGGAACAGCAGCACGGAGAAGACGGCGGGGTTCTCGAGGGGGTTGCCCCCGGCCAGCAGCACCAGCAGGAACTGCAGCAGGAACTCGAAGGCCCAGGCGGCGACCAGGGAAGCGAGGTCCAGCCGGAACAGCCCCGGGATCACCCGCCGCAGCGGCTTCACCGCGAAGTCCGTGAGCGCCATGGTGAACTGGGCGATGGGGTTGCGCGCCGGGGCGCCCAGGGCCTGCATCCAGAAGCGCACCAGCGCCACCACGATGAATAGGTGGAACAGGGCATCCAGCACGAAGGCGATGGCTTGGGTGAGCACGCGCTATTCCTTTCCGAGAGCGTCGCCCAGCTCGCGCGAACGCTCGCAGGCGGCACGGACGGCGTCGATGAAGAGCTCCTTGACCCCGGCCGCCTCGAGCACCTCGAGGGCCCGCTCGGTGGTGCCGCCCCGGGAGGTGACCTGGGCCCGCAGCACCGCCGGGTCCTCGCCGCGCTCGATGGCGAGCTTGGCCGCGCCCACGAAGGTCCAGAGGGCGAGCGAGCGGGCGGCGCCGTCGGCGAGCCCCAGCCGGCGGGCGGCCTCCTCCAACGCCTCCATGGCATAGAAGACGTAGGCCGGGCCGCTGCCCGAGACGGCCGTCACCGCGTCCAGGTCCTCCTCGCGGTCGAACCACAGGGTCGCGCCCACGCTGGCCATGAGGTTCTGCGCCGCCTCCCGGTCGTCGCGATCCACGGCCGGGGGCGCATAAAGCCCGGTCACGCCGGCATGCACCAGGGCAGGGGTGTTGGGCATGGCGCGGACCACCCGCGCGCGGTCGCCGAGCCAGCGCGACAGGTTCGCGAGGCGGATGCCCGCGGCGATGGTGACGAACAACGGGTCCCCGGCCTGGGCGGCGACCTTGCGGGCCACCTCCTGCATGTGCTGCGGCTTGACCGCGAGGATCACCGCCGTGGCGGTGGCCAGCTCGGCGCCGGGCGCCTCGACCGTGGTCACGCCGAACTCGCCCATGAGGCGCAGGCGCGCGCCCGGGTCGATCTCGATCACCACGATGCTGCCCGCCGGGGTGCCCTTGGCGATCAGCCCGCCGATGATGGCGCTCGCCATGTTGCCGCCGCCGATAAAGGCAATCTTCATGGCCATTACCCTCTCCCAAGGGAGAGGGAGCGATTCTCTCCTTCTCCCTTGGGAGAAGGCCGGGATGAGGGTCTTTCACCGAAGATCGCGGTGCCGATGCGCACCAGGGTCGCGCCCTCGGCGATGGCGGCTTCGAAGTCCTGGCTCATGCCCATGGAAAGCGTGTCCGCCTCGATGCCTGCGTCGCGCAGCGACTGGAGCGCCCCGCGAAGGAGGGCGAACTGCGCGCGCTGCACGGCGCGATCGTCGGTGAAGGTCGCCATCCCCATGAGGCCGCGAAGCCTGAGCGCGGGCATCGCCACGACCTCGCGCGCGAGCGGCACGACTTCTCCCGCCTCCACGCCGCCCTTGCTCGCCTCGCCACTGATGTTGACCTGCAGGCACACGTCGAGCGCGCCGCGCGCCGGCGGACGCGCCTTCGATAGCGCGGAGGCGAGGCGCGCACGGTCCACGCCGTGCACCCAGTCGAAGTGCTCGGCCACCTCGCGCGCCTTGTTGGTTTGCAGCCGGCCGATGAAATGCCAGGTGATCGGCAGGTCCGCCAGCTCGGTCATTTTCGCCACGGCTTCCTGCACATAGTTTTCGCCGAAATGTCCGCAGCCGGCGGCAAAGGCTTCACGGATCTTTCCGGCAGGCTGCGACTTGGAAACCGCGACGAGTCCCACCTCGCGGCTATCCCCTTGTAACGCTTCGGAAATGCGCCGTCGGATGGCTTGCAGGTTGGCGGCGATTGGGGACATAATCGGATCGACTTTTCGAGGCGCATTCTACCCCAGCGACCCCCGCAAGCCGCCCCGGCGCCTCGACCTACAGGGACAAAGAAAACATGGATATCGCCGAGTTGCTCGCGTTTTCGGTCAAGAACAAGGCCTCCGACCTGCACCTTTCCGCGGGCCTGCCGCCCATGATCCGGGTGCACGGCGACGTCCGCCGCATCAACGTGCCCCCGCTGGAGCACAAGGACGTGCACGGCATGGTGTACGACATCATGAACGACAGCCAGCGCAAGGTTTACGAGGAGACGCTGGAGGTCGACTTCTCCTTCGAGATCCCGAACCTGGCACGCTTCCGCGTCAACGCGTTCAACCAGAACCGCGGGGCGGGCGCCGTCTTCCGGACGATTCCCTCCAAGGTGCTCACGCTGGAGGAGCTGAATTGCCCGAAGATCTTCGCCGAGATCGCCAACCAGCCGAGGGGCCTGTGCCTGGTGACGGGCCCGACGGGCTCGGGAAAATCGACCACGCTCGCGGCGATGGTCGACCACGTGAACAGCAACGAATACGGCCACATCCTCACCGTCGAGGACCCGATCGAATTCGTGCACGAGTCGAAGAAGTGCCTGATGAACCAGCGCGAGGTCGGCCCGCACACGCTTTCCTTCGCGAACGCCCTGAGGAGCGCGCTGCGCGAGGACCCGGACATCATTCTCGTGGGCGAGATGCGCGACCTCACGACCATCAGCCTGGCGATGACCGCCGCGGAGACCGGCCACCTGGTGTTCGGCACGCTGCACACGAGCTCCGCGGCGAAAACCGTGGACCGCATCGTCGACGTGTTTCCTGCGGCCGAGAAGGAAATGGTCCGCTCGATGCTTTCCGAATCGCTGCGCGCGGTGATCTCCCAGACGTTGCTGAAGCGCATGGGCGGCGGCCGCGTCGCGGCGCACGAGATCATGATCGCGACGCCGGCGATCCGTAACCTGATCCGCGAGAACAAGATCGCGCAGATGTACTCGTCGATTCAGACCGGCCAGGCACAGGGCATGCAGACGCTCGACCAGTGCCTCACCGAAATGCTCGCCAAGGGCCTCGTGTCCAAGGAGGAAGCGCGTTTCAAGGCCTCCAACAAGGACGCGATGTAAGCGGCGCCGCGCGCCGATCGCAGGAGACAGGCAATGGATCGCGAACAGGCAATCAAGCTGATGCAGGACCTCCTGCGGCGCATGGTCGACCGCAAGGGCTCCGACTTGTTTATCACGGCGGCTTTCCCGCCGGCGATCAAGATCGACGGCGAAGTGCGTCCGCAGACGGACAAGCAGCTGTCGCCGGAACAAAGCGCCGTGCTGGTGCGCTCGATCATGAACGACCGCCAGACGCGCGACTTTGACGCCAACAAGGAGGCGAACTTCGCGATCGCGCCGCCGGGCATCGGCCGCTTCCGCGTCAGCGCGTTCGTGCAGCAGGGCCACACGGGCTGCGTCATCCGCCAGATCAATTCGACGATCCCGACGATCGAGGAACTCGAGCTGCCGCCGATCCTGAAGGACATCGTGATGTCCAAGCGCGGGCTGGTCATCGTGGTCGGCGCCACCGGCTCCGGCAAGTCGACGACGCTGGCCGCGATGGTCGGCTACCGCAATGAAAAGACGCGCGGACACATCGTCACGATCGAGGATCCGGTCGAGTACGTGCACCAGCACCGCGGCTGCGTCGTCACGCACCGCGAGATCGGCGTTGACACGGAAAGCTGGCACACGGCGCTGAAGAACACGCTGCGCCAAGCCCCCGACGTGATCATGATCGGCGAAATCCGCGATCGCGACACGATGGAATACGGCATCCAGTTCGCCGAAACGGGCCACCTCGTGCTGGCGACTCTGCACGCGAACAGCTCGAACCAGGCACTCGACCGCATCATCAACTTCTTCCCGGAGGACAAGCGCGAACAGCTGCTGATGGACCTGTCGCTGAACATCCGCTCGATGGTGTCGCAGCGCCTGGTGCCGCGCGAGAAGGCGGAAGGGCGCATCGCCGCGATGGAAATCCTGATCGGCACGCCGCTGGTCTCGGACCTGATCTTCCGCGGCGAAGTCACCAAGATCAAGGAAGTCATGGCGCGCTCGAACCGCCTCGGCATGAAGACATTCGACCAGGCATTGTTCGATCTCTACGAATCGGGCACGATCTCGTACGAGGAGGGCCTGCGCAACGCCGATTCGAAGAACGAACTGCGGCTCCGTATCAAGCTCGAAAGCAAGCGCGAGGATCGCCTGCAGGCAGAGGCGTCCAGCACGCTGAGGATCGTCGATGAGTCCAACGACGGTAAAATCTACTAATCCCGCCACCGACCAAACGCTCGCGAGCGAGCCGGAGGAGGGGCGGTTCAGCATCAAGCCCCTCCTGAAGCTGATGGCCGAAAAGAAGGCGTCGGACCTCTTCTTCACGTCCAATTCACCCGTCAAGATCAAAATCGAGGGACTGATATACCCGGTCAACAAGCAGGTGTTGAACGCGGAAACGGTCCGCGACATCGCCTTCGGCCTGATGACCGCGGAGCAGCTCGAGCATTTCCAGAACGAGCTCGAGATCGACTTTGCCATCTCGGAGCCGGGTGTTGGGCGCTTCCGCGCCGCGCTGTTCCACCAGCGCGGCTATCCCGCACTCGTGCTGCGCTACATCAGCGTGGACACGCCGCGTCTCGACCAGCTGGGATTGCCGGACACGCTCGCGGACCTCGCGATGCTGAAGCGCGGGCTGGTCCTGATGGTCGGTGCGACCGGATCCGGCAAGTCGACCACGCTCGCGGCGATGATCAACCACCGCAACGAGCATTGCGCGGACCACATCCTGACGATCGAGGATCCGATCGAATTCCTGCACCAGAACCGCAAGTCGATCGTCAACCAGCGCGAAGTCGGCCTCGACACCCGCTCGTTCGGGCGGGCGCTTCGTGCCGCAATGCGCGCCGCGCCGGACGTCATCCTGATCGGCGAGATCCGCGACCGCGAGACGATGGAGGCGGCGATCACGCTCGCCGGTACCGGGCATCTCTGCATCGCGACGCTGCATGCCAACAACAGCGCCGAAACGCTCGACCGCATCATCAACCTGTTCCCGCGTGATCAGCATTCGCAGATCTTCCTGGACCTGTCGCAGTATCTGCGCGCAATCGTCTCGCAGCGGCTCGTCCGCAGCCGCAGCAACCGGCGTTGCGCGGCGGTTGAGGTGATGCTGAATACGCCGCACATCCAGGACCTGATCAAGAAGGGCGACGTCATCTCGGTCAAGGAGGCCATGCTGTCGTCGAACGAGCGCGGCATCCAGAACTACGACACGGCGCTGCTGCACCTCTATAAAGAGGGGCGGATCGACATCGAGGAAGCGCTCAGCAACGCCGACTCGCGGAGTAACCTCGAGGCGCGGATCAACTTCGGCTGAGTCAGGCGCTGGAGCCGGGCGGGGGAAAGATCCCTCGCGAGCTCAGAAGAGAAGAATCGGAAAATTCGCTCGCTCGGGCCTTTCCCCCGCCCGGCCACCGCGCCCGGACGGCCGCCGCTTATCCGCTCCGCCCGGTGCCCGCGAGTCGCCGCGGCCACGTATCACCCGATCCCGTTCCGGCCCTCGCAGCCCGGCGCATCACCGCGCGAGCTCTGATGGGCGAGGGAGTATTCCCCGCCCATCAGAGCGCGCGCCCTGCTGCGTGTGGCCTGCGTGCGCCGGCTACTGGAGCGTGACGACCATGGCCGCGTCGAAGACCGGGCCGTCGACGCAGACGCGCTTCATAACCGGTCCCTCGGGCGTCTCGACGAGCACGGTGCATCCCGCGCAACCGCCCACCGCACAGGCCATGTTCTCCTCGAGCGACGCCTGGCACGGCAGGTTGTGGCGTCTGGCGAGCGCCGCCACCGCGACCAGCATCGGGTGCGGGCCGCAGCACATGATCCCGGTTTCACCGCGTTCGGCCGCCGTGAGCGAGCCGAGCCAGGCTTCGGCGAGCGCAGTGACGTAGCCGCGATAGCAGCCGGGAAATCCGGACAGGCTCGCGAGCCGGCTCGGCACGCCGAGCGTCTCGAGCAGCGGCATCGCCGCAGTCACATCCTGGGGCAATCCGGGCACGGCCAACCGCGATGGCACGGCCTCGAACGGAAATGGCAGTTCTGAGCCCATCAGCACGACCGGCTTCCAGCGGCCGTCCGGCAGCGCGGCGAGCGCCTCCGCCTGGAACACGACGGGCGGGATACCGACGCCGCCGCCGATCAGCAGCACGCGCGGACGATCCGCGTGGATCGTGAATCCGCGGCCGATCGGCCCGAGACAGGACAGCGTCTCGCCGGGAGTGCGCAGCGCGAGTTCCGCCAGTCCGCGGCCGATGACCTTGTACAGCACCTCGATCCATCCGGCGCGGGCATCAGCGCGCATGATCGACAGCGGACGGCGCATCGGCAGCCCGGGCCCGCAGGTGAGGTGAATGAAGCTGCCGGGAGTGGCGGCGGCGGCGCAGCGCGGCGCCAGCAGCCGGAGCACGTATTGCCGCCCGGCGAATGGCTGCTGGGCGACGACGACCGCGTCCTCGAGGAAGATCGTGCCGCGATGGGCGGGCGAGGCGCTCACGCCGGCCGGCCGCGCGCGGCGGCGAAGTGCGCAAGCACGGCCATGCGCACGGCGACCCCGTTCGCGACCTGGCGCCGGATCATGGATTGCGGCCCGTCGGCGACGTCGGAAGTGATCTCGACGCCCCGATTCATCGGGCCGGGGTGCATGACGATCGCCCGCGGGCTGGCGCGGCCGAGCCGTGCGGCCGTGAGGCCGTAGTTCTGGTGATAATCGACGAGGTCTGTCGCGCCCGCGCCCGTCGCGCGCTCGCGCTGAATGCGCAGCATCATCACGACGTCGGCGCCGGCGATGCCGTCATCGAGCGAGCCGAAGCGCCGCGCCCCGGTAAACTCGGCGGCGTCCGGCATCATCGCCGGCGGGGTGACGATCCGGATTTCCGCGACGCCCAGGGTCGCGAGCGCGCGATGCGCGGAGCGTGCGACGCGCGAACGCCGGACGTCGCCGGCGATCGTGACGACGAGCCCGTCGAAGCCGCCCATGCACTGGCGGATGGTCAGTGCATCGAGCAGGCCCTGCGTCGGATGCGACAGGTGCGCCTCGCCGCCCGAAATCACGCTGACGCCGGGCCCGACATGCCGCGCCACGTATTCGTGGATGCCGGCCTCGGCGTCGCGGATCACGAACACGTTCACCTGCATCTCCTGCAGCGTGTAAATCGTGTCGATGATGGACTCGCCCTTGGCGCGGGATGACAGCATGACGTCTAGATTGATCGTGTCGGCGCCGAGGCGCACGGCGGCGAGCTCGAACGACGCACGCGTACGCGTCGAGGGTTCGGCGAACAGGTTGGCGACCGTCCAGCCGGCCAGATCCTCGCCGCGCGGCGGCAGCGAACCGGCCGGGGATACGTAGCCCTGCGCCCGGTCGAGCAGCTCGACCAGCAGCGCCCTCGGGACATCGTCGAGCGTGATCAGGTGTCGCAGCCGGCCGTTCGCGTCGAGCTGGGTGAAGCCGCGGCTCATCGGGCGGACTGTCCTGGCTGGGCGCGCAGCCACTGCAGCAGCAGCAGCCGGGCAGCCTCGCGGTCGACTTCGCCGCGGCGCACGCGGCGCGTTTTCGCTCCGCTGCGACGGCGCTCGCGCAGGTCGTCCTCTGCCTCGCGCGACGAGAGCCTTTCGTCCACCAGGTGAACCTCGATGCCGAACCGTCCGCCGAGATCCCCGGCGAACCGCAATGCCGCCGCCGTGATGGAGGCGTCCTGACCGGCCATATTATAGGGGACGCCGACGACCATCGCGGCCGGGCGCCAGTCCGCGACGCAGCGGCCGATCGCAATCCAGTCGGGCTCGCCGTCGTGCGCCGCAATCGTTGCGAGCGCCTCTGCCGTTCCGGTCAGGGTATTGCCGACGGCGACGCCGATGCGCCGCAGGCCGTAATCGAAAGAGAGCACCGTCCTCGCGGCCGGCGCGGGCATCCGTCAGGCGCGTCCGGCCTGCGAACTGATGCGCGACAACTCGATGCCGAGCAGTCTTGCGGCCGCATGCCAGCGCTGCTCGTACGGCAGCTTGAAAATCACCTCGTCGTCGCAGGGCACGGTCAGCCAGGCGTTCTGCAGCACTTCCTCCTCGAGCTGGCCGGCTTCCCAGCCCGCGTAACCGAGCGCGATGAGCGCCTGCGACGGCCCATCGCCGCGCGCCATCGAGGCAAGCACGTCGCGGGAAGTCGTCACGTGCAGTGTGTCCGACACCGGCATGGTCGATTCGAAAGCCTGCTCGCCCGGGCGGTGCAGCACAAAACCGCGGTCTTTCTGGACCGGGCCCCCGCCCAGCACCGGCATCTCGAGCAGCCGCGTGTCGTCGCTCGCGAGCGATAGCTGCCCGAGCACTTCCGCCATCTTCATCTCGAGCGGGCGATTGACGACGATTCCGAGAGCGCCGCGTTCGCTGTGCTCGCAGACGAGCGTCACGCTGTGCGAGAAATTCGGGTCCGCGAGCGCCGGCATCGCGACCAGCAGCTGATTGGTGAGCCACGCGCATTCTGTCATGGCACTAGTATCGGCCGCGCGACAACGTCGGTCAAAGCGAAAAACGCGCTGCGGTCCCCGCTTTGCGGACGGACTTATTCCGGACCGGCGGCGCCGGCGGGGAGTTCGACCGCGGAGCCCGTCAGGCGGCCGGCGACGAATTCCCACTCGTAGGAGAAACGCAGCACGTCGTAGCGCGCGGCAAGCTCCTGCGGAAACGCCTCGAAAGGCGTTGCGAGCTTCAGGATGTCCATCGCGGCCTGGTCGAGCTCCGCATGGCCGCTCGACCGCCGCACATCGGCGCGCACCAGGCCGCCATTCGAAGCCAGCACGACCAGCACGAGCGGATTGCCGGAAAGATGGCGGCGGCGCGCCTCGTTCGGGAAGTTGAGCGTGCCGACCTGTTCGATGCGCCGCTTCCAGGCATCGAGATAGACCGCCACGTCGGAGGCGCGCGTGCTCGGCGTCACGAGCAGTTCCCGCCGCTCCCGGCCCTTGAGCGCAAGCGTCGCATTCGGGTCGGCTCCGGCAAACGGCGTCGGAATGCCCGCATCCAGTGCCTTCGGCAGCGGTGTCCGCACCGGGTCCGAGACGTAGCGCGTGGCGCGGCCTGCGCTTGCGAGCACGCTGTCGTCCGTGTCCATGTCTTCCGGCAGCGGTTCGCGCCCGGGCGCGGTCTCGCCCGGAGCGTCCTCGGGCGCCGCGCCCGAACCGGGTTCGCGGGTGCGCCCGTCCGCGGCATTGCCGCTGCCTTGCTGGGTGCGTGCGGCAAGGTAGCTCGCCTGGTCATTCGCCGCCGACTCAGGCAGCGAGTTGTCGATCAGCAGCACCTCGAGCGTCGGCACGATGGACGGGTCGCTGACGGGCGGTGCGAAGGTGACGCCGAGGATCACGATCAGGTGGAACAGTCCCGCCAGGAACACCGTGACCGTTAGCCGGTCGTTGGATTGCGACATGGGCGCCCGGATCCGCCGGTCAGGCGCCTGCGCGCGTCATGCGCGCCAGCACCGTGTCGATGAACCGGCCCGAGATGTCGTCGCCGAACCGGGCTTCGAGCTCACGGATGCCGGTCGGGCTCGTGACATTGATTTCGGTGACGAACCCGCCGATCACGTCGAGTCCGACGAACAGCATGCCGCGATCGCGCATCACGGGGCCGATCCGGGAACATAGCCAGCGGTCCCGGTCGGACAGTTCGCGGCCGACGCCTTTGGCTCCCGCCACCAGGTTGCCTCGGTGATCGTCCGGCGCCGGCATCCGTGCCAGCGCATGGGCGACCGGCTCGCCGTCGATCAGCAGGATGCGTGCATCGCCCGTCTCTGCGATCTCCGGCAGGTAGCGCTGCACGATGGCGTAGCGCTGGCCGTACTCGGTCAGCGTCTCGAACACGACCGGGGCATTCTTGTCGCCGGTTGCGAGCACGAAGATCGAGCGGCCGCCCATGCCGTGGAGCGGCTTGCAGACGACACGTCCGTGCTCCGCCAGGAAAGCCTGCATGGCCGCCATGTCCCGCGTGATCAGCGTCGGCGCGCAGCAGTCCGGGAACCACGCGGTATAGACTTTCTCGTTCATGTCGCGCAGCCCCTGCGGGCGGTTCACGACGAGGACACCCTCGGCTTCGGCGCGTTCCAGCAGGTAGGTCGTGTAGACGTACTCCATGTCGAAGGGCGGATCCTTGCGCATCAGCACGGCGCCGATGCCCGCGAGCGGCCGCGTAACGGGCGTGCCGGCCCGATACCAGCGTTCGCCGTCGCCGACGGATTCGACCGGCGTCAGCCGGGCGGATGCGCGTCCGTCGCGCACCGACAGATCGGCCTGGTCGAAGCACCAGACCTCGCAGCCGCGGCGCAGGGCGGCGGCCATCATCGCGATCGTCGAATCCTTCGCGGGCTTGATGGTCTCCAGGGGATCCATCAGCACGGCAAGGCTCGGTCGGTCTGGCATCAGTGGATCTCCGGCCGATTGGCTGGAATGTGACGCGGATACTGCACGTAAGGGGGGCTTGTCATAGTACACCTGTCACTGGTTCCGACCGCCTGCCTGGCCGGCGTTCCGGCATGGCAGGGGGTGGGCCGATATGTTAAAAGGAGGCCGCTCCGGCGTCGAAACCGTGGGCGCCTCCAGACGAGCATTGCAGCGCCCGGCCGGAGCAGCGCCGGGGCCGGAGGTACCCGATGGATAGTGCAGCGGCCGTTAATGACGGGCACCGCCTGAGCGGTCTCAAAGTGCTCGTCATCGACGACAGCAAGACCATTCGCCGTACGGCGGAAACGCTGCTGGCCAAGGAGGGCTGCGAGGTCTTTACGGCCGTTGACGGATTCGACGCGCTGTCCAAGATCGCCGACCACCAGCCCGACATTGTCTTCGTGGACATCATGATGCCGCGGCTGGACGGGTATCAGACCTGTTCGCTGATCAAGCACAACAAGGTGTTCCGCTCGATTCCCGTGATCATGCTGTCCAGCAAGGATGGCCTGTTCGACCGCGCACGCGGCCGCATCGTCGGCTCCGAGCACTACCTGACGAAACCGTTCACGCGCGATGAGCTGCTGTCCGCGATCGACCGGCACGTCGTGCGCGAATGACCGGATGGATGGAGGCAGGGCCATGGCGCTCATTCTGATCATCGACGATTCGCCGACCGAGGTCTTCCAGATGCGGCGGATGCTCGAGAATCACGGTTTCGAGACCGAGGCGGCCGCCGACGGCGCCGAGGGTCTGCGCAAGGCCCGCGAGATGCGACCGGACCTGATACTGATGGACATCGTCATGCCGGGCGTGGACGGGTTCCGCGCGACGCGCATGCTGGCCAACGATCCGGATACGCGCGCGATCCCGGTGATCATGGTGTCGAGCAAGGGCCAGGAGTCCGATCGCACCTGGGGCATGCGCCAGGGCGCCGTCGATTACCTCGTCAAGCCGGTGAAATCCGCGCAGCTCGTGGAGAAAGCGCAGGCTGCGCTGCTGACAGGCTGACGGGATGCAGCCAGAGCCGTCCCTGAGGGCCCTGCGCGACCGGCCGTTCGAGCTGTTGCTCACGCTCGAGCGAAGGGCGCGCTACGTCGCCGCCGGCGCGCGCGACGGGGCAGCCGCGCAGGAATGGATCGGCGTCGCGTTCCGGATGGGCGGCGAGACGTTCCTGGTGGAACGGGATGAGGCCCGCGAGGTGATGGGCGTGCCGGCGCCGATCACGCGCGTGCCGGGCGCGCGGCCGTGGATCATCGGGCTCGCGAACGTGCGCGGCCAGTTGCTGCCGGTCATCGACCTGAAACAGTATTTCGGCAGCGGCGAGTCGGCTTCCGGACGCAATACGCGCGTGATCATGGTAAACCACCGCGAGATCCCGGCAGGTCTGATGGTCGACGAGGTGCTCGGATTCCGCCGGTTCGCGGAGCGCGAGTTCAGTTCCGAAGCGCCGCCGACCCTGGTCCGGTGCGAACATTATCTGGCCGGTTCATTCCGGCGTGGCAGCGAAGCGTGGCCGGTGCTGAGTCTCAGAATGCTGGTCGAGAGCCCCGCGTTCCTGCACGGTTCGACCTGATCATCGGCGTCGGGAAGGGACAAGAGCATGGTGAATCTGCCTGACAGGCATGTGGCGGCGAAGTGGATGCCGGTGATGCTGGTCGCCGGCCTCGTCGCCGCGTTCGCGGCGGCGTTGTTGCTGTTCCTTGCCGGCCGCGCGCAGCAGCAGGATCTCGATTACCGGTCGAATGTGGCGGCGCTCGGCGCGCTCGCGGGCGTGATGCCCTCGCAGGCGGCTGCCGCGGCACGCGGCGAGGCGGCTGCATTCGCAAAGCTCGACGAGTCACGCCAGCAGCTCGCACGCGCGCTCTCCGGGATCGACGCCGGGCGGGCGGGCGAGGACGCCGCGAGCACTGCTGACGCGCCTGCCTGGGACAAGATCCTGTCGAGCGCCGACCGGCTGCTCGCGGCCCGCGATTCGGCCGGCGCACTGCGTGCATCGGCTGCCGAGACCAGGACGGCGCTCGGCCGCGTGCTCGCGGCGACCGGCGACGCCGTCTCGGCGCCAGGCGGCGCGGTCGCGCTGCGCGTGCTGCCGCGCTTCGAGAGCATGGCCCAGCGCAGCAGCGATGATTTGGCGCAGCTGGCGGATGGCGCGACCGAAACGGCGACGATCGCGCAACGGCTGACCGAGAATACCGCGCTGCTGGCGCAGTTTCTGGCGGGGCTCGAGGGCCTGGACCGCACGGCCGGCGTCCCGGCGCTCGCCGGTCAGGCTGCGACGCGCATGACCGCGGTGCGCGAGGCATTTTCCGGCTACGAGCGACAGCTGCAGGGCGCGCTCGAGCACGCGGGCGCGTTCGCGGCAGCGCAGCGCGCCGCTATCGAGCTTGCGGCCGCCGCCGAAAGCGTGCCGGCGGCGCTCGAACCGGCGGCCGACGGCGGCGCCGGAACCGGGCAGTGGCCGGCGCTGATCGCCATCCTGGTCGCCGCGCTGGCGTTTGCGGGCGCGCTCGTGGCCTGGGTCTCGGCGGCCGGCATGCGCCGCGTCGCGAGCCTCGAATCCGAACGCAACCGTCGCAACCAGGACGCGATCCTCCGGCTGCTCGACGAGATGTCGAGCCTCGCCTCCGGCGATCTGACCGTGCAGGCGACGGTGACGGATGACATCACCGGTGCGATCGCGGATTCCATCAATTACGCGATCGAGGCGCTGCGCGAGCTGGTCGCGACGATCAATGAGACCGCCGTCAGTCTCGACGCGGCGACGCGGCAGACACAGGCTGCTGCCGGCCATCTCGCGAAGGCGAGCGTCGCGCAGTCGCGCCAGGTTGCGGCCGCGACCGACGCTGTGGGCGCGATGGCCGCATCGATCGAGGAAGTGTCGGGCAACGCCGAGCGCTCGGCCGATGTCGCGCGGCACGCGGTGGACGTCGCGCACAAGGGCGGCGACGCGGTGCGCCGGACCATCGACGGCATGAACACGATCCGCGAGAACATCCAGGACACGTCGAAACGCATCAAGCGTCTCGGCGAGAGCTCGCAGGAGATCGGCAACATCGTCGAGCTGATCAACGACATTGCGGAACAGACCAACATTCTCGCGCTGAACGCGTCGATCCAGGCATCGATGGCCGGCGAATCGGGGCGCGGCTTCGCGGTCGTCGCCGATGAGGTGCAGCGCCTCGCGGAGCGCGCCGGCCACGCGACGCGCCAGATCGAGGTGCTGGTGCGCACGATCCAGAGCGACACCAACGAGGCCGTCGTGTCGATGGAGCGGACGACCACCGACGTCGTCGGCGGTGCGCTGCTCGCGGAGAATGCGGGCGCCGCGCTCGGCGAGATCGAGGACGTGTCCAACCAGATCGCGCAGCTCGTGCAGAACATCTCGGCGAGCGCGCGCCAGCAGGCGGCGACCTCGGCGCACATCTCGCGCACGATGCAGGTGCTACGCGAGATCAGCCAGCAGACCGCCGACAACACCAGCGCGACCTCGACGGCGATCGGGCGGCTCGCCGACATGTCTGCGCAGCTGCGCAAGTCCGCCGCCGGATTCCGGCTGCCGCAGCAGCTGCCGGCGCCCGGCAAGCGCAAGGCCGTCACGCCGCCTGCAGGGCCGGGCGACGCCCCGTCCCGCCGCGCGGCAGGCGCTGCGGGCTGACAGCACGTGGCTGACTTCCCTTCGGTCAACGAGCAGGCCCTGCACCTCGTCGCGCGCGAACTCGCGGCGACGCTGAACGAGGTCCGCATCGCGCTGGAAGCCGCGGCTGAGACGCCGGCGGAAAAGGCGCCGATCGCGCGCGTTGCCGAACTGATGCGCGACGCGCGCGGCGTGCTGCGCGTGGTCGAGGTGTATGGCGCGGCGCTGCTGGCCGAGGAAATGGAGCAGACCTCGCGCTGGCTCGCCGGGAACGAGACCGACGCGCGCCAGTTCGTCGACAGCCTCGACGCGCTGATGCGCTCGAGCGTGCAGTTGCCGACCTATCTCGAGCGCGTGCTGGGCGGCGGCCGCGATCTCGCGCTGGTGTTGCTGCCGCTGCTCAATGACCTGCGCGCGGTGCGCGGCGCGCCGCTGTTATCCGAAGGCACGCTCCTGTCGCTGAACCTGAGCTCGGAAAAGGCGCCGTCGGTGCAGGGCACATCCAGCGACGGCATCCAGCACACCGTTCCGCAATGGGCGCGCCGTTTGCGTACCCGGTTCCAGGCCGGGCTCCTCGGCCTGATCCGCGGCGATGGCGGGGACCGCAGCCTCACGGCGCTGTCGGAGGTCGCGAACCGCATGGAAGCCGTCGCGACGACGCCGGCGGTGTACCAGTTATGGTGGGTCACGGGCGCTCTGCTCGATGCGCTGCGGGCGGGCGGGCTGGAGCCGAGCGTGACGGTCAAGCGCCTGCTAGGTCACGCGGACCGGGAGCTCAAGCGGCTGTACGCCCAGGGCGAGGACGTCTACGCCAGCAATCCGCCGATCGAGCTCCTGAACAACCTGCTGTTCTATGTCGCCCGCGCGGCCACGCGCGGCGAGCGCATAGATGCGGTGCGCGCCTCGTTTCGGCTCGACGAGCTGTTGCCGATCGACGAATCGGTCGAGCAGGAGCGCGAATCGTTATCGGCGCCGTCGGTGCGCCTGATGCGCACCGTCGCCGCTGCGATCAAGGAGGACCTGGGCCGCGTCAAGGACGCGCTCGACCTGTATACGCGCAAGGGCGGGCCACCCGAGGAACTCGCGTCCCAGGTCGACCTGCTGAAGAAGATCGGCGACACGCTCGCGGTGCTGGGGCTGGGGTCGGTGCGGGAGCAGGTGCAGGGCGAGCTCGTGCGCCTTACGGACATCATCGCGCGGCGCGCGCCGGCCGAGCAGGACATGCTGATACAGATCGCGGCGACGCTGATTGGCGTCGAAGACGGCCTCGACGACTCACTCGTGCGCCTGATCATGCCGCCCGGGGCGCCGGCGCCCGGCGTCGAGACCGACCCGGAATTTCGGCAGGTCACGGAGACGGTGCTGCGCGAGTGCATCGTCAATCTGGCGCGCATCAAGGAACTGCTCGGACACTCGCTGGAGCCGACGTCGGACCAAGCCGGGCTCGATGCGGCGCCGGCGCTCGCGCGCGGGATCACCGCGGGGCTGCTGCTGCTCGGGCGCAACCGGGCAATGGAGGTCATGCGCCGCATCGGCGAGCATGTGACGGCGCTGCTGGGCCCCGGCGGCCTGTCGCACAACAACGATTACGTCGACCGCCTGGCGGACGCGATCGTCGGCATCGAGTACTACATGGAAACGCTGCAGGTCGGTCGCGGCGATCCCTGGTACATGCTGGACAACGCCGAGCGATGCCTTGCGACTCTCGACCAGATGCGCGGCGCCGGCGCTCCCCAGCCGGCCGCGGCGGCGGCTGCGCCGGCAGCGCCGCCACCGCAGGCGCGCCCGGCGCCGGCCCGGGATACGCAGCAGCCGGCAGTCGATCCGGAACTGTTCGCGCTCTTCATCGAGGAAGCGGGCGAAGAGATCGCGACCATCGGCCGCCTGTTCCCGCTGTGGGAAGAGAATTCCTCGGACCGCGAGTCCTTGACGCGCGTGCGGCGCGCATTCCACACGCTGAAGGGCAGCGGCCGGATGGTCGGCGCCCGGCGCATCGGCGACTTCGCGTGGTCGATTGAAAACCTGCTGAACCGGATCATCGACGGCACGCTGGAACGCAATGCCGGCATGCTCGCGACGCTCGGCGACGCGGTCGCGCTCCTGCCGCCGCTCCTCGCCGAGCTGGAAAGCGGGTCGGAGCCGGTTGCGGACGCCGACGCCGTGGCCGCGCGCGCCGAAGCGCACGCGACCGGCCAGGCTGCCGCGCCGCCCGCGCGCGAAGCGCCCGCCGCCCACGAGGCCACGCTCGTCATCCCGAGACTCGATGAAGAGGCCCTGAAGAAGCAGATCGTGGCGTTGCAGGACGAGACGCCGCCGGCGCTAACGCCGCCGAGCGCGCCGGCGCCGGTCGAATCGCCCCCGGTCGAGGCGCCGCAGGCAGCTGCGCCGCCCGAACCGGAACCGCCGCTCGACGATGCCTGGCTCGGACGCCCCGCCGCGTACGCGGAGGGCGGGGATACCTCGCTGCAGGAGATCTACCAGAAGGAAGTGCAGAGTCACCTGGAAGTGATCCGCGCATTTCTGCGGCACGCCTGGCTCGCGGTCGGCGCGCACACCGTGACCGAGGATCTGTACCGCGCCTGTCACACGCTGCGCGGCGCCTCGCGCACCGCCAACATCCGCCACAGCATCCGGCTCGCCGAACCGCTGCACCGGTGGCTGCGGCGCATGTTCGACCATGACGCGGCGTTCGACGAAACCGGGCTCGCCGTGCTCGCGGACAGCGTCGTCGGCTTCGAGGACATCCTGGCCGCGGTGAACGAAGACACCGGGCGCTTCACCCATCTCACGAAGCTCGTGCAGCGCGTCGAGGAGCAGGACACGCTGCTTGCGCGCCGCCTGATCGAGGAACCCCCGCAGATGGCGGTCTCGCAGGAAATCGTGCCCGAGACGCCGGCGCCGCCGCCGATCGAGATCGCGGCTCCTGAACCGCCCCCACCGCCGCTGTCGCTGGCAGCGCTGGTTCCGGGCCGGGTCGCGGCAGTGCCGGAGCGCGACATTCACGGCGTGCTGCCGAAGGTTCCGGGTGCAGCCGGCACCGAAGGACGTCCGCCTTATTTGCAGGCGGAAATCGCCGAACCCGCCGAGACGCCGCTGTCAGCGCCGCCCGAAGCCGCGTCGCCCCGTGCAGCGACGCGCGCCGACGATTACGACCCGGACGTGGCGGCGATATTCAGCGAGGAAGCCACCGAATTGCTGGAAACGGCCGACGCCGCGCTGGCGGCGCTGCGCGCCGAGCGCGGAAGCCGGGATCGCGTGACGGAACTGCAGCGCGTGCTGCATACGCTGAAAGGCGGCGCGCGCATGGCGGGCATCACCGCGATGGGCGATCTCAGCCACGAGCTCGAGTCGCTCGTGATCCACGTCGACGACAACACGATCCCGCTCGATCAGCGCAGCCTCGAAGTGCTGCAGTCGAGCCTCGATGAACTGAACCGGATGCGCGACTACGTGGGGGCGGGCCGGCCGGTTGAAGCCGCGCGTGACCTGATCACCCGCATCCGTCTCGTCGCGCGTGGCGCGCCGCCCGAAGCGCCGGCGGCGCGCGCAGAGCCGCCGCCTATCGTGCACGCGCAGCCGCCGGCAGCGACGGCGCCCGTGCACGAGCCGGAAGCCGATCTCGAACCGGAGGCTGCATTCGAACCGGACACATCGGCTGCGCCCGCGCCGCCGGCGGTTCCGGCAGCGTACGCCGGTCCGCTGACGCGCGATGCAGCCGCCGATCGCGCCGACGTCGCGCGCGTCGACGCGGACCTGCTCGACACCCTGCTGAATGCCGCGGGCGAAGTGAGCATCTACCGTGCGCGGCTCGAGCAGCAGGTTTCCTCGATCGAGTTCAACCTCGCCGAGCTCGGCCGCGTCGTGCAACGCCTGAAGGACCAGCTACGCAAGCTCGAGATCGAGACCGAAGCGCAGATCCTGCATCGCCACGTGGACTCGGGCACGCGCCGCGACGACTTCGACCCGCTCGAACTCGACCGCTACTCGTCGATCCAGCAGTACTCGCGCGCGCTCGCGGAAACGTCGTCGGACGTCGCGAGTGTCCAGGGGCTGCTCGCGAGCCAGACACGCGACGCGCAGAATCTGCTGACGCAGCAGGGACGCATCGTCTCGGAACTGCAGGGCGGGCTGATGCGCACGCGCATGGTGCCGTTCCAGCGTCATGTGCAGCGCCTGACGCGCATCGCGCGGCAGGCCGCGGCCGAGACCGGCAAGAAGGTCGAGGTGCACATCAGCGGCGCGGCCGGCGAGCTCGACCGCCAGGTGCTGGAGCGCATGCTGGCGCCCTTCGAGCACATGCTGCGCAACGCCATCGTCCACGGCATCGAACTGCCGGCGGATCGCGTGGCCGCCGGCAAGAGTGAAACCGGCGCAATCGACGTCGCGCTGAAACGCGAGGGATCGGAGGTCGTGATCACGGTCGCGGACGACGGCGCAGGCGTCAACCTGCGGGCGGTCCGCGACCGCGCCGTATCGCTCGGGCTCACGACGCCGAAGGACGAACTGTCGGACGAGCAGGCGCTGCAGCTCATCCTCGAGCCCGGTTTTTCGACGGCGGGGAAGATCACGCAGTCGGCGGGCCGCGGCGTCGGCATGGACGTTGTCGCGACCGAGATCAAGAAGCTCGGCGGTTCGCTGTACACGGAGACCTGGGCCGGCAAGGGCACGCGATTCACGGTGCGGCTGCCATTCACGCTCGCGATCAGCCAGGCGCTCGTCGTGCGGGTCGGCGAGGAGCTGTTCGCGCTGCCGCTGCCGACGGTCGAGGGCGTCGTGCGGGTGCCCCGCTCGGAGGTGCTAAAGCATCTCGGCGAGGACTCCGCGAGCTTCGACTACGGCGGGCAGAAATACCGCTTCCAGCATCTGGCGAGCTTTGTCGGCGGCACGCCGGCCTCGATGCCGGAGCACGACACCGCGGTGCCGGTGATCCTGGTGCGCGCAGGCGAGCATTCGACCGCCGTCGTGACCGACGAGCTCATCGGCAGCCGCGAGATCGTCGTCAAGACCGTCGGGCCGCAGATCTCCGGCATCCGCGGCATCTCGGGCGCGACCATCCTCGGGGACGGGCGCATCTGCGTGATCCTCGACGTGGGCGCGCTGGTGCGCTCCGAATGGCGCCAGCGCGCGGCGCCCGATCCGCGCATCACCGGCCAGGTGGACCGGCGCGTGTTCGCGCTCGTGGTGGACGATTCGATCACCGTGAGGCGCGTGACACAGCGCCTGCTGGAACGGAACGGCATGCGGGTCATGACCGCGAAGGATGGCCTCGAGGCCGTTTCCGTGCTACAGGACGAAGTGCCCGACGTGATCCTGCTGGACATCGAGATGCCGCGCATGGACGGCTATGAGGTCGCCTCGCACGTGCGCAATGACGCGCGCCTGCGGGATATCCCGATCGTGATGATCACCTCCCGCGTCGGCGAGAAGCATCGCGCGCGCGCGATTGAACTCGGCGTCAACGAATACATCGGCAAGCCCTACCAGGAGGGCCAGCTGCTGCAGGCCATCGAGCCGCTCGTGCGGCGGCGGGCGTCGTGAGCGCGGACCAGGAACTCTACGGGCTGCTCGTGCCGTTGCTCGACGAGCGTCTGCTGGTGCCGCGCGCCTGTGTGGCCGAGGTGACGGGCTTCCAGCCCCTGCAGGAGATGCCGGGCGCGCCGCCGTGGTATCTCGGCATCGCGGCCTGGAACGGCCGCGGCGTGCCGGTCGTGTCATTCGAGGGCGCCTGCGGCAAGCGCATCCCGGTGATCGGCGGCCGTACGCGCATCGTGATATTCACCTGCCTGGGACAGAAGCTGCCGGCCGGGCATTTCGGCGTCGCGACCCAGGGATTCCCGCAACTCGTGCGCGTCAGTCCCCAGGTCATCGCGCCGGACACCTCGCGCGTTTTTCCGGAGCGCAGTCCCGTGCTGTGCCAGGTGCGCATGGTGAACGAGCTGCCGCTGATTCCCGACCTCGAGCGCCTTGAGGAAATGATCGCCGACGAGACCACCGTCACCGCCTGATCAGCCGAGTGCAAGCTCCGGCGCCAGCCGCTGCAACGCCTGGGCGTCCAGGCGGACGGCCGACGAAGGCGTCGAGGCGACCAATTCGCGCTCGATGAGCGCCGACAGCGACAGGGGTCGCGACAGCCGGCCGAGCCACCGCAGGTCCATGACCGATATCGGGCCCATGGCGAGCAGTTCGCGCAGGCGCGCGAGCGAATCGGCCTGCCGGCCGGAGCACAGCGTGAGCAGTTCCGCCGGCGTCGTCGCGTGGCCCACGCGAATGACGCGCGCTGCCGCCGTGACGGACGCCGAGCGAATGCGCTCGGGCCCGCGTGCGTGAAACAGGAGCAACAGATCGCCAGCCGCCGGCTCGCGCGCGGCGCGCGTGCAGAAGAGCTGCTTGCGCACCGGGCTTCCGAGCGTGTGTGGCACCGGCGCGGCGGAGAAGAGCTGAGCCTGGGTCTGACCGGCCAGTTCCGGCACGAGCCGGTCATGGCTTGCCGCGTCGAGCGGCACCAGCCAGGCATCGCGTCCTGGCGCGGGGCGGGCTGAAATGTCGGCGAGCGCGTGACGGAAAATCTCGCGCCCATGACGGTCGCGGCCCTTGCGTTCGAAGCCGAGGTCGCCGAGCAGCAGCAACACATGATCCTCGTGCGGCGGCACGAATGCCTGGAGGGCCTTGCGCTGGCCCCGCGCGATCGTGAGGGCGGCGGCGACCACCGGCTCAATCGCCCGGCGTCCGCGCGAGCCGTCGGCGACCGCGATTGCCGCGAGCGCGATCTCGCCGTCGTCGCAGGTCAGCACGCCGAGCGCGACCGGCCGGCCACTGTCGTTCGCCAGCAGTACGCGGGTGCCGGCTGCCTCAAGCCGGTTCGACAGGTAGGGATCGAAGGGCTCGCAGTCGGCGGCCAGCATCGCCTCGAGCGCCGGGTTGGCGGCCGCCGCGCGCGGCTCGATCTCGACGACCGTGATTTCCCGTCGCTGCCCGGCGAGTGCCTCGAGCCACGCAAGCGCATCGCTGGGCGTGAGCACGCGATGGCCGAGCCCGGCGCCGCTCGCGAGCCGGTGCAGGCGGCCGTCATCGGCGATCAGCAGCTCGACGAGACGCGCGTGCAGCGCGCCGAGCATCCGGAGATCGGCGCGGTCGAATTCGGTCCGCGCCGGAACGAAATGCGAGGCCAGGTCACGCCGCGACGGCATCGGCAGGTCCGGTATCTTGACCAGCGGCTCGAACCGCCACAGCGCCACGCGTCGGCGCAGCACGTCCGGATCCGTCATCGCCTCGTCCCAGCTCTTCTGTTCGACGCAGAGTGCGAGGCCGAGCGCCGCGCTGTCCCGCGCGATCGCGGCGAGCGTCGGCGCATGGTGTTCGCAGCCGGGCGCGAAGCAGAGATAGGGATCGAGCAGCAGTCGCATGCCCGGAGTGTCGGCGCGCGCTGCAACGATGGCCGAGGGTTCGTTCAATTCAGGTCCCCCGCCGCCGATTGCAGGACCGCGAGCGCGGCGACCGCCGCGGTCTCGCTGCGCAGGACACGCGGTCCGAGACGGCAGGCCAGATAGCCCGCCGCGAGCGCAGCGTCGCGTTCCGGCTCATCGAGCCCGCCCTCCGGTCCGACCAGGAGCTCGATGCGCTCTGCGCCGGCGGCCGCGGCGGCAAGCGACGCGCCGGCATCGGGCGCAAGCTGGATCCGGCGCGTGTCGGCGCCGGGTCGTTGCTGCAGCCATGCGGCGAACCCGATCGGTTCGGCGATCTCGGGCAAGGTGGCGCGCCCGCACTGCTCGCTGGCTGCGATCGCGACGCCCCGCCAGTGCGCGAGTTTCCTGGCGCGCGCGCCGTCATCGAGCCGGACGACGCTGCGCGCCATCGCGACCGGCTGGATCGCCGTGACGCCGAGCTCGGTCGCCTTCTGCACGATCAGGTCCATGCGCTCGCTGCGCGCAATGCCCTGCACGAGCAGCAGCGCAAGCGGCGACTCGGCTCGCGCAGGCGTCACGTATTGCACCATGACTCCGACCGAACCCTTCCATAAGTCTTTGATTTCAGAGAGATAGTCCGATCCGTCGCCATTGAACAGCGTGACGGTGTCCCCCGGCTTCAAGCGCAGCACGCGCGCGACGTGTTCCGCCGCCTTGCTGCGCAATTCGACCTGCGCGCCCGGCGCGAGCGGCGCATCGACGTGAATCCGGATCAGGCGCATGCGGCGTTTACCGCGCTACGCGCGACGCCGGCGAGCCAGTCGATTTCCGGCGGTTCGATCACGTAGGGCGGCATCAGGTAGATGACATTGCCGATCGGTCGCAGCAGCGCGCCGTGTGCGAGCGCGTACTTGTATGCCCGAAGCCCGCGGCGCTCGCGCCAGTCGTAGCGTTCGCCGCTCGCGCGGTCCTTCACCGTTTCGATGGCGAGAATCATGCCGGTCTGGCGGACCTCCGCGACATGCGGGTGGTCGACGAGTCCAGCGGTCGCCTCCGCCATGTGGCGCGCCAGCACGCGATTGTTCGCGATCACCTCGTCCTGCTCGAAAATCGACAGCGTGCCGAGCGCCGCAGCACAAGCCAGAGGATTGCCCGTGTAGCTGTGCGAGTGCAGGAATGCGGTCAGCTTCGTGTAATCGTCGTAGAACGCTTCGTAGACCGGTTCCGTCGTCACGGCGACCGACAGTGCCAGATAGCCGCCGGTCAGGCCTTTCGACAGGCAGACGATATCCGGGCGGATGCCGGCCTGCTCGCAGGCAAACAGCGTGCCGGTGCGCCCGAAACCGACCGCGATCTCGTCGGCGATGAGCAGGACGCCGTGACGGTCGCAGGCATCGCGCAGCATGGAAAGATACGCCGGATGATACATGCGCATCGAGCCCGCGCATTGCACCAGCGGTTCGACGATGACGGCGGCGACCTCGTCCGCGTGGCGGGCCAGAGCTTCTTCCATGTGCGCGAACATCCGCCGGCTGTGCGCTTCCGAGCTGTCGCCCGGCTCGCGCAGGTGGCAATCGGGCGTTGGCACGGTGATCACGTCCATCAGGAGAGGGCGATACACCTTCTTGTAGAGCTCGACGTCGCCGACCGCGAGCGCTCCGAGCGTTTCTCCGTGATAGCTGTTCGACAGCGTGATGAAGCGTGTCTTGGCGGGTTTTCCGCGATTCTGCCAGTAGTGGAAGCTCATCTTGACGGCGATCTCGACCGCGGCCGACCCGTTGTCCGCATAGAAGCAGCGCGTGAGGCCGGCGGGCAGCAGCCGGACCAGCCGTTCGGACAGTTCGACGACCGGCTCATGCGTGAAGCCGGCGAGCATCACATGCTCCAGCCGGTCGAGCTGGGCGCGGACGGCGCCGCTGATGCGCGGGTTCGCGTGCCCGAACAGGTTTACCCACCAGGAACTGATGCCGTCGAGATATCGTCGGCCGTCGAAATCGTAAAGCCACACGCCATCGCCGCGCGCGACCGGAATCATCGGCAGCGACTCGTGATCCTTCATTTGCGTGCACGGATGCCAGACCACTGCGAGGTCGCGGGCAGCGATCGCGGCGTTTTTCGAAGCGCGATTCATCGCGCAAGAGTGTATGCGATTGGAAGGCCGGCATGGCGCGGGCTAAGCTGTCGCGATGCGCAAGATCGCGGTATCAACGGGATGGCTTCCGGGCGCGCGCTGCGTCGAATCGCCGAACTGCGATGTCCGCCCTCCGGGCACCGGGCCCGAACTCGTCCTGATCCATGGGATCAGCCTGCCGCCCGGAGAGTACGGCGGCCAGTGGATTGACCGGCTGTTCACGAACACGCTGCCGGCGGACGCCCATCCGTACTTCGCGACCATCCAGCATCTGCGCGTCTCGTCGCATGTGCTGATCGCGCGCGACGGCAGCCTGACCCAGTACGTGCCGTTTCACGAGCGCGCGTGGCACGCGGGTCCCTCGTACTGGCGCGGTCGCCGTGAATGCAACGATTTTTCGATCGGTATCGAGCTCGAGGGCGCCGATGACGAACCGTATGACGACCGGCAATACGATTCGCTCTCTATGCTGCTGCTCGCGCTGCAGCAGACCTATCCGGCGCTGGCCGACGGCTGGATCGCGGGCCACAGCGATGTCGCGCCGGGCCGCAAGACCGATCCGGGCCCGGCTTTCGACTGGCAGCGGCTCGAGCGGGACCTGCGCGGAGCCGGCGCGCGGTTCCGGCGCGAGGTGCTCGCCTGAAGGCCGGCATCCTCGTTGCAGCGCTCGCGCTCGGCGCCTGCGGCACGGAAGCGCCGGCGCCGCCCGGCGAACGCATCATCAGCGTTGCGCCGAACCTGACGGAGCTGCTGTTTGCGGCCGGCGCCGCCCACCAGGTCGTCGCGGTCAGCGAGTACAGCGATTATCCCGAAGCTGCGAAATCGCTGCCACGCATCGGCGATGCGTTCCGCCTCGACTATGAGGCGATCGTGGCGCTGTCTCCGACCGTCGCCGTGATCTGGGACGGCGGCACGCCCGCGGGCGTATCGGAGCGGCTGACGGAACTCGGCATCCGTGTCGTCGGCGTGCCGGCCTACCGGCTCGACGACATCGCGACGGGCCTCGTCGAACTCGGCGCGCTCGCGGGAACCGACGGGATCGCGGCGGCCGCGGCGGAGGAGTTCCGCGGCCACATCGAAGCACTGCGGCGGACCTATCGCGACCGCGAGCGGCTGCGCGTGTTTATCCAGATCGATGACGCGCCGCTCTTCACGGTCGGCGGCAGCCACCTGATCACCGAGATCGTCGAGCTGTGCGGCGGCATCAATGTGTACGCGGAGGCCACGGCACTGGCGTTGCCGGTGGACCTGGAGTCGGTGCTGGTGCGGGCGCCGCAGGTGATCCTGTCCGCCGACGACGGCGATCCGGTGGAGTTCTGGGCGAGGTTCGACGGCCTCGATGCGGTCAGGCACGGCAGCGTGTTCCGCGCGCCGGCCGACCGGCTCTCCCGGCCGAGCCCGCGCATCGCGGAGGGCGCCGCCGAAGTGTGCCGCCTGCTCGATGAAGCGCGTCGCCTGCGGGCAATGAGCGGCTGACCCGCTTTCAGCGGCGTTGGTGCCGCCAGAGCACCTCGCTGCCGGTTTCATGCCGCGCCAGCACGCGCGCGAGCACGAACAGCAGGTCCGACAGCCGGTTGAGGTACTTCAGCGCGTCCGGACCGACCGTCTGCGTGCCGGCGAGGGTCCACGCGCGCCGTTCGGCGCGCCGGCAGACGGCACGCGCGAGATGACAGGCCGTGGCCGCGGTGCCGCCACCGGGCAGGATGAACTCCCTGAGCGACGGCAGCGTCTCGTTGAACTCGTCGAGCGCGAGTTCGAGCCCCGCCACCTGCGTCGCACCGATCGCGCGATGCCCCGGGATGCAGAGTTCGCCGCCGAGGTCGAACAGTTCGTGCTGGACCTCGACCAGGAGCTTGCGCACCGGATCCGGCAGGCCCGGCACCGCGAGCACGATGCCGATCGCGCTGTTGCATTCGTCCACGCTGCCGTAGGCCTCGACGCGGGGATCGTCCTTCGCCACGCGGGTGCCGTCGCCGAGGCCCGTCGTGCCGTCGTCGCCGGTGCGTGTGTAGATCTTCGACAGCCGGTTGCCCACGCGGTCTCCTCAGCGGAACTCGTGCCGCAGACTGATGAACAGGCTGCGGCCCATCGTGTTGTAGCCGCTCGCCAGTTCGTACTCCTCGTCGAACAGGTTCTCCATTCGCGCCTGCAATGTCCAGCGGTCGCCGATGGCGGCCCGGCCGGACAGGTTCGCGATCCAGTAGTCGGGCAGGCTGAGCTGCGCCGGGAACCCGAAGTCGCGCCGTTCGCCGGCGTAAAGCAGGTCGAGCGCGAGTTCATGGCTGCGGATGCGCCGATGCAGCGCGAATGTGAGGTTTTCCCGGGCACGGCGCAGCAGGCGCTCGTCGGTCGCCGCATTGCGCGGGTCCTGCAGCGTCGCGCTCGCGCGGGCGGACCAGAGCGTGCCGTCGATATGCCAGGCTGCCTCGGCGCCTTGGATGCGCGCGCGATCGACATTGCGGTTCTCGCCTTCGAAGGTGTCCGGATCCGTCACGACGAACTCGATCAGCCCGTCCACCTCGTTCCGGAACAGCGTCAGCGAAAAGGACTGCCGCTCGCCGATGCGCTGGCGCCAACCCGCCTCGATGCTCGTGGATTCCTCGGGTTCGAGCGCCGGATTGCCGCCAAAGCCGAAGAGATCGGTCGCATCGGGTGCGCGGAACGCGGTACCGGCGCCGAACACGAGTTCCGCGTGTTCGCCGAAGGCGAAGCCGTATTCGGCATTCCATGTCGCGTGTCCGCCGAAGGTCTCGTGATCCGTGTACGCGGCCGCGAGCACGAACCGGTGCGCGCCGATCGCAGCCTGGTCCTGCAGGTAGAACTGGCTCGTCCCGATCGAGGACGCGTAGGGCAGGCCGAAAGAGAGGGCGTCGGCGTCCTCGTTCTGCCAGAGCAGGCCTGCCGTCAGCGTGTTGCGGTCCGACAGCGCGATGTCATTCTGCCAGTCGACCGTCAGTCGCTGCGTCTTCAGGAAATCCGGCGACTGGTTCTGGTCCAGTTCGTCGAGCGCGTAGCCGGCCATGAGCGACAATTGCCAGGCGGCGGTCGGCGAGAAGCCGGCCGTCACGGCGAATGCCGCGTTCGCGAAATCCTGATCCACGGGCGTCACGAAGAAATCCGAATATTCGGAGGTGCCGCTCGCATGCCAGGCGCGCAGCCCCAGCTCGATGCCGCCGACGCTCGCGCGCGCCGCGCCATTCACCGACAGATTCTCGTAGCCGCGGTCGGTGTCGTCGCCGGTACGGGTCGGAAAGCCAGCGCTGTCGATCCACGACAGGCCGATCGACGCATCGGCGCGCTCGTCGCCGATGCCGGCGGCGAGGCTCGCGCTTTTCGTGTCATAGCGCCCGAAGCCCGCCTGCACGCTGGCGCCGCTGGCAGCCCCTTTCCGGGTGATCACATTGATCACGCCGCCGATCGCATCCGAGCCGTAGAGCGTCGAGCGCGGGCCTTTGACGATCTCGACGCGCTCGACCTGGTCCGGCGCGATGTTCTGGATCGCTGCGCTGCCGATGGTGCCCGGATTGATGCGCAGGCCGTCGACGAGCACGAGCACGTGGTTGGAGTCCGTGCCGCGCAGGAATATCGATGTCTGCTGCCCTGGCCCGCCGAGCCGGGCGACCTCGACGCCCGCGCGCATGCGCAGGGCATCGCCGAGGTCGGATGCCGGCAGCCGCAGCAATTCGCCGCCGCCGATCACATCGACGTCCGCGAGCACCTGGTCCGCGGGATTCACGGTGCGGGTCGCCGTGACGACGACGGGACCGAGCGGCTGGGCGCCGGCCACGGCCGGCAGGACGATGGACGACAACAGGACGGAAACGGTGGTTTTGTTCACCGGTGCTCCTCCCCGAGCTGGTGGATACGCGTGCCTGACGGGTCGGTCTCCGGACTCACGGCGTGTCCCGGGGGGACTTTCCGCATCGCCTTCCCACCGGAGTTGCCGGCAGTGGCTGCAGGTCGGCCTGCGTGATGCGGCTTGCGCCGTTTACCGTTGCGGGGGCAGTGCCGGGATGGCGATCGAATCGCGCACCGGCTTCCCGATTAGCCCGGGCTCGCGCCCGGGACACCTGTCATCGCCGGCCAATGTAGGCAGCGCGCGGGTACCGGTCAAGCGGCCGTTGACGCGCCCGCAGCCGGCTTGCAGTGTGGCGCCATGACGAATTCGCCCAGGCTCGACGCCGCACTCGAGGCCGCCGCGGCCGCCGCGGTGCTCATTCGCGGCAGCTACCACCGGAACATCGACGTGCGGACAAAAGCGGACGGCTCGCCGGTGACCGAGGCGGACGTCGCGGCCGAGCAGGCGATCCGGCGGATCGTGCAGGGGAAATTCCCGGAGGACGGCTTTTACGGCGAAGAGACCGCAGCCGAGCGCCTGGATGCGGAGCGGCTGTGGATCGTCGATCCGATCGACGGCACCAAGTCATTCGTGCGTCACTATCCGATGTTCTCGACGCAGATCGCTTTGATGCGCCGCGGCCACCTCGAAATCGGCGTTTCCTCGGCGCCCGCCTATGGCGAAACCGCCTGGGCCGAGCGAGAAAATGGCGCGTGGCTGGATGGCAGCCGTCTCGAAGTCAGTCGTATTGCCGATTTCGGGCAGGCCACGATATCCACGGGCAACCTGCGGACGCTGGCCGGCGGACCGCGCTGGGCGGCGCTCGGCCGCATGGTCGAGCGGCTGGACCGCATCCGCGGATACGGCGATTTTCTCCACTACCACCTGCTTGCCGCCGGCAAGATCGAGGCGGTGATCGAATCGGACATCGGCATCCTCGACATCGCGGCGCTGACCGTCATCGTCGAGGAGGCGGGCGGGCGTGTCACGGATCTCGATGGCGTGGCCATCGGTCTGGAGTCGAAGAGCATCCTCGCCTCGAACGGCGCGCTGCACGACAAGATCCTCCGGGAACTCGCGCGTTAGCCGCTGACGAAGACGCGCCGGCCGCGCAGCGAGAATTCCTCGACCGCGACGCGATAGAGCACGGACAGATTCTGCGCAGACAAAGCCGAGGCCGCCGCGCCGGCCTGCCAGCGCCCGTCTCCGTGCAGCAGCAGGACGCGATCCGCAAAGCGCGCGGCAAGCGTCGCGTCGTGCAGCGAAGCGATCACCAGCCCTCCCGCATTCGCGCGCGCGCGAAAGAGCGCCAGGACTTCGTTCCGATGCTGCGGATCGAGATGATTGATCGGCTCGTCGAGCAGGCAGACGCTCGCGTCCTGGGCGAGCAGCATCGCGATGTCGAGGCGCCGGCGTTCGCCACCCGACAGCGAATCCACTGCGCGGTCGGCGAAGGCATCCAGCCCCACGGCGGTCAGCGCCGCGCGCGCGGCCGCGAGGTCTTCGGCGCCTTCCCATTGCCAGAACGGCAGGTGCGGATGCCGGCCTATCAGCGCGGCCTCGAACACGGTCGACGGAAACGGATCCTCGACCGACTGCGGCAGCAGCGCGAGCCGCCGCGCGCGGTCGCGGCCGGTCCAGGCGGCGAGATCCTGCGCATCGAGCCGGACCGATCCGCCGGAGGGCGGGCGCAGGCCGGCGAGCGTGTGCAGGGTTAACGTCTTGCCGACGCCATTACGGCCGAGAACGGCGACGAATTCGCCGCCGCAGGCCTCGAATTCGAGCGACCGCACCAGTGTCCGCGCGCCAGCCACGACGTCGAGCGCCTGCGCGGCGAGCGTCGGCCCGCCGGCGCCATTCAGGGCTGCAGGCGCTGGTGTCGCCATGACTCGGCGTGGAACCGGCCCTCGGCGGCCTGCGACATCTCGCGCGTCCATCGCGCGCGGTCGTGCAACCGGTGTTCGCCCTCGACCCAGAGCTCTACGACCGCGGCCCACAGCCGGTAGCCTCCCCAGTGCGCCGGCCGCGGCAGGCGCAGGCCCGGCTCGACGTCGTCCTCGGGCGCGGTGAGCGGATCGGGCGCGCCGTGCCGCAGCGCCGTTTCGCGCAGGCGTTCAAACAGGAGCTGCCGTGACGCGACCGGCGCGCTCTGTTCGCTCATGATCGCCGCGAGGCGGCTGCGCCACGGCCGGCTCGCGAAGTAGTCGTCGCTTTCGCTGCCGAGCGCGTGCACGACTGGACCCTCGATCCGCAGCTGGCGTCCCAGCGCGTCCCATGGAAAGACGGCGGCGGCCCAGGGATGCGCGGCGAGTTCGCGGCCCTTGCGCGACTCGTAGTTCGTGTAGAACACGAGATAACCGGGATCGGCGACGATCTCCTTGCAGAGCACGATACGCACCGCCGGCCGCCCGTCCGTGCCGACGGTCGCGAGGCTCATCGCATTCGGATTGCGCTGCACCTGCTCGTCCCAGGCCTGGCGGAACCAGGTGGCGGCGAGCGGCATCGGATCGGCGGGCAGCGGATCCGGCAGCGTCTGGAATCGCGCGTGCATCCGCCGATGTTAGCGCGCCCGCGCCGGGGCGGTGTAACTTGCCCGGAGGATGCGAACAATCCAGGTCAACGGCGCCCGCATCGTTCTCGTCGACGAGGGACAGGGCGCGCCGCTACTGCTGCTGCACGGCCTCGGCGGCAGTCACGACGACTGGCGCCTGCAGCGGGCGGAGTTCGCGGCCCGCTATCGCGTGATCGTGCCGGACCTGCGCGGCCATGGCGCGAGCGAGCGGCGCGAGCCATTCACCATCCAGCAGCACGCGCGCGACATGGCAGCGCTGCTTGCGGGCCTCGGCATCGCGCGCGCGCATGTGCTCGGGCTGTCCATGGGCGGCGCGGTTGCGATCGAGCTCGCGCTGCGCGTGCCGGGCGCGGTCGCCTCGCTCGTGCTCGCGAATACCGCGCCGGGCTACCTGCTGACGAATCCGGAGCGCCGGCGCATGGCGATGAAGCGCTTTATCGTCGCGGCCGTGCTCGGCGTCGGTGCGGTCGCGCGCCAGTTGAGCCGGAAAACGTTCCCGGCCAGCCACCAGGGACGCCTGCGCAGGCGCCTGATTCAGCGTGCAAGCCGGACCAGCCGCTGGGTATACCTCGCGTCGTTGCGGGCCCTGACCCGATGGAACGTCGAATCCCGCCTGGGCGCGATCGGCGCGCCGACACTGGTGCTCGGCGCCGAATTCGACTTCACCAGCAGCGGGGAGAAGAGACGATGGTCGGCGCGGATCCCCGGGGCCCGTTTCGTCGAGATTCCAGGCAGCCGTCACCACAGCGAGCAGGATTCACCGGCGCGCTTCAATCGGGAAATCCTGGACTTTCTGGGCGGGCAAGCCATTGATTAAGGTCCGATTCAGGTAAGCCGGCAGACACTGGCTCCGCACCCTGAAAAGGAGCCACCATGATCAAGTTCACATTGACTGCTGCAGCCCTTGCGCTGTTGCTGGCGGGTCCGGCGATCGCCGACGACGACGATCGCGATCGCCGGGGAAGGGGTGACGACCGGGGTCATCGTTATGACCGCGACGACCATCGCGCTGATTGGCGCGATCATCGGCGCGATGACGATCGGCGTCACGACCGCGGACGCCATGACAACGACTGGAACCGCGGGCGTGCGCACCACGACTACGACCGGCGCCGCGACGACGACTGGCGTCGCAACGGCTGGCGTCACGACCGCGGGCGGGACGACAACTACTGGAATCGCGGCCGCGACTGGCGCTATGTGCCGCCCGTGCGTTACCGCGCTGACCTGGGTTACCGGAGCGGCTATGAACTGGCCTGGAGCGACTGGGCGCGTTACGGACGGAACGACCGCAACTGGCGGCGTCGGCCTCCCACGCGGTTTCGCGCCGATATCGGCTACCGTTCCGGCTACGAAGCGGGCTGGCGCGACGCCGCGCGGTATTACGGTTCCGGCTATCGCCAGGGGCGCTGGGCGCGGGATCCGTACGGCAGCTGGTTCTTCGGGTTCAGTCGCTCGGGCTGACGGCTGATAGACCGGCCCGCTTGCGCCAGCGCGGGCGGGCCGGTACACAGGGCGGACCTGCACGAGGCAACCGCCCCATGGAATTGAAGAAACTGCGCGAGCGGCTGACGGCGCTCGACGGCGAACTGCTGGCCCTGATCGCCGAACGGCAGCGCCTGTCCGGCGAGGTCGCACGGGCGAAGCGTGCGAGCGGCCTGCCGACCCGCGATTTTCAGCGTGAGCGCGAGGTGCTGATGAGCGCGCGCGCATCGGCGGAGCGCCTGGGGCTTTCCCCCGCGCTCGCAGACCAGTTGCTGCGGCTCCTGATCCGCAGTTCGCTGGCGACACAGGAACGGGCACAGGTCGCGGCGCACGGGCAGGGAGCCGGCCGGCGGGCGCTCGTGATCGGCGGCTGCGGAAAAATGGGACGATGGTTCGTCGAATTCCTTAACTCGCAGGGGTTTGCGGTGGACATCGCGGATTCCGCCGGTCCGCAGGGCGGCAGTTCCCATCGTAGCGACTGGCAGGCCGGCGATCTCACGCAGGAACTGATCGTGGTCGCGACGCCGCTCGGCATCACGGCGGCCATCCTCGAGCAGCTCGCGCGGCATCGTCCGCCCGGCCTGGTCTTCGATATCGGCTCGCTCAAGACGCCATTGCGTTCGGGACTCGAGGCGCTGCACCGGGCGGGCGTGCGCGTCACCTCGCTGCACCCGATGTTCGGACCCGACACGGACCTGCTCTCCGGGCGGCATGTTATCCACGTGGATGTGGGGCGGCCGGACGCCGTCACCGATGCGCAGCAGCTCTTCGCCTCCACGATGGCGGAGCAGGTGGTAACGACGCTCGACGATCACGACCGGCTGATTGCCTATGTGCTCGGACTGTCGCACGCGATCAACATCGCTTTTTTTACGGCGCTGGCCGAGAGTGGGGAGGCGGCGCCCCGGCTCGCGCGCCTGTCGAGCACGACTTTCGATGCCCAGCTCGCCGTTGCCTCGCTGGTGGCCGACGAGAGCCCGGCGCTCTATTTCGAGATCCAGGCCCTGAACCAGTACGGTGGTGAATCGCTCGCCGCGCTCGCAGACGCGGTCGGGCGGCTGCAGGCGATGGTGGCGGGCCAGGACGCCACGGGGTTTGCACGGCTCATGCAGCGGGGCCAGAGCTACCTCCAGGATCGTGCCGCCGCCCGGCGGACCTGATATGCTTAATGAGAGTCATTCTCATTAAGGATTCGAGTGCCCATGGTCTCCCATCTGAATCGGGCCAGCTTGCTCGCCACCCTGCTGCTGGTCCCCCTGCTGCTCGGCAATGCCCGGTCGGCGGGCGAGCCGCTGGTCGTCTACACGGCGCGCAAGTACCAGCTCGTGGACGAGCTATTCCAGGAGTACGGCCGCAACCGCGGGATCGAGGTGAAGTTCGTCACCGACGACGGCGCACCCCTGATTCAGCGCCTGATCGCCGAAGGCGCGAACAGCCCGGCGGACCTTTTCATCTCCGTGGACGCGGGCGATCTGTGGCGTGCGTCCGAAGCCGGCCTCCTCGCGCCGGTCAAGTCGCCGATGCTCGAAGCAGCGATACCGGCGCACCTGCGCGATCCGGAAGGGCGGTGGTTCGGGCTCGCGGTGCGCGCGCGCACGATCGCCTATTCCACCGAGCGCGTGAAGCCGGCCGAGCTCTCGACCTATGCGGCGCTCGGCGATGCGCGCTGGAAGGGAAAACTTTGCCTGCGCAGCGGCAAGCACGCCTATAACCAGTCGCTGGTCGCGATGATGATCGGCGACCTCGGCGAGGCGGCGACCGAGCGCGTCGTGCGCTCCTGGATCGGGAATCTCGCGGCGCCGCCGTTCTCGAGCGACACGCTGCTGCTGAAAGCGATCGCGGCGGGCCAGTGCGACGTCGGCATCGTCAACAGTTACTACCTCGGCCGGCTGCAGGCCGAGACGCCGGGATTCCCGGTGCAGATCTTCTGGGCTGACCAGAAGGCCGGCGGCACGCACGTCAATATTTCCGGCGGCGGCGTGGCGAAGCATGCGAAGAACCGCGCTGAGGCGATCCGCTTCCTCGAATGGGTCGCAACGCCCGCCATCCAGCAGCGCTTTGCCGCGGTCAATTACGAGTTCCCGGCGAATGCGGGCGTCGCGCCGCTGCCGATCGTTGCGGCCTGGGGAAAGTTCGAATCCAGTCTCGTCAACGTCGGCACGATCGGCCGGACGCAACCCGCCGCCGTCCGGCTTCTGGATCGAGCCGGCTGGCGCTGACATCATGGCGGCGGGGATGAAATGACCTCGTCGCAACGACTGAGTCCGACACTGGCCGCGATCGCGGTCGCGCTGCCGATGATCGCGGTCGTCGTCGCCGTCGTGCAGGGCGCGGCCGGCGCCGATGCCGAATTGTGGGCGCACCTGCGCGAGTACGTGCTCGCAGGCGTAGCGTGGAACACCGTGATCCTGGTGGTCGGGGTGGTCGCGATCGCGATGGCGCTCGGCACCTCGCTCGCCTGGCTCACGGCGGCCTGCGAGTTTCCCGGCCGGTCGTTCTTCTCGTGGGCGCTGCTGCTGCCGATGGCCATGCCGGCCTACGTGCTCGCCTTCGTCGCGGTCGCGACACTCGACTACGCCGGTGCGGTGCCTGCGCTGCTGCGCGGCTGGTTCGGTTCGGAGCTGTGGCTGCCGCCGATCCGCTCCACGGGCGGCGTCATTCTGGTTCTCGCCTTCGCGGGCTATCCCTACGTGTACCTGATGGCGCGCGGCGCCTTCATGACGCACGGCGCGCGCGCGCTCGAAGCGGCGCAATCGTTGGGTCTCGGACCCTGGGCAGGCCTGTTTCGCGTGGCGATCCCGCTGGCGCGGCCGTGGCTTGCCGGCGGCGCAGCGCTGGTCGCGATGGAAACGCTCGCGGACTTCGGTGCAGTCTCGGTTTTCAATTACGACACGTTCACGACGGCCATCTACAAGGCCTGGTTTGCCTTGTTCTCGATCGAGACCGCGCTCGGGCTCGCGCTGCTCCTGCTGCTGTTTGTCGTCGTGGCGCTCGCGCTCGAGCGGGCGGCGCGCGGACGGGCGCGTTACGCCGCGTCGGATTCCGGAGCGCGTGCCGCGCTCAGAATCGAGCTCACGGGCGCGCGTGGCTGGATGGCCAGTGGCTACGCCGCGCTCGTGTTCGCGCTCGGTTTCGCGCTGCCGGCGGTCGCGCTCGCGCAATGGGCCTGGCAGGTGGCGCCCCTGGATCTGGACGGACGCTACGTCGACTATGCGCTGCGCACGCTCGGGCTCGCCGGCATGGCGGCGATCCTTTGTCTCGCGCTCGCCCTCGTGCTCGGTTACGCGACCCGCCGGGCCGCCGGACCGGTTGCACAGGCGGCCGCGCGCGTCGCGACGCTCGGCTATGCGGTGCCGGGCGCAGTGCTGGCGGTCGGCGTGGTCACTGCGCTCGGCGCGGCGGATCAGGCATGGCGTACGATCGCGGGCGGGGAAGGACTCTGGCTTCAGGGCACGGTCTTCGCGCTGCTGCTCGGCTATGTGGCGCGTTTCCTGGCCGTCGCGCACGGTCCCGTGCAGGGCGGCTTCGAGCGCATCCGGCCCTCGCTCGAGGAAGCCGCACGCGGCTTCGGCCTCGGCGCCCGCGAGGTGCTCGCCCGACTGCACCTGCCGCTGCTCGGCGCCGGCATGGGCACGGCGATCCTGCTCGTGTTCGTCGACGTCATGAAGGAGATGCCGATCACGCTGATGACCCGGCCGTTCGGCTGGGACACCCTGGCCGTGCGCGTGTTCGAGATGACCGCGGAAGGCGAGTGGGAGCGCGCGGCGTTGCCGTCGCTCGCCATCGTGATCGCGGGATTGCTGCCGGTCGCGTTGCTGACCTGGAGGATGGAGCGTGCGGCTCGAACTGCGTGAGCTGACGAGGAAATTCGGCGCAACCGCTGCCGTCCTGCGGCTGTCGATCGCGCTCGATGCCGGGCGCATCGGCTGCCTGCTGGGACCGAGCGGCTCCGGCAAGACGACCGTGCTGCGCTGCATCGCGGGTTTCGAGCGGCCGGACGCCGGCGAAGTGCTGGCGGGCGGCGAGCGTCTGGCCGCGCCCGGACTCTGGGTGCCGCCCGAGCGAAGGCGCATCGGCATGGTATTTCAGGACTACGCGCTGTTCCCGCATCTCTCAGTGCTCGCCAATGTCGGCTTCGGGCTGCGCGATTCCGACCGCTCGGACCGGCAACGCCGCGCGCTCGAGATGCTCGAACTGGTCGGACTCGCCAATCAGGCAGACAAGTTCCCGCATGAACTGTCCGGCGGCCAGCAGCAGCGGGTCGCGCTCGCGCGCGCGCTTGCGCCGCGGCCGCGTCTCGTGCTGCTGGACGAGCCGTTCTCGAACCTCGATGCCGAAGTGCGCATGGAGCTCGCGCAGCAGGTCCGCGCGGCGCTGAAGGCCGAAGGCGCGACCGCCCTGCTCGTCACGCACGACCAGCGCGAGGCGTTTGCGATCGCGGACGAGATCGGCGTGCTCCGCGCCGGGCGCCTCGAGCAATGGGACGTGCCGTGGAAGCTCTATCATTCGCCGGCCACGCGATTCGTCGCGGATTTCGTCGGCGAGGGCAGTTTCATTCAGGGCACCGTGCTCGGTCCGGGCCGGGTTTCGACCGAACTCGGGGTCATCGAAGGACAGTTGACGCACGGTCAGCCGGCCGGCACGCACGTGGATCTGCTGCTGCGGCCCGACGACGTCATCCATGACGACGAGAGCGAGTTGCACGCCGAGGTGGTCGAGCGCGTGTTCCGCGGCGCGCAGTTCCGCTACACGCTGAGACTTCCGTCAGGGGCGACGGCACTGTCATTCGCGCCGAGCCACCACGATCACGCGATCGGCGAGCGCATCGGCATCCGTCTCGACGCGCAGCACCTGGTGGGGTTTCCACGCGGCTAGGGCCTGCAGGACCCGATACGGACGTCCGCTATCTGGCCACGCACTACTGACACCCGGCGGACTTCAGAGCCGCTTGAGGGCCGTCTTCAGGATCTTCCGCAGCCAGGAAGGCACTTCGCCCGGGTTGAAGAGCCTGGCGGCGAAAGACAGGCGGCTGCGGACGACGGCGCGTTCGTGGCTGAACGCCCGGAAGCCGAAGTGGCCGTGGGCGTTGCCGATGCCGGAATTATTGACGCCGCCGAACGGCAGGCGTCCGTGCAGGTACTGCACGACCGTGTGGTTGATGCAGGCTCCGCCCGAGGTCGTCTGCTGCAGGATGCGCTCGATATTTGCGTTGCTGCGGCTGAACACATACAGCGCCAGCGGCTTCGGTTCGGCGTTGATGTGCCGGATCACTTCGCCGAGGTCCGTAAATCCATAGATCGGCAGCAGAGGGCCGAAGATTTCTTCGCTGTTGATCTTCGCCTCCGCCGGTATGTTGTCGAGCAGCGTCGGCGCGATGAAATTGTCTGCGACGGATACCGTGCCGCCGGCGAGAACGCGCGCCCCCCGCGACGTCGCATCGTCGAGCAGGTTTTTGACGCGCTCGGCGTGACACCGGTTGACGATGCGCGCCAGGTGCGGGCTCGCTTTCTGCGACTCGCCGTCCGTCCCGTACGCTTTTTCGAGCTTTGCCTTGCAACGCGCGACGAATGCCTCCTTGACCTTCTCATGCACAAAGACGTGATCCGGTGCGATGCAGGTCTGGCCATTGTTCGTGTACTTGCTCCACAGGATGTTTTGCGCGGCGAAATCGAGATCCGCGCTGTCGTCCACGATGGTGGGACTCTTGCCGCCGAGCTCCAGCGTGACGGAAGTGAGGTGCTTCGCGGCCGCCGCCATGACGACCCGGCCGATCGCCGGGCTGCCGGTGAAGAAGATGTGATCGAATGGCAGCTCGAGCAACGCCTGCGAGACGGTCGCGTCGCCCTCGAACAGCGCCACCTCGTCTTCGGGGAAAATCGTTTTGACGAACTGCGCCATGGCGGCGGCAAGATGGGGCGTCAACTCCGATGGTTTGAGGATGGCCGTATTGCCCGCCGCAATGGCGGAAACCAGCGGCCCGAAGGTGAGGTTAACAGGGTAGTTCCAGGGCGAAATGATCAGGCAGCGGCCGCGCGGCTCGTACTTGATCTGGCCCGAGTTGCCGGCCATCAGCAGGGTCGGTCGGACCCAGGTCGGCTTCATCCACGACTTCAGGTTCCGGATCGCATCGTTCGCTTCGATGACGACCGGTAATATTTCCGCGACATCGACCTCGCCGGCCGGCTTTCGGAAGTCGGCGTAAGCCGCCTCGTACCAGGTATTCGTATTGGCGATGAACCGGTCGCGCAGCCGGACGAGTGTGGCGATGCGCTCCGCCGCGATCGAGCCGCGCAGGCGCAGCGCGGTAGCCCGCTGGCGCTGGAAGACGTCGAGAATCCGTGAGCGGTCGTCGTGGACGCCGGACGGCGTGGACAGGATGCTGGTTGTCATGTGCCAAGGATACGCTCAGGTGACGGTCTGCCTGCGCATCAACAACAGGAACAGCGGCACGCCGATCAGCGCGGTCAGGGCGCCGACCGGCAGCTGTCGCGGCGCGACGATCGTGCGCGCGAGCAGGTCGGCGACGACGACCAACGCGCCGCCGGCAAGCGCCGAGGCCGGGATCACGACCCGGTGCGATGACCCGGCCGCGAGTCGCACCAGGTGCGGCGTCACGAGGCCGACGAAACCGATGCTGCCCGCCGTCGTGACCGCGGCCGCGGTCAGCACCGAGGCGGCGACGTAAATCCCGATGCGCAACCCGCGCACCGGGACGCCGAGCAGGCGCGCCTGCAGTTCGCCGCGCGCGAGCGCGTCGAGCGGACGCGCGACCAGAAGCCCGGCGGGTATCGCGATCAACGCGAGCATGAGCAGCGACCAGGGCGTGCGCACGTAGCCGAAATCGCCGAGCAGCCAGAACAGCATGCCGCGCAGCCGAAGGTCGTCGGACAGCGAGAGCAGAAGGCTCACGATCGCGCCGCAGCCGGCCGCGACGACGACGCCGGTCAACAGCAGGCGCGTCGTAGTCCAGCCACCGGGGCCGTGCGCAACCGCGAATACGAGGAGCATCGCGGCGAAGGCGCCGATCGCCGCACCGGCATCGACTGCGATGCCAGCAAGGCCTGCGAGCATGACGCTGAGCGCGCCGACGGCGGCGCCGCCCGACACGCCGAGCACGTAGGGATCGGCCAGCGGATTGCGCAGCAGCGCCTGCATCAGCACGCCCGCGAGCGCGAGCACGACGCCGGCGCCGAATGCCGCGAGCGCGCGCGGCAGGCGCAGTTCGAGCACGATCGTGCGCACCAGCGGATCGCCGGCGGCAAACCGCTCCCACGGCGCGTCGATGCCGGAGCTGCCGAATGCAATCGACGCCGCAACCGCCGCCACGGCGGCGACCGCCAGCAGCGCAATCAACACTGGCCCTTGAACCCGCTTCATATCGGCCTTTTTTTGGTGCCGGGTCGTACTTTCGTAGTCTGGCGCCATTACCAGACTACGAAAGTACGACCCGGCACCACTAAGATAGCGCGGTATGGATGGTGAGACCGACTTCATTGATGCCCACGGTTTCCGCGCGAACGTCGGCATCATCTTGATGAATGACGATCGTCAGGTGTTCGTCGGAGGCCGCGCGCGCGCGCGCGGTTGGCAATTTCCCCAGGGCGGCATCCGCCGCGGCGAGCGTCCGGAGGAAGCCCTTTATCGTGAACTGGCGGAGGAAGTCGGGCTCGCCCGCGACCAGGTGCAGGAGGTGGCACGCACAGAGCGGTGGCTGCGCTACCGCCTGCCGCCGCAGTTCGTGCGCCGCAATTCGATGCCGCTCTGTATCGGACAGAAGCAGCGCTGGTTCCTGCTGCGGCTCGGGACCCGGGATTCGGCGTTGCGCTTCGACTCGACCGAGCAGCCGGCCGAGTTCGACCGCTGGCGCTGGTCGGGCTGGTGGGATGCGGTGCGCGAGGTGATCTATTTCAAACGCCGCGTGTATTCCCGCGCGCTGCACGAGCTCGGCGCGCATGCATTTCCCGAAGGGCTGCCCGCCTATCCGGACTGGTGGGGCGAGCGCATGGGCTCCCGCCGCCGGTCAGGTCCTGGAACCGGCGACTGATTCAGAATGGCTTTGCGACCGCCAGCAGCACGATGCCGATCAACGCGAACGAGGGCACTTCATTCAGCAGCCGGTACCAGCGCTCGCTGCGGACGTTGCGTCCCGTCGCGAGATCGCGCATCAGGCGCCAGAGCCAGGCATGGAAGGCGATCAGCAGCACGACGAGGACGAGTTTCACGCGCATCCAGCCCGCGTCGAGCAGCGTCGGATTGATCACAATCAGCCACAGGCCGAAGAACGCAGTAAGCAGTGCGCCGATCGTCATCAGGATGAACAGCCGCCGCTCCATGACGCGGAAGCGCTCGATGCCGGTCGGATCGGCCGCCACGGCGTGGTATACGAAAAGCCGCGGCAGGTAGAAGAGCCCTGCAAACCAGGTGACCATGAAGATCACGTGCCAGGCCTTGATCCACAGCATGCGCCGCCTCCCTGTTCGCCGCCCCGATTCTAGCGACCGGAGCCCGCCTTGAGCGACACTGACGACAAACCGCTGCCGCGCTGGCACTGGCTGCTCGCCATCGCGCTGATGCTGATGCTCCTCTATGCCGGCTTCGAGATCGGCCGCATGAGCGCCGGCTATTCGATCGCCACGTCAATGATCGAACGCATGGACCTGCGGACGAAGAACCGCGAACTTGAGGACGAGAACCGCGTGCTGCAGCACCGTGCATCGACTGCGGAAGTCGGCCAGCGCATCGACCGCCAGGCGCAGACCGACGCGCAGCGCATGATGGGCGAACTGCAGGCGGAAACCGCGCGCCAGCAGCAGGAGCTGCAGTTCTACCGCGGTCTGGCCGTGCGCCAGTTCGGCAGCGGCGCGCTGCGCGTTCAGGGCGTGCGGATCCACGCCGAAGAAGAGCGCCGCTATCGGGTGCTGATCACGCTGGCGCAGGCCGCGACGCGCGACACGCTCGCGAACGGCATGGTCACTTTGACCGTGGAGGGAAGACAGGGAGACGCGGAGCGCGTGCTGCCGCTCGGCGAAATCGAGCCGACCAGGCGCCGCGAAGTGCCGTTTTCGCTCAGATTCTTCCAGCAGATCGAGATTCCGGTCGAATTGCCCCTGGAATTCGAGCCCGCGAGCCTCCACGTGGAGTACCGTCTCGGCCGGAATGGCGAACCCGTGCGGCAGACATTCGACTGGCGCGCCGAAGGCGAAACGGAGACACCCGTTCTTTGACCCTGTGGTACCCGGAACTTACAATCAATCGAGTCACATGAACGATACCGCTGCCCCGACCGATGGATTGGTCTTCACCGACGCCGCTGCCCGCAAGGTGGGCGAGCTGATCCGGGAGGAGGGCAATCCGAACTTGAAGCTCCGGGTCTTCGTTTCCGGCGGCGGCTGCTCGGGATTCCAGTACGGCTTTACTTTCGACGAGAAGATCGAGGAGGGCGACGCGGAATTTCCGAACCAGGGCGTCACGCTGCTGGTCGATCCGCTTTCCTTCCAGTATCTCGCCGGCGCGGAGATCGACTACCGCGAGGATCTCAAAGGCGCGCAGTTCGTGATCCGCAATCCGAACGCGTCCACGACCTGCGGCTGCGGGTCGTCGTTCTCGACCTAAAAAAGGGGACGGAGCCCTTTTCCGATTCTCAGAGAACGGAAAAGGGCTCCGTCCCCTTTTTTAGCGCCCGGAGAACTGGGCCATGCGTACCGGCGATGTCGACACGTCGAGCCGCGCCAGCAGGGGCGCGGTCTGGGCCTGGAAATCGGCCATCAGGTTCGCGGGGATCGGATCGGCCTTCGCGATCGTCACCTTGGCCGGATTCTTGTGCACGCCGTTGACGCGGTATTCGTAATGCACGTGCGGCCCGGTCGCGAGGCCAGTCATCCCCACGTATCCGATCACATCGCCCTGCTTCACGCGATCGCCGACACCGACGCCCTTGGCGAAGCGCGACATGTGCCCGTACAGCGTGGTCACGCCGTTGCTGTGGGCGAGCACGACGACATTGCCGTAGCCGCCGTTCCTGCCGCGGCTGACGACGCGGCCGGATCCCGCAGCCTTGATCGGCGTGCCGGACGGCGCGGCGAAGTCGATGCCCTTGTGCGCGCGCACGCGGTTCAGCACCGGGTGCCGGCGCTTCAGATTGAAGCCCGAGCTGATGCGGGCGTAATCAACCGGATACCGCAGGAAAGCCTTGCGAACCGGGCGGCCGTCCGGCGTGTAGTAATCAATGCGCCCGTCCGGCGAGACATAGCGGACGGCGCGATAGGTGCGACCCGAATTAACGAACTCCGCGGCGAGGATGTTGCCGTCGCGGATGAATTCCCCGTCCTGGTACTGCTGCTCGTGCGCAACCACGAAGCTGTCGCCCGGCTGCACCGAGTTGACGAAATCGATGTCGTACTTGAAGACGTCGGCGAGCGAGACCGCGAGCCGGTCGGTGCCGCCGGCCTGGTTGACCGCCATATACAGAGAACTGTCCACGGTGCCGCGGAGCATCCGTTCCTCGATCTCGAGCGGGTTCTCGACGATGTTGGCGCTGAATCCCGCCTCGGCGCGCGTCACCGACAGGGTCGCCGTCTCGCTGATGCGCCGCGTGAGCGAGCGGATTTCGCCGTCGAGATGCGTCAGCTGGATCACGTCGCCGGGGCGGATCAGGTCGAGGCTGCGGCGCACGTCCGGGAGGTTCCGCAGTTCCGCGAGGTCGGAGATCTTGAGCTGCAGCCCGCGGAACACGCGGTCGAGGGTGTCGTCGCGGCCGATCGTGATTGCGACGAATTCAAACGGTGTGCGGGGTTCCTCGGCTACGGACGCCGCGGCGGCGGCGACCGGGAAATCGGCGATTGCGCTTTCCGGAACCGGGTTCTGGATCTGGGCGCCGACTGCCGAAAAGATGGCGCCGGCCACGACAAATGCGGCAACCACGCCGAATCGGCGCGGTTGGGAATCCGCGTCGCCGAGAACCATGGATTTCGACAGGAAAGTTCGTGACAACCGGGCATCCCCAGGGACCTGAATTGCGACGGTAAGCGCCACGGGCATCGCCGTCAACCCATTGATTGCCCGACCTTTGTACTACGTCACATAAGATGGGCAGAATTGGGCCTGCCGCAGTGGTCTGCCGGCAGGGGGGACCTATGCTGCCGCCGGCACAACAAGTAGACGAACTGCACCGCGGCGCCTCGGAATTGCTGACGGAAGCGGACCTGCTGCGCAAGCTCGCGCGTGCCCAGCCCCTGCGTGTGAAGGCGGGCTTCGACCCGACCGCGCCGGATCTGCATCTCGGCCACACCGTCCTGATCAACAAGATGCGCCAGTTCCAGGAGCTCGGCCATACGGCCATTTTCCTGATCGGCGATTTCACCGGGATGATCGGCGACCCGAGCGGCAAGAACGCGACGCGCCCGCGCCTGACGCCCGAGGAAGTGCAGGCCAACGCGCGCACCTACCAGGAGCAGATCT
>DATKBY010000004.1:0-8354 GCA_035513555.1 Steroidobacteraceae bacterium | reverse complement strand
TGAGTTAGTTGGTCGGAGCGCCGGGATTTGAACCCGGGACCCCTTGCACCCCATGCAAGTGCGCTACCAGACTGCGCCACGCTCCGACGGTCGAATGATAGCCGATCCGGCCTGAGGCCGGGCTCAGCGGCGCAGGATGCGCAGCAAGTCCTCGAGCTCGGCCCGCACCTGGCGGATGACCTGCCGGCTCTGAGTGTTGTCCTCGCGCGCTTCGTCGCCCTCGAGGCGATTGCGCGCGCCGCCGATCGTGAAGCCCTCGTCATACAGCAGGCTGCGGATCTGGCGGATCGTGATGACGTCCTGGCGCTGGTAGTAGCGGCGGTTGCCGCGGCGCTTGACGGGCTTGAGCTGCGGGAATTCCTGTTCCCAGTAACGCAGCACATGCGGCTTCACGCCGCACAGGTCGCTGACTTCACCGATGGTGAAGTAGCGCTTCGCCGGAATCGCCGGCAGATCCTTGTTGTTACTTGCTTCCAGCATAGGCTTCGACGCGCGCTTTCAGTTTTTGTCCGGGCCGGAACGTGACGACACGGCGCGCGGAAATCGGAATCTCCTCGCCGGTCTTGGGATTCCTGCCCGGGCGCTGGTTCTTGTCGCGCAGGTCGAAATTGCCGAAGCCCGACAGCTTGACCTGCTCGCCCGTTGCAAGCGCCGCGCGGATCTCCTCGAAAAAGAGATCGACGAGTTCTCGCGCCTCGCGTTTGTTCAAGCCGAGCTGGTTGAACAGCGCTTCGGCGATTTCCGCCTTGGTCAATGCCATTCGAACTATTCCCGGATCCCCGCCTTCAAGTCACTCTTGACGCGCTCGATGACCGCTGCGATCACGGTATCGGCTTCACCGTCAGTAAGGGTGCGAGAAGTTTCCTGTAAAATCAAGCCTAAAGCGATGCTTTTTCGACCGGGTTCTACCCCCTTCCCCCGGTACACGTCGAATACGTAGAGCTCGCGCAACAGGCCTTTCGCAGCCAGATTAACGGTTTTGCGCAACTCATTCAGAGTGACGGATTCGTCGATGACGATCGCCAGGTCCCGCCGGATCGCCGGATATCTGGAAATCTCTGTAAATACAGGCACTTCCGCAAAGAAGCTCGGTTCAATCGCGATCTCGAACAGCCACGGCGCCTCGCGCATTTCCAGCTTGCGCGCAAGCTCCGGCTGCAACTGCCCGATCCATCCGACCGGCGTCCTGCCATCCAGGATCTCCGCGCTGCGGCCCGGATGCAGGCTGTCGTGCGTGCCCGCTACGTAACTTATTTCCAAACTGCGTCCGGTCAGCGCAAACAACGACTCGACATCGGATTTGACGTCGTAGAAGTCGGCGTCGCGATTTTCGGTGCCCCACTGCTCCGGCAGCACGCGGCCTGTGACGACACCGGCGATCGACTGGCTCTCGATCAGCCGGGTCGCCTCGAACTCAAAGCGCGTGCCGATCTCGAACAGCCGGATGCGGTCCTGCTGGCGACGCATATTGAAACGGCAGGCCTCGATCAGCCCGGGCCACAGCGAGACGCGCATTTCGCCAAGTTCGGCGGAAATCGGGTTTGTCAGCGTCAGTGCGCGAACGTCCGGAAACAGCAGGCGCTGAAGTCGCGCATCCGCGAACCCGTAGGTAATCGCCTCCTGGTATCCGCGATCGACCAGCAGCAGGCGCAGCCGTTCCCGCGTCACGGCCTGTTCCGTCGCCGGCTGCGCGCGCTGCGGCATGGGCGCGTCGCTGCCCGGGATCCGGTCGTAACCGTAGATCCGTCCGATCTCCTCAATCAGGTCCTGCTCGATGGAAATATCGAACCGATGGCTCGGCGGAATCACGCTAAGCGCGTCGCCGGCATTCGCGACCTGCATGCCGAGCCGGCGCAGGATCGCCTCGATCTCGCTCGCGGGAATCTCCACGCCGAGCAGGCGCGCCGCCTGCCCCGGTCGCAGCGGAACGCTTTGCCTGCCGGGCTGCCGCGGCTCGGCCTCGGTCACGACGGTGGGACCCGGACTGCCACCGACGATCGCAATCAGCAGCTGCGTCGCACGCTCGATCGCCCGTTCCTGTCCGCAGGGATCGACGCCGCGCTCGAAACGCTGCGACGCGTCTGTCAGCAATCGGTAGCGCCGGGCGCGGCCAGCGACGGCAGCCGGCGGGAAGAACGCCGCTTCGAGGAATATGGCGGTCGTGTCGGATGCAATCCCGCTCTTTTCGCCGCCCATGATGCCGGCAAGGCCAACCGGTCCGGACTGGTCCGCGATCACGAGCATGTCCGCTTCGAGATCGATTTCGAGACCATCCAGCAAGGTCAGTCGCTCATCCGCGCGCGCATGCCGGACTTCGATGCTGGAGACGAGGCGGCGCAGGTCGTAAGCGTGCAGGGGCTGGCCGAGTTCGAGCATCACGAAGTTGGTGACGTCGACAATCGGGCTGATCGGCCGCAATCCGGCGCGCCGCAAACGCTCCCGCATCCATACCGGCGTCCGCGCACCCGGATCGATGCCCTCGATCACGCGCCCGGCAAAGCGCGGGCAGGCGGCCGGCGCTCTGAGGCGCACGGGGACAACCGTCTTGCACTTCGCGGGCACGGGATCCATTGCCGGCGGCGTCAGTTTGCGGTCGGCGATCGCGGCGACTTCGCGCGCCACGCCGATCACGGACTGTACGTCGCCCCGGTTCGGCGTCACGTTCAGCGTCAGGATGACGTCTTCGAGGCCGAGCGCCTCGCGCAGCGTCATCCCGGTTTCCAGTTCCGCCGGCAGTTCCAGGATGCCCTCGTGTTCATCCGAGAGGCCCAGTTCGCGTCCCGAACACAGCATCCCGGCGGATTCGACGCCGCGCAGGCTCGCGCGACGGATCACCAGCCCGCCCGGCAGCACGGCACCTTCGAGCGCCAGCGGCGTCTTCAGTCCGGCGCGCACGTTCGAAGCGCCACACACGATCTGCAGCGGCGCCCCGGCACCGACGACCCGGCAGACCGTCAGCTTGCCGGCGCCCGGGTGCCGCTCGGTCGACAGCACTTCGCCGACGATGACGCCGGAAAACGAGGGTGCGGCCGCCTCGATCGTCTCGACCTCGATGCCGCTCATCGTCAACCGATTAGCGAGCGTCGCGGCATCCCAACCGGTTTCGATCCATTCCCTGAGCCAGGCAAGACTGACGCGCATGCTCAGCCCCGGTTGAACTGCGCGAGGAAGCGCAGGTCGTTCTCGAAGAAGAGCCGCAGGTCGTTCACCGCGTATCGCAGCATCGCGAGCCGCTCGATGCCCATGCCGAATGCATAGCCCTGCCAGCGCGTTGCGTCCACGCCGCAGGCGGCGAGCACGTTCGGGTGCACCATACCGCAGCCCAGGATCTCGAGCCAGCCCGTCTGCTTGCAGATGCGGCAACCCGCGCCGTCGCACAACACGCACTGGATGTCCACTTCCGCGGATGGCTCGGTGAACGGAAAGTACGAAGGCCGGAATCGCAGCCCGCGCGGCTTTTCGAAGAACTGCTCGGCGAATCCCGACAGCATTCCCTTGAGGTTTGCGAGGCTCACGTCCTCATCGATCACAAGACCTTCGACCTGGTGAAACATGGGCGAATGCGTCAGATCGGAGTCCCGGCGATAGACCGGTCCTGGCGCGATGACACGGATCGGCACGCCGCGCAGCTTCATCGCGCGGATCTGTACCGGCGAAGTGTGGGTGCGCAGCAGCCGCCCGTCGCCGAAATAGAACGTGTCGTGCATCGCACGCGCCGGGTGATCGGCGGGTATGTTGAGCGCACCGAAATTATGGAAGTCGTCCTCGACCTCCGGCCCTTCGGCGACGTTGAATCCCGCGCGCCGGAAAATCGACTCGATGCGCAGGCGCGTGCGCGTGACCGGATGCAGGCCGCCGACTGACTGGCCACGGCCGGGAAGCGTGACGTCGATCGCGCCCGCCGTCAGCTCCCGCGACAGCGTGTCCGCCTCGAGTTCCGCACGGCGCGCATCGAGTGCGACCTCGACTCGCGCTTTCGCATCATTGATCGCCGCGCCCGCGGCGCGACGCTCGTCTGCGGGCAGCTTGCCGAGGCCCTTCAGCCGTTCCGTGAGCGCGCCTTTCTTGCCGAGCACGGCGACACGCACGGCGTCAAGCGCGGCCAGATCCGCGCTCGAGGCGATGTCGACGAGGCTGCGCGCGATCAGCGACTCCAGGTCCTTCACCCGCCCCCCTGAGCTGGCGTTACTTCTCGGCCAGCGCGGCTTTCGCTTTCTCTGCTATGGCGCCGAATGCGGCGATATCGTGGACCGCGAGATCCGCGAGCGCCTTGCGGTCGATCTCGATGCCCGACTGCTGCAGGCCCGAAATGAACCGGCTGTACGACAGGCCGAACCCGCGGGCGGCGGCATTGATGCGCTGGATCCACAGCGCGCGATAATCGCGCTTCTTCAGCCGCCGGCCGACGTAGGCGTACTGGCCGGCCTTGATGACGGCCTGTTTCGCGACCCGAAATACCTTGCGGCGGGCGTTGTAGTAGCCCTTTGCCTTCTTGAGGACTTTCTTGTGGCGGCGTCCTGCGATGACGCCACGCTTTACTCTTGCCATGTCACATCACTCCTGTTCGATGAACGTCAAACGTGGGGCAGCAACCGGACGAGGCGGCCGACATCGGTCTCGTGGACCATGGTCGAGCCTCGCAGCTGACGCTTACGCTTCTTCGTCATCTTGGTGAGGATGTGGCGACGATTCGCCTGGCCGCGCTTGAAACCCTTCGCTGTCTTGCGAAAACGCTTCGCCGCGGCCCGGTTGGTTTTCAACTTGGGCATCGGTCAACTCCTTTTATGACCTCTTCACACCGCTTGCGCGGGCTGGAGGCGAATCGGCGGTTACCCGCCGGTCACTTCTTCTTCGGAGATATCACCATCGTGATCTGGCGCCCCTCCATCGCAGCATGCTGTTCGATCTGGCCGTAATCGGCGAGGTCGATCACCAGTCTGTCGAGGAGCTTGCGCCCGATCTCGGTATGGGCCATCTCCCGGCCGCGGAACCGCATGGTTACCTTGGCCTTGTCCCCGTCGGTCAGGAAGCGGACCAGGTTACGCAGCTTGACCTGGTAATCCGCCGTCTCCGTGCCCGGCCGGAACTTAACTTCCTTGAGCTGAATCTGCTTCTGTTTACGCTTCGCCGAATGGGCCTTCTTGTTCTGCTCGAACAGGAACTTTCCGAAGTCCATGATCCGGCAGACGGGCGGCTCGGCAGTCGGCGAAACTTCCACGAGATCCAGTTCCTCGGCCGCAGCCTTGGCCAGGGCTTCACTGCGGCTCAAGACGCCGACCTGACTGCCGTCGGCGCCAATCACGCGTAATTGCGGTGCAAGGATCTCCTCGTTGCGCCGTACGCGTTTCGTTGTCGAAATACTCAGTCCTCCAAAAAACGACGGCCGCGGCTCGCCACATCCTGGACGATCCGAGCGGCCACCTCTTCCAGGGGCATGGCACCCAGATCCTTCCCGGAGCGCGTGCGCACGGCCAACTGCCTGGACTCGACTTCCCGATCGCCTGCCACCAGCAGGTACGGGACACGCTTCAGCGTGTGCTCGCGGATTTTATAGCCCACCTTTTCGTTGCGCAAGTCGGATTCTACGCGAAGCCCCTGATTTTTAAGGAATTCGGTCGACTCGAGCGCGTAATTTCCCTGCTTTTCGCTGATATTCATCACCATCGCCTGCACCGGGGCGAGCCAGGCGGGCAATCGGCCGGCGTGATGCTCGAGCAGGATCCCGAAGAACCGCTCGAGGGAACCGAAGATCGCCCGGTGCAGCATGACCGGCGTGCGCTTCTGGCTGTGCTCGTCCACGTAATGCGCGCCGAGCCTGCCAGGCAGATTCAGGTCGACCTGCCAGGTGCCGCATTGCCAGTCGCGGCCGATCGCATCCTTCAGCACGAACTCGAGCTTCGGGCCGTAGAAGGCCCCCTCGCCCGGGTTGAACTCGTATTCGATGCCTGCCGCTCGCGTGCCCGCTTTCAGCGCCTCTTCCGCGCGCGTCCAGGTGTCGTCGTCGCCGACCCGCCGGGCCGGCCGGTCGGCGAACTTTACGCGCACGTCGTCGAAACCGAAGTCGCGGTAGATGGACATCATCAGCTCGATCCCGCGCACGGTCTCGTCGGTGATCTGGTCCTCGGTGACGAAGACGTGTGCGTCGTCCTGCGTGAAGGCACGCACCCGCAGGAGTCCGTGCAACGCGCCCGAAGGTTCATAGCGATGCACTTTGCCGAACTCCGCATATCGGATCGGCAGTTCCCGGTAGCTGTGCAGCCCCTGGCGGAAAACCTGCACATGGCCCGGGCAGTTCATCGGCTTGATCGCGTAGACACGCTCGTCGGGCGTCTTCGTCAGGAACATGTTCTCGCCGAACTTCTCGACGTGGCCGGACTGCACCCACAGTTCGCGGTCCATGATCTCAGGGCTGCTGATTTCCTGGTAGCCCGCGGCGTTCTGGCGCTCCCGCATGTACGCGATGAGCTGCTGGAAAATCGTCCAGCCGTGCGGGTGCCAGAACACGGCACCCGGCGCCTCTTCCTGGAAATGAAACAGGTCGAGTTCCCGGCCGATGCGGCGGTGATCGCGCTTCTCGGCCTCTTCCAGCCGCTGCAGGTAATCCTTAAGCTGCTTGTCGTCGGGCCAGGCCGTGCCATAGATCCGCTGCAGCATCGCGTTCTTCGAATCGCCGCGCCAGTAAGCGCCGGCGACCTTCGTCAGCTTGAATGCGCCGAGCTTGCCGGTGGAGGGAACATGCGGGCCGCGGCAGAGATCTTCCCAGTCGCCCTGGCCGTAGAGGGAGATCTCCTCCCCCGCCGGTATGGCGGCGATGATCTCGGCCTTGTAATGCTCGCCGATCGACTGGAAATGCGCGACCGCCGCGTCGCGTAACAATACCCGCCGGTGCACGGGCTGGTCGGCTTTCACGAGTTCGCGCATCTTCGCTTCAAATATATCGAGGTCCTCGGGCGTGAATGGCCGCTCATACGCGAAGTCGTAGTAGAAGCCATCCTCGATCACCGGACCGATCGTGACCTGCGCCGCCGGGTAGACGGACTGCACCGCATGCGCGAGCAGGTGCGCGGTCGAATGACGCAGGATCTCGAGCCCTTCGGCATCCTTCGCCGTGATGATGCGCAGCCTCGCTTCGCCGTCGATGACGTGCGAGACGTCCACCAGTCGGCCATCGACTTCGCCCGCCAGTGCGGCTCGTGCGAGGCCCTTGCCGATGTCGGCCGCGACCTCGGCAACGGTTACCGGCCGATCGAAGCTTCGCTGGCTGCCGTCCGGTAGCGTGACTACGGGCATTGCGCTTGACCCAGGCGTAAAGATGTAATGGTAGTGGATTCCCCCGTTGTTTGAGGGAGCAGACGTGAAATCGCACACCACCGCGGCAGGCGTCGAAGCATTCCTCATGATCTGCATCGCGGCAACCGCAGGCATTTCTTCGGACGCCGTCGCAGACAGCCCGCCGGCGACCGCCGACCCGCAGCGCATCGAGCGGCACATCACCGAGTTGTCGGCCTTCGGTGCCAATCCGGAGGGCGGCGTCAGCCGGCTCGCCTACAGTCCAGCTGACATCGCCGGGCGCGAATACATCAAGGCGCTGATGCGGGATGTGGGACTCGACGTGCGTGTCGACACGGCCGGCAACCTCATCGGCCGCCGCACTGGCAGCGACCCGGACCTGCCCGTGATCATGATGGGCTCGCATATCGATTCGGTGCCCCAGGGCGGCAACTACGACGGCGATGTCGGCGTCATCGGCGCCATCGAAGTCGCCAGGCTGCTGCGCGAACAGGGAATCGTCACGCGTCATCCGCTCGAAATCGTCAGTTTCACGGACGAGGAAGGCGGTGTGGTCGGCAGCCAGGCGATGACCGGCCGCGTCGGCCCGGAGGCGCTCGATGTCATGAGCCATAGCGGTATGACAATCCGCGACGGGATCCGCGCCGTCGGCGGCGATCCGGACCGGCTGGCGCTGGCGCATCGCAAGCCTGGCGAACTGAAGGCCTTTATCGAGCTGCACATTGAACAGGGAGCCATCCTGGATGAGTCCGGTATCGATATCGGCGTCGTGGAAGGCATAGTCGGCATTCGATGGTGGGACGTGACGATCGAAGGCGTCGCCAATCACGCCGGCACGACGCCCATGGACCGGCGCCGCGACGCGCTGCTGAGCGCCGCCGAGCTGACGCTCGGCGTCAACCGGATCGCGACAACGACGCCGGGACGACAGGTGGCGACCGTCGGGCGCATCCGGGCGGAACCCGGCGCGCCCAATGTCATCCCCGGCCGGGTCACAATGAGCCTCGAGATCCGCGATCTTGCCGCCGATAAAATGGAACACGTCTACCAGGCGATCGCCGCGG
>DATKBY010000003.1:0-11843 GCA_035513555.1 Steroidobacteraceae bacterium | reverse complement strand
GGAGCGCCGGCAGGCCCGCACAACCGATGGCGACGCCGACCGTGCCCGTGCGCCAGGGCCGGCCAAAGCTGTCGCTGATGACGACCGCCACATCGCGACGGGTGCGCCGCTTTATGGCGGCTCGGAGCCTTTCGGCGCTTGCATCGGGGTCGACCGGCAGCAACAGCGCAAACTCACCGCCGCCTTCGCCAGCGACATTCGATTGATCGACGCCGGCGTTGGCCGTGACGAAGCCCAGCCTGTGCTCGACGATGAGGACATTCCTGCCGCTGCGGACGATGCGGCGCGATTCGCCGAGGATCACCTCGACCAGGCGCGGATCTTTCAGCACTTCCCGCGCGACGTCCGTTGCGCGTTGCGACGGGGTCACGGTCGCTAGATCCACGAGCCTGCCTTCCGACTTCGACACGATCTTCTGGGCGATGACCAGGACGTCTTCGTCCAGAAGCTCGCGACCGGAGGACTGGAGCCGCTCGACGATCATGTCGGCAAGGTCGTCACCGGCGCCGATGAGCGCGAGGCCCGGCACGGCCCAAAGCTGCAGCTGGGACGGTGCGGACACCTTCAGTTCTTTGCCCGCCTGGCCGCGCCGCGTGCCTGCGGATCCTGCAGATAGATCCGAAGATTGCGTTTCAGCTCTCCGTACATGGCCGCAAGCGGCATGTCAGGATTCCCCATCCACTGGTAGGCGATGCCAGCCATCGAAGCGCAATACTGCTCCGCCACGCGCTGCGGACTGATCGCCGGCGGAATCTGCCCGGCCCTCTGGCCGGCCCGGACCCAGGCATCGACATCGCGCCGCTGCGCGCGGTGAACGCTCGCGATGTCCCAGTGAAAGGCCGCCGCGGGATCGATGCTGTAGAACCAGAGCAGGTACATGACGCGAACCTCGTTGGGACGCTCGCGTATGAACCGCTGCGTGGCATCGGTCGCGGCGCAGAGCGCGTCGACGCCGATCTTGCTGCCGACCGCCTTGTGCATGCGCGCAACCCAGTCCGCGCTCGCCACCTTCATCACGCGGACGAACAACCCGACCTTGGAGCCGAAGCGGTGGGTTGCGAGGGCCCGGCTGTAGCCGGCCTGCTCGCCAACCGCCTGCAGCGTCGTGCCGTCGACGCCACGCTTCACCAGCAGTTCGATGGCGGCCTCGATCAACCGGCTGTCCGATAGCGCAGTGCGTTCGGTCTGTCGCCGCCGGACCGGGCGGACCGGCCGCCGGGCTCGCGCGCGGGATACGGTCCTCGTTGTCAATTGAGTCGCTCCAGGATGGTTGCGGTTGCCATGCCGCCTGCGCAGCAGATTGTCTGCAGCCCGAAACGGGCGCTACGCCTGCGCATCTCGTGCACGAGTGTCGCCATGATGCGCGCTCCGCTGGCGCCTAGCGGGTGGCCCAGCGCGATTGCGCCGCCGTTGACGTTTACCCGGTCGTGATCGACGCCGAGTTCGCGCATCCACATCAGCGGAACCGACGCGAAGGCCTCGTTGACTTCGAAGAGCGCAATGTCAGTGAGCTGCAAACCCGCACGGGTGAGTACCCGCTTCGTCGCGTCGACCGGTCCGGTCAACATCAGGGTCGGATCCGAGCCGACGGAGGTCATGGAACGGATCCGGGCGAGCGGCTCGAGGCCGCAACTCCCGGCCGCTTCGGCCGACATCAGCAGCACCGCCGCGGCTCCGTCGCATATCTGCGAGGAGTTGCCGGCCGTGATGCGGCCCGCCGGGCGGAAGCTGGTCTTCAGGCCCGCGAGCTTCTCCGAACTCGTTTCCCTGCGGATAGTCTCGTCGTGAGCGAGTGTCGCGCCGGTCGTGGCGGCATCGCGTTCCTGCCATTCGGCGACCGGCACGGGAATGGTCTCGCGCGAAAAACGGCCCTGATCCGCGGCGACGGCCGCTCGCCGGTGACTCGCGAGGGCAAATGCATCCAGCTCCTCGCGCGTCAGCTGCCACCGATCGGCCACGCGCTCCGCGGCTTCGCCCTGCGACACCTGCTCGAAGCGCTCCAGCAGTTTCCAGCCGAACGGCTTGCCGTGCACGTCGCGGTTTCCGCCCATCGGCACGCGGCTCATGTTTTCCGCGCCGCCTGCGACCACGATGTCGCAGGACCCGCTTGCGATGGCGCCGGCGGCGATATGGACCGCCGCTTCGGCGGATCCGCACTTGCGATCGACGGTCATGCCGGGAATGGCATCCGGCCAGCCGGCGGAAAGCAACGCGGTGCGGGCAATATTGCCGCATTGCTCGCCGACCTGCGTGACGCAGCCGAACACCACGTCGTCGACGCGTGCCGGATCGATGCCGTTTCTCCGGACGAGCTCCTGCAGCACGATCGCACCGAGGTGATCGGCGCGAACCGTGCTCAATGCGCCGCGAAACCGCCCGATCGGCGTTCGCAGCGCGTCCACGATGACCACTTCCTTCATCAGCGGATTCCCGGATCGGACCCGGGCACGCGGATCCCGTCCACGTAGTCGTAGACGCCTTTCCCCGCCTTGCGGCCGGTCCGGCCCGCATTGACCAGTTTTGCGATCAGCGGGCAGGGACTGAATCGTTCACCCAGCGTCGAGTGCAGGTACCGGAGTACCGCGAGCCGCGTGTCCCAGCCGGTCAGGTCGCCGAGCTCGAGCGGGCCCATCGGATGGTTGAAGCCGAGTCGAAGGGCGGTGTCGATGTCCTCGGCGCTCGCGACGCCTTCCATCAGCATGTACATCGCCTCGTTGCCCATGAGCGCCGACATCCGGCTGGTTGTGAGCCCGGGCGACTCGTTGACCACGATGGAGGTCTTGCCCAGCGATTCGCCCCAGGCGCGCGCGCGCGTAACAGTCTCGTCGCTGGTCGTCGCGCCACGGACGATCTCGAGCAGCTTCATCTTGTGGACGGGGTTGAAGAAGTGCATGCCGACGGTGCGATCGGCCCTGCCGGTCGCGGCCGCAATCTTCGTGACGCTCAATGCCGAGGTGTTGGTCGCAATCAGGGCCTGATCGGGCAGGTGACGACCTGCTTCGCGGACGATCGCGATCTTGACCTCAAGCGCTTCCGACACAGTCTCGATCAAGAGGTCGACCGGCCGCTTGCGGAGCGCCACCGCGAGATCGGAACTGGTGGCGAGCCGGGCGCGTGCCGCCTCTGCATCCGCGGCCGTGACCTTGGAACGGCGCACGCCGTCCGCGAGGATCGCGCCGACACTGTCGGCAGCCTTGGCGAGCGCGGGCGCGCTGACATCAACCAGTGTGACGGCATGACCGGCCGCGACGAAGGCATGGGCGATCCCGGTCCCCATCAGCCCGGCACCGACGACGGCGACATTTCCGGCCCTTGGTATCGATGACACGGTGCAGACCTACTTGCTGGACGTGTTGGATGCGGACGCGCGCTTCTCCCGAAACGCGGCGACGGCCTCGCGGCGCTCGTCGCCCGAAAGCAGCTCGCTGAACAATGCTCGCTCGAGCGCGAGCCCGGCGTGAAGCCCGAGCTCCATGCCTCGTTTCGCCGCCTGCTTCGCATGGCGGGTCGCGATCGGCGGTCGCGCTGCGATGAGGTCCGCGAGTGCAGCGGATTCTTCCGCGAGCGCATCGCGCGTCGCGACGACACGCGTGATCAGCCCCCATTCGAGCGCCTTCGCGGCATCGATGCGCTCGCCCGTGACCAGGAGATCGAGGCTGCGCCCGAGCCCGATGAGTCTCGGCAGACGCTGCGTTCCGCCGCCGCCGGGAATCAGGCCCAGGCCGGTTTCCGGCAGGGCGAAGACGGCGTCCGCCGAGGCAATGCGCAGGTCGCAGGCCAGCGCGATCTCGAGGCCGCCGCCAAAGCAGTACCCGTGGATTGCCGCGAGCACGGGTTTCGCGATGCGATCGAACTCCTCGATCCAGCCTGGCCGCGCGGGGATTTCTCTGGAAGCGGCCGCCGCGGGCTTTTCCTTGAGGTCGGCCCCTGAACAAAAGCCGCGCTCGCCGGCACCGCGCAGTACGATCACGCGTACGCTGTCATCGTCGTTGAGCGCGACGAGCGCTGCCGGCAGTTGCTGCCGCATGGAATCGTTGATGGCGTTGATGGCAGCCGGCCGGTTCAGGGTGATCCACCCGACCGCGCCGCGCCTTTCGACATCGACCGACGCCTGATTCACGCTGTTCATCTGTCACCCATTCCGAAACGCCCGCCTGCGGCAGGATCGGCCGGTCGACAGGCAGGAGCACCGCGGGGAAGGGACGGATGATCCGTCCCACCCCGCGCAAGCGATTCTAGAACGTGTGGACCAATCGCACGCCGTACGTCATCGGGGGGCGAGTTGCGGTGTATGTCCACAAGCCCGGGAACGTGACGCTCGTGCCGACATCGTAGGCCTGTGACCAGGAATCATCGTCGGTGAGGTTGAGGCCCCAGAGGCTGATTGTGGTGTTGCGGATCCGGAAATTGATCGAGGCGTCGAGCACGTCGTGCGCCGGATTATGGCTCTGCGGCGAGTTCAGGAACGTCAGTTCCTGTTTGCCCACGTAGCGCCAATCGGCCTGCAATGTGAACTCTCCGCCCAGCGCCGGGAAGGTATAACTCGGCGAGAGCGTCGCCGTGACCGGCGGTGCGCGCCGCAGGTCGAGCGAGGAGAGGTCGGTCTGCGTGATCGGGTCAACCAGCTCCTTGTACTCCGCCTCGAGGAGGCCGAGGTTGCCAGACAGCATGAACGAGTCGGTGAACATCGCCGCAAAGTCGACCTCAAGGCCCATGATCTCGGCGCTTGCCGCGTTCACGACGACCGTCTGCTGACCCGTGCCCTGGCTGGTGGGGACGCTCTGCTCTTCCTGCTTGTCGTCGTACTTCATGAAGAAGACCGAGCTGTTCAGGCGCAGGCGGCCATCTAACCACTCGGACTTCCAGCCCAGTTCGTAGTTGTCGACCGTTTCCGGGTCGTAGGCGATCGATGCCGCTTCGTAGGTTCCCGGGCGGCCGCTGAATCCGCCGGCCCGGAAGCCCTTTGAGTACAAGCCGTACACCATTGCGGCGTCGCTGATGCGGTAGCGCAGTCCCGCCTTGGGCGTAAATTCGCTCCAGGATTCTTTGAACGGGTTGTCGGGGCTTCCCTCGATCGCGAGCTCCGGCATGAGCGGATCGATCACGCCGCTGTCCTTTTTATCCTCCGTATAGCGGCCTCCGAGCGTGAGCGTCCACGCGTCGTTGAATTTGTAATCACCCTCGAAAAATGCCGCCTTCGAGTCGGTGTTCTGTATCACCGTCTGCTCGACGGTGAACACCGTGCCTGGCGGAAACCCGAAAAGGAGGTCGACAAAGCCGATGTAGCTCGTCAGGTCGATGCGGTAGTTCGAGTCCCACAAGTACAGGCCGGCGGTGTAGGTGAAGCGCTCGCCGGTGTGCGTCAGGCGCAACTCATGGCTTTGCTGCTCCCAGACCGCCGGGCGGTCAGTGTGATAAAGCGTCAGCGACGTGCCGTCCCAGTCCTGGTAGACCTTTTCATCAGTCGAAAAATCGCCGAACACGTACTCGATCGTGTCGTTGTCGTTGAGACTCCAGCGGATGTTCGCAAGGTGCAGCTCCGAGTCGAAGTAGGACTGGTACGGATCGTCGCCGTCCTGCAGCACTACGTAGCGGTCGCCGGACTGCGGAACGTCTAGTCCCTGGGCGCACTGGTTGTAGAAGAAACAGAACGCCTGGTCTGGCTGGGCGAGGTTCAGCACCGTGTTTGCGTCCTGGTCCTGCCAGTTCTTGTCGAAGCGGTAGTAGATCTCGAAATTGTCGGTCGGCCGGAACGAGAAGCTCGGGCTGACCGAACTGAACTCGGTCGCGCCGACGTCCTTGTCGAGCGTCGCGTTACGGAACCAGCCGTCGTTCTCGCGCATGGCACCGCCGATCCTGAACGCGAAATTGTCGCCCACCGGCACGTTGAGGTAGCCGTCAAGCTGCAGGTCGCCGTTGTTGCCCGCGCCGGCACGAACCGCTCCCCCGAAGCCCTCGTAGTCGGGCCGCCCGCGGGTGACGTTGATAACGCCCGCGATCGAGTTCCGGCCGAACAGCGTGCCCTGCGGTCCGCGCAGGATTTCCACGCTCTGCAGGTCGAGCGCCTTCAGCATCGCGCCGGAGTTGACACCGACGAACACACCGTCTACCACGACGCCGGCCGCCGGGTCGAAGTTCTTCTCGACGTCCGTCGTGCCCACGCCGCGAATCGAGATCGCGGCCGGACTGCCGGGCCCTTGCTGGATGTCGTCAATGACGACGTTGGGCGCGGCATTGGCGAGGGTCTGCAGGTCCACGTCGAAGCGGTTTGCCAGTTCCTCCGCGCTGAGCGCGCTGATCGAGACGCCGACATCCTGGAGGTTCTCTTCGCGCTTGCGCGCCGTGACGATGATTTCGCCGAGCGCCGTTGATTCCTGTGCCAGCGCCAGGTCGGGAGCAAGGAGCGTGCAGGACACTGCGGCCACCGCGATTGCGACCCTCGGATCCGACAGTCGATTGCGCATGGTTCCTCCGGAGATGGGGGGTTGGCGGCCCGTTCCCGTGGCGGCCGGGCAGCAGACCGGTTCCGGGCGGAGAATAGTCCGCTTGTTGGCGACTAGCAAGGTTTGAAGATCATACAAGGTTTTCCCCTGTGCAGGCGGCAGCGTCAGGGGAGCCGGTACGCGCGTACGGCGGTATCGTGGAACAGGGCCGCGCGTTCCGCGTCCGAATAACAACGCGAGAGGCGCTTGAAGGCGTTCCACAGCACCGCGTAGGAGCAGGACGCGCGATCGACCGGGAAGTTGCTCTCGAACATGCAGCGCCCGGGACCGAACAGGTCGATGCAGGCGGCGTAGTACGGTGCGGTCGCGGACGCGAGTTCCTCGGAGCCTGGCGGCGCTTCGCGCTTGTGCCAGCCGAAACCCGCGAGCGTCAGCGTCCTGCCGCCGAGCTTGGCGAAGACATTGTTGCAGCGCGAAAGGCTGCTGAGGGCCGTGCGCCACTCCGCGAACAGTTCCTCCCGGCGCCCGGCATAAGGGCCGATGCCCAGGGGGCCACCCATGTGGTCGAGCACGATGGTTGTTTCGGGAAATTCGTTCGCGAGTTCCGCGAGCTCGCCGCATTGCGTGTGGTAGAGCCACGCGTCGAAAGTGAGCCCGAGTCTGGCGAGGCAGGCGAAGCCGGCGCGGAAGGCCGGGTCGCGCAGCAGTCCGGGCGGCGGGCGGGTGTGAGCAACCCGGATTTCGGGACCCGCATCCCATGCGCTTGCATAGCGGACGCCGCGGAACCGCTCGCTCGCATCGAGGTGTGCGCGCAGCACCGGCAACACGGCCCGGCCAAGCGTCAGGTCGGCGAAGCCGACGATACCGGCCGCAACGCGCGTGCCGCCGGCTTCATCCTGGTGTGACGCGGTCGCGTGGTGAACGAACTCGGTTTCGCCGACCGGCCGCAGTGCGACCGGGCCGGCGCTTCGATAATGCTGGACGCACTCGACATGGACGGTCGCGATGACGCGGTGCCCGCTGTCGATGTCGTGCAGGAACTCGTCGAGCAGGTAGCGGCTGCCTGGGTGCTCCCACAGGTGGTGATGCGGATCGCAAATGGGAAGCTCCGGCTCGAGCGCTGCCTCGCGCGTGCGATCGAGCCATGCCGTGCGATCGGGCATCGGCAGTTTCAACGCCGGCGCGGCTTCCTTGCCTCGCCGCCGCGCGCGGGATCCGCAAGGTTCAGCACTTCAGTGTGGAACAGCCTGCGCGCGTGGTCGGGTGACAGCCGTTCGTCGAAATATTCGGCCGTGCGCAGGCCCACCAGCATGGCGTAGGTCACCTCGGCCGCGTCGCGCGCGTGCGCAGGCCCACCCGGCATCTTCTCGAACAGCTCACACAGGTAGTTCTTGCAGAAGCGGTCGAGCTCCGACTTCTCGCGGTTGAGGTACTTGTCGTGCACCGCGACGCCAAAGCATTCGAGCATGAATCCGATCTCGGACTTGGGCACCTTCCTGCCGCTGAAGAAGAGCTCGGCGAGCAGCGAGATCTGACGCTCCGGGCTTTCGGTGCGAAAGCTGTCTATGCGCTCGATGATGCGTCTGGAGACTTCGGCGAAATACTGTTCGAGGATCGCATCCTTGCCCGGAAAGTAGTAGAGGAGGTGGCTCGGCGACATGCCCGCCGCGCGCGCGATGTCCGCGAGCGTCGTCCTGGCATACCCGCGTTCCAGCACGCAGTCGTGCAAGCCTCTGAAGATGGCGCGGCGGCGCTGGCCGCCCCGTGCGCCGGCGGAAATTGCCGCACGGGGCTCCGTCGGGCGTGCCAGGGTGGCCGCGCTCGCGGGTCGCGCCCGGTTTCTAGAGTTTGCTGGATTCGCCGCCATCGATGACAAAAACACTGCCGGTTACGAAATCCGATTGTCGGGATGCGAGGTAACAGACCAGCGCCCCGATTTCCCCGGTCTGCCCCATGCGCCGCGCCGGGATCTTTCGCGTGCGGCGCGCGAGCAGATCGGGCGAATCCAGTACGGCGCGTTGCGCATCGGTCGCGAATGCACCCGGGGCCACGGCGTTGACCTGCACGCCGCGGCCGGCCCACTCGGCTGCCAGCGCCTTGGTGAACTGCAGCACGGCGCCCTTCGAGGCGGAGTACGCGACCAGCGTCGCCTTGCCGAGGATCCCCGAAGTCGACGCGATGTTGATGATCTTGCCGCTTCCCTGGGCCAGCAAATGACGCCCCGCGGCGCGCGTCAGCCTGGCCGGAGCCGTGACATTGACGGCGAGTACCCGCTCCCATTCTTCGTCGGACTGCGCGGTGAAGTCGCCTGCGGGAGCGATGCCTGCGTTGTTGACCACGATGTCGAGCCGGCCGAATTGCCGCACGGCTGTGTCGGGCAGGCTGGTGACAGCGGCGGCATCCAGCATGTCGCATTGCATCACCGCGATGCGCCCGGGTTCCGCGGCCTTGAGCGCATCCAGTTCGCCGCCCGAACGCGCGACAGCGAGGATCCGCACGCCCTGGCCCGCGAGCGCCAGCGAAATCGCACGGCCGAGCCCGCGGCCTGCGCCGGTCACGATCGCAACCGAACCTTCGAGCGCGAAGTCGATCATGGCACCTGCTCGACGAGTTGCCGGGAGATGCCGAGACGGAGGACCTCCGAAGCTCCTTCGTACAAACGCATCGGGCGCGCCTGCCGGTAGAGCCGCTCAATCTTGGAGCCGCGAATCAGGCCGAAGCGCCCCATGATCTGCACGCAACGATCGACCACGCGCGATGCCATTTCGGTCGCGGCGAGCTTCGCCATCGACGATTGCGGCAGTGCGCTTGCCGGATCACGCACTGCGCGGTGGGCCGCGCGATAGGTCAGAAGCCGCGCCATTTCGATCTCCGTCCACGAGTCGGCGAGCAACTGGGCGACCGCTCCGTGCCGGGCGAGCGGGCGGCCGAACTGCTGACGGGTGCGGGCGTGACGGACCGCGACTTCGAGTGCGGCCTGGGCGAGGCCGACGGCCGCGCCTGCGACGGAGACGCGAAACACGCTCAAGGTCGCGAACACGAGATCGAGTCCCTGTCCGGAATCGCCGAGCCGGGCTTCGGGCGGCAGCTCGACATCGGTGAACCGGATTTCACCGAGTACGTGCGGTGCGATCAGCTCGGGGGAAGGCGTGACGACTACGCCGGCCGTGTCGGCCGGCACCAGGAACATCGAATAGCCCTGGCCTTCCCGCGCGAACACGGCAAAGAAAGCGGCGCTGCCGCCGTTCGAGATGAAAGACTTCGAACCGTTGAGCCGCAGGCCGCGATTACTGCCGACGACCTCTGTCGTGACCATCTTCAGGTCGGATCCTGCCTCCGGCTCGGTCAATGCGAGCGCGGCGAGCGCCTCGGCGCGCGCGACGCGCGGCAGCCAGGTTGCGCGTTGCGTATCGCTTCCTGCGGTCGTGATGGCATAACTCCCGATACCCTGGAGCGCGAACAGTGAATCGGCATGCGAGGACGTGGCCATCAGAACTTCGCGAGCGACGCAGATGGCGAGCGGGTCGATCCGTTCGCTGCGGCCGCCGTACTCCGCCGGGACCATCAGCTGGCAGAGGCCGCTCCCGCGCAGCGCGGCAAGAACGCCCGCGTGAACCTCGCTCGATTCGTCGGCTTCCGCGGCGATGGGCTCGATGCGCCGCGCGAGCTCGCGCGCCTCGTTCTGGATCGCGAGGTAGGGCAGGTCCAGCTCGAACATCGTCGAATGCCCGTCAGCTTGCGCGGCAGCCGGTCGCACGGGGTTGCTACCGCTTGCGGCGCGGCGCGCGCCCCTCGAACTGCGGCGGGCGCTTCTCCATGAACGCCGTGGCGCCCTCGATCATGTCGGCAGACCCGATCGCCTGCACCAGCATGCCGAGCCCGCCCAGGTAGGAGTCCCGGATCTGGTTCCACCAGACATTCGAACTGATCTTCGCGATCTCGAGGTAGCGCGGACTCATGGCGAGCAGTTCGTCGGCCCAGCGGGTCACCTCGGACTCGAGATCGGAGTCCGCTACCACCGCGTTGATCCAGCCGAGCTCCAGTGCCTGCCTCGCCGGATAGCGGCGGCACAGGAACGCGACCTCCTTGGCACGCTTTTCCCCGATGTTCATCGCCAGGAAATTGGTGCCGCCCAGGACCGGGGCGCTGCCGACCCTCACGCCGGTCTGGCCGAAAGTCGCGGATTCAGCAGCGATTGCCAGGTCGCAGGCGACGACGAGTTCGTTGCCGCCGCCCGCGGCCGGACCGTTGACCGCCGCGATGACGGGGCGCGGGCTGGCGCGAATCGCTTCGTACAGGTGCAGCGACGCATAGAACATGCTGCGCAGCGCCGTGGCATCCGGCTCGCGGAGATTGGCGAGGTAGCCGCCGGCGCAGAATGCCCGGCCCGTGCCGGTGATGACGATGACGCCGGCGTCGGCCGCGCCCTGGATGCCGGCAATCAGCGCCTGCGCCATCGCGGCGTCGTAGGAGTTCATGCGCTCGGGGCGGTTCAGTCTGAGCCAGGCGACCTCGCCCTTCCGCTCGATGATGACGTCGCTCATCCGGTGCTCCCTCGTGCCGCCGTCCGGGCCGGCCGGCGAGCGCAACGGCGCTGTTGCGGGAAGGCAGGCCGCTGAACGCGCTGCAGCTTGACAATAGCGGCCATTCTGTGGAACCTTTGAATAAAGTTCAAGTCCTCGCAGACACGATAATTTCCAGCAACGGAGAGCGTCACATGGCGAATGAAAAACCGGCTGCACCACCGCGTGTGGTATTCGATCCGGTGAAGCTCGAGCAGCTTAACGTGTCAAAGGACTACCCGATGGAGACGGAGGATTTTCAACGGCTGTTCAAGTACAACAGCTACTGCGAGATGGCCCACATGAACAAGAAGGGCTATCCGATCGTGACGCCGATGTTCTACGTGATCCACGACGGATTCCTGCAGATGAGCAGCATCCAGAAGTACCGGCACAAGGTCCATCACCTGATCGAGAACCCCAAGATCTCAGTCGGCATCCACAACGACGGCTGCAATCTCAGGCACCAGAAGGCGATCCTCGTCATAGGCCAGGCCGAGGTGTACACCGACGACGCGCTGATGCGCGAGATTCACTGGGCGATCATCGACAAGTACTGGACGGAGCTCAAAGGCAAGGAGGAGCGCGAGGCCGCTTTCGCCGCCGTGCACACGCCATTGCGCGCGATCATCAAGGTCCATCCGGAAAAGATAATGACCTGGGACTTCGGCAAGATGGTTGAGGCGTACGACCCGGGCGTGTGGTTCGGCGAGGCGAGCAAGCTGGAAGAAGCGGCCAAGACCCGGCCGCTCTGAGCGTTGTCCATGGGACGATGGGATGACAAGGCCAGGAGGGCCGCGAGCAAGTGGGCGTCCTGGCGCATGCAGGAATACCCGCA
>DATKBY010000002.1:0-17486 GCA_035513555.1 Steroidobacteraceae bacterium | reverse complement strand
GCCGCCGCGTGATCGATGATCAGCAGCCGGCCGCCGGGCTTCAGCGCCGTGTGCAGCTGCTTCAGGAATCCGTCGGCATCGATCGCCGGCCAGCCGCCTTCCTCATCCACGTAGTAAATGTCGTGATAGGACATCACGATCAGGATCAGGTCGTAACGTGCGCTGCCGAGCTTCATGTCGCAGGTCTCGATCGTGCGGCGCTCGATGCTGGCCATGCGGCCTTCGACGAAGCGTGCCTTTATGTCTTCGCGCGCGAAATTCACATAGGGCGCGTTGTTCACGAGACTGACCTTGCCCTCGGGGCCGACGGCGCGCGCGATCAACTCGGACCAGTAGCCGCCGCCGCCGAATACGTCGGCGACGGCCATGCCGGGCTTGACGCCGGCGAACGTCAACACTTCGGCCGGATGGTCTTTCTGGTCGCGCTCGCGGTCCTTGTCGCTGCGTTCGGGCGAGGCGATCGCCGCGGTGATATGGGCGGGCGCTTCGGCGGCAAGCAGCGGCGGCGACGCGATCAGCGCGGCGATGATAACGATCAGTAATCTGTTCATGAAAGCCTCTCCGGACCGGGCGATATGGAATCGGTGTCGAAGACTACAGGGCGGCGACCGCTTCAACGAGCGTCGGATACGACGAACCGCCGGGTGATTGCGACTGGCCGTGCGGACATCACTCGTCGCCGCCGCCCGCCACGCCACGCCGGTAATCGAGCGCCGGAGCGCGATCGCCGAGCATCGGCTCGTACCGGAAGTCCGGCCCGCGCCGCTTCTCGAATTCAGCGCGTGCCGCCGCGAGCAGCTCGGGGCGCGTGAAGAGATCATGGCCCATCAGCGCGAGCGTCTGCGATGCGACATGCATGCCATTGTAGCCGATGCTCATGCCGCCGGCGGCGGTCGCCTGCCAGCTATGGGCGGGCGTCCCCGGCACCCAGGTCGCGGTACGCAAGCCGACGGTCGGCACGGTCCAGCTCACGTCGGCGACGTCGGTCGAGCCGATGCCGGGGCGCTGGAACTCGAATGCCTGGACCTGCTCCTGCGAGCCGAGCGGCATGTTCGGCGCATTCAGGTTGGCGTAGAGCGTCTCGGCGAACGCCTGCTCGTCGGCCGAATACTTGACGCCGCCGACCTCGGTGAGCTTCGCATGCATGACGCGCGCGAGCGGTTCGTTCGGCAGCAGGTTGTAGACGCCGCCGATCACCTCGTACTCCATGCGCGTGCCTGTGCCGAGCGCGGCGCCTTCGCCGGTCTTCACCAGCCGGTCGAAGATCTCCTGGGTCATGCGCGGGTCGGCGTGGCGCACGTAGTAATAGGACTCCGCGAAATCGGGCACGACGTTCGGCGCCGAGCCGCCGCTCGTGATGACGTAATGCATGCGCGCGTCGGACGGAATGTGCTCGCGCAGCAGGTTCGCCATCGTGTTCATGGCTTCGACGCCGTCGAGCGCGGAGCGGCCGCGTTCGGGCGCGCCGGAAGCGTGCGCGGAGAGACCGTGAAAACGGAACTTCGCCGTCTTGTTCGCGAGTGAGCGGTCGAGGCCCGCAGAATTGGCGTCGGACGCATGCCAGTGCATCACCGCGTCCACGCCGTCGAAGAGTCCGGCGCGGACCATGTAGACCTTGCCCGAACCGCCTTCCTCGGCCGGCGTGCCGTAGACGCGGAGCGTCCCCGGCGTGCCGCTTTGCTTCAGCCAGTCGGCGATCGCGATCGCCGCGGACACCGACGCGGTGCCGAACAGGTGATGCCCGCAGGCGTGGCCGGAATGCTTGCCCGCGATCGGCTTGCGCTCGGGCACCGCATCCTGCGTGATGCCGGGCAGCGCGTCGAATTCGGCCAGGATGCCGATGACGGGCTTGCCTGAGCCCGTGGTAGCGATGAATGCGGTCGGAATGCCGGCGACGCCGGGCTCGACCTTGAACCCGGCCTTCGACAATTCTTCCTGCAGCAGCGCCGAGCTCTTCACTTCCTGGTAGCCGACTTCGGCCCAGTCCCAGATCGAGCGGGCAATTTCCGCGTCGCGCGCCTGGCGCTTCGCGAGGAACTGGCGCATGCCGTCGCCGGAATCCGCGGCCACGGCGGCCGGTGCGAGCAGTATGCAGAGAATGAAAATAGCGGCGGTTTTCATGTAGGACTACCGGCGGCTGACGGGCGAGCCGGCAGCTTAGCGCTGGACTATGCCCCGGGCCACCCCGTTGGGCTAGGATGCGGCGCAGCATGAGCGCAGAAAGGCAATTCGTGATCGGCCGGCGTTTCCGCGGTCCGCCGCAATCCGGAAACGGAGGCTATACGAGCGGCCAGCTGGCGGCCGCGGCGGGGACGCCCGTTGAAGTGCGCCTGATGAAGCCGCCGCCGCTCGAGCGGCCGCTTTCGATCCGCGAGGACGCCGACGGATCGCGCCTCCTGCTGCTGGATGGCGAGGAACCGGTCGCGAGCGCCAGCCCGAAGACGTTCGATCTCGAGGTGCCGCAGCCGCCGACCTATGCCGAGGCGCTTGCTGCAGTCAGCGGCTACGAAGGATTCCGGGAGCACACGTATCCCGGCTGCTTCGTCTGCGGCCCGGAGCGCGCGCGGGGCGACGGCTTGCGCATCTTTGCATCGCCGATTGACGGACGGAAATTATGCGCAGCTGCCTGGCTGCCCGATCGGTCACTCACCGACGCGGACGGCAAGGTGCTGCCGGAATTCATGTGGGCCGCGCTCGATTGCCCGGGCTTCTTCGCTTCGGGCGCCGCTGCGCGCGGCGCACTGCTCGGGCTTTATGCCGCGCGGGTAGACCGTTGTGTCCAGCTCGACGCGCCGTGTGTGGTGATCGGCTGGTCGCTCGGTCACGACGGCCGCAAGCACCATACCGGCACCGCGATCTTCGACGGATTCGGCGAACTCTGCGGCCGCGCGATCGCGACCTGGATCGAACCGCGAACATGAGTGGTGCCGGGTCGTACTTTCGTAGTCTGGCCAGAGCGCCAGACTACGAATGTACGACCCGGCACCATTAACGCGGGGCTTCGTGCAGCAGCTCGAGTCCCTCCGCGTGCTGGCGCTGAAATCCTTTCCAGACGGTAATTCCGTTCGCATTCGGGCTGTACGCATCGTAGGCACGATCATCCGAGATCGGCCAGTCGCCGGCGATTGACTCGCGGGTCAGGCCGTCGAGATAGGGCGCGCGACTGGCATCGTCTTTCACGTAACGATCGAGGAAGGCGGTGATCATATGCAGGTTGATCGCGACGATCCGGTCCTGGCGCCACACTGGATCCTCGAACCAGTCGAAATCCCACAAGCGATGCCGCATCTCGTCCGGGGCCGGCCCGAGGCCGATGCGATGCCCGGCGCCGCGGAACGTCAGCAGGTAGCGCGGGCTGTTGACCGCCATGTCGAAGAACGATCGCGCGCCGGTCAGGTAGTCCACAGTCCAGTCGCGATCTCCCGAGATCAATAACAACGGCGCCGTTACGGCACTCAGGCCATCCGTGCCCCAGGCCTTTAACGCACCGCCCGCGGGCGAGATTGCGACGATCGCCTTGGCGCCTGGTACGCGCACGGAATCGAGCATGTCACCGCCACGCGCATACGGAACGAGCAGGCCGCCCGGAATCATCTGACCCAGGGGACTCGCGGGGTCGAGCACACCACCGGCCGCCGTCAACACGCCGTAGCCGCCCATCGAGTAGCCGATCAGCGCGGTGCGCGACGCATCGACGCGGCCCTCGCCCGCGAGCCTGCGCTGCAGCGCGCGGGTGACGAACGCAATGTCGAGCGGCCGGCGAAGGAGAGGCCCGGCAATCCGGCTCCGCTCCGTGAGCGGCGGATCCTCGTGGTGGATGGCCGCGACGACGTAGCCTTTCGACGCGAGATTCTCGGTCAGCCAGCTCATCGCGATGGCTGCGTTGCTGTAGCCATGGGAAACGATCACGAGCGGAAAGCGTCCCGCGGCGGGCGACGCGTTGCGTACGGCGATGCCGGGAATCTTGAAATGTGTCGGCGGCGCGGGAGGTTCTGCCGGAAGGCTGCCCGAGTACGTTTCGGGCGATGCGTCCGCTGCAACGTCAGCGGGATACCAGAGGTCTACCTTCAGCTCGCGGTCGTGCTTCGGAGCCGCGCCGGTCGCGGGATCGAAGGCGAGTACGTCGATCTGGGCCGCATCCACGAGCGCGATCGTCCTGACGCCGACCTGGAAACGGCCGGGATGGGCGAGCTCCGGTGCGTCGACACCCGGGCGGCTCGGCGCTTCGTGGGGGAGAGCGCCGCCAGCCATCGCGAAACCGAGCACGAGAAAGAAACCGAAACCGTGTCGCATGCGCATGACCAGGCTTCCGCGATCCGCTTGCTTGACCAAGTATGGCCCGAATGCCCGACAAGCTGTAGGGTTGCAGCCTGTGCCAGAGATGGTCGTGCCCATGCGCCACCGCTTACCCGGATACTCGACACCCGCCATAGCGGCAGCATTCCTGCTGCCAGTTTCGCTGGCACTCCCGGCCATGGCGGACCAACCGCGCAACTGGCTTCTGGTTGAGAGCCCGCTGTCGCAGGACGTGCAGGTCATTGACGCAGCGACACGCAAGATCGTGCACAGCATCGGCATCGGCGAGCACACCGACGACGTGATGGGCTCGCCGGATGGCAGCGTGTTCTACGTAGTCGCCCAGGACGACATGCGCAGTCCTTTTGGCTACCAGAACAACGAAAGCGGGAAGATCATGGCCTTCGACAGCGGCACTCTGCAGGCCGTCTGGTCGATTGCGCTCGACGGCTCGCCGAACCACATTTCGCGCTCGCCGGATGGCAAGCGCATCTACGTGCCGCTGTACACCCGCCACTGGATGGTGGTGCTCAATGCCGGGGACGGAAGCATTGAGCAGTGGTGGCCGGCAACCATCGGCAATCACGCGACCGAGATCTCCGCGGACGGCAGGCATCTCTATGTCGGCAACATGGTGACTGACGCGATCTACGTCTACGACACCGCCACCGGCCGGGTCGTCATGTCAATGGACGTCGGCGAATCCGTGCGCCCGATCGTGCTCGACGAGAGCCGCGGGCTCATCTACTACCAGTTATCGCGACTGCACGGCTTCGAGGCGCGACGCCTGGCCGACGGTTCGTTCGTGCGGCGCGTCGAGTTGCCGGCGCTCGAGCAGTCGATCCCGGCGTCGGGCGATACCCTGGCGGAGCGGCTGGCCAACCTCGAAGGAGCAGGTGCCTGGCCTTACACCTACAACCACGGGCTCGCGATGACGCGCGATGGCCGTCATCTGGTCGCCGTCGCAACCGTGGGAAACTACGCCGCGATCTATTCGCTGCCGGATTTCGCACTGAAAGGCACGGTGTCGGTAGGCGGCAGCCCGAACTGGGTGGTCTGCGATGCGGAGGGTCGGTTCGCCTATGTCAGCAACCCGAAGGACAACTCGGTGTCGGTGATCGACATTGGGGAAGTGCGCGAAGTCGCGCGCATTCCGGTCGGCAAAGGACCGAAGCGCGTCGCATTCAGCAAGGAGTGATACGGGTAAACTGCGGTTGCACGGATAACGCCCGTCTACAACCTGAATGGTGCCGGGTCGTACTTTCGTAGTCTGGCGCTCTGGCCAGACTACGAAAGTACGACCCGGCACCAATAGTTCTTAGTTGCGTAGGCGGTTGAGAAGCCAGAGCGCGCCGCCGGTAGTCAGCAGCCAGCCGATCCAGACCGGTTGCGTTGCGAGCGCCATCCAGAGAATACCGCCGACGAATACGGCGGCGGCCGCGATGATGGCGTCGCTGCGGCGCCGGTCGGCACGCAGCTCCGCGCGCAATGCGTCGAGCGAGGCTGACTCCGTCTTCACGACGAGCTCGTCGTCGTAGGCCTGCCTGACCGCGCGCCGCGCTATCACCGGCAGCACCTTGATCGCTTCCGCGATGTCGGGCCAGTGGCCCTTCAGGCTTTGTGCCAGCGCGCGCGGGTGGCTGCGCTCGCGCATCCAGTCGCGCAGGATCGGCAGCGCCGTCTTCCAGAGATCCAGCTCCGGATAGAGCTGGCGGCCGAGCCCCTCGATGTTGAGCAGCGTCTTCTGCAGCAGGATGAGCTGCGGCTGGATCTGCATCTGAAAACGCCGCGCGATCTCGAACAGGTGCAGCAGCACGAGGCCGAACGAGATGTCCTTCAGCGGCTTGTTGAAGATCGGCTCGCAGACCGTGCGCACGGCGCTTTCGAGCTCGTCCACCCGCGTGCCGGCCGGCACCCAGCCGCTCTCGAGATGCAGGACGGCCACCTTGCGGTAGTCGCGCTCGAAGAACGCGAGGAAATTGCCGGCCAGGTAGAGCTGGTCGCCCGGATCGAGCGTGCCGACGATGCCGAAGTCAACGGCGGCATAGCGCGGGTTCGCCGGGTCGCTGACGTCCACGAAGATGTTGCCGGGATGCATGTCGGCATGGAAGAAATTGTGGCGGAACACCTGCGTAAAGAAGATTGTCACGCCGTTCTCGGCGAGCTTTGGAATATCGGCGCCGAGCTCGCGCAGCCGCGCGACGTCGGAGATCGGCACGCCGCGGATGCGCTCCATCACCATCACGTCCCGGCGGCACAGGTCCCAGTGGACCTCCGGGACGTGAAGCATCGCGGAGCCGGAGAAATTGCGCTTGAGCTGCGACGCATTGCCGGCCTCGCGCATCAGGTCCAGCTCGTTCAGGATCGTGCGTTCGTACTCGATGACGACCTCGCGGGGCCGCAGGCGGCGGGATTCCACCCAGTAAGTCTGGGCGAGCGCCGCGAGCGTGTGCAGAACCTCGAGATCCCGCTCGATCATCTCGCGCATGTCCGGACGCAGCACCTTGACGACGACCTCGCGGCCGTCTTCGAGCGTCGCCGTGTGAACCTGTGCAATCGAGGCGGCGGCGAGCGGTGTTACGTCGAACGTGCGGAACAGCTCGGCCACCGGGCGGCCGAGCGCTTCCTCGATGCGGGCCCTCGCGGCCTCGCCGGGGAAGGGCGGCACGCGATCCTGCAGCTTCGCCAGCTCGTCGGCGATGTCCGCGGGCAGCAGGTCGCGCCGCGTCGAGACCACCTGGCCGAACTTGACGAATATCGGGCCGAGATCCTCGAGCGCCCGGCGCAACCGCTCGCCGCGAGAGCCGCGGCGGCGCCGGAACCAGGTCCAGGGCGAGAGCCAGAAAACGAAACGCAGCGGGCGGTAGAGATGCGTCGCGCGCACGTAGTCGTCGAGACCGTAGCGGACCAGCACACGGTGGATGGTCAGCAGGCGTCCCGCGACGCGCCGCGAGATCACGCGGCACCTCGTGGTTTACCGATCGCGGCGAGCCGCGCTTCGAGGCGGCCGGTCGCCTCGCGCAGCCGGTCCACGTCCGCGAGGAACTCATCGACCTCGATGCGCGTGGGCAGGTCGCGGCTCTCCTCGGTCAGGTACTCGGCCATGTTCGCCGCAAACGTATCGCGTGCGCGCCGCCCGAAGGCAAGCGCTCCGCGCGCGAATCCGGCGATCTCGTGCGCCGCGACGTCGCCAGTCACCCGCGACAGTTCTTCTTCGAAGTCCGGTCGCGCGGCGGCGAAGAGTTTCTGGAACACCTGTGCGATCTCGGCATCGCCCGAGATCTGCGCGCCGCCCGCGCGCAGTGACTGCATGGCGTCGCCAGTCGCGAGTCGTGCGAACATGAGCGGACTGCCTTCAATCGTGGCATCCGGCGGCATGTCTCCGCCGGCCTCGATCGAGATGCCCAGGGCGCCCGCAACCACGCGCAGACGGACCGGCGTCGACGTGATGCGGAACTCGATGGACCGTCCGGCCACCTGGGCGAGCAGGCCACGCGCGCGTGCCGAAGCCGCGATGTTCCGGTTGAGCACCGACGCAAATGGTCGCAGCAGATCCGGCGTCATAGGGCGCTCAATACACGTGACCGACGTGCAGCGCGACGATGCCGCCCGCAAGGTTGTGCCAGCGGCAATCTTCGAGACCCGCGGACTTCATCATGTCGGCAAGCGCCGCCTGGTCGGGATGCATGCGGATCGACTCGGCAAGGTACCGGTAGCTCGCCTCATCGCCTGCGACGATGCCACCGAGGCGCGGCAGTACGGAGAATGAATAGGCGTCGTAGAGCGGTTTCAGTGCCTCGGCCTGCGGCTTCGAGAATTCGAGCACGAGCACGCGGCCGCCCGGACGCAGCACGCGCCGCATCGAGGCGAGTGCCTTTGGCTTGTCGGTGACGTTGCGCAGGCCGAAGCCGATGGTCACGCAGTCGAAGCTGCCGTCCGGGAACGGCAGCGATTCGGCGTTCGCGATTACGAAGGCGACGTTGCCGGCGAGCCCCTTGTCGAGCAGCCGGTCGCGCCCGCGCGCGAGCATTTCGTGGTTGATGTCGGTGAGTACGGCCAGCCCGGTGGGTCCGACCTGCCGTGCGAGGCCCGCGCCGAGGTCGCAGGTGCCGGATGCCACATCGAGCGCCCGGCATCCGGGGCGCAGGCCGGTCTGCGACAGCGCAAAGCGCTTCCACAGCCGGTGCAGGCCGCCGGACATCAGGTCGTTCATCAGGTCGTATCTGCCGGCGACGGAATCGAACACGCCGCGCACGCGCGCGGTCTTCTCCGCGGGAGTTACCCGTTCATAGCCGAAGTCGACGGTTTTCACAGCCGTCTGATTCTACGGGTTCGGCCGCGCGGCGTCAGGCCGTCAGCGGGGCAGGGAACGGAGAAGCTTCACGACCAGCACGGCAAGACCACCGGCGACGACACCGGCGACCGCATTGGCCAGCATCGGCGTCAACGCGCCGAGCACCGCGCCCGCGCCCGGGATCGTCGCGGCATCGATGGCCGCTGCCTGGATCCATTCGGCGACCACATGGACGCCGTGGGTGAGGATGCCCCCGCCCACCAGAAACATCGCCGCCGTGCCGGCGACCGAAAGCGTCTTCATCAGCCAAGGCGCCGCGCGCACGATACCGCGGCCCGATGCCGCGACTGTCGCATTGGCCATGCGGCTCATGCGGAGGCCCAGGTCGTCGAGCTTGACGATGCCGGCGACGAGGCCATAGACACCCACAGTCATCAGCGCGGCGATGCCGGTGAGCACGCCGACCTGTACCTCGAGCGCGCGATCGGCGACAGTTCCGAGCGCGATGACGATGATTTCGGCGGACAGGATGAAGTCCGTGCGGATTGCGCCCTTGATCTTGCCCTTTTCGACGGCGAACACGGCCGTGCGGGACTCTGCCAGCGCAGCACGGTGCGCGGAACGGTGCGCATCATCCTCCTGCGGCGAGTACAGCAGCCTGTGCGCCACCTTCTCGAAGCCCTCGTAACACAGGTACAAACCGCCCGCCATCAGGAGCGGCGTGACTGCCCACGGCAGGAATGCGCTGATTGCGAGCGCAGCGGGCACGAGGATCAGCTTGTTGCGCGCTGATCCCTTGGCGACCGCCCACACGACGGGCAGCTCGCGGTTGGGGCGCACGCCGCTCACCTGTTCCGCGTTCAATGCGAGGTCGTCGCCGAGCAGGCCGGCGGTCTTCTTCGCGGCGACCTTGGTCATCACCGACACGTCGTCGAGGATCGTGGCGATGTCGTCGAGCAGTACGAGCAGGCTGGAGGCCATATACCGCCCGATTCTAAGACTGCCGGCCCTCAGGCGGGCGGCTTACGCTCGTAGCCCAGCTTTTCGCAGCGCTCCAGGTAGCGCGCCCATTTCCGGTCGAACTCCGCGCCGAGTTCGCGCAGGTAGTCCCAGCTGAACAGGCCGCTGTTGTGGCCGTCATCGAAGTGCAGGCGAACAGCGTAGACGCCGATCTGCTCGACGCGCGTGACCAGCACCGATTCCTTCGCGAGCTCGAGCTTGCCTTCGCCGCCGCCGTGGCCGCGGATCTCGGCCGACGGGGAATGAACCCGCAGGTATTCGAACGGCAGTGCGTAGCGGGTGCCGTCTTCCCAGGCGACTTCCAGTATCCGGGTCCTGCGCTTGACCGTGATCTCGGTGGGCGCCGGCATCAGAGGATGTAGCGCGACAGGTCTTCGTCTTTCGCAAGCGCACCGAGGTGGCCGTCCACGAACGGCGCGTCGACGACGACCGTCGAGCCGCTCCTGTCGGCGGCCTCGAAGGACGCCTGCTCCAGCATGCGCTCCATCACCGTGTGCAGCCGGCGTGCGCCGATATTCTCGGTGCGTTCGTTGACCGACCAGGCGATCTCCGCGATACGGCGCACGCCTTCCCGCGTGAATTCGACGCTGACGCCTTCGGTCGCGAGCAGCGCGACGTACTGGGCGCACAGCGAGGCGTCCGGCTCCGACAGGATGCGCTCGAAGTCGCCGACCGACAGCGCGTCGAGCTCTACACGGATCGGCAGGCGGCCCTGCAGTTCCGGGATCAGATCCGATGGCTTCGCCATGTGGAAGGCGCCCGAGGCGATGAACAGCACGTGGTCGGTCCTGACCATGCCGTGCTTGGTGCTGACCGTGCAGCCTTCGACCAGCGGCAGGAGATCGCGCTGCACGCCTTCGCGCGAGACGTCCGCGCCCATGGTTTCGCTGCGCCGGCAGATCTTGTCGATCTCGTCGATGAACACGATGCCGTTCTGTTCGGCATTCGTGAGCGCGCGCGTCCGCAGTTCCTCGTCGTTGATCATCTTGGCGGCTTCTTCCTCGGTCAGCGCCTTCATGGCCTCGCGGATGCGCAGTTTCCGGCTCTTGGTGCGGCCGCTGCCGAGGCCCTGGAACACCTGCTGGAGCTGCTGGGTCATCTCCTCCATGCCGGGCGGACCCATGATCTCGAGACCGACGGGTACGGCGCTCACCTCGATCTCGATCTCGCGATCGTCGAGCTGGCCCTCGCGCAGCATCTTCCGGAATTTCTGCCGGGTCTCACTGCCGTTGGCAGCCTCCGGCACTCCAGGCCCTCGCGCCCGCGGCAGCAGCGCGTCGAGGATGCGCTCCTCGGCCGCATCGGTCGCGCGCGGGCGGACTTTTGCCATCTCCTCCTCGCGTGTGATCTTGACCGAAACATCCACGAGTTCCTTGACGATGGAGTCCACCTCGCGGCCGACGTAGCCGACTTCGGTGAACTTGGTCGCCTCGACCTTGATGAAAGGCGCGCGCGCGAGCTTTGCGAGGCGCCGCGCGATCTCGGTCTTGCCGACGCCGGTCGGACCGATCATCAGGATGTTCTTTGGCGTGATTTCCTGGCGCAGCGGTTCGTCCACCTGCATGCGCCGCCAGCGGTTGCGAAGCGCGATCGCGACCGAGCGTTTGGCCGCGGCCTGGCCGACGATGTGCTTGTCCAGTTCCTGGACGATCTCGCGCGGGGTCATCGTTTCCATGATTCAACCCGTCGTGAGTTCGTCGATGACGGCATTGCGGTTGGTGTAGATGCAGATGTCGGCGGCGATACCGAGCGAGCGTTCGACGATGGTGCGCGCATCGAGCTCCGTGTTCGCGTACAAGGCACGCGCGGCTGCGAGCGCGAACGGGCCGCCGGAGCCGATCGCCATGACCGATTCCTCGGGTTCGATGACGTCGCCGTTGCCGGAGACGATGAAGGACGATTGGGTGTCGGCGACGCAGAGCAGCGCCTCGAGCCGGCGCAACGCGCGGTCCATGCGCCAGTCCTTGGCGAGCTCGATCGCGGCGCGCGTCAGGTTGCCGTATTTCTCGAGCTTGCCCTCGAAGCGCTCGAACAGCGTGAAGGCATCCGCGGTGCCGCCCGCGAATCCGGCCAGCACCTTGCCGTCGTACAGGCGCCGGACCTTGCGGGCGTTGCCTTTCATGACGGTATTGCCGACGGTGACCTGCCCGTCCCCGCCCATCGCAACGGTCTTGCCGCGGCGGACCGAGAGGATCGTCGTACCATGGGGATCGAAGCCGGTATTGCTCATGAGGATCAGTTACTTGCGCCGCCTGGCGCGCGGGTGTGATTCGTCGTAGATGCGGGCCAGGTGCTGGAAATCAAGGTGCGTGTACACCTGTGTCGTACTGATGTCCGCATGACCGAGAAGTTCCTGCACACCGCGCAGGTCGCGGCTCGATTCGAGCAGGTGCGTCGCGAAGGAGTGACGCAGGAGATGCGGATGCAGCGGGACGCCGAGGCCTGCGGCGGTCGCCCAGCGGCCGATGCGCTTCTGGATTGCGCGGGGGCCGAGGCGCTCGCCGCCCTGGCCGATGAACAGTGCTGATCCGACTTTTGCGATGCCCGCACGATCGGCAAGCCAGGCGCGAAGCGCGGCGATCGCCTGCTTTCCCACGGGAAGGATTCGCGTCTTGGCGCCCTTGCCAAGCACGCGCACGGTGCGATCGGCGAGATCGAGATCCGTGACGTCGAGGCCGGCCAGTTCCGCGAGCCTCAACCCCGACGAGTAGAGAAGCTCCAGCATCGCGTGATCGCGGCGCGCCAACGCATCGGACGCAGGGCGGCTCAGCAGGCTCGCCACCTGGTCCACGTCCAGCGTCTTCGGCAGCCGCTTCCCGGCCTTCGGCGCGCGGATCTCGGCGGCCGGGTTCGACTTGATGACGCCTTCGCGTATCAGGTAATTGAAGAATCCGCGGAGCGCCGAGAGCCTGCGCTGGACGCTGCGCGGGCCGAGCCCGTCGCGGTGTTCGTGTGCGGCAAAAGTGCGGATGTGGAAGTTATCGAGCTGCTTCCAGTTGCCGATGTGCTCGCCGTCGCAATACGCGGTCAGCGCGGCGAGGTCGCGGCGATAGGCGGCTTCGGTATGCGGCGAAAGCCGGCGTTCGGTCCGCAGATGGGCCAGGTAGCGTCCAATCCAGGCGGCCGCGCCCGCCTGCATCAATCCCCGGCGAGGGCGGCGGTGATGAGGTCCCCGACGTGCGTCAGGAAGTCCGTGCTCATCGTCGGATTAAAGCGCTGCGGATCGTGCGAGCCGCAGGCGAGGAGCCCGAGGCTGCCTTTCGTGCCCAGCGGCACCAGCGCGACCGAGCCCACTTCACCCGCATCCGTCCCGAACAGGAAATCGCGCTGTGAATCGCGCAACTGGCCGCATCGAGGCTTGCCGGAGGTAAACAGGGTTTCGAAAGTCTTCAGTGCCGGCGTGTCCGGCGCGACGACGCGCAGGAACCGGCTCTCGGCGATACCGGCAGGCGCGCCGGCGGACGTCAGCACCAGCACGGACTGGCCGGCATCGAAGTCCTCGCGCAGCGCCGCCTCGATCGCGGCGATGGCGCCCGCGTGGCCCTCGGATGCTATCAGCCGACGCGCCATGCCGAGCACCCGCGTGCTCAGCACGTCGTTCTCCCTCGCAACGTCCACAAAATCCTTCACCTTTCGCTCGAGCTGGCGATTGTGTTCGCGCAGCACCTCGACCTGGCGTTCCAGCAGCGAAACGGTGGTCGCGCCGCCGCGCGTATCGGGCAGGCGGATCTTCGCGAGCAATTGCACATGCCGGTCGAAGAACTCGGGCGTCGCCGCCAGGTAGGAAGCGACGGATTCCTCGTCAACTTCGGCGATCTCGACGCCGCGGACCGGTCGTGTAGTCATAGCGTGACTTCTCCCTCGAATGCCGTTACCGCCGGTCCCGTCATCCAGATCGGCTCGCCGGGGCCTTTCCATTGTATGTCGAGCCGGCCCCCCGGGAGGTCGACTTGCACATTTTCGTCCAGCAAGCCGTGACGGCGGCCGACGGCGACCGCCGCGCAGGCCCCGGTGCCGCAGGCCCGGGTCTCGCCGGTGCCGCGTTCGTGCACGCGCAGCCGGATGTGACCCCGGTCAACGACTTCCATGAAGCCGACATTCGTGCGTTTCGGGAATCGCGGATGATTCTCTATCGCGGCGCCGAGGCGCGCCACCGGGGCGTCGGCCACGGACGGCACGCGGATCACGGCATGTGGATTGCCGACGGATACCGCGCCGATCTCCACGTCGCTTGCGCCGACCGACAGCGGATAGACATAAGCTTCCCCGCTCGCCTCGAAGGGGAGCGAGACCGGCTCGAAATCCGGCACGCCCATCGTCACCGACACCTGCTCGCCCTGCATCCGGGTCTGGACCAGGCCGCCCGGGCTGTCGAGCACCAGGTCGCCGTCCGTCGTGCCGTCGCGTTCGCGCAGATAGCGCGCGATGCAGCGCGCGCCATTCCCGCACTGCTCGACCTCGCGGCCGTCGGCATTGAAAATCCGGTAGAAAACCGCCGTTCCGGGCCGGCGTGGCGGTTCCAGCATCAGCGCCTGGTCGAAGCCGATGCCGGTATAGCGGTCGGCGAGACGGCGCACGGTGTCCGCGGCCGGAGCGCCGCCCGCCGGGGCGTCGAAGATGATGAAATCGTTGCCAAGCCCATGCATCTTCGTAAAGCGCATCAAAGGATTCTAGCGCGGCAATCGCTAAAATGCGCCGTGGCAACCCAGAATTCCGCATTCAGGCTGCGCGCGCTGCGCGCGGACATCACGACCCTCGCCGTGGACGCGATCGTGAATGCCGCGAACGAGTCGCTGCTGGGCGGTGACGGCGTGGACGGCGCGATCCATCGCGCGGCGGGACCGGAACTGCTTGCCGAATGCCGCACGCTCGGCGGCTGCGCGACCGGCGATGCGAAACTGACGGCTGGTTATCGGCTGCCGGCGCGGCACGTGATCCATGCGGTCGGCCCGGTGTGGCGGGGCGGCCGTTCCGGTGAACCGGCGTTGCTCGAATCCTGTTACCGGCGTTCGCTCGAGCTGGCCGAGGCGCATGCGCTCCGCTCGATTGCGTTCCCGGGCATCAGCACAGGCGTTTACGGCTATCCGAAAGACGCCGCCGCCCGTATTGCGGTAAACGCCGTTCGCGAGCTCGCCGGGCGCGCGACCTCGCTCTGCGAGGTCACGTTCTGCTGTTTCTCCGCAGGCGACCTGGCGATTTACGAGGAGCTGCTGGAATCATGATCGACACCCCGCAACTGCCGACCATCGAGGCCAAACGCCTGAGGCTGCGCACGCTGGCGGAACCGGATCTCGACCAGATGTACGCGATTTTTTCGGATCCGCGCTCGATGCGCTATTGGGCGATGCCTGCAATGACTTCCCGCGAGCAGATCGTGCCTTACCTCGCGGGCATTCATGACGGCTTTCGCGGCAGGACGCTGTTCCAGTGGGGCATCGAGCGGCGGGAGGACGCGCGCATCATCGGCACGACGACGCTCTTTCACCTGGACGCCGGCAATGCACGCGCGGAAATCGGCTATATCCTCGGCAGCGCCTGGTGGGGCCAGGGCTACATGCACGAAGCGCTGACGGCGCTACTGCAATATGCGTTCGGGGAGCTGAAACTGCGCCGGATCGAGGCGGACGTCGATCCAAGGAATGCCAGCTCGCTGAAATCGCTCGGTCGCCTCGGTTTTCGACAGGAGGGCCTGCTGCGCGAGCGCTGGAACGTCGGGGGCGAGATCCAGGATACGGCGTATTTCGGCCTGCTCGCCCACGAATGGAAGCCGGATCCGGCGTGATCGCGATCGTGCCATTCCGCGGCGAACTCGCCGGAGCATTCCGGCGCCTGAATCTCGACTGGATCGAACGGCTATTCGAGGTGGAGGCTGCGGATCGCAAGGTGCTGGACGACCCGGAAAGCAGGATCATCGCGCCCGGCGGCCAGATCTTTTTTGCGATGGATGGCACAGCGGCGGTCGGCACGGTCGCGATGATTTTCGTTCATGCGGGACGTTACGAACTGGCGAAGATGGCGGTCGCGGCCAGCCACCAGAAGCGCGGCCTTGGCGAGCGCCTTGGCGCCGCGGGCATTACCTGGGCACGCGAAGCCGGCGCCAGGTCCATCTTCCTGCAGACGAACAGCCGGCTTGCCAACGCGATACGGCTGTACGAACGTCTGGGTTTCCGGCACGCGGTCGACCCCGACCCGTCCGAATACGCGCGGGCCGATGTCCACATGGAAATGCCGATCGATCAAAGCGGAGGCTTAGCAGTTCATGCACAAAAGTAAACTCGCCGGATTCATCATCGATTGCAGGACGAAGAACCTGGAGCAGGCCGCGACCTTCTGGGCCGCTGCGCTCGGCATGGAGAAGCGGGCGCTGCCCGAAGAAGAAGGGGAAACCTACATCGCGCTAGACGATCCGGAAAAGCGTATGGTCATCGAAGTACAGACCGTGGACCACGAAAGCCGCGTGCATCTCGATATCGCGGCAGACGACATCGAGGCCGAGGTTAAGCGGCTCGAGGCATTGGGCGCGAAGCGAATTTCCAGGGTCAAGCACTGGGTGGTCATGGAAGCACCGACCGGACAGCGATTCTGCGTCGTGCCCGGCAAAAGTGAACAATTCAAGAAGACGGCACGGACCTGGAAGTAACGATGTGTTCGTGAAAGTGTGCTGCATTGCGGATCCGGACGAGGCGCAGCTCGCCATTTCGGCTGGCGCGTCCGCGATCGGGCTCGTCTCCGCGATGCCGAGCGGCCCCGGCCCGATACCCGAGAAACAGATTGCGCGTATCGCCGCGGCCGTGCCGCCACCGACCGAGACTTTCCTGCTGACGGCGATTTGCGATGCCGAGGCCATTGCGGAGCAGCATCGCCGCTGCGGCACGACGGCCGTGCAGCTCGTCGATCACGTGGCCGAAGCCGAGTTGCGCCGGTTGCGCGGGCTGCTTCCCGGCGTGCGGCTCGTGCAGGTGATACACGTCCGGGGGCCCGAAGCGGTGGATGAGGCTTGCGCTGCCGCGCCGTTCGTGGACACGCTGCTGCTCGATTCCGGCAATCCACGCCTCGCGGTCAAGGAACTGGGCGGCACCGGGCGCGTGCACGACTGGACCCAAAGCCGGCGCATCCGCGAGACGGCGGGCATCCCGGTGCTGCTCGCAGGCGGACTGAATCCCGGTAATGTGCGCGAGGCAATCGAGCGCGTGGGGCCGCACGGCGTCGACGTGTGCAGCGGACTGCGCAGCGAAGGGCGACTCAACGCGGGGAAACTGCGCGATTTCTTCAAGGCGATCCACTGACATATCGGAGAACCACATGATCGGATACGTGACACTGGGCAGCAACGACCTGAAGCGGGCCGCCGCGTACTACGACCGGCTGCTCGCGGATCTGGGCGCCAAGCGCATCATGGATTTCGAGACCTTCATCGTCTGGGGCACGGGCAAGGGCAAGGCGGCGCTCGCCATCACCGAGCCCTTTAACAAGATGCCGGCGACCGTCGGCAACGGGGTGATGGTCGCTTTCGACGTCGGCGAGCCGGCGAAAGTCGATGCCATGTACAAGAAGGCCATGGAACTCGGCGGCAGCGACGAGGGCCCGCCTGGCCCGCGCGGCGACGGTTTCTATGCCGGATACTTCCGCGACCTCGACGGCAACAAGTTGAATTTTTTCTGCATCGTATGAGCACCGCCGCTTTCACAATGGCATCGGTCGCCGGTTGGGCGGAGATGGACGCGAACGCGCACATGGCGAACACCGCCTACCTCAGCAAGTGCGTGGACGCGCGCATGAGCTTCTTCAAGGACAATGGCTTTCCGGTCACCGAGTTCGCGAAGCGGCAGATTGGACCGGTCGTGCGCCGCGACGAGCTGGAGTACTTCCGCGAGAT
>DATKBY010000001.1:0-3117 GCA_035513555.1 Steroidobacteraceae bacterium | reverse complement strand
CGCCGCGCGCTCGAGCGCCGCGGGCGCATCGTGACGGCGCCGATCCCGACGATCGAGCGGTTTGGCGGCGGCAGCGTGCGCTGCATGATCGCGGAGGTCTTCCTGCCGCGCTGAGCATGCCGGACCCGATGGTAGAATCGGGGCCTTGCTCGAACTCGGCCTCAAGACGCTGATCGCCTACCTGCTCGGCTCCGTCGTGGGCGCCCTGCTGGTCGGGACATTCCGCGGCGTCGATATCCGTGAGCAGGGCAGCGGCAACGCCGGCGGCACGAATGCGCTGCGCACACAGGGTTTCAGCTTCGCGGCGGTGACTGTCGTGATCGACGTCGGCAAGGGCTGGCTGGCGGCCGGCTGGGTGCCGGGCCTGTCGCTTCCCGGTGTCGCCGCCGATCCGGCCCTCGACCGCGAATGGCTCGCCGTCGCCTGCGCCGCCGCCGCGGTGATCGGCCATGTCTGGCCGCAGTACCACGGCTTCCGCGGAGGCAAAGGCGGTGCGACGCTACTGGGCGCCTTGCTCGCGCTGATGCTGCCGCTCGCGCTGGTCGCGGTCGGCGTCTGGCTCGTCGTCGCGATGCTGGGTGGCTTCGTCGCGCTCGCAACGATGAGTGCGGCGGCCGCGCTGCCGATCGCGCTCTGGTTCTTCGGCGATGCCGACTGTGCGCTCGTCGCATTCACGATCGCGATGGCGGCGCTTGTGATCTTCGCGCATCGCGACAATATCCGCCGCCTGCGCGCGGGTAACGAACCGCGTCTCGCCCGGCTGTGGCTGCTCGGTCCGCGCAAGCCGAAGCCATGAGCCGCCGCGGCGAACTGCTCCGGCTGCTTCGCGACGGCGAACGGCATTCGGGCGAAGAACTGGCGGCCGCGCTAGCGGTGTCGCGGGCGGCCGTCTGGAAGCAGCTCCGGTCATTGCGGGAATGGGGCATCGAATGCACGGCGGAGCGCGGGCGCGGCTATCGCCTCGCGCAGCCGCTCGACCTGCTGTCGGCGGAGGCCATCCAGCAGGGGCTGCCGCAGTTTGCCGCGGGCAGGCTGCGGAATCTCGACGTGCACGAGGCGCTGGCTTCGACGAGCGATGCGCTGCTCGCCGTGGGTGACCTGCCGGCCGGCCGCTTCGATGCCTGTCTCGCGGAATTCCAGAGCGCGGGCCGCGGACGACGCGGCCGGCGCTGGCTGGCGCCCTTCGGGTCTGGCCTCTGCCTGTCGGTCAACTGGATGTTTCGCGACGCGCCGGCCGCGCTCGGTGCGCTGTCGCTGGCCGCGGGCGTCGCCGTACTGCGCGCGCTCGCGTCCCTCAGCGTCACGGGCGCCGGATTGAAGTGGCCAAATGACGTCGTGCATGAGGGCCGCAAGCTCGGCGGCATCCTGATCGACCTGCGCGGCGAAGCGGCGGGGCCTGCCTATGTCGTCGTTGGCTTCGGGCTCAATACGCGACTGAGCAGGCAGGCACTCGAGGCGCTGCACGCGGACGGTATCGAGGCCGTCGACCTGGCGACGCTCGGCTTGGCGCCGCGCCGGAGCCACGTGGCCGCGCTGCTGATCGGCGAACTCGCGCTCGCACTCGAAGAGTTCGATGCGCGCGGGTTCGCTGCGTTTGCGGACGAATGGCGCGACGCGGACGCGCTCGCCGGCAGGCCGGTGCGTGTGCTGCAGGGCCGGGAGTCGCAGGAAGGCGTGGCTCGCGGCGTCGACCCGGATGGCGCGCTGGTGCTCGAGACAGGCGGCGACCGCCGGCGGATCCTGTCCGGCGACGTGTCGGTGAGGCTGGCAGTCGCGTGCCCGAGCGCATAGATTCGATGCCGATGCGCCTCCTGCTTGCCCTGCTGTTGCTGGCCAACTTCGCCTGGTATGCCTGGCATCACTGGGTCAACGCACCCGGCGATGCGCCGGCGCCCGTTTCAATGCGCAGCCCGCAGCTCGTGCTCGCGCGCGAGGCGCCGCTTGCCGTGCCGGTGGCACGCAGCGCGGCACGCGGCCAGAACAACTGCGTGAGTCTCGGGCCCTTTCATGACCTGACCGAAGCGGCGCATGCATCGACGCGGTTGCGCGAGAACGACCTGCGCCCGCGGCAGCGCGCCGGCGAAGGCGTGGTCTGGAAAGGTTTCTGGGTATCGCTCGGCGGCATCGCGGATCGCGCGACCGCCGACGGCATCATCGAGCGGCTGCGCCGCTTCGGCGTCGGCGACGCCTACACGATGCCGGGCGACGGGCGGCAGGTCACGATCTCGCTCGGTCTCTACAGCGAGCGCGAGCGTGCATTGCGCCGCATGGACGAGGTGCAGGCGCTGGGCTTCGAGCCGGGCCTCGCCGAGCGGGAGCGCAGCGGCACCGTCTACTGGATCGACGTGGACGTGGTCCCGCCCGCGGCGCTGCCGGATCTCACCCGGCTGAATGGCGAAGGGGGCCGCATCATGCGGCTCGAAGTGAGGCCCTGCGGGTCGCAGCCGGGCTAGAATGCCGGCCGTTGCCGGCGTAGCTCAGCTGGTAGAGCAGTGGTTTTGTAAACCTCAGGTCGGGGGTTCGACTCCCTCCGCCGGCACCACCCTGGAATTCCCGGAATGCACGTCGAACGATGCGAGCAGCTTGCTCGCCGTCCGCGGGTCCGCGCGATCCACGATCGCGACGATGTCCGTGCGCAAGCGCTCGCGATTGAGCTCGCAGCGCACATAGCCGTTGTGCAATCCGTCGTGGAATTTCGCGCCGGGATTGAGCGGCAGCACCGCGCTCTTGTCGTAGGTCGCCGTCGCAATGGACGAAGCGACGAGTTCGACCGCGACCGGCCTGCCCGCGGCATTCGCGATTTCGTTGACCCAGAAAGAATGAATGTCGCCGGTCAGCACGACCGGATTGGCGGCACCGCTTTTCACGAGCGCGGCGAGCAGCCGCTCGCGCGCGGGCGGATAGCCGGCCCAGGCGTCGCTGTAATGGCGCGGCGATTCGACCGAGCCTTCTACGACCGTCATGACCATTACGTTTTGCGCGAGCACGTTCCAGGCGGCGCCGCTGCCGGCGAGCGCCTGGTCGAGCCAGCGCTCCTGGTCGGGGCCCAGCATCGTGCGTGACGGGTCCGAGAGCGCGGCCTTGCAGGCGGGCTCCAGCGGATTGATGAAACTGCCG